>JBJMGI010000083.1:0-5699 GCA_045807945.1 Terriglobales bacterium | reverse complement strand
GCGACGCGCTGCAAGGCCCCGCTGAGGTCTTCGGTGCGCACGCTGACGCTTTTGTTGTTGTCACGCGGCAGTACGGCTTCGTAATTGGGGAACTGGCCGGTGAGCTGGCGCGATGTGAGCAGCCGCGAGCCGATGCGGAAGAAGAGCGTGGAATCGTCTTTGGCGAAGTCGATAGTGGCATCGTCGGTGGCCTGGAGCAGTGTGCTGATCTCGGCCATGGCTTTCTTGGGGACGAGCGTCTTCAGCTCGCCGGAGACGCCGGCAAACTTCGCGGTGGAGTTCTCGATGTGCGCAAGCCGGTGCCCGTCGGTGGCGACCATGATGATCGACTCCGGCTTCAGCACCATCAACGCGCCGTTCAGGGTGTAACGCGATTCTTCGTTGGAGATGGCGAAGATGGTCTTAGCGATCAAAGTGCGCAGGATGCTCGATGGAAGCTTGATGACGCCGGCGGTTGGGAAAACCGGCAGCTGCGGATAGTTTGCGCGCGCCATGCCGACCATCTTCGTGTTGGAGCGGCCGCTGCGGATCTGCACCCAGTGGTTCTCCATGGTCTTAATGGAGATATCGCCTTCGGGCAGCAGCTTCACATAGTCATAGAGTTTGCGCGCGGGGATGGTGCAGGAGCCTTCCTTCTTTACTTTGGCTGCGCAAGACGTACGAAGGCCGAGATCGAGGTCGGTTGCGGTGATGGAAAGTTTGTCGCCGGCAGCTTCGAAGAGAAAATTGGAAAGAATAGGGATGGTGGTCTTGCGTTCGACCACGCCTTGCGTGGCGGTGAGCTCACGCAACAGGTCGGCTTTGCTGACGGTTATTTCCATGCTCGACGACGCCGCTTCTACTCCGGTGCTCGCCATGCGACCTACTCCTCGTTCCGCTGTCTCGGTGGGCATTATGCAAAACCCTCGCGCTGCCTGGCTGGTGGCGCGATTACGTCTCTAACTTATATCAAAACAATATATCTATTTACAGCAGTAACAGTAGGGGCTGAGGAAAAATGGAATTCAGGCGCCAAATCCTCTCTGAAGCAGGTTTCATGCGGTTACGGTGAAGGAGAACCGGGACCTTAGAAACTTTCCAACGTGCCAGACCGGGACCAAACTTTTATTCCGATCCAGTGTTCGACAAACTCCACAGCCATTCCACAGAAGCGACCGAGAAAACCAGGGGCCCACGGTGGAAATCGAACGCCAAACTGCGACTAGCCGTTCAATGTCTCAGTAACTTTGTTCAGCACCCTGTTCAAATCCTTGTCCGATTTACGCTGCTCCTCGATCTTGTCGATGGAGTGCATAACGGTGGTGTGGTGCTTGCCGCCAAACTGGCGGCCAATCTCAGGCAGGGAGGCTTCCGTCAGATGCTTCGCAAGATACATCGCGATCTGCCGCGGGAAGACGATGCTGCGCGAGTTGTTCTTCTGCTTGATCTCGGCAACGCGCAGCCCGAACTGCTCGGCTACGGCCTTCTGGATCGAATCGATTGTGATCTTGCGCGTCTGCTGCTCGATAAAGTTCTTCAGCACCTGCTGCGCGGTCTGGACGGTTACTTCTGCGCCCGTCAGCGAGCAATAAGCAAGCAGGCGGATGAGCGCGCCTTCGAGCTCGCGGACGTTCGAACGGATGTTCTGCGCGATGAACAGCGCGACGTCGTTCGGCACGCTCTGGCGATCGTTCTCCGCTTTCTTCTGCAGGATGGCGATCTTGGTCTCAAGGTCTGGCGGCTGAATATCGGCGATCAAGCCCCATTCGAAGCGCGAGCGCAGGCGGTCCTCGATCTCGGCCAGCTCTTTGGGCGGGCGGTCCGATGCGATAACGATCTGCTTTGACGACTCGTAGAGTTCGTTAAAAGTGTGGAAGAACTCTTCCTGCGTGCGCTCTTTCTGGGCCAGGAACTGAATGTCGTCGATGAGCAGCACGTCCACGGTGCGGAACTTGTCGCGGAAGCTGGTCATTTTGTCGTAACGCAGCGAGTTGATCATCTCGTTCGTGAACTTCTCGCTGGAGAGATAGCAGATGGAAGCTTCCGGCTGGCGCTGTTTCACCTCATGTCCGATGGCTTGCATGAGGTGGGTCTTGCCCATTCCCACGCCGCCATAAAGAAAGAGAGGGTTGTAGGCCTTAGATGGGCGCTCAGCGACGGCTTGCGAAGCCGCGTGCGCGAATTGATTGCCGCTGCCTATGACAAAGTCGTCAAACTTATATTTCTGGTTCAGAAGCGCAGCGGAATCCCAATCGAATCGTGCCTGCTTGCCCGGGGCTGCGGCTGCTGCGCTGTTGCCTCGGCTGGTGCCATGCGTCGAGACCGGGCCAAAGCCGCCGTCGTGGCGGACGTTCACGGGAGCTTCATCGGTCACAAACTCTACATCGCTGTATTCGAGGTTCAGGTTCTCGAGCGCCTCGGAGATCAGGTCCGCGTACTTTTCGCCGATCAGCTTGAACTCGGCGGTGGGAACGCTGATGAACAAAACCTTTCCTTTGGCATGGCTGAAGCGAGTGGGCTTAAGCCAAGTGTCGTAGGAATGTTTATTGATCTTCTTTTCGAGGGACTCCAGAACAAGGAGCCAGGGATTCGCGGCGGCGGTTGCGGATGATGATAGCGACATTCGGATTCTTACCGTATAAGTGCGAGAACGCGGCAATGGAGCAGACGACACTCGCTTTCGCAGCGTTCCGTACAAAAATTTTGTATTGGCTGTCCCGAAGCGGCTGGCTTCAGTGGCGGCCTGGTACTACATAAAATCGTTTACCCAACGAAGGGGCTGGTGATTACTGTTGCGGTCGATTGGGAATTGTTTTGTTCTTCGATGCGAGTGAGCATCCTAGCACGAAACATTTTCCCGTGTGGAAAACTTTTTGTGTGCGAAAGAAAAAAGTTTCAACAAGAAACGCCTCGGCGATGAGGTTGTCAAGTGCGCAGAGAGTAACTGCTGCGGAGTTGGTGCAGTGATGTTTATTTTGTTCGATGCAGCGGGGGGAAAAAAAATTTCTTACCGCGGATGAACACAGATCGACACGGATTAATTTAATGCGCTCCCCCCGATGTTGGGCCCTGCGGCCAGAATTGGCGGAATCAGCTTGCGTCCTTTATACTCAGAGTTTGTCTTAACGCTATTTTGCCAGTCAGGAGTTCGTGAGTTTCCATGCCGAAACGTACATTCCAACCTAACCGCCGCAAACGGTCGAAGAAGCACGGCTTTCGTTCGCGGATGAAGACCAAGAGTGGCGCCAAGGTGCTGTCGCGCCGTCGCGCCAAGGGGCGCAAGCGCGTCTCGGTAAAGCCCGGCTTCCGCGAGTAGTCCTACCCAGCTTCGTAATCCACGTGAACAGCAGCCACAAGCAGAAAAAGCCGGCGGGATTTCCCAAGGCGGTGCGTCTGCTTCAGCATGCCGATTTTGAACGTGTGTATCAGCAGGGGCGACGCCACTTTTCCCCGAGTATGACCGTCTTCTTTCTGGAGCGCGAGTCGGGCGATGGGCCCCGGGTAGGCCTGACAGTCGGAAAAGTGCTGGGCAATGCGGTCGTGCGGAACCGGATCAAGCGCCGGATGCGCGAGGCGCTGCGAAAGAACTTTGGGCCGCTGAGCGCGAAGGTGGATGTGGTGATCAACCCAAAAAAATCCGCCGTCGCGCTGGAGATGCCGAAGCTGGAAGCCGAGGTCGAACGCGCCTTCGCGGCGGTGCAGCAGGGCAAAGGGGTTGCCGCTACGGAGTCGCAGCGGCGTCCGCGAGAGAAGAAGAGCCGATGAAGCAGCTGGCCATCAAGATTTTGCGCGGATATAAGCGACTGATCTCGCCCATGCTGCCGGCTGCCTGCCGCTACGTTCCAACCTGCTCTGACTATTCGATCGAAGCCGTGGAGCGGTTCGGGATTTTTCGCGGTGGAGCGATGACGATGTGGCGCGTGCTGCGCTGCAATCCGTTTGGGAAGGGCGGAGTGGATCCAGTGGAGCACCATTGCGGCGCCGAGAGGCGGCATGCCGCCTCTCGACGTGCAGGAGTTTCGGACCTCCCGGCGATCACGCGATAGCAGCGTCGGCTAGAGCACAGCAACTAACGAAAGAGACCTTTGGCTGAAAAGTATTACAACCCGCAAGAAGATCCCGGTTCGGAAAAACGAACATTCATCGTGATCGGGATCACGCTGCTGCTCCTGGTAGGAGCGCAATTCTTTTTCAAGAGCCCGCAGCCGCCTGCTCCGGAAACCAAGCCTTCACAACCTGCCGCTGCTCCGGCAACGAGCACGCCGGTTTCCTCAAGTACGACGAGCGCTGCTCCGAGTGCTGCACAGCCGACCAAGGGCAGCGCGCCTTCCCAAGTCGCGACCAAGCAGGCGGCCAGCGAAGCAGAGACGGTGATCGAGAACGGACTCTACAAGATCACGTTCACCAACCGCGGCGCGCAGGTGAAGTCTTGGATCCTGAAGAAACATACCGACGATAAGGGCCAGCCGCTGGAGCTGGTGCACCCGATCGCCGCGCCGCAGCTCGGGTATCCGCTATCGCTTTACACCTATGATCCGGCGCTGAACAAGAAACTGAGCGAAGCGCTGTATGTTGCGAGCAGTTCGGGAAATGTGCCTGCGCCGGCGGCGATCAGCTTTGAGTACGCGGACGGCGACCTGAGCGTCAGCAAAAAATTCAGCTTCGACCATTCGTACGTGGTGCACATTGAGACATCGGTCACACGCAGCGGGCAGCCGGTGTCGGCGTTTCCGGCGTGGCCGTCGGGATTCGGCGACGAGACTGTGCTCCCGTCGTATGCGAATGCGAACATTGCATGGTGGGACGGTGATAAAGTCCACCGCCAACCGGTAAAAGAGACGCATTGGTTCGGCCCAAACGAGTGGATAGTCGGCGGCGGCACCACACCCGGACCGTTTGAGTGGGCGGGCGCGGTCGATCAATATTTCGGCGCAGTGTTTCTTCCCGACGACCCGCGCAATGTGGCGATGGTCACCTTCCACAACGACATTAAGATCCCTGAGGACCTGAACAAGCCTGATCCGGCGAAGCAGGTCACAGTTCCGGTGATCGGAGCGGCGGTCGGCAATCCTGGCGGCCCCACCAGCACGCGGCTGTTCGTAGGTCCCAAGGCGACAGACGTACTGGAATCGATCCATGCGAGCGTCAATGGCAAGCCCATTGGCGCGAACCTGGAGCCGGTAGTCGATCTAGGCAGGTTCGCGATCATCGCGAAGCCGCTGTTCCTGTGGCTGAAGTGGACACACGATCACTGGATCGCAAACTGGGGATGGTCGATCGTCATTCTAACCATCATCATCAACCTCGCCTTGCTGCCGCTGCGCATCACGGGCATGAAGACTTCGCTCAAGATGCAGCGAATGCAGCCGAAGATCGAGGAAGTGAAGAAGCGCTACGAGAAATATCCGATGCGCGATCCGCGGCGCCAGCAGATGAACCAGGAGATATGGGACCTGCAGCGCAAAGAAGGCGCCAACCCGATTACCGGGTGCCTGCCGATGCTGCTGCAGCTTCCATTCCTCTACGCCTTCTACTCCATGCTGGCGAATGCCATCGAGCTGCGGCACGCTCCCTGGCTGTGGATTCACGATCTGTCTTCGCCCGACCCGGTGCACTTCTTGCCTATCCTGACGGTGGGCACGATGTTGCTGATGATGCGTTTGACGCCGCAGGTAGGCATGGATCCGACGCAGAAGATGATGATGAACATCATGTCTCCG
>JBJMGI010000082.1:0-7827 GCA_045807945.1 Terriglobales bacterium | reverse complement strand
CGGCGCCGAGATCGGCGTGATCGTGCAGTTCGGCGGACAAACTCCGCTGAACCTTGCGCTTCCGCTTAAGAAGGCAGGAGTGCCGATCATCGGGACGTCGCCGGAATCTATTGATCTCGCGGAAGACCGCAAACGCTTCGGCAAGCTGCTGGAAGAGCTCGACATCCCGCAGCCTCCGGGTGGTATGGCGACGAGTGTGGAAGAGGCTGTTGCAGCGGCGAATCGGGTGCAGTATCCGGTGCTGGTGCGGCCTTCCTATGTGCTCGGTGGACGCGCTATGGTGATCGCGTACGACGAGGACACCGTGGTCCGCTACATGAAGGAAGCAGTCGAGTATTCGCAGGAACGTCCGGTGCTGATCGATCACTTCCTGGAAGATGCGATCGAAGTGGACGTTGACGCGATCTCGGACGGCGAAGACGTGGTAATCGCGGGAATAATGCAGCACATCGAGGAAGCGGGAATACACTCGGGCGATTCGTCGTGCGTGCTGCCCGCGGTGGATATTCCATCGCACCTGCTCGACATCATGCGTGACTACGCTTTCAAGCTCGCGCGCGCCTTGAAAGTCGTCGGGCTGATGAACATTCAGTTCGCCATCCAGCGCCGCAATCCGCAGCACGCGAACGATCAGGTCTATGTGATCGAAGTGAATCCGCGGGCGTCGCGCACTGTGCCGTATGTCTCCAAGGCTACTGGCGTTCCCCTGGCGAAGATCGCTGCGCGCCTGATGACGGGACGCAAGCTGCGCGAGTTCCTGCCGGAGAACATCCGCGACAGAAGCGATCTGGGTACGGGGAGCTGCTACTACGTGAAGTCGCCCGTGTTCCCCTGGAACAAATTCCCCGGTGTGGATACGGTGCTTGGTCCGGAGATGAAGTCCACGGGCGAAGTAATGGGTGTAGCCGATAATTTCGGCGAGGCATTCGCTAAGGCGCAACTGGCGGCCGGACAGACGCTGCCGACCGCAGGAACTGTTTTCATCAGCGTAACCGATCGCGATAAGCCGCACGTCGTCGAGATCGCGCAGCGCTTCTTGGATCTGGGCTTCAAAATCGTCGCCACCCATGGCACGGCCGACATTTTGCAGAAGGCAGGCGTCGGTTGCGAGCGGGTGTTTAAGGTGAAGGAAGGTCGGCCAAATGTGGTTGACCTGATCAAAGGCGACCGCATACAGCTTGTCTTCAATACTCCGCACGGGCCAGATCCATTCTTCGACGAGAAGGCGATACGACGCGCCGCGGTGACGGCCCGCATCCCGACGATTACGACTCTACCTGCGGCGCGGGCTGCTGCCGACGGGATCGCTGCACTACAACGGGGCGAGATTAACGTCCGCGCGCTGCAACACCTGCATGCTGAAAGGGAAGCGGCCGCGAAGTAAGATAGTCCCATGCTGCTCTCTGGAATCTTTCCCGCACTCACCACTCCTTTCTATCCTGACGGACGTGTCTACCTGCGGAAGGTCGAACACAACGTAGACCGCTACTCGAAGACGCCGATCGCCGGCATGGTCGTGCTCGGTTCAACGGGCGAACCGGTCATGCTCTCCGACGAAGAACGGCGTGACGTGCTGCGCGTCGCTGCTGAATTTGCTTCTCCGGAAAAAGTATTGATCGCCGGCGTGGGCGCAGAGTCGGTGATTGAGACGGTAAAGATGTGCGAATACGCGGCATCTTTGAACTTCGACGCGGCGCTGGTGCGGACTCCGTTCTTCTATAAGCCGAGTCTGAAACCTGAGGTTGTGCTCAATTTCTTCCGGACCGTTGCTGACCGATCTCCGCTGCCCGTGATCCTTTACAACGTTCCGGTCTTCACGGGTTACGACCTGCCGGTAGATCTTGTAGTGCAGCTTGCAGAGCACTCGAACATTATTGGCATGAAGGAATCGGGCGGCGACGTTGTGAAACTCGGCCAAATGATCGAGCGGACCAGGCAATTCAAGCGGAGCTATTCAGTCACGGAAGTCTTTACTGCGGTGACTTCTCGCATGCAGAAGGAAGAAGCGAAGCAGGCGGAGTCGCTGGTCAGCATCGCCGGTTCAGGCTCGATTGCGATTGAAGCCAAGCCGAAACGTAAGTTGCGCACGAAAGAAGTGGGGTTCCAGGTCCTCTCGGGTACGGCCCACCAGATTTTGCCGGCAATGCAGGCAGGAGCGGTTGGCGCGGTGCTGGGCATTGGATGTGCAATCCCGACTGCGTGCTTTGAGGTTGTGGCCGCGCTGCGGGATAACGATATCCCGCTTGCAGAAGAGAAGCAGAGCCGCTTGGTAGAACCCTCGAAGCGCATTCACGGCGAGATCGGAATCGCCGGGACCAAGTATGCAATGGATTGGAACGGCTACTACGGCGGCAACTGCCGATTGCCGCTGCTGCCATTGACTGCGGAACAGCGAGCCACGGTGGAGACGGTGCTTGCCGATATGCGCAGCTAACGTCCTTCTCACAGAGGCAGCAAGGTGAGGAAGAAATCGCCAAGGCCGGGCATGCCGCGATTCCAGAAGCTCTCGCCCGAGATGCAGCGCTGGGCGGCTATGCTGGCGGAAGAAGTGGAGCAATGGCCCGGAGTGACCACGAAGCCGATGTTCGGCCTGACTGGCTTCTATCGCGGCAAGACGATCTTCGCCGCCGTACCGAGATCACGCTGCTTGGGCAGCTCGAACTCGGTGATCTTCAAACTTCCTGAAGGATCGAAGTGGCGCGAGCAAGCGCCCAAAGACCCCCGTATAGCGCAAGAGAACATGGATACCCACAAGTGGTTTCCATTCGAGATCGGCAGCGAAGGCGACCTGCGCGACGCGCTGCTCTGGTTCGAACGAGCTTTTCAGTCGGCTAAATCACCCCGCAAATGAGATAATTGAGGGTTCTGAAAAGGGTGCTGAACCCTTCGGCAGCGTGTGTCTAAGCTGCTGTTCTTGAGTTTAGAACCACCAGATCTGTTCTAAGGAGATTCACGTATGGCGACAGCAGTCGAAACCAAGACCCTGGTCAACTACCGCACCGATGCGGGCGTGGCCATTATTGAGATGAATGATCCGCCGGCGAATACCTACACGTACGAGATGAACCGGCAGCTCGACGAGGCCATCTTGAAAGCCCGCATGGACAACGATGTCTATGTGCTGCTGCTGACGGGCGCGGGTGACAAATTCTTCTCAGCCGGCGCAAACATACGCATGCTGTCGAGCGTGGACCCCACCTTCAAGTATTTCTTCTGCCTGCACGCCAACGAGATGCTGCTCCGGCTCGAGCACACACCCAAGCTGGTGATCGCTGCCATCAACGGACACTGCGTCGGCGGCGGACTCGAGATCGCGATGGCGGCCGATATCCGCATTGCTCGTCAAGACGCGGGAAAGATCGGCCTGCCTGAGGTCAATCTTGGCGTGCTGCCTGGAACCGGCGGAACGCAGCGCTTATCGCGCCTGGTCGGAAAATCCAAAGCCATTGAATTGATGGTGGTCGGCAATACTTTCTCCTTCGAAGAAGCGAAGGAGATGGGAATCATCAATGACATCTTCGAGCGCGACAACTTCATGGAGAACATCATGGAGTACGCGCGCCAATTCACTCCGCCCAACAAAGCTGCGAAGGCAGTGGGACGCATCAAGCGTGCGGTGCAGAGCGGATGGGAAGTCCCGATGGAGTCAGCGCTGGCCATCGAACGCGAGAACCAGCAGCTGCTCTTCCAGAGCGACGACGCGAAGGAAGGCCTCGCAGCGTACGTGGACAAGCGTCCGGCAACGTTTACAGCGAAATGACAACGGCCACCAAAGTACAGATCAAGCCCGGCAAGCTCCTCATCAACGGGGAATGGGTCGAAGGTAAGAAACACTTCGACACCATCAATCCGGCGACGGGCGAAGTGTTGACCCAGATCGCCGACGCGGGCTCTGCTGAGATTGATCAGGCTGTCGCGGCGGCACGTAAAGCGTTCGACGATCCCAAGGGCGCGTGGCGAAAAATGTCTGCCAGTGAGCGTGGGCGTTTGATCTGGAAGCTAGCCGACCTGATGGAGCAGCACATTGACGAGTTGGCCGAGATGGAGACGCTCGACAATGGCAAGCCCATCTTCGAGTCCCGTTACGTCGATATGCCAATGGCCATCGACGTGATGCGGTATTTCGCCGGTATTGCCACGAAGATTCAGGGGGATACCGTCAACACCTTAAGTAGTGCTTTCACTTACACCATGCGCGAGCCGCTAGGTGTGGTTGGCGCTATCGTCCCATGGAATTTTCCTCTTCTGCTGGCGACATGGAAGCTTGGTCCCGCGCTGGCGTGCGGAAATACTGTGGTCTACAAGCCTGCTGAGCAGACTCCACTCACCGCATTAAAGCTTGGCGAGCTAGCAGTTGAGGCAGGATTTCCGCCCGGCGTACTGAACATCGTCACCGGTGGCCCAGAGACGGGCGCCGCGATCGTCCGCCACAAAGACATCGACAAGGTCGCATTCACCGGATCGACTTCCGTCGGCAAAGAGATCATGCGCTCGGCGGCAGACACCCTGAAGCGCGTGACTCTCGAACTTGGCGGCAAATCGCCGAACATCGTCTTCGCCGATTCCGATATCGATTCTGCCGTAAAGGGAGCTATCAACGGCATCTTCTACGGCAAGGGGGAAGTCTGCAACGCGGGTTCGCGGTTGTTCGTTGAGACAAAGATACAAGACGAGTTCATGGGCAAGCTTGTGGAGCGCGCCAAGAAATTGCGGCCAGGTGATCCTATGGACCCGAAGACGCGGCTCGGCGCGATTGTCAGCGAGAAGCAGATGAAGCACGTGCTCGGTTATATCGAAGCCGGCAAGAAGGAAGGCGCGCAGCTGGTTAGCGGCGGCAATCGTGTGAACGTAAACGGTGACAAAGGATTCTTCATCGAACCTACCGTATTCGGTTCGGTCAATAACGACATGACCATTGCCCAGGAAGAGATATTCGGCCCCGTGCTGGCGACGCTGAGCTTCGATGACATTGACCAAGTGGCGGAACTCGCAAACAAGAACGTTTACGGACTCGCCGCCGGTATCTGGACGAACGACATCAAGAAGGCGCACGCGCTTTCGCGCCGGTTAAAAGCAGGCACCGTCTGGATCAATACTTACGGTCCGATGGACGCAGCCATGCCTTTCGGCGGGTACAAGCAGTCAGGCTTCGGACGCGAGCTAGGCGCCCACGCTATCGAGCATTACACCGAGCTGAAGTCGGTTTGGCTCGCTCTGTGAGCATCTAAGGGATATTAGGAGCTACTGATACATGGCGGTTTCAAACCTTAAAGTCGGGACCTTCGGCGACTGGATCGGCCTGTTCAACGACTGGCGCAAGGAGATCGGCGTGGACCACGATGACATTCGCGGTTTCCACTTCGATACGCTCTTTGGCGCGATCGAGACCGACGACATACAGTTCGGCCACTGGAAGGGACGCAAGAAGTGGGAGAACCTGCGTCAGGTGCCCACGCAGCAGATCCGCGACGCGCTCATTAACCTGATCGTCTACCAAGGCGACACCGAGTTTGCCTCCGTCGAGCAGCAGCGCTGGTTGTTTCAATCTGCTCCTTCGGAATATGACCGCAAGGCGCTGACCCGCGTAATGATCGAAGAGATGCGCCACGGGTGGCAGATGTGCGCGCTGTTAGTCGAACACTTCGGCCACTCGGGAAAAGTGGAAGCGCAGAAGATGCTGGAGCGTCGCGCTTTCGAGAACCGCCGCCTGCTCGGCTCCTTCAATGAAGACGTGGACAACTGGCTCGACTTCTTCGCTTACACCGATTTCGTCGACCGCGACGGCAAATTCCAATTGCAGATGCTCAAGTACTCGGCTTTCGCGCCGCTCGGCCGCTCCATGTCGTACATGTTGCGTGAAGAAGCCTTTCACATGGGCACCGGCAACACCGGTCTGCAGCGCATCGCCGAAGCAGGCGTTATCCCGAGCTGGCTGCTGCAGAAATATCTGAACAAGTGGATCTCAAGCTCGCTGGACCTGTTCGGCACTGACCATTCTTCCTCGGCTCATTGGGCTTACGTTTGGGGACTGAAAGGCCGTTACGACGAGCCGAAGAACGAGGCCTCGCCGGACTTGGACGACATCAACGACTACAACCGCGCGCTGTATTGGGAAGAAGTTGCGGGATTGGTGAAGCGCATCAGTGCCAGCCAGAAGCCGGGTTCCACCGAGCTGTTCACGCCGAACATCAAATTCAATCGCAATATCGGTAAATGGAAGGAACAGAAGAACCACGTTCGCACCGGCGAGCCGATGGACGATGCCGCGTACCAGGCGCATCTGAAAGACGTCCTGCCCAGCGCCGAGGACAAGAAGCTGCTGATGGACATCATTCAGAACGAACCGAAGTGGATCGCGCCTCGCGATAACGTGCGCGACCCGTTGTCGACGATCGGCGAAGTCCGCAAAAGCGCGATCAACATTACGCAGTAGAATCAGCTTTTAGCTCTTGGCTTTTAGCTAAAGGCCAAGAGCTAAGAGCGGCGTTACTTTCAGCCCGCCTGATGCAAGACTCAACAACTCTTTCCGCCGGCAAAACGCAGCGGTACACCCTCGGCGAGCTCATGGTCACCGCTGCCGCTCGCGAGATCCGCGACGGCGAAGTCGTCTTCGTCGGCATGCGGTTGCCCCTGATTGCGTTTGTAGTGGCTAAGCGGACGCACGCTCCCAATGCTGTGGGATTGTTTGAGAATGGAGTGATCCGCACCACGCCCTCGCCGGAGCTGATCTACACCATGGCCGACCCGCCTAATATCAAAGGTGCTACGCAATGTCTGGACATGCTCGGCGTCATGAGTCTACTGCAATCAGGCAAGGTGGATCTGGGGTTCCTCGGCGCCGCCGAAGTAGATCGCTTCGGAAATCTGAACTCGACCGAGGTCCGCGGCGAAAAGGGCTATGTTCGCCTGCCGGGGTCTGGCGGGGCTTGCGATATCGCGTCACTCGCAAAGAGGTTTGTCGTCCTGTTGGAACATTCGAAGCGGCGCTTGCCGGAGAGAGTCTCTTACATCACCAGTCCCGGTAACGGCGATGGGGCGGGCTGGCGCAAGCGTGTGGGGCTTCCTCGCGGCGGGCCCGCAGCGGCGATCACAACGAAGGCAGTCTTGCGCTTCGATGCGGAGAGTGGTGAGTCGTATCTGCATTCGGCACATCCGGGCGTTACGGTCGAGGATGTTGTCGCGAACACGGGATGGAAGCTGCGCGTTTCTGAAAACGTGGGCGTGACGCCCGAACCGAACCAGGCCGAGTTGCGTGCTATCCGCGAGTACGATAAAGAAGGTTTCTGGACCAAGTAGGGGATGAGCGAATTCAAAACCATCTCGCTGGAGTTTGTGGACGATGTGGCGCGCTTGCGGCTGAATTCGCCGCCGCAGAACGTGATCACCTTCGAGATGATGGAGGAGCTTCGGGCTGCGCTCGAGCAGGTTGAGCAGCAGCCGGTCGCGTCGGTGATCATCAGCGGCTCGGAGAAGGCGTTTTCCTCTGGGGTGGATGTGGCCGCGCATACTCCCGACAAAGTGGAAGAGATGCTGCGGCTGTTTCACAGCGTGATCCGGTCGGTGGTCGCGTGCAAGAAGATCACCATCGCGGCCGTGCAGGGAAACTGCTTAGGAGGCGGAGCCGAGCTAGCGATGGTCTGCGACATGGTCTTTACTTCGCCACACGCGCGATGGGGGTTCCCTGAGATCAAGCTCGGCTGCTTTCCTCCCGTGGCTTGCGCCGGACTTGCGGCGGTGGTCGGGCCAAAGCATGCGGCCGATCTGATTCTTACCGGACGGCAGATCGATGGCACGGAAGCCTCGGCGATTGGACTCGCCAACGAAGCG
>JBJMGI010000081.1:0-9542 GCA_045807945.1 Terriglobales bacterium | reverse complement strand
CGCCTTCTGCACGTCTTCGGCAGTGAGCCCGGGCGCGATCTCTTCAAGAACAAGCCCCTTCGGCGTGACCTGAATGAACGCCATCTCGGTCACGATGGTGTTCACCACTTTCACTCCGGTCAGCGGCAGTGTGCATTTTTTCAGGATCTTCGGTTCGCCATCGCGCGTGGTGTGCTCCATTGCGATCACCACACGGCGGGCGCCAGCGACCAGATCCATTGCGCCGCCCATGCCCTTGACCATCTTTCCAGGGATCATCCAGTTCGCGAGGTTCCCTTCTTCGTCTACTTCCATCGCGCCGAGCACGCTGAAATCGATGTGCCCGCCGCGGATCATGGCGAACGAATCTGCGCTAGAGAAGTAGGCGGTACCGGGAATCTCGGTAACGGTTTCTTTGCCCGCATTGATGAGGTCGGCGTCTTCGGTGCCCGCGACCGGATACGGACCAACGCCGAGCATTCCGTTCTCGCTCTGCAGCACGACTTCCATCCCGGGCGGGACGTAATTCGCGACCAGCGTCGGCATGCCGATGCCGAGATTCACGTAATAGCCGTCGCGCAGCTCGAGCGCGATGCGCTTTACTATCCGCTCACGCTTCTCAACATCCTTCTGCTTATCGGGTTTGGGAACAGTGGCCATGATCACATTGCCGGGATGGTTCTCTCCCAGTCACGGAATCTTTCCAAATCAGAGTGAATGGCTTTCGCGATGAACGTGAGCACCACTCCATCGTCGAGGTATCCGATCACCGGGATAAAGTCCGGGATGATATCAATTGGATCGAGAAAGTAAATCAATCCTGCTAGTGCGAGGATGATGGATTTCCAGGGAACATTGCGGTACTCGCCTCCGCGCCAAGCGCGAACCAGTCGCCAAAGCGTCCAGAAGTCGGACCAGACCGCGCGCAGCACTCCGGCATGCTTTTCCGATTTCGCGCGCGTCGCTTCCAGCAAACGCGAGGTGCGCTCGCGATCCTGCGCGGTGCGCTCCGCTTCGGGTCGCCGGGAGTAAAGATTTCCGAGTACCTTCTCATCAGCCATAGGGGTCAGCTCGCTTTCCGCACTGTCCTCTTTTCGATGCGCTTTTCGAACATCTCGCCTCGAAAGATGCGTTTCACGTAAACGCTCGGCGTCATCACCTTGTCGGGATCAAGTTCGCCGACTTCCACCAGCTCCTCGACTTCGGCGATCGTCACCTTGGCGGCGGTCGCCATCATAGGATTGAAGTTCCGCGCCGTCTTGCGGTAGATGAGATTGCCCCACTTATCGCCTTTCCAGGCTTTGACGAATGCGAAGTCGGCGCGGAGAGCGCGCTCCATAATGTGCGGACGTCCATTGAAGTCGCGGACTTCTTTTCCTTCGCCGATGACAGTTCCGTAACCAGTCGGGGTGAAGAATGCTGGAATGCCGGCGCCGCCGGCGCGGATGCGCTCCGAAAACGTTCCCTGCGGGTTCAACTCGAGCTCCACCGTTCCCTTTAGCACCATCTCTTCCAGCAATTTGTTTTCGCCGACGTAGGTGCCGATGTGTTTTCTGATCTGCCCATTCCCGAGCAGGAGCCCGAGGCCGAAGCCGTCTACGCCGACGTTGTTGGAAATGGTGGTGAGGTTCTTCGTCCCCTTCTTCATCAGCGCGCGAATCAGGTTTTCCGGAATGCCGCACAGGCCGAAGCCGCCGATCATGACGGAGGCGCCGTCCTGGATATCTCGGATTGCCTCGTCCGCTGATGTGACTACTTTATTCATGATCGTGCTGCCCTCTCGCGCTGGCTGCTCATCAGTTCACCCAGCAACATCTCCCCGATAGGCCACGGCCCAAAGCCGGAATCGGCATTGATGTGTCCGGCAGGGCCGGCGTTCTCGAGCTGGCTGCCCCATGCGGTGGCAAACTCGCGCGCACATTCCATGGTAAGCCATGGGTCGTTGCTGCTGGCGACGAGGATGGATGAAAACGGAAGTTTGTTCATTGGGAGAGGACGGAAATTGTGCAGCGCTTCCGGAGCTTCCGCACGCGCAAGACCGGTAGGCGCGACGAGGAGAGCGCCGTGGATCGGCCGGGGGTGTTTCACCGCCCAGTGCGCAATCGTCGCACATCCTAGCGAATGTGCTACCAACACCGGAGGTGCGGAGCAGCCCGCGATGGCTCCGTCCAGAGTCGCGACCCAATCTTCCCGCTTCGGCAGGTCCCAATTTTTCTGCTGAACGCGGCGGTACTCGGGATGGTCCCGCTCCCAAAGCGACTGCCAATGTTGCGGGCCGGAGTTCAGCCATCCAGGCAGTATGAGGACGGGCACTTTCATTGGGGAAGATTGTAATTCAGGCGTTCGCGGACTTCTCGATCGACGAGCCACGCCGCTTCAGACCGCGGACAAAGTTTCCAACTGCGAGCGCTTCGCGTCCCGGACTGCGCTCGATGGTCTCGACGATCGCGCTGCCAACCACGACTCCGTCGGCGAACTTGGCCGCGGCGGCGAACTGGTCGGAGTTGGAGATACCGAAGCCGACCGCAATGGGCAATTTGCTGTGCTTGCGCAGCCGCTTCACCAGCTGCTGCGCGTCGCCGCTCATCTGTTTGCTCGCACCGGTCACCCCGAGGCGCGAGACCGCGTAGATGAATCCGGAAGAATTCTTAGCGATCGCTTTCAGCCGCTGCTCGGTGCTGGTGGGAGCGGCGAGGAAGACAGTCGCGAGCCCGTGCTCGCGCATCTTCCAAAGATATCCGTCAGCTTCTTCCAATGTGAGGTCCGTCACCAGCGCGCCATCAATCCCCGCCGCCGCCAACGCAGTGCAGAAACGGTCGAGGCCCATGCTCAGGATCGGATTCACGTAAGAGAAGATTATCAGTCCGGCTTGTGGACGCTGACGACGGATCTCTGAGCCGAGATCGATTACGTGCCGCAACGTCGTCCCATTCTCGAGTGCGCGCTCACTGGCGCGCTGGATCACTGGCCCATCAGCGACCGGGTCGGTAAAAGGAACGCCGAGCTCGATGATCCCAGCCCCAGCGTCGATTGCGGCGATGATCACGTCGCGCGAAGTCGCAAGGTCGGGATCGCCTACAGTGAAATAAGCGACAAGCACCGGCTTCGGATTGAACTTGAGCGACATTATCCGATATCGAGGCTCTCTCGCATGATCCCGATATCTTTATCGCCGCGGCCGCTCACGTTCACGATGATGACATCGCTCTTCTTCATCTTGGGAGCGCGCTTGATCACTTCCGCCACGGCGTGAGCCGATTCGAGGGCGGGAATTATGCCTTCGAGCGTCGCCAGAGT
Source organism: Terriglobales bacterium (assembly GCA_045807945.1). Classification (GTDB taxonomy): domain Bacteria; phylum Acidobacteriota; class Terriglobia; order Terriglobales; family Acidobacteriaceae; genus CAVQGF01. Next base: position 6,266 of record JBJMGI010000081.1, on the reverse strand, counting down.
CCGGCACGCGGCAAGAGCTTCCTCGTCGGAAGCAGAAACGTATTCGGCGCGGCCAGATTCTTTCATCGCAGCGTGCTCGGGACCGACCGATGGGTAGTCGAGCCCGGCGGAAATTGAATGAGTGAGCGCGATTTGCCCGGCCTCATCCTGGAGAACGTAAGAGAACGTCCCTTGCAGAACTCCCGGGCGACCGCCCTCGAAGCCGAAGCGCGCGGCGTGCTGGCCGAGCTTCGCGCCTCGTCCACCGGCTTCCACGCCGATAAGCTTCACCTTCTTCTCCGGAATGAACTCGTAGAACATTCCGATAGCGTTCGAGCCTCCACCGACGCAGGCGATGACAGCCGAGGGAAGCTTGCCTTCTGCTCTTTTGATCTGCTCCTTGGCTTCCCGCGAGATGACGCGGTGGAAATCGCGTACCATCGTCGGATACGGATGCGCTCCTAAAACGCTTCCTAGTAAGTAATGCGTCGTGCGGACGTTGGTCACCCAGTCGCGCATCGCTTCGTTGATAGCGTCTTTGAGCGTGCGCGAGCCGGAACTAACGCCGCGGACTTCCGCGCCAAGCAAGCGCATGCGGAAAACGTTCAGCTCCTGGCGGCGCATGTCCTCGGTGCCCATGTAGACGACACACTCGAGTCCCATCAGCGCGCAGACGGTCGCTGTGGCGACTCCGTGCTGTCCCGCGCCGGTTTCGGCGATGATGCGGCGCTTATCCATTCGCTTCGCTAGAAGCGCTTGCCCAACGCAGTTGTTGATCTTGTGCGCGCCGGTGTGGAGAAGGTCTTCTCGCTTCAGGTAGATTTTGGCGCCACCGAGTTCCTTCGTGAGACGCGCAGCGTAGCTGAGCGGCGTTGGGCGGCCAACATAATCTTTCAGCAGTCGCGCAAGCTCCGCCTGAAAATTTTTATCGCGCTTGGCTTCTTCGTACGCGGCCTCAAGCTCCTGCAGGGCTGCGATCAAGGTCTCGGGGACGTAGCGCCCGCCGTAAGCGCCAAAGCGTCCAGGAGCGTTTGTGATCTTTTTTGCTGTAGCGGACCGGGCCATCAGGAAACCCTCTTGTCCGCTTCGCGGACCGCTTTTACGAAAGCTTTCAACTTTGTGTAGTCCTTTTTCCCTTTTTCTTTTTCGACGCCGGAGGCAACGTCCACACCCCACGGCTTAAGGACGCGAATGGCCTCCGAGACGTTCTCGGGAGCGAGGCCACCGGCAGCGATGAAGCGCACTGGCGCCTTCTTCAGGCCTGCCAGGGCAGCCTTGGGATCAAAACTCTGGCCGGAGCCACCCGCGCCGGAATCGAGCAGGAAAAGATCCAGCGACTTGGAAAGCGCGCGCAATGTATTTTCAAAACCCGGTCGAACGGGCACGGCTTTTATGACGCGCACCTGGTGCTTTCGCGTCTTCGCATCGTGCCATCCGCGGCAGAGCTCTTCCACATATTGCTCGTTCTCGGTTCCGTGTAGCTGTACGCCCGTCAACCCGACTTTCGAGACGATGCTGTGGACGCGCTCGCGCGAAGCATTCACGAAGACGCCGATCTTCTGAACGGAATCCGGTAGATTGGCCACGATCTCGCGAGCCGCTTCGGGCGTGATGCGCCGCGGGCTATCGGTGAAGATGAATCCGAGCGCGTCGGCGCCTGCCTCTACCGAAGCCAGTGCGTCTTCGAGACTGGTGGTGCCGCAGATCTTGATCCAGGTCATTGCAGAAACTCTTTCAACTTCTCGCCGGGGTGCGCCGCCTTCATCAGTGCTTCGCCGATCAAGAACGCGTGATAGCCCACGTCGCGCAGGCGATTGATATCGGCAGCGCTTTCGACGCCGCTCTCCGCGACGCGAATGATGCCGTCCGGGATCATCGGCCCGAGCCGTAATCCGGTTTCAAGATTCACCTTGAACGTGTTCAGGTCGCGATTGTTGACGCCGATCAGATCGAAACCGATATCGAGAGCGCGCCGAAGCTCAGCTTCGTCGTGGACTTCGCACAGCACGTCGAGCTTCTGCGCTTCGGTGGCGGTCTTCAAACCCCGCAGCTCGACGTCGCTCAGCGCCGCCACGATCAGCAGGACGGCGTCGGCGCGATGTGCCCGCGCTTCGACCATCTGAGACGGATGGACGATGAAATCTTTCCTCAGGCAAGGAATGGCGACCGACTGTGATGCGAGCTCAAGATTCTGCAGCGAGCCTTGGAAGTGCTCGGAGTCGGTGAGCACGGAAAGTGCTGCCGCCCCTGATCTCCCCAGCTCTTCGGCCAAAGCCACGGGCGAAAAATCAGCGCGGATCAGACCTTTGGATGGAGAGGCTTTCTTGAGTTCCGCGATTACCGCCGGTCCACGCTCGGCGGAACGCGCCAAAGCTGCGCGGAATCCGCGAGGGACGTGCGTCCGCGCCCGCTCCTCGAGGCTGTTCTGGCCGGGAGCGTGTTTCGCGCGCTCACGCGCGGCGTGGACGATCGATTCCAAAGTAGCTGGCATCTGTACAGGTTGAGTATATCTGCCATGTAGGCAGGCTGACGCTTCATGAGCGCCCGCTGGCGTACCCCATTATCGTGCGGTTGCGTTATCTAAATGACTGAATGCCAGGTTACGAAGGGGCTAATCTGGGCGCGCAAGAGTGTGTTGTTGTCTATGTCCGAAGTCCAGCCACAACAGATCGAGCACCTGAAGCAGATGCTGGTGGAGTACCACTCCCGCCATGCCAATGAGCGCGGCCCTATTCCCACCTGCAAAGAACCGACATGCGTAGAGACAAAACTCGCCCTGGAATACCTGGTCGAGAAACATTCGCCGCACATCGACCTTCGCGGGTTCGAAGACCGATGACGGACCGCACCATAGCCACAGTCCTGTGCGTAGCGGCCGAGCAACTGACCCTGGCCATGCGGGGCTTGGTGTTGCAGTCGGAGGGTTATGAGGTCATCTCGGCCTCTACTTTCGAAGACGCCATGCGTCTGGCGGCCACCCGCGACCCTGACCTGATCATTTGTGAGCAGACCATTGGCAAAGAGAGCGGCGCCCGGTTGGCGGACTGCTTAAAACAGCTTCATCCAGAGACTCCTATCCTGCTGATTACGGGAGTGATGGAGTCCATCCCGCAGAGCTTGGCTGTGGATGCCATCATGACCAAGATCGACGGCCCTGAGACGTTTCTGCGCAATGTGGCCGCCCTGCTGGAGAGCCCGGGCCGGCGGCCCCACGCTGCTTAAGCCAGACACCGTCCGCTTGGGTACCGGAACGGCCTTGCTCCGCACGTGATCGCGCTCTGCTCTTCCGGCTTCACCGGCGAATGCGAAAGCGCCTGAACGCAGAAAACCCGGCCCCTGCCGGCCGGGTTTTCTGATATCTGCGAGCGCGTTTGGAGCGCGTCCGCGGAACTTATGCAGCTGGCGCGAGTGAACGCTGCGCCGCCTGCTGGATGAACTTCTTCATCACTGTTGCCCACATCACTTTCTTGCGGACAGCGCTTTCTTTCACGTTCACCGTGCGACCACGGGCGAACATGCTGAGCAGCGCCTTCATCTTCAACACACGGAGCACGTTCATCTCCGCCGGCGAGACCTTGTAGGCGTTCAGGAACTCTTCCTGGATCTGGCTGGTGATCATGCGGTTGCAGAACGGATACTTCTCTAAGGCTTCCACAGATGCCAGGAAGAGGGCGACGTCGTGGAAGGAGTGGCCGCGATCGTTCATCTTCGCGTAGTCGCAAACACCAACCCCCTTGTCGCCGACTGTGACGTCAAGCGGCGTGAAGTCGTTCATCACCGCGGATGACGGCAGAGCCTTCTTGGTGCGGCTCAGCAGCTGACGCGCGCCGGTCAGAATGTTGCCGATCGCGGCGTCATCAAGACCCTCTTTGCGGCAGCTGATGCAGACTTTTTCCAGTCCGTCCATCAGGGCTTCGGAATCGAACGGAACCGGCATGTCTGCAGTCACCTTATGAAAGGTGCGCAGCCATTCGCCGGCGAGTCGCGATGCGACGAGCAGTGTGCCGTTATCAGCGTATCCCGGCAGCAAGGCCGCCTTCATGATGATGGACTGCAGCGGCACTCCGGAAAATTTTTCCGTGACTACGGCGCCTAGCTCGGTGAAATCGCCGAGCGGCCGGGGCACGCCTGCGAGCTTCCGCTTCTCAAAGGTCTTGTAAACGGTGCGCAGGTTGTGATCTTCGGTGCGGGCGCGAGTCTTGGCGACTTCCAGTCCTGCTTTGCCGGGTCGGTACACCTTGGCCGCTACCCGCTCGCTGCCGTCGGCGAAATCTATGACGATGTCATAGATATAGTGCTCGGGCTTAGGGGTGTGGCCGACCAAACGGACGTTCTTCAGTTCACCATGGTTCGGGTACAACTCCGCCGCGGTGCGGCGAAGCTCGCTGCTGATCTGCTCTATTACGTTTTCAGGCATTCCAACTCCGGGGTCCGGGATACTTGCAAATATTCGAATTCTTGTTGTTCGGCGTCTTCGTTTTTGCGGGACGCAGCCGCAGACACTACGAGGACTAGCAGACTTCTTATTGCAGTTAGGCTTCCATCGGGCGAGTTACTTAATACCTATTTTGCTCGGAATTCCTGAGTGCACAGGCGGATCGTGGCAATAGGGGTGGTGCGGAAGGGCAACCAGTGGGAACAATGATGCCACTTGTTCGGAGAGGAAGTCACAGGGGTCGGGGCGTCCTGAGATACGGCCAGAGTACCTTAGAAAAATCTTCCCTTCCTCAGTAGAAGAGGTACTTACGCCACTTGGAGTCAGAGTGCCCCATCAGCCGCATGATGTGGCGGCTGGTATGGAGGTTAAAGGGACGCGGCTCGCGCAGCAGCTTCATGTTGGTTTCGTGCGCAAGCTGGTTCCCTTTCCTGCGATTGCACTCGTGGCAGCAGGCGACGAGGTTCTCCCAAGTAGAGAGGCCGCCGCGAGAGCGCGGGATCACGTGGTCGAGCGTGAGCTCGCCGGAGGACATTACTTTGCAGCAGTACTGGCACGTGTTCCGGTCGCGCAGCAGGATGTTCTTGCGCGAGAGAGCGCGGGTCTGATGCGGGATGCGGCGATATTCGAGCAGACGGATCACCGAGGGCACGCGAATGGTGAAGCGGGTTGAATGCAGGAAGTGGCCATTCTCTTCCTCAGCGCGGGCTACGCCCTTGAGCACCAGCACGATGGCGCGGCGCGCGGCGCAAACGTTGATCGGCTCATAAGACGCGTTCAGGACAAGCACCGGCTGCAGCATCGGGCCGCGAGTGGGCTCGACCGCGACCACCACCGGCTCAGGTGCAGCGTGTCTGGATGCGTGCGATGAATGTGGACTCGACCCGTGTCTCCCCATGTTCTCCCTATGCCTCCGCAGAGCGTGCCAGTTCTACAGAAATCTGTTCACCTTTCATGACGCGAGCGACGGTCGCGACATAAACCTTTTTCGCGCCGGCGCGGCGCAAGACGCGCGCGCACTCAGCGGCCGTCGTGCCGGTGGTGAGCACATCATCTACTACGATGATGTCGCGTCCGGTGACGAATGCTGCGTCTTTTACCGCAAAGGCGCCACGCATGTTTTCGCGGCGCTGGTGGCGCGTGAGCCCGGTCTGCGAGCGCGTGTCACGTGAGCGAACGAGGGCGCCTGCGGCCAGCCTGACCTTTTTGGCTGAATTTTCCGGCAATCGCTTCAAAGTCGCACGCGCGATCATCTCGGATTGGTTGAACTCGCGCTGCCGCTGCTTCCCTCTGAAGAGCGGCACGGGAATCAGCAAAGCTTCTCCATCGCACTTGGCAGCAAGATTTTGGAGAACGGGGGCGAGGACTGAAGCAAGCACGTCGCCCGCGGGCAGCACGCCTTCATACTTCAGCAGATGGACCATCCCGCGCAGCGCACCGTTGTAGGAGCCATAGGCCGCGGCTTTGGCAAATGGAAGCCGCGTGCGTCGGCAGAGCATGCACTTGGTTTCAGCGACCGCGTGGGCGGTATCGGGAACGCGCTCACCGCAGATTTCGCAGACCAGTCCTTCGATGGCCTTGATCGAGCGGACACATTCGCCGCAAACGGGCAGTGTCGAAACATCAGTCAGGGCTTCGCCGCAGAGACGGCAATCAGACGGAAAGACTGTATTGAAGATGCTGCTGAGGCTGGAAGAGAGGATCTCGCGGAGGGAATAGACGGTCTTGCCCGGGGGCGCTTGAGGAACAAAGCTTCCAGCAACCGCCGGTGAAACAGGGACGCGACTTAGTTGGTCGCCACTACTGCTGAAGACCCCCTCCCGGTTCTGATGCCCTTGGCTGCCATGCCGGG
>JBJMGI010000080.1:0-54044 GCA_045807945.1 Terriglobales bacterium | reverse complement strand
GAGCCAAAGCAAGGCTCTCAGCAAGAACGTGGAGCGCGCGAGCGACGACGAGGTCGTCGCTCTCCTACAAAAGCTTGATAAAAATCTCGCCGAGCTTCAGTCACAGCAGCTTGCCATCTCGTCCGAAATGGGTATCCAGTCGCCGGGACAATCGCGCGCGCAATAAAGCGGGCCTCATCGCCTTCCCCAGCGCTTAGCGAACCGGCCCCGATCAGCCTCAGCGCATGCGTTCTGCTGAAATGGAAACTGGCGTTCCTTTGGTTATGGTGTCAAACACTGGCGAGAATGCCGGCCCCAACTCCGCCAACTGCTTCAGCTGCGCGTCCGTTATGTCGGCCTTGATCCGGAACTTGAAGCGGATCTGCTGAAATCCCTTTCGCACCGATTCGTTCAGTCCAAGGAAGCCTTGCAGATCGATGTCGCCATCCAGCTCCGATTCCACCGCTTCGATCGCGATCCCGCGTGCGGAGGCGTGGTAGACCATCGAGGTCGTCACGCACGAAGCCAACGCATGCAATAGATGCTCCACCGGGTTCGCGCCCACGTCTTTTCCGAGCAGGATGTCATGCTCGTCTGCCACCAGGGTGAAGTTGGAAAAGTGCTTCTCCTCTTTACCGCCCGCATTAAAGTCCCTGGTTTCGGTCCTGTTCTCCGCTCCGTCCACCCACTGATTCGCTACGCGGAATGTGAACTTCCCCAGCTTCGGCGTCTCGCCGACCGCCTGGATCGTCTCCTGCATCCGCAGAACATCCACACCATTCAAGAATTTGCTTGCGACTGGCATTACTCATCTCCCGAGCGCTGACCATATTTCAGCCTCTTTCATTTCTCTCGACTTTGTCGCCGATAGTTCCAGAGTAGAGGCAGAATCCTCTTGCCACAAGATGGCTGATATGACATTCTAAGTAGGTTTTTAAGCCACCCTGCTCGGAGCTATCATGCGCGACGTCACTGTACTGTTCACCGAAGACACCTTCCCTTCTACCGCCGTAGGGCCGGTCGAAGTATTTCTGCACGCTGGAAGCCTGTGGAACATGCTCACGGGCACGCGCTCCGATGCACGCTTCCGCGTGACCACCGCGTCGGTGGACGGCCGCCCCATCCAGTGCCATGGGCCGCTGAAGCTCCATCCGGAAGGCGCGCTGCGCGACATTCGTAAGTGCGACCTCATCTTTATCCCGTCCACGGGAGTCGGTTTCGATGACGTTCTTGAGCGCAACGAGGAAGTCGTGCCTTGGTTGAAGCGCTGGCAAAAGCGCGGCACCGCTGTCGCGAGCGTCTGCTCGGGCGTCGGGTTCGTTGCCGCAGCGGGCCTGCTCGACGGAAAACGCGCGACCACGCATTGGGCCATCGCCGACAAATTCCGTCAGCTGTATCCGAAGGTGAAGTGGATGCCGGAGCTGATGGTCACCGAAGATCGCGGCTTCTACTGCGGCGGAGGCGTGAACGCCTCACTCGACTTGAGCTTGTACCTGGTGGAAAAGTTCTGCGGACATGAGATCGCGCTGCAAACTGCGAAGTCACTCGTAATCGGAACGCCACGCGCTTGGCAGTCGGGATTCGCCATTGTTCCCTTGAAGACCGAGCATAGCGACGACATGATCTCGAGCGCGCAGGAGTGGCTGCATAAAAACTTCCAGCGCAGCTTCCCGCTCGAGTCGCTGGCGCACCGCGTCGGTATGAGCCTGCGTAATTTCGTCCGCCGCTTCAAGCAGGCGACTGGTGACAGCCCCATCATCTACCTGCAGAAGTTACGCGTCGCTGCCGCGCGCCACATGCTTGAGAGTAATCACCGCAGTGTGCAGGAGATCAGCGAAGCGGTCGGTTACCAGGACGTGGCATTCTTCCGGTCCCTTTTTCAGCGCCATACCGGGTCCTCGCCCAGCGCATATCAGCGGAGTTTTGGTGTTTAGTAAACTAGTCCGAAAACGTCCAGTTTGGGCCCGGCTCTCAATTATTATGGGTTCCTCTGATGAAGCTGGATTGGAAAGCATGTAACCGGGCAAGGCTGTCGCGCGACGCGCGCTTCGATGGGAAATTTTTCATCGCCGTTCGTACCAGCCGGGTTTACTGCCGCCCGATCTGTCCCGCACCGACGGTTAAGGACCAGAACGTCCTCTATTACCCGACCGCGGCGGCTGCCTCAGAAGCCGGCTTCCGGCCGTGTTTGCGCTGCCGTCCGGAGTGTTCGCCCGGAACGCCGGCCTGGGTAGGTACGCCCAGCACGGTCGCGCGCGCTCTGCGACTGATCCACGACGGCGGACTCGAGGACGGCGGAGTTGAAGGGCTCGCCGAGCGCCTTGGAGTCGGCTCTCGCCACCTGCGCCGGTTGTTCCTGCAACATCTGGGCGCGACTCCGAGCGCGGTCGCGCAGACGCGCCGTTTGCACTTCGCCAAGAAGTTGATCGACGAAACCCGACTCCCAATGATCCAGATCGCGCTTGCATCTGGATTCGGCTGCGTCCGCCGCTTCAATCACAGCATCCGCACTGTTTACCATCGCACGCCAACGCAGATCCGCCGCCTCGCGCACCAGAAAGGGATTGAGCCGGCAAACCAGTACGTGTTCAAGCTGTACTTTCGTCCTCCCTATCACTGGCGGGGTATGCTGAATTTCCTCGCGGCACGTGCCACTCCTGGCACAGAAGTCGTAGAAGGCGATTGCTATCGGCGCACCATCGCACTCAACGGCTGCGATGGATATTTCGAAGTTTCCCCCGATTCCCGCAACGAGGCACTTATCGCCCGCGTAAATTTCCCCGACTCGCGTTCTCTGTTCACGATCACGGAACGTATCCGGTCGATTTTCGACCTCAACTCTGATTGGGCCGCCATCCAGCGCTGCCTCAAAGCTGATCCCTGCTTGGCTACGCGGGTCGAAGCTGTTCCCGGACTGCGGATCCCGGGTTCATGGGAGGGCTTCGAACTCGCGGTGCGCGCCATCCTAGGCCAGCAAGTGAGTGTCAAAGGCGCGACCACTCTGGCGGGAAGGATCGCAAAAACATTTGGGCGGCCGTTCGCCGGCGATCATGGGCTCACTCACATTTTTCCGACGGCTGAAGTTCTCTGCAATGCGGATCTCACGAAGGTTGGGTTGACCAAAGCGCGTGCGGAAGCTGTTCGCGGGCTGGCACGTGCAGTCCACGCAGGAAGGATCAAGTTTGATGCCGTCGGAAACTCGGAAGACTTTCTAAGCGCGCTCTGCGAAATCCCGGGAATCGGCAAGTGGACGGCGCAATACGTCGCAATGCGTGCGCTTGGCGAACCAGACGCGTGCCCCTCGACCGACCTCGCATTATTGCGGGCTTTAGGATTGAAGAACGCTCGCGAACTCGAGCTTCGCTCCGAAGCTTGGCGCCCCTGGCGCGCTTATGCGGTCATGTACTTGTGGAACGTCCCCGCAGCGGAAGAGCCCAAAGCTCGAAAAGCCGGCCAATCATCTGGGACTCAGCAACAGAGTGTGCAGCATCTGACTGCCGCCGCAACTCAATAACTCCTTCGCCTGCGACCCAGAGTTAATATCTAAGGTCATGCAGATGGGCAACGTCCATGCGGTGGAGATCGTATTTCTTCTTCTACTGCTTTTCATCGTTCTTCTTGGATACCTTGCTAAGCGGCTGGGCACACCCTACCCCATCGTTCTGGTCGTCGGCGGACTGCTCCTCAGCTTCATTCCGCACGTTCCGCGGGTCTCGCTGAATCCTGATCTCGTCTTTCTGGTAGTACTACCTCCGCTGCTCTACCACGCCGCGTGGCTCACGTCGTGGCGCGAATTTTCGTATCACCTCGTCAGTATCGTGCTGCTCGCCTTCGGGCTGGTGACCTTTACTGTGTTTGGTGTGACCCAGGGGGCTGAGTGGTTGCTTCCGGGATTCGACTGGCGTGTCGGCCTGCTTCTCGGAGCGGTTGTCGCCCCAACCGATGCGATCGCCGCGACGACCATAGCGAAGCGGATCGGATTACCCAAGCGCATTGTCGACATTCTGGAAGGCGAGAGCCTTCTGAATGATGCCACCGCGCTTCTCGCACTCGAGTTCGGCATTGCTCTGCTGCTTGGTAGCGAACGGCCCACCTTCACTGCGGGACTACTGCGTCTTCTTTATTTGACCCTTGCCGGTGTCGCCGTGGGGCTTGCTCTCGGCGAGGTAGTCCACCAAGTCGAAGACCACATCGAAGACGGTCCGATCGAGATAGCGCTCAGCCTGCTCACGCCATACGCGGCCTATCTCGCAGCCGAGTCGGTGCGCGCCTCAGGCGTACTCGCCGTCGTGGCTTGCGGACTATATCTCACGCGGAGGAGTTCGCATTTTTACTCGCCCGCAGTGCGCCTGCAGGCATGGGCGGTTTGGGATTCTCTCGGGTTTATCCTCAACGGCTTCGTTTTTCTTCTGATCGGGCTTCAATTGCCCTACGTGCTCAGCGCGATGCCGCAGTACAAGGCGAGCACGTTGATGATGTACGGTGCCGGCTTCAGCGCATTTCTCATCGTGCTGCGCCTCATCTGGGTCTACCCAGGCACATTCTTTGCGAACGTGATACGCGAACGCGTGCTGCATCAGAAGGAGCCCAAACCAAGCCTGCGCAGCATCTTTGTTGTCGGCTGGACGGGAATGCGCGGCGTGATCTCGCTCGCAGCCGCCGTTTCCCTGCCTCAGGTGCTAGCCAACGGGGAGCCGTTCACCCAGCGGAACATGATCATCTTTCTAACCTTCAGCGCGATCTTGGTGACGCTCGTGCTCCAGGGGCTCACGCTGCCACCACTGATCCGCGCTCTCGGACTGGCAGGATCCAGCAGTACCGGGTCCGAGGAAAAAGAAGCTCGCCGTGCGATGGCCGAAGCCGCGTTACGCCATCTTGAAATTGCCAGTCAAAAGGGCGATTCCAAGATCAACGAAGTCTACGACGACCTGGCGCAGCATTATCGGCACCGGCTCGCGACCTTAAATGACGGCGACTCCGCTGACGCAAGCGCCGCAGCCTTCTACAAGCGTTTTGTGGATGTATCGCGCGAGCTGATCGAGGTTGAGCGACGCACCGCGATCGAGCTGCGTAACCAACGGCGCATCAGCGACAGCCTACTCCGCGATCTTGAGTATGAACTGGATTTGAGCGACATTCGGCTCGTTGAGCGACAGTCTTAAAGCTTTCCCCTTCCTGGTGCTCTGGATTCACCTCTGTCAGATGTGACAGTTAACGCGGCCTTTGTGCCGCCGGTACTCTCACATTCCGTGAGTCGGTCAGTTTTCACCTCGCCGATAACGACGAGAGAGGCACTCACAATGAACACGATTCTCCGCCCCATATTCATTCTCACGCTAATTTTCGCGGTGGCAACCGCGGCATTTGCCGACGATAAGGATAAAGAACGGAAAAAAGTCCGCAAAATGGCGCAGGAAACATTGCAGAGACTCTACAAAGCGGATCCGGTCGCCAAAACGGCAGTAGAAAAATCAGCTGGCTACGCTGTTTTTAGCAGCATGGGAGTGAAGATCTTGTTCGCCGATAATCGGCAAAATACGATTTTTGATGTTTACCATCCACTACTTTGTCCGAAGAAATGCCGCACGCGACCGCCACATCATCATGCAAATGTATGTTGATGGCCGGCAAGGCTATATTCGGCATCGTTTTGCCCTTATTCTTCGCCGCCTTCGCGAGTTCATCACTCAGGTGGCTGATGCTTCCATCTCTCATGATCTCGGTGAAGTCGGCCGCTAGAAGGCACGCTTCGAATTCAGTATCGCCGGTCAAGAAAGCATGGGTCCAGGCGCTTTCGAGTCGGCGAACTGTTTCTGCGTCTCGCTGTTGGTGCGCTAATTCCGGCCGAGAGCAATCAGCGCTTGCATCGCTTGCTAATGAGATTAGGACAATACAAACGAACAACTGCATAAAGCGAAGATTCATGAATTAACCTCCCCAAAGTATTCCGACGTCACTCCCTCCCGGCCAACGCCCGGATGATTGATCGCCCCTCTACTTCGCGAGCACAATGTGCGTGACTCGCGGTGTCGGAACATGTTCGACTGTCCCGTATCCCATAGCGCGGAGATCCAAGCCGCTAAAGAGCGATTCCCCTTGGCCAAGCGCGACTGGAGCAAAGGCGAGATGGATTTCATCCACGTGGCCGGCCTGAATATATTGCCTTACAGTCTGGACACCGCCGCCGATCTTGATGTCCTTTGCGCCCGCGGCTTGGCGTGCCCTTTGCAGCGCATGCTCAATGCCCTCGGAGACAAAATGGAATGTCGTTCCGCCTAGCATCTCAATCGGCGGCCGCGGGTAATGTGTCAGTACGAAAGTTGGCGCGTGATAAGGCGGATCGTCACCCCACCAGCCTTTCCATTGATCGTCTGGCCATTCCCCACGAACGGGTCCAAACATATTGCGCCCGAGGATGAAGGCCCCAAAACCTTCCATGGCGCGTCGGGCGAAGCTGTCATCGAGCCCGGTTTCGCCGCCCTCTTTTCCCTGCATCTGACGAAAAGTCCGCGTTGGGAAAAACCACTGAAAGATCTCCGGACCTCGCAAACCAAGCGGATGCTCTAAGCTCTGCGCGGCTCCCGCACCGAAGCCATCCAGCGAGACGCTGAAGCCGGAAACTTTTACTTTAGTCATTAATGTCTCTCTTCTGTGCTGTGATCATGCTGGCCTTTAGTCACGGTCATTCGCAACCCACGACTTCAAAATCCTTTCACCGCATTCGCCATCTCTCACCTTTCCGCTTCCGGAACTCAGCGAGAAACCGGCGTCGCCGGCTTCTTTCCCTTATGAGGTCGCTCGCGAATTACTTTTTAATCGCCGCTTGCCTTCCCATTGATCTTTACGTCTTTTAGTTCTCTGATGTCAGTTATCGCGATCGCGCGTGTGCCGTTGCGGGTGTACACCGTTCCAGTAGCACGCACGTACTTCCCGACGAAGGGCATCATCTTTTCTCGCTGGCTGGGATCCGGCATCTCGTTTGAGATTGGGGTGTAAATATCGCCGCTGTCAGTGAGAATGACCAGCGGAGATCCACTTTTGGCGCAATCCACCGCGCACTTCATGTTGAAGTCGGTCGCAGTAGCCTTATGATTCTGGATCGGGCAAGCGACGTCCCGCACCAGACCTTGGATGGTGGCCTTGTACTCGGAAGGCTCAGTTTTTCCTGGTGTTTTACTCTGACCGAACGTGGGTTCTCCTACAAAGGTGATCGAGAATAAGACTAGCGCTAAATAGCTAAGTGGAATACTTCGCATAAAATCTCCTTGGTTAAAATAACTAATAACTCCACGCAGCGCATGTCGCTCGCAGCGCTAATAAAAGCTTAGGAAGACTACGTTCCGAATGATTTAAGGAACATCCCTAAGGCTTCATCAAACTTTTCTGGTTCGTCGACAAAGACACCGTGCCCTGCCCCTTCTACGACAACGAGCTTTGAGTTTGGAATGCTGGCAGCCATCGCTTTCTGTACTTCAAGCAATGGGGAGGTGGACGAGGCAATCACCAGGGCTGGTTTGCGAAGCTTGGTCAGCGCTGGACGGCGATCCGCACCGAAGATATCCATCACCAGCATGGTTGCACCCGTGTCAGTGGGCGTCTCCAATGTCGAATTTACGATGCTCGCGATGTCCAGGTCCGGGTGCGGTTTTTTGAAGATGGAATGAACCATTCCCTCCGAATACTCTTTCGGGTGGTTAACGTACACGGCTATTCCGGACAGGATTATTCGAGCGAATTCCTTGTGCTCATCAACCTCAGCAGGACCAAATGAGACCGGGCTGTCCACCAAGACCACACCTGCAACCGAATCGGCTCCGAACTGTTCGAGGTAGGCGGCTATATCCTGCGCACCTTGTGACCAACCAACAAGCACGCACCGAGAAACGTTCAACTTATTCATTACATCGTGCAGGTCTCGCGCCCGCGATTCAGGAGTATTTCCCTCGGATGTCTTAGACGAGTGGCCTTGGGAACGAGGATCAATCGCAATTACACGAGTTATTGCTGAGAACTTCTGAAGTTGCTCGTTCCATAGATAGGCTGGAAGCCGCCATCCAGGAATTAGGATCAATGTCGGAAATGAGGCGCTCGATCCAGCTTCAAGATAATGGATTCTTATCCCAGAACCAGTCTCCACAAAATGGTCAGAGATACTCCTCCCATTCGCAGATTGACACACTGCAACTCGCAAGCTAAAAAAGGACAACACCACTATAAGGAGACTACGTTTGGGAGATCGCATAACCGCCTTCGTTTGTTTCAACCCCTCTCGGACGCACCTGGCGATCAATAGTCCACGAGAAATGCGACGAATCACCTAACTTTGCGACGAGGAGCAGGAAACGAGTAGGCTTCCTAGCGTTATTCGACAGACGCGGTGGCGCGTGTGTCCTCGGCGATCCAATTCACTTCCCACGTCTTGCCGTTGTCGGTTGAGAACGCCTGCTCAAACCGGCACGAAGTTGGCGTTATGTCAGACCAAACGTTGCGAACGAGAATAGGCTTGCCGTTAAAATCTTCTTTATCGAAAAATTCACCTCGGCCATTTTTGAACTCTCCAACCGTAGGTACGCCGAATTCCCCGATTTTGCTGTTCGCGGAGTTCAGGCTCCACTGATGAGTTTGAGGATTGTAGAGACGTAGCGACAACGCCTCGACCTGCCCTGCTGGACCCTCTACTTCGAGTTCTACAAGATTTGCTTTGCCGCCCCAAACTTTACGTACCTCCGAGGTCCCGTTGTACTCGAGCCACGTTGTCGAGCCGCTCAAAGGATGTTGAAGACGCTTGAGGTGGGTTTTCCAGCTGCCGATCTCGAAATCGAAATCATGCTGCCCGTCCTGTGCGACGGCGCTACCGCTCGCCTGAACCGGATCGCTGTTCTGCAGGGACAGCCCCGCCCCTACAATAAGTCCGATTCCCGAAACAACGATCAACGAAAGGCAGATCTTCCGGAATGTACTCACGATGCTCCTTTATCGCTGCTTAAAACCAGCGACTTCATTGCCAAGCTGGTGTTCTCGCATCAGCACTCTGTTTCCGCGAAATTTGACGCCTTCGCGCCTGAGCAGTGCTGTTTGTTCAGTAGCTTCGTCACCGGTGAGCTTGATCTGACCACCCGCGCCCACCACGCGATGCCACGGCACTCCCACCGAGAAGTTCCGCAACACAGCAGCAACTAATCTGGGACCACCGCGTATGCCTGCACCTCGAGCCACTTCGCCATATGTGGTGACTCTTCCCTTAGGAATCAGGTGGATGTACTCAATTATTTTCGAGCGCTGATTTTTTGCATGCAGCTCTGGAGCTTTCTGATACATAGCCAGCCTGAGAACGTTTACTGGGACTCTCGCGAATCTTCAACTCGCCTGAAGCTTTAGACCTTACGTTCGTGAAGTGGATCCAGCAATAGCCACTTCTCGCCGACCTAACAAGACCACTTCCTGCGAGTCCTGAGCCAGATTCAGCAATGCCAAACCTGCCCGAAAGCGAATACTTAGCCCCCTGCTCTCTCACAACAGTCAGTGGTCATATCAGCGGGACAGCAAGTGGCCATTGTGCAGACCGCGAGCGGAAAGTAGCGTTCTATCTGTAGTCGCGGTTATCAACTCTCAGAGGTTCGCTGATGCTCGTAATCCTTTTCCGGTCCAAATTGACGTCGAGCATCGATGGGTATGAAGAGTTGGCTGAGGAAATGGTCGAGCTAGGCAAAGCGATGCCCGGTTTCGTCGAATTCAAGAGCTTCAAGGCAGAAGATGGCGAGAGACTCTCGGTCGCGTGGTGGAAGGACCAGGAAACCCTAGCCGCTTGGCGCACAAACACCCGCCACCAATTCGCTCAGCAAATGGGACGCGAAAGATTCTACGAATACTTCAACATAGAGGTAGCAGAGATTGTTCGTTCAAAGCAATTTCGGCGTGGCGACTCCTAGCGAAACTCCAAGTTGGCGAATCGCACAGCCCTCGGTGACAATGCTTTTATGGACGTGAAGGTAAAAAGAACAAGATTTTTTGAACTACATCGCAGCGGCTGCTTCTTGCTTCCGAACCCTTGGGACATTGGAAGTGCAAAACATCTCGAAGCCATGGGATTTCAAGCCCTTGCTTCGACCAGCTCAGGAGCTGCCTTGGCGGTCGGAAAAACCGATGGGCAGCTTACCCGAGACGAGGTGTTGCGGCATCTGGAAGCGATCTGCCGCGCGACCAACCTCCCGTTGAACGCGGACTTCGAAGCAGGATTCGGAAGCACTTCGAAAGCCGTGTTCGAGAGCGTGCAAATGGCGATCGCAACCGGCGTTTCGGGCCTTTCCATCGAGGACTACGACGGAGTGAAACTTTTCAGCAAGACGGATGCTGTGGAGCGTATGCGCGCCGCACGTGAGGCGATCGACCGCTCGGGCCAGAAGGTTGTTCTTGTCGGGAGATCGGAGGGATACATTCGCAACAATCCCGATCTCGACGAAACCATAATCCGTCTCGTAGCTTTCAAAGAAGCTGGGGCTGACTGCCTTTATGCTCCCGGAGTAACGGATATGGGGGAGATGAAAAAAATCGTAACCGCGGTAGCTCCAGCGCCAGTTAACGCATTACTTTTGCCAGGGCTGACGGTAGCGCAACTCAAGGCCGCCGGGGTAAGAAGAATCAGCGTGGGTGGCGCTTTCGCAAAAGCGGCACTGAATGCGCTTCATCTCGCCGCAGCATCATTTTTTGAAAGAGGAACTCTGCAATAACTTAAATAGGAGGCAATAATGTCTAGTCCGACACACGAGCAAGCACAACTGCAGTTAGAACTTTACGACCTACGGCGTGAGCCACGTTTGCGGCAAGCGCGCGACTGGTATTTCAAGAACTTTTTTGCTGACAACCTTGATGAAGCTATGGCACTCGGCGGGATGGGAACTGAGGCAGGCACCTCATTCATGATGGTCGTCACCTACTGGGACCAAGCCTGCGCTTACCTGAATCACGGCTTGCTGCACGAAGATCTTTTCTTTGAAACGAGCCCGGAATTCTTTATGGTTTGGGAACGGGTGAAGCCAAGCGTTGAAGAGGGCCGAAAGCGTTTCTCAAACGCATTGTTCCTGGCGAACCTGGAGAAGGCTGCGCTTCGGTTTGAGAAGTGGATCGAGAGCCGCGCACCTGGGTATGTTGCCGCCGGCCGGGCGTTCACCAAGCAAATGCGTCCCACTCGGGAGAAAGCTGCGTAAAAAAGCGTTGACCGGGGATTCAAGGCCCGGTCAACGATTTTCTCGTCTGAAAACAAATTACAATCAGGCGCACCTGCCGCGACATCATTGCATGATGCCCCAATCGAGGTCTTCGACGGCGACGTCCATCGACACAACACAACGCAAACTGATCCGCGGCATCATCATAGCAACGCTGATCGCATTGGCCATCGTGATCGCCGACTTGGCGATCGGCGGCCGTCCTGATCCGCCGACGCTGCGCGCCGCAGCTACTCTGCTCGACGGCTCCTGGCGATTCCGTACCGGCGACGACCCACACTGGGCGGACGCGAATACAGATGATAGCGGTTGGGAGACGCTCGACATGACCGCCTCACCGGGTAGTCACGACGGCGACGTGGGTTTACCTGATTACGTGGGAGGGTGGATGGCGCATGGTCATCCCGGATATCGCGGCTACGCCTGGTACCGGCGCGGGGTGATGGTGCCGGCCGGACGCGAATCTTGGGAGTTTCTCGGGCCGACCCTCGTCGAGGACGGATACGAACTCTACTGGAACGGCCAACCGCTTGGCGGCTCGGGCAGGCTAGGCCCAGACCCGCGCGTCGTCGGCACGCGGCCGCTGCGGTTCGCCCTTCCCACGGACGCGGCGGGTACCCGGGGTGTGCTCGCTATCCGCACATACATGCTTCCCAATTCCGGGATCAGCGCAGATGGAGGCGGCATGCATAGCCCGCCCATACTGGCTCCGCGACCAACAAGCGATGCGCTCCACCGCGTGCAATGGAAGCGAACCATTGCCGGTTACATTGTCGATGTGATCGAGCCGATCGCCATTTTGGGACTGATCGGCTTGGCGCTATGGTGCTGGCCTCGCAGCAGCCACAAAGGTTTTTTAATTTTTGCCAGCATCGCCCTGGCGCTTACGGCAGTCAGGCGCCTCAACAACGCAATCATCGCATGGACCGATCTGGAAGATCTGGGCACCTATACTTGGCTGGCATCAGTAATGTGGGTGCCCACGATTGCGGCTTGGACGTTCGCCTGGAACCGGTGGTGCCTGCGTCCATGGCGAAGCATCGATGTGTCGGCTGTAGTGCTGGCGGTCCTGGGGTTTATCGGCGCAGTGATCCATTCGGTTAGCGTCACAAGCGGCAGCCGGGTCGGGTCAATCGCGCTATTTGTATTGATAGGCGCGCGCATTGTCCGCAGCGGACCAATTCGGGTGATGGCGACCGTCACCGCGGTCTCGATTTTGGCCGGACTATTCGGCGGCGAGCTGCTCGATACGATCGGCGTGCCGGGCATTTGGTTTCCGTTCGGCATCGGCGTGTCGCGAACGCAGTACGTTTACGCGATCGCCCTCCCGCTCCTGGCCTTTTTGATCGTGCGAGCGCTTCCTTTTAAAGAGAACGCATCGATAACCGGCGCGGCGCTCTAGTGATAGTCGATCTCGGGGCATTGGCGGAACTCAGTAAACACAATGCGCGTGATCGTGATCGGAGTGGTTACGCAGCGAAGCTCAGTTTTAATTTGCGAATCCCTTCATTGATCTCCCGTTTGTTCGTTCCTCCGTAGCCCAGAATGAGACCGCCGCGGGCAGGTGGTTTGAGGTAACAGCTGGAAAGTGGAATTGAGGAGACACCTCTCTGAGCTGCAGCGGTAGCAATCGCAACGTCACTCATCCCCGGCGGCATCAACGCTGCCAAATGCATTCCGGATTCAGCCCCGACCACCTGGAGCAAATCGCCCATCTGAAGACGAATGGCCTCCACGAGCGCGCTTCGCCTTTCGGAATAAAGCATTCGCATTCGCCGTATATGGCGTGCAAAGTGTCCCTCTCGAATGAAGTCGTTCAAAGTGGCCTGATACAGAGTTGCTGAGAAGATGTCATTCGCTTCGCGAGCAGCGGCGAACGCTGGAACAAGATCCTTGGGAACAACTACGTACCCGAGCCGCAAAGCAGGAAACATTACTTTGCTGAAAGTTCCGATGTAAATAACACGATCGCTGGTGTCGAGTCCTTGTAGTGAGGAGATCGGGCGGCTCTCAAATCTATATTCGCTGTCGTAGTCATCTTCAATGATCCAAGCGCCGGTCTGGTTCGACCAATTCAAGAGAAGCATGCGCCTGCGCGCACTCATCGTCATGCCCATCGGGTACTGGTGCGAGGGTGTGACGTAAACTGCGCGCGCATTCAGCTTGGGATCGAACTTCGAAACGTCTATGCCTTCTTCATCAAGCTGAACCGGAATCAATTTTGCGCCGGCTGCGGCTAGAGCCTGGCGCGCTCCCTGATATCCAGGCTCTTCCGTGAAGACGCAGTCTTGCGAGTGAAGCAAAACCTGAGCGGCGAGCTGCAGCCCCTGCTGCGAGCCCGTTGTAACGAGGATCTGCGAGGCTTCACAGCGCACCCCACGAAATGCTCCCAGATACTCCGCGACCGCCTCGCGAAACGGCACATAGCCCATAGGATTGCCGTAGGCCATGATGGAGGAGGAAGCATTCCTTGCATGTCGCGCGACCAGCTTTGACCAGATGCCGATCGGGAAATGATCTAAAGCAGGCAAGCTGACTCTAAATGCTCCGAGCCCCACAAACCAAGGCTGTTCGGGAAGGTGTCTCTCTGCTCCCATCCTGCATATGCCCGGGTCCTTACTTTTCGCCTGGGTCTCTCGCGATCGCTGCGGAGCGAGAGGACTTACATGCTCATCCAGAATCGAGCTGGAAACACAGGTGCCCGATCCGACCAACGTCTCTAAATAACCTTCCGCTTGCAATTGCTCATATGCATTCACGACCGGGATGCGGGATATCTTTAATTCAGTGGCAAGATTCCTGCTGGAGGGTAGCTTTTGACCGGGTCGCAGTTTCCCTTCAATGATCGCTGTGCGAAACCAGTTATAGAGCTGTCTATAGATTGGAAGACCGGCACTGGGATCCAGGGCTATAGGTGGCAAAAAATTTCCAGGAACGCGTTTCATCGTCTTCTATTACCACAATCTAGACGGCTTGCGAAAAACATGCAAAAGACAAGGTGAAACCTATGCTCTCCCTAACTTGGTAAGGCTCTTTATCGTGAGCCGCCGCTCACTGTCGCCCACCGCAAAAGCCAAAAAGCAAAATGCCAATATCAGATGTCGAAGGGCCAAGCCGACGTATTGCCAAAGTGGAGAGCCAGTGCCAGGATAATCAGCAGCAAATAGCAGAGCCGCCATGAATACGAAAGCGCCGATACTTGCGACCCTCGTCCATATCCCCAAGAGAAGAGAAGTGGCGATCCCAAGTTCTCCCGGGGTAGTTAACAGTGCGAACGCTGTGCCGAACCGCAGAACGAATCCGCGCAATACCGGCACCATAAAGGGATACGCCCCATCTTCGAGAAAATGATTGATAAAAGCCTGGAAGCCGCCGTGCAAAATGAATCGCGTGCTGACAAGCTTGAACTCGCAGAAAATTAAGAAAACTAGGCCTACTGCAATCCGCAGTCCAGCCAGGACTAAGCTGTTTTGGTCCTCGAAGGAATGCTTCGCGATCGGTCTTGAAGTAGCAATGCTTCCCACTCTTCCTCCTAATCTGGTTGCAATCTAGTGCTGAACCCTGCCCAGGACTGGCTGAAATCGGACGTTGTTGTTCGCGCCACGCCGATCGGTGATAAAAAAAGGCGCGAGAGGATGTTTTCTCTCGCGCCAAGGGGTCCAAGTCCTAGATTTAGAACTCGAATTTCACTCCAAACCGAGCATAGAAGGGTCGTTGGAATGCAGGGCTCGGGGAAAGAGCCGGAGCATTACCCTGGTTCGGTTTCAGGAAATCCGCATTCGGCACACCCACTGTGCGTTGCTCGTTCTGATCAACGCGCAATTGGGTGCGGTTGTTTGTTAAGTTGAACAGGTCGGCGCCCAGCCGGAGTTTGGTCCCTTCCGTCAAGCGGATCGGATAATCCGCATGAAGGTCAACCTCACCCCAGTTCTGCGTCCGTCCGAGGATGCCACGCCCACCACTCGGAATCTCGCCTGCATTCTGGTACACAGGATGCGCCAACAAGTCATTGATCGGGATGCCGGTCTGGAAGTGTACAGAAGTGCCCATCGTCAGGCCCTTCATGTAGTGGTTCCCAAACGTGTAGCTTACAAAACCGTTTGCGAGGTGACGCACGTCGGTATTCAGCACGCCAGGAGTGAACTGCGCTCCCAACAGGTTGAATTCGCCTTGCGTAAAGTCAAACAGTGAGCTGATGTTAGGGTCAGACTGGCCGTTGTCGTTGCGGAAGTTACCTTCATAGTTGCCAAACAACTTGGCTATACGATAGTTAGCGCGCATCTGCCAGTTCTTGGCGAACGACTTGTTCACCTCGAACTCCATAGACTTGTAGATCCGGACCGGATCCACAAAGCCATCGGCGATACCGTCCGCGCCGATGCTGCCGGCGATTTGCGTTAAGCCAGTTGCATCAAAAGCGTTGGGTATGCAGAAGTGGTCATCGCCATTCGGCAGCGTTACAACGTTCCCATTGCTATCTGTGGCCTGACCATCGGTTATTGGCGTAAATCCAGCAAGCGTGCAGGGTGCCCCGCCGGGGTTCGGGTCTGTACCCGCGTAAGTGACTTCTTGCGGGTTGACGAAAATATCCTGCTTCTTGCTCGGATTGCCGATCAGGTAGATCTGGCTGAGGTTGGTTAACCCGGCCTCTGGCGACAGAGCTGCCATATCTTCTACGATTCGCTTGATCCGACGATCTGTATAACGAGCCGTGAAGATAACACCCGAGTTGCCGAATTCATGTTCCAAACCAACCACGTATTCATCCAAGTATTGGCTGCGGGTTCCAGGGGCGAACGCTGTTGTGTTCTGGCCTGAGATAGCCGGAGCTATCTGGATTCCGCCGTGAGTACCGGTTTGGTCCGTGATGAAGTGAGCAGCGTCCGGCGCGATTTGGATCTGACCATCCGGAGCTACGATGACATTGTTCGAAGCATCCGCGACAGGCGCGAATGCCATCAGGATTGCGGTTTTTTCATTGCTCAAAGAACGAATGGCTACGTCCAGTGGCATTGCTTCCACGTAGCGACCGAAGTTCGCGAAGACCTTCGTTTTGCGGTTGCCCCATGGATCGACTGCAATTCCGATACGCGGCGACCAGTTGTCCGTGAAAGTGTAGCTAGACGTGGTCCCGATGACTTGCTGTTGTTCCCAGCGAAGCCCGGCATTGATGGTCACGTATTTGTTCAGGCTCCAAGCGTCTTGTGCAAAGAGCGTGTGATAGTTATTAGTCGTCTTGAAGACGTGCCCATCATAGGTCCCGCGGCTATTACGCAAATACACCGGTACCGGACCGCCTAGAGCTGGCACATCCAGCAGAGGACAAACCGTGCATGAACCAGGTGCCAGGCGCAAATCCCAAGTAGCGTTGGTAATCGCACCCGCAACTAAGCCGGCACTGTTGGCATTCCCGAAAATTACATCAGGAGTTTCACCAAATTGGTTAGTCGTAGGAATCGGAAAGAGCGCGCCGGTTCGTTGCGCCGTGCCATCGTAATGTCCACGGTCGTAGCGGTAACCGACTACAACTGAATGGTCGCCCAGGAAGCGGAAGCTCTTGGACGTATCCAGATTGAAGCCATACGAGTCACCATTAGTGTTCTCATAGAATCCGAGACCCTGACGAAAGAACGTCCCTCTGACCGGGACACCAGGGATCGGATTTCGTTGCAACAGATCTTGCACGCTGTACACATCGGGGCTGACTGGACTGTCCTTCAACCCGTTATGCCCCCAGGTGAACGAACCGTTGATCAGCCACGACGGAGTCATAGCTCCGTTGTACCGGATGGCAAAGTTGCGAGTCCCGTACTGCAACTTGTCTTCACTGGTGGTGTTGGAAATTTCGTACGTGTTATTCGGAGCAGCGTTCGTCCGCGTGGGATCGCCAAAGAGCGATGATTCAATTTGATGTTGCTCGCTCAGCTTCCAGGTCAACTTCCCAGCGTACGAGTAAACGTTGTTGTTGAGGCTTACATTTCCAAGTTTGGTGTTTGAAAATGCATCCGCAGGCGCCACGAACTGCGCGAACTGTCCGTAGTTGCGATTGAAGGAGGGATTGAAGGACCCAAAGAAGAACAGCTTGTTCTTCAATCCAGGCACGTATCCACTCAATTCTGCATCAGCATCGTAGTTCGCCTGGTGAAGGTTACGTCCTTGCAGGTTAAAACGGCCAAAATCGTCCGCGTTCTTGCGTTCGGCTTCGAACTGCTGGGGCGCGAAATAACCACCAATCAGTCCGTGGTACGCGGTGCTTCCAGACTTGGTCACGATCTGCACGATTCCGCCCGTTGATTTACCTTCCTGCGCTCCAAACCCGCCCGTTTTAACCTGAACCTCTTTAACGAAGGACAAGTTAATACCGGTGGATAAAGGGCCATACATGCGCGAGAAAACGCCGATGCCGCCAAACCCAGCGTCTGTGATACTTACGCCATCTGCAACGTAGTTGTTCTCGAGACCAGTGCCTCCCGAGATTGACGGATTGGCAGCTCCAGTTCCTCCGCCGCTGGTGACCCCAGGAGATGCATAGAAGAGGCTAGCAACGCCACGAGGCATTGGAACGGAGTTATAGAAATTGTCAGTTAAGCTGGCCGCAACGGTTGTCGAGGTGGTGTCGACGGTGATCGCATTTCCGAGGACTTCTACGACTTCCGTCTGCTGTCCGGCAACCATCCCTACGCGGACGTTGGACGTTTTTCCGGTCACCACTTCAATACCCTTGATGTCCGCGGTCTTGAAGCTGCTTTTTTCAACCTTCATCGCATAGAAACCGGGAGTGAGTAGCGGGAAGAGGAATTGCCCTTCCGCATTGGTTGTGTCCGACTTGGTACCTGTCGGACCGGTGATTGAGACCTTCGCGCCAGGAACAATCGCGCCCGAAGAGTCCACCACAGCGCCGGACAGGTTACCGCGGACCGATGATTCTGCCGATCCTTGTCCCCAAGCCGGACTTGTTATTGCAAGCAGTGCCAGCATCAAACTAAACACTGCAAATTTTTTAAACATTTGCGCTTCTCCTTGTGAAACCTAAATGCCGCAGTCGTGGGACTGCTGCTGGAGAAGTTGCACGTCGCGTACAACGGAGAAGCTTCGGTTGCTCGCTTGCGACCAATGAGATAGGAGCACGACGAACGACCTGTCTTTGCGTCAGGCCGGCTGCCCATAAACCGCCCAACAGCGCTGCGGCGGGGGCGCTTTTACGGTAAACGGGAGATATTCCGTCCCACTCTATGAGTTATAAGAAACTCTCCAGCAAATCAGCACGAGCTTCTAGAAGTGGTCATGCAACCTGCGAGAAAAGTGGATATTGCTGTGCGCCTGCTCTTTTCCTAAAGTGAAGATTATGTCCGCGCATCGATCTACCTCGACCGAGCAAACGCTAAGAAAGAATCCTGCAAAAGCAATAAAGACCCTGCTGCAAGATCGAGGAACCGACAACGCGGCGCGTGCCAGGAATTGGGGAATCGTAGGCGCACCGTCCCAGCCCTCGCTCCAGCGAACAATCTTCAAATCCGGGACACGCAGGATATTCGTCGACCTTTCAGACCTTCAGTGGGTAGAAGCAGAACGCGACTATGCGATTTTGCACGTAAGAACAGAGCGGCATTTGATCCGCGCGACTATGGCGACGCTGGAAGCCAAACTGCCCTCGGGCGATTTCTGCAGAATCCACCGATCGACCATAATCAATATCGGCTACATTCGCGAGATCCGGAACGACGCGTGGGGACGGCCAGTCGTAATCCTGCAGAATGGCGCTGAGTTGAAAGTCGGCCGCTCCTATTACAAAAAGCTGCTTTCCTGGCTATCGGAAAAGGAAATGACCGCGGCGCAAGATGCTGAAGAGCTCCGCCCATCACTGCAGGTAGTCAGGGGCATCTCAGGGCCTTCAGAAGCTCCGCACACTCCTATGATCCGGTGACTCAATCCAATATCCATAAAGGAGGCAGCCGGCGCATGTGCCGGCTCTTTTTATTTCTTGCACACTGGATATATTTAGAAGGGCACGGTGAATGAAGTGGCTATATCGATTCGCGCGTGAGTGGTTATTTCCTCGCGCTCTCCTTTGTCCGATGCTGAGTTGTGTCGTTATAAATTGGAGAATCACATTGATGAACCGAAGTTCTTGCCGAGTTTTGCTCTTATCGCTCTTGTTTGCACTTATCGCGGCTCTCCCCAGTTACGCTGCTTCAAAAGATCCGGGTATTGGCACGATGACGAAGGCCGAAAGGGCCTATCTCCTATCGGAGTTGAAGTCCTCGGAGAAAGCGATGCTCCAGACCATAAAGGGACTAACGCCTGCGCAATGGACATACAAGCCCAGCCCTGACACTTGGTCGATCGCTCAATGCGCAGAGCACCTCATATTGGCCGAAGACCTCATCTTCGGGGAGGCGCAGAAGACGCTCAACACTCCAGCTGTAGCGCGTCTGGATATCGCAACCCCCACCGGAGATCGCCAAGTGGTGGCCCAGCTGGAAGATAGAAGCAAAAAGGCAAAAGCGCCGGCGATTCTGCAACCGGCAGGAAAATTTCCAACTCCCCAAAGTGCAGCTGAGGAATTTGAGATTCGTCGGGGCAAGACTATCTCGTATGTAAAAAGCACGAAGGATGCGTTACGGGCGCATGTTGGCGACGGCCCCTCGCAATCAACTAGAGATGTGTACCAATTTCTACTCGAGATGGCGGCGCATACGGTGCGGCATACTGCCCAAATGCGCGAGGTCAAGTCGACACCGGGATATCCGCGATCCTAAAAGCGAAGTAACTCACCGCTGCGACAGCTCGCGTTACACAATGGCTTCCGCGCCATTCGGATCGCTCGCGGAATTCGAGCTGCAGCCTTTGTAGCACCACCCCGATCGCCTCACGAACCTCTCGTGGTCCCATGTGAGCGAGTCGAGTCAGGGAATGCGTTTTGGCCATTTCTTGCGCCAACAGAGTTCCAAGGTAGTATCCGAACCGTGATGGAGGGTTTGCATCCGGCCCTCGGTATTTAAATGCACTGGCGAATAGCTGAGGATCGCTGCGGTCGAGATTCGGCCTGAGCTCGCCGATCAGCTCGGGCACGATTCGCTTGGCACGAAGCACCAAATCACTTGGCGCAATCAAAGCGTCCTGCATTGAGGCCGGAGGATTGAGCCTCATACTCACATAAGTTGCTAAACCCTCCACCCATAATGCTCGCCACAGCGGATTGTGCTCGGAGTCGTCATCGCTGAATCCTGCTACCTCGTAATGGTAGCGATGAAAAAGCTCATGAATGATGAGTATCCCGCGTGATCGCATCGGCTCCGACGCGATCACGTCCGCGCCAAGGATGAGCGACGGCTTACCCTCAATGACTCTGCCGGCTCCATCCAGCCGATTCAACGAATTCACGACATAGATGGAGAAATCGCAGCGAAAATCAGGAAACGTTTTCTCGAAAACACGGACGTATTCTGGAAGGCTTCGCTCAACCGCTCGGGCTGTTTTCTGGATTTTGGCGGTAGTGCTGGGCGGAGCCCCCAGAGCCCTTACAATCGCGGCATCTAGGTCAGATCTCGATTTAAATCCGAGGCCATTCTCTCCGTACAGGTCGGGATGTTCGAGAACTAATTGTCTCCGAAACAACTCGACCTGATGCTTCGGGTCCAATCTTCCGCTTTGTTTAGCGACTTGCGAATACCGTTCTGTGAGGTCGACGATCTTGCAGCCTGCATCTGCTGCGGATTCCGCCGCCGCTACTGCTAGGAACGCAAGTATCAGAACAGCTGGCCGAATTACGTGCTCAATCGCCATTAGATTGGACCACAGGTTTGATATCGATCACACGGGTCTGTACCTTCCCTCGATCCGACGCCATAAGAAGTATGAGAGCGCCCAGAGCACTCCCGTGAACGCCGCCCAGCCCCAAGCCGCCACGCCATCTCCGACAGAAAAGTGGGCAATGAGTGCTGACACAAGATTGATTGCGAAGCCGACGTAAGCCCACTCCTTGAGCCGCGCCGGGACCGGCGCAAGCAGCAGAACTACTCCGATGAGCTTGGCCCACGAGAGCTCCACACGGAAGTAGCCCGGGAACCCGAGGTGAGTAAATGCGGCTGCGACTTGCGGCAAGCGCAGTTCCGCGTATGCGGTGAAGCTCATCTGCAAGCAGAAAAGCGCTGTGACTATCCAAAAAGCTATAGTTGTGGCTCTGGGTGTCGCCTTGGCGGCGACGAATGCCGGCTGCTGCATGGTCGATTCCATTGTTCTTCCTCCTTTTTTTAACTGTTACTTTCGACTACCAACTGGGAGTCTCAACCCCGAATTGTTTTGCGTACTCGGCGTTCAACCGCTGCCAGCCTGGGAACTTCATAGTTTCGGGGCCGACGATGCGTCCAATCGGCTCACCCTTAAGGGAGCGGTCAAGAACGTCGAAGCAGATGTGCCATCCCGCAGCTCCCCAGGAGATGAAGCGGCGATCAATGTTGTGCCACAGCGTGAGGCGTGTGCCATTGGCGAGCGGCTCGAGTTCCCACCGAAGATCCCCGCCGCCCCAGCTGTATTCGAGGAGCTTCGGAGGCTCGGCACGCTTAACCGTGGTTTCCGATACCTGAGGAGTGGGCGCCCCTACCGTCGAAAGTTTCACCGGCCCGACAGCGGCCAGGTTTCGATCAGCATCGAACGGCGCCCATTGGGAGAGCTGCGCAGGGTCCGTCAGCGCTTCCCAGACCTTTTCCCGCGGATGGCGCAGTTCTCTGACAAGAACGAGCGTCCATTTCTCTCCCTCCTTCTTTATTCGGGCCCCACTGGCAGAGCCAGGTGTGTACTGCTGGCGATGGGTGATCATTTTTTTCTCCCGCTTCCCTTTCTCGTTGGTTTATCCATGCGGTCAAGATGGCGTTCAAGAGCGTCGACGTGAGCCGACCAGAACTTGCGGAATGGTGCTAGCCACGCGTCTATCTCTTGAAGGGGCTCGAGTTTCAGACTGTAAAGACGCCGCTGGGCGTCCACCTTGGATTCCACGAAGCCGGCCTCACGCAAGACGCGTAGGTGCTTTGATACGGTCGGCTGAGACATCCGAAGTCGACGTTCGATCTCGCTAACTGATTGTTGTGATGAACCCAGAAGGCTAAGGATCGCGCGCCGGTTCGGCTCCGCAATGATTTCGAACGCAGATTCCATGACGTTTATATACCTTATATAGTATATACGTGTCAAGGCATATACACTCGACATTCCCGTCACGCGCTGAAATCGCGAAGTGAATAACGAAGAGTCAACCAACTTCCGCAAATCGACTGCGCGCACAGGGCGAGTTCTTCGCCGAACGTATGTGCGATGTCCTCTTCGGCTACCCTGCTGATCTAACCCGCTCTAACTTCGCCATCTTGGTAACTCTTACAGCCGCGATTTTTACCCCCATGTTCGACAGCTGCAACAGAGCTGAGCGACGGACTTCGTCTGCTGTTTGCCGGCCCAAGATGGGGTGCTCTATATCCGTAGCGCCGGTAGCTTCGGGATCCACAATCACGTCGAAGCCGCGGACGAGAGCTTCGCGGGAAGAAGTTGAAACGCACATGTGAGCAAAGAACCCGACGATCAATACTTCAGTGGCTCCCAACTCCCGGAGCCAACCTTCCAATCCCGTTCCAGTGAAAGCGCCGAAAACGTCCTTCACAAACAGCTTCTCTGGCCCGAAGCCCTTTTGAGGACCCAGCCCTGCAGACAGCTCTGCTCCCCAAGTCCCCGGCTGGAACGCTGGAGATTCATTGGGACGGTTGTGGTGCTGGATCCACGCAATCGGCGCTTTGGCGGCGCGCGCCTCCTCCACGTGAGCCTTAATGCGCTCGATCGCTTGCGAATGGTTTGGCACGGCACGCTTCCCCGCGGCCGAAAACTCATTTTGTACATCCACAACTAATAAGGCTTGCATGATTTCCTCCTACGACTCAGATTCGATCTGAGGGGTAACGATTCACGCTGCATCGGCAAGAACACAGTTACTAGAATATTTTTCTAACTATGCCTTCCTCTCGGCGCCACAACCCTTCGTAATCGACGACCAATTTATCTGCGTCGACGCTGATCCTGGCCCTGAAGGCCCCTCCGTGGCTGCGGTATATATAGGCCTGCCCTGTCAGGCACTCGTAGCTCTGCTCTAGCGGCTCCACCCGCAGTTCGGGAAATCGGACCCAGGCCGCTGTTATTCGGCCGCTACTACGGCCCGGTGAGAGATTCAATCTTCTTATTGGGAGCGTGTTGGTAGAAGGGCTCCACTCCAGATCAATGTCGAGGCAACCTTCAACATTTGAGAGCCGCAGCCCATTTTGTGACCAGGTCCCGTTCTCGCTCGTCAGATCAAGGCTTCGTTCGCCTGTCCGGTCCGACAGCGAGATCTTGGCACTCCTTGTGCGCCATTTAGGGTCACAGAAGACTGCGTAATCGACTTCAGTTGGTCCGTGTTCGGCGATACGAATAATGCGCCCACGCAACACCCAATCATTACCTTCGTGACTTAATTGCGCTCGCTCGCATCCGATCCCGTTCACCAGGCGCCACACGCATGTTTTTGCGGAACTGAGCGCGTACGAGCGTAACTGTTCATCCATTCTTGGGCCCAGAGTCATTTTTGTTCGGTAGCGAGCCAGCGTAAGCGTGAGCGATGCGTGGGATCTAACACCACGATCTCTGGCTTGGTTCTAAGAAGATCGCCTCCTAACAGCTTTGAAGATGCCTCCTCTGCTATGGGATTGAAGCTCTGCAATGACTTCTCGTTTTCAAGAATTCCGAACCACACCAGATACGGCCCATCGGTTCGAATCGGCAATTGCGGAAAGTTATTGGGAACATCGAGTGTCACCAGAACTCCCGCTTCGCGCGCGCCCAGCTCGCGATATTTCGCGAATATCGGTTCCGCCTGTTGAGCGAACGTATCAACGTCACCAGCTTTGACCGAAAACACTTCTGCAACAACGATGCCGTGAGCCCCGCCGGCCTCCGTGACTGGGTCAACGGCAGGCAAGATCGTGATACTTCGCTCAGGAGTCAACGGGCGAAGCAACAAAACGTTGTCGCTGTCGGTCATCAACCCATTAACGAGCTTTTTGTGCTCTTTCCACACAGGCCCGTAATAGAACGCGGAGTTTACTTTCGCTCTATCATCAAGCGTGGGGAATGCCCGCACCCAGGTAAAGCCAAGAGGATTGTTCCTTTCGTAGAACGAGCCCCCCGCGACTGCACCGAGTTGCTCGAAAGCTTCCGGGAAGAAGCTCTCGAAGTAACTCGCGAAATGTTCACGCTCGCCTTGCTTCACGACGTAGCGTCGAAATTCAATCACCTGGAAATTCTTCAGGTGCTCCACCGTCTGCATCACGTTTTGCTGAACATCGGGTTTGGTCTGTCCAAAGATTGCAGTGCTCATTAACAACAAGGACGAAAACAGAGATATAAAGCGCAATTGTTTCCTCTTTTCTATGGCGATTGTCCCGGGGCATTGATTTTGCTATTTCATGAAATCCGGGATCGGAAGCACCTTATGAGGCAGTTCCCGCTGCATGGTTGCGAGCGCATACGTCAGGACGCTTACCACTGCAGCGTTCTCCCTCAACTCTTTGGGATCTACTTTGTCGAGAGTGTCGGCGGCGGTATGGTGATAATCGAAGTACTTTCGGACGTCTTGAACCGGAGTGAATGCCGGCACTCCTCGAACATTCAATGGGCTTAGATCCGGTGCAGCGTCTTCCGACGTCCGCACAATTCCCGCGCCGGATGTTTGCAGAATATCCGCTACCGGCTGCATCATTTTCTGTATTGATTCATCCCCAGTTATGAAGAAGCCCATCGCGTGTCCAGCCCCGGAGTCGGTCTCGATCCCAGCAAAGTGGTTGCTCATCTCGGCAGCATGCTCTCGTCCATAGGCCCGCGCCCCGTAGAGACCGAGTTCTTCGGTCATCCATGCCACCACTCGTATCGTGCGCTTTGGGTGCAGCTGAAGCTGCTTTAACAGGTGCGCCGTTTCCAAGGCAAGAGCAACACCGGCACCATCGTCGATTGCCCCCGTGCCGAGGTCCCAAGAATCAAGGTGACCGGAAACGATCACGATTTGCTCAGGATGCTCGCTTCCTTTCAGGTCAGCGATCACATTATAGGAATCGACATCCGGCAACACCGTCGACGTAGAGAGTAGGTGCATCCGCACGGGGCCCTGCTTAGACAATCGTGCGATGAGGTCGGCGTCTTCGGCAGTGATCGCCTCAGCCGGGATCTTCGCCTGGTGCTGAAAGTCAGTCGCGCCGGTGTGCGGCAACCGGAACTCTGCTCCGCCAACCGATCGCACCAGCATCGCGATAGCTCCCTGCTTTTCTGCGGCGAGCCTGCCCTGATTGCGATATTTGCCAGCCTGCGCATAAGCGTCGCCCGCAAACCCGGACTGCTCCATTCCCTGGTCGAAGTGCCAATCAAACAACACGATCTTCCCCGCGACTTTTTCCCGAGGCACTGCCGCCAGCTCGTCGAACGTATTCACTACCACCACGTCTGCGGTGATGCCCTGCGGTGGAGTCGCTACACCCGGAGCTCCCAGGCTCGCAAACACGATTCTTTGTGTCACCCCGGGCACCTGGCCAGGATAAGAAACTAACTCCGCCTTCTCCTCCCCACGTACCCAACGCGGGACAGAAACCTTTTCTAACTTCACCTCAAGACCAAGATTGCGCAGCTCTTGGGCAACGTATTCTACCGCTGCCGCTGCCTGCGGAGATCCTGATGGACGCGCGCCGATGTTGTCTGCAAGGTGCGCAAGCTGCTTGTACGTATATTCATCCTCGAGAGCCGCGCCTTGTAATTGGCGGAGCTGGCTCAGCTCTTGCTCTGACCAGTTGGGAGGCGGGGCTGCCTGTGCTGCGGCGCAGGCAACCGCGCCGGCGATTACCAGCAGGAGTGAAAAGTTTCGTCCGACAAGATTTCTCGTCAAGTTCAAAGCCAATCCTCAATGCACAATGTTGATCGCGAGCACCGGCGCCACAGTGGCGGTAACGTTGCGTCCTGCTGGGACAACTCGCACTCCCAGAAGAACACCTACTTTGGAACTCAAGTTGTACTCAACTGCAGGCGCCATCACGAACGCGTCATTCGATCCGGAATCTAACCTTAGGCTGTGAGCAGTGAGAGGATTCGAAAAGTCGTATCCAATCACGCTCGTATTCGCACCGTGAGAGTAGGTAGCGTCCAGCGCGAGCACCCATCGCTTTGTCAGGCTGTATTCCCATGCAGCATCAAAAAGAAACGATGCACCTGGTTTCGCCCATCCGCGGAAGCCCACGTCGGTACCGTAAACGCTTGCGCCCTCGACGCGGGCGCGTCTCGATAAAGCTTCTGAACCATTGAGTCGCATGCGCAGAATGCGCCCATTGGGAAGCCAGAAGAACGTTTGCGTGTAGAGGCCTATCGTCGTCGTGTACGCGCCACTTCCGATGCCGTCGGTAGAGCGGCTAAGCCGGTCGTACTTTCCGGTAGGAAAAGTCTCCTGCACACAGACTGAGGTTGTTGGAAGCCAGCTACCCTCATGGAATTTCCGCAGGCGATACTGACCCTGAAAAGTGACGTCCCCAAAACCGACCCCGGAGCTGCTCAACCCGTTGCTCACGGTGTTGTAGGCGAACGTGGGAATCACGCCGACGGTGAACCTATCCGCCAAGCCGTAGTTGAGGTAAGTGAGTGACCCGAATCTTTCGGCATGACGGATCCTGTGACTTGCGCCGTCGCGATCGTATGCGCCGTACCCGATCAGATCAAAAAAGTATGGCTCGATCAAAATGTGTCCTCGGGGCAACGTGGAAGCCGAAGGCGCAAGCATTGGCCCAGTCCACCAGGCGTCGTCTAACGATTGGGCGGGTTGAGCCTGTGCCGATGCGTGTATCACCCCGCACAAAACGATCGCGATCACCATGCCCAGCCGCATCCTAAGCTCCACCTCTTGAAGTTCTTTATCTCTCTGCTCGGAGTTGGCCCAGCATGTCCCAATGAGGCTCAAATCTGCCGAGCAACAGTCCTTCAAAAACGTATCCGGAAGGATGGTTCCTCACAATGACCACTTCGAGGCAAAACCTTATGGCCACTTGAAGCAGCAATTTAGGTGGGCGGACATTTCAGGACTTGAACGATCGGGCGGCCGTGTTCGGCCATCCTCATACTGCGGGAAGGAACTTCTTAGTAGTTCTCGAAATGCATCTTGGAGAGCAGAGCATCGAAACGAGGATCGCCGCGCAAGAACGCAAAGCTGGGATTGGTTTTTATGGTGATCAGAGACGAATCGTGGGCCACATAGGCTTCTTCCAAGAATTTAATCGCAGAGTCCTTCTTATCGAGCTGCATGAATAAGAGCTGGTTTTCGTAAGCTTTCGGGTCACGGTATTGTTCTTTCATTCCTTCTGCTAACAGAGCTTCCGCTCGCGCATACCCAAGCTTTGGATAGTTCGTCGTGAATTCATCGGCGAGCGTAGTGGCGCCTTCAAGTCGCAAAGCTTTTACCGTCGCCCCAGCTGAATCGTCATAGTTGCGCTGGCGAGCACAGATTTGCGATAACAGAATGTAAGCAGCCTCTGACTGTGGTTGAAGTCGGATCGACCGATTGCACTCATCAACAGCCTTATCTAGTTGGTTGGCAGAAGAATAGGTTGCACATAGTTGCAATCGAGCGATATTGGATAACGGATCCAATTCCTCTGACTGCTTGCCCTCGCGGATAGCGCCCTCGAAGTCTCCCATAGAGCGCAAGAATTTCCCGTACTCGATATGTGCAGCCGCATCATTAGAATTCAATTGGAGCGCTCGCTTGAATTCCGCGTGAGCAGCAGACCAATTCCAGTCGATTACAAAGAGATTGGATCCCAGAGCGGTATGTGCGTCCGCCAAGTTAGGATCGAGAAGCACCGCTTTCTTTGCCGCTTCTTTAGCCTTCGCGTATCCCTGTTGCTCTCCTAGGGCGTTATAGCCCACGAGCGCGCGATAGCAATTCGCCAAGGCGGCATACGCAGCCGCATAGGCGGGATCATTCTCGCTAGCTTGGCGGAAATACTCACAACTACGTTAGAAGTGCTTACTTCGTTGAAGACGCCGCGCGAAAGCGAGGGGGCGGGAACGAAATCGCAGCGGCGATGGACACCCCGCTCGACTACACAAATCTTCCCTTTGCGATTCGCTGGGTCGGGAAAAGCAACGCGGATGGCAAGATCAAATTGTCCTTTCAGTTCGTGGTTCCGAAAGGTGTACTGCAAATCGGAAATGTGAATAGTAACGATCTTGACCTTTCGTTAGCAGCCGCGGCATTTGAGAAGGACGGTAAACCCGCTGGTAACTTCTCTAAGGATCTCTCCGGGGTATTGCCGGCGGAAACGATCGCTCAACTGGCCGAGAAAGGTTTCTTCTGGGATGGCTCGATGCAGGTCGATGCTTCAGCAACCATGGTTCGGTTCGTGATCAGGGACAACACCACCGGGAAGCTGGGGTCTTTGTCCGTTCCCGTGAACACTCCCTAAGTGAAACGTCAGCAGAAGCTCATTTCTTCGAAACCGAAAGTGGTAACCTCAGTTCAGCCCAAAGTGGCTATTTCTATAGCCTCGCGACAGTAGCACCCTGAAACCTCACCTAGTTTTTTGCGGGCTAAAGAAGCCCACAAAAAGAAAAAACGTAGAAAACGAGGACAGAAATGTCGCTTCAGCGAATCTTAATTGTGAGTGTCATTTTAAGTCTTGCTCTCATCTCTTTGCCCGCTAGCTCTCAATCCAGCTCTACGAAGCCTAGCGAACAAAAACCCGCTGCGCGTGACGGCCAGCACGATTTCGATTTCGACTTCGGCGCTTG
Source organism: Terriglobales bacterium (assembly GCA_045807945.1). Lineage (GTDB taxonomy): Bacteria > Acidobacteriota > Terriglobia > Terriglobales > Acidobacteriaceae > CAVQGF01. The sequence continues at coordinate 25,008 of JBJMGI010000080.1, read as the reverse complement.
GCAGACACATACTTCACGTCTTATGCATCCATTGACGGGATCAAAGACCTGGCTCGACATGGAGGGCGTGACGGTGGTGGGTAAGGTTTGGGACGGCCGCGCGAATATCGCCGAATACAAGGCCGACGGCCCGGCTGGGCACATGGAATTGATTGCCCTGCGCACCTATAACCCCGAGGCACACCAATGGAACGTGAATTTTGCTACCCCGAACGTAGGTACCTTCGGAGTTCCCTGCGTTGGTGAGTTCAAGAACGGCCGGGGCGAGTTTTACGATCAGGAACAGCTAAACGGCAAGTACATCATGGTCCGATTCTCAATTTGGAAGACCGGTCCAGACAGCGCGCAATCCGAACAGGCTTTTTCTGAGGACGGTGGCAAGACCTGGGAAGTGAACTGGATCAACAAGTACAAGCGCCTAAAAGACCAGCCCAATATCCACTGGAGTGCCGCGCCTTCAGAATCGGAGCAGCCTGGCGCGCATGATTTTGATTTCGCCGAAGGTACTTTTCACACCCACATCAAGCGCACGATGGATCCTTTCTCAACTTCTTCCGCATCGATCGAACTGGATGGGACCAAGACGAGCAAGAAGATTTGGGGCGGCCGTGGCTGGTTGGAACAGATCGAGGCGGAAGGTCCACGCGGACACTGGGAAGCAATGACCATCTTCCTTTACAACCCCAAGGCGCACCAGTGGTCGCAGACCTACGTCAACAGCAAAGAAGGGACTATATCCTCTCCACCAACGATCGGAAGCTTCAAGGACGGACGTGGAGAGTTGTATACGCAGGATAGTTTCAACGACAAGGCGATCTTGCTTCGCGGCGTCTGGTCCGACATCACCCCAAATTCCCATCGCTACGAGGAGTCGTATTCCGATGACGGTGGAAGATCCTGGAAGACAGCATTCGTTGGTCAGTTGACGCGCGTACAAAACTGATGCGCATCCGGGGCGTTGCCAGATTGGCAACGCCTTTCCACTGTGTTGAGCTAGCGCTTGGGGGCACTCGTTGACGAGCTCCAGAGATGCATCGCCGCGTACCCTCGCCACGGCCTCCATGCTTCGCTCATCTGCTCCAGCGTGCGCGGCGTGACGGGTGATCCGTTTATTCCTACAGCACGTCGCAGGATCAGGTCAGAAGTCGGGAAGGCGTCTGGTTCGCTCAATGCGCGCAGCGCGACGTAATGCGCAACCCCGGAGCCCGCCCCTGGCAATTCCTCAAGTTTGGCGACGATCTCTTCGACCGGCCCGTTAAATGAGAGCCGGCCGGTAACGACTGAACCCGCAAGTGCTTTCAACGCACCCGCGCGTGCTCTGGGGAAGCCCAGATCTTCGAGATCGGCCGCACTAAGCACAGCGGCTGTGGGAAAAAGATGAGTAAGGGCGCCATCGGCGCTCACCCGTTGCCCAAGTCTCGCCACTAGCCGCGTTGTGTAATTAAGAGCAACCGCGGGACTTACTCCCTGACCGAGGATCGCTCGCACAGCACATTCGAACGGATCCCACTCGCCAGGAATTCGCAATCCCGGTCGACATTTGACGAGAGGCGCGAGAAGAGTGTCTGAACCAAAAGCGACCATAATCCGCGCCGGGTCAGAAGCGAGGTCGAATACCCGCCGAGCCACTGACGAAATCTGCAGCAGAGCTGCTGGAGATCCACCGCAAACTTTGAGCTCCAGTGCATTCGCACCTTGTACCGGCCGAACGTGAATAATGGCATTGGCATCACCCTGTCGCAGGGTTCGGGCATATCCGGATTCATCGACTACTTCAATCCCAGGAATGGCGCGTGCCGCGAGAAAGGAAGCCACGTGAGCCCAATCGTAAGGTGGCCGATACGAGAGCTTAAGCACCACCTCATCACTGCTGGCACCGTTCGTTGCCCAGGTCCCCTGCTTCCGAAAATCCCGCGGAGCGCGACGGAACGCATTATGGAAGGCGGTGTTGAATCGCCGAATGCTTCCGAAGCCCGAGGAGAGAGCGATCTGGGTGATCGGCATTCGGGTATCGTCGATCAAGCGTTTCGCAAAATGTAGCCGTCGAGTTTGAGCAACAGCGATTGGCGAGGCACCCACATGCCGCAGGAAGAGCCTATGTAGGTGGCGGGGGCCAATCCCGAGGCGCGCAGCTAAGCTCTCGATTGACTCCTCGTCAACAAACCCTTCTTCAATCAATCGCATAGCTCTGCGGACTACGGTCGACGTGCCAAGCCAAGCCGGACTGCCAGGAGCTGCTTCGGGCCTACACCGCAAGCACGGCCGAAATCCCGCTTCGGCTGCCGACGCCGCTGTTGGGTAATAACGCACGTTCATGGGTTTCGAACTGGGCGAAGGACATATCGGTCTGCAATAGATGCGGGTCGACGTAACGGCGATAAAAAATTTGCCATCAAAACGCGGATCGCGACTGATTCGAGCTCGCTCCAATGCCCGGCGGTCAAACCGCAAGATCTCTTCCATGATTCCCGAACTTATCTTTGGCACACGAACAAGACTAGCCGTTTTCGGACGTCCTTGATACTTCGCGATCCTGATTGCTGCAGTTCATCGGTTCCCGGCCATGTAACTCAAAACTGAAGAACGTAAGCGTCCGAAATCGGCGAGTATAAGTCCTACCTCCAGCGCTACCGTGTGTTGGAAAGGGCTATATTCCGGAGCTAACTCATGGCGATAACAGCAGCAACGGCAACTGACGAATCAACTCTTCGCTTTCTGAACGACAAATACATTGAAGCATTCATGACCTGCAACGTCGAGTGGTACCGTGACATTCTTGCAGAAGATTTCCGCTGTATCGCCGTAGACGGAAGCATTTTGAATAAAGACAACTTTTTGATCAAAGCAGCCAAGGAGCCGACGGTGAGCGAGTACAGGCTCAGTGACGTCGACGTCAGAATCTATTCCGACGTAGCGCTCGTTCAGGCGACCGGCTCTTTTGTGCGGAAGGATGGCACCCGCGGTAAGAACCGCTACACCGATGTTTACGTGCGAAACGGCTCGAATTGGGAAGTGGTAACTGCGCAGATCACGGCGGTAACCTCTTGAGTAGCGAATTCATGACTCGATTCTAGACACTTAGAAGTTCTTCTTAAGATCCATTCCCGCGTACATGCTGGCGACAAGATTGCCGTATCCGTTGAACATTTCGGTAGGTTTGCGAGCGGAAAATAACCCTGCGCCGATCACGCGCTCGGTAGCCTGGGTCCAGCGCGGATGGTCAACGCCCGGATTTACATTCGAGTAAAACCCGTATTCGGTCGGAGCCATCGTGTTCCACGTTGTTTCCGGTTGCTTACTGAGGAATCGTATCTTCACTATGGATTTTGCGCTTTTGAAGCCGTATTTCCAGGGCACATGGATCCGGACCGGCGCGCCGTTCTGATTCGGCAACAATTCTCCGTAGAGACCAAAAACTAGGATGGTGAGCGGGTGCATTGCTTCGTCTAAACGGAGGCCCTCGCGATAGGGCCATTCGAGAAGATTTCCGGCCTTAGGCATCTGGTGGGAATCGAAAAGCGTGAAGAATTGAACAAACTTTGCCTTAGAGGTTGGATCAGCTCGTCTTATCAAGGTGCTAAGCGGGAACCCGATCCACGGGATCACCATGGACCAACCCTCGACACACCGATGCCTATAAATGCGCTCTTCCAGTGGAGCGAGCTTCATCAACGCGTCGATATCGATCGTTTCTCGGTTCTTGACTTCACCTTCGATCGAGACCGTCCAAGGACGCGTTTTGAGAGTGCCGGCATATTTGGCGGGTTCGTCTTTATCAGCTCCGAACTCGTAATAGTTGTTGTAGCCGGTGATGTATTTCAGAGGGGTTGGCGTTTGGGAATCACTGTACTGACTTTTCCCGAAGCTCAGCTGGGTATTAGTACTTGGAGCGTTCTCGTACAACATGCTTCCGAACGCTCTCGCGCTGACCACAGAAGAAGCAGCTGCGGCCACGAGACCGTGCAGGAATTTACGCCTGTTGAAGTACGCGCTCGCAGGAGTAACTTCTGAATAAGGTCTATTTAACCCGGAGTTTTTCTTTATCAGCACTATTCAATTCCCCAGGTCGCCAGTCACGGCCGCCTCGATGAGAACTATTTAGAGAGCGGCTTACCTTTTCACTTCTTCACCCGCGGTTTGAACATCAGGTCGAACCAAGGCTCCCACGACTTCCCTCCGTCGGTCGATTTAACAGCGGTTTCTCGCACGCCCCCGGGGACAGCCTTCCAGACCCCCCGCACTGTTATCTTTTTGCCGGCCCAATCCTCATATTTTCCGCTCAGCACTATTTCTTTTTTGCCCTGCGCCGTTCCTTCGATGACAAGGAGTTGGCCCTTATTTGTGACCCAGGTCTGATGCCAGAGCTTGCGGCTGCGGTCGTAGATCGTAAAGCTATTACCCTTCAGGCCCTGCGGGTCTGCATAATGTTCATGCAGAACGCAGCCATCGAGAATGCCTTCCACCAGGATATGAGCGCTGACACTTGGCGAAACTTTGTCTCCAGCAGCAATGTCGAAAGCGTTCCAGTCGCCAAGCCAAAAGTCGAATTGTCGGTACTCGGGCGCGGCGCAAGCAGTCGACTTAGACGAGCTTGCCGGGGCACAAAGTGCGCTGGTTGCTGAAAATGCGAAGCTCAACATGAGCGCAATTTGGATCAAGGCGAATCTTTTGTTCTTGTTCATCCCGAAAAGGTAAGACGGCGAGCGTAGAAAAACTAGCAAAGAACGGGTTTTTTACAACGGCCACTTAGCACGGTTTCGATATGGCCACTTCCTTAGAGGCGAAAGGCAGAGCTGCAGCCGAATACCGGCTCGTCGAGTGGGAACGTGACCCGAGACTGTGTTGTTCCCATCCCGAGCGGATGATCTACTGTTCCATATGTGCAGCCGATCCGTCGGACCACTTTGGGACTTCGACTGCGAACACGAAAACCGGAGGCAGTCCTTTTGCATGGGAAGACTCCTGCGACGATAAGAACCACCACGGCGACGAAAAAACTGGCGAGCCCGGTGCGCCCGCTCCCCAATCCTTAACGTCCCTGAGCGTGTTAAAGAACATCAGATGTGATCCGTTGTGATTCCCTTGGTCCGAGAGGTACGCCGACTTCGACATCATGAAAACCATATTGCCGCTTTCTACATCTGGCAGTTGTTTGTTTTTGAACGCCGCCTCAAGCGCCGACACGATCTCCGCCTTTGTGCGGCCTGTCATCACCATCCTCGCGCGCAGCTCAGCAATCGGCACTATCGATCGGGCAGCTTGGCGATTTAAGCATTCTGCACCTCTCACCTTCGGGTTCCAGAACTCAGGCGAGTCAAACTGCGCCATCCAGCTCCTTTCAACCATACAGACGAATCCGTTCTTCCCTCGAATCGCTGTTTCATAGCCTTGCGACCCTAAAACCAAGACTGTCGCGTCACTGGATATGGAATCGGGAGCGGCGCTCCGCGCCAGCAGAATCTCGGCAGTTCTTTCCATCAAATATTGGTTGACGGGCGCCATGCTCGGATACTTATCAGACTGCGCCGCCGCTTTCGGTGCAAGGAAACTGATGGCTGTTATCAGCACCACCAGGACGGTTCTGATCCTTCCTTCGTTGATCATGCTTTTCCTCCTGCGAACAGATTTGTTTTCAGATAGTCGTCGGGGAAACGGAAAATCGACAGCTATCCCAATATTTGTGGCAGGAGCCAGATCGTCAAAGTGCCCCAGGCGTAAGGCTCGAATCTGACACAGAGCGCTTAGGAGTTGTCGCTTTCGTTCGTCGTACAGCGCAGCTATTTATCGAGAATCTGGCCAATCGCATCACTTCGGTTCCTGGAGTACTGAATCCATCGGGTAGATTGACTTAGACTTTCGTTATCGAAAGTCACTCCGGCCTGATTCGAAGCAAAGTTGCGCACACAGCCTTCTTCGGATCAGGTCTTCCGCTGAATCCTTGCGAGGCATTCGAGTGACCGCCCCTGTTTTCTGGCCAACTCTGTTGGGACTCTCTTTTCTTTTCATAGGAATCATCACCTACCGTCGGGATCTGCTTGCATCGACCTCGCGGGGGCCCTTCAACTTCGTAGCTCTGGGTCCGGTCTTGGTGGCCTCTTCCTTGGCCGCATTTGCAGGCGAGCATCTGACGATGGCGGCAGATGTCGCTCGAATGGTCCCAAAATGGCTGCCGTTGCGAGTGTTCATCGCCTACCTCGTTGGCTTCGCTCTCTTGGCCGCAGCGCTGAGCCTGGTAGCAAGAAGATGTATCCGCTGGTCGGCGATTTTTCTCGCTGTCATGTTTGTACTTTTCGTTCTGCTCCTACACCTCCCGCACATTGGTGAGCAGCCGGCGGCTAGGATTCACTGGATAGTTGCTGTGCGGGACAGCACTTTCGCGATGGGAGCTTTGGCTCTTTTCGGAACTACGATGAGGGGCCGGTGGCCTCAGCGTTCGAACATTTTGACTGGAGTAGTCAGAGTTTGGATGGCGTGCGTGATGATCTTCTTCGGGATGCAGAACATGCTCCATCCTGAATGTTCGCCCGGCGTGCCCGACACCACACTTACGGCGGAGTGGGTTCCGTTGCCGCTGCTAATGGCCTATGTGACCGGAATCCTCCTGATTGCATCGGGATGTCTCATGTTTCTGCGGAAATACGCTAGCGCCGCGGCCGCGCTTATTGGGTTGCTGATGGCAGTCTTAACGCTCGTTATTTACGCCCCGAATTTTTTCCTGGCACATAGCGTTTTTGAGCACGTGATAGCGATTAACTTTGTCGCGGACACCCTGCTTTTTGCCGGGATGACATTCGTTATATCCAAAGCTATTTGGGACTGCGAGCTCGACCACTGAGGGCGGTAAAAAGAAATGGCTCCTCAGGTAGGACTCGAACCTACAACCCTCCGGTTAACAGCCGGATGCTCTGCCATTGAGCTACTGAGGAGTGTGGATGGTGCGGAACAACTTCAGCTATTTTACATCATGACCCTATCCCAAGGCGCGCAGGACTCGTCCTTGGCGCTCCCAATTTTTTGCCACTAAATCTGAAGAGGCACATCCAAACCCCATGCCAAACAACCAGGGAGCACTGGCGGTCGCGAATCAGGTAACGAATCACAAACAGGCATCCACAGCCGATTGGCTCCTGGTCGCGGCCCCCGGCGTCATCTGGGGTGCGTCTTTCCTGTTCATTGCCGAGGGCCTGCGGGCCATCGGGCCGAATGGGGTCTCGTTCATTCGCATCGCGATCGGCTTTGCCACGCTTTCCTTCTTCCCTGCTGCCCGCAAGCCGATCGACAAGTCGGCATGGCCCGGGATCGTCGCGTTGAGCATTCTCTGGTTCGCTTTTCCGCTGAGCATGTTTCCATTCGCCGAGCAGCGGGTCTCCTCGGCTCTGACCGGAATGCTGAACGCGACCACTCCGATATTCGTGACCATTGTTGCTGCAGCGCTCGCGAGAAAGGCCCCATCCGGACGCATCCTTTTAGGACTGCTCACCGGGATCGGCGGTTCGGTTCTAATAGCGTTACCAAGTTTTAGCGAAGGAAAGAGCAGCGCTTTCGGGATCGCGCTGATTGTGATTGCGTGCATCTCGTACGGCTTCGCGCTGAACGTGGCGCGTCCGCTGCAGGTGAAGTATGGCGCGCTGCCTGTGATCTGGCGCGCGCTGGGATGCGCGGCTCTAATGACGGCTCCGCTCGGCGTCATCGAGATACCACGCGCGCACTGGTCGCTTGTTCCGGTCCTATCGCTACTCGCTCTGGGTGCCTTCGGCACCAGCATCGCTAACGTGATCCTGACGGTGGCAGCGGGCCGGGTCGGAGCGATCCAAGCATCGGGAGCGACATTTCTGATGCCTCCAGTTGCTCTTCTTTTAGGCGTCTGGCTTCGCCATGAGCACGTGGCTGTGATCTCCATTATTGGTGGAGCAGTTTGCCTCGCCGGCGCGTGGTTGATCCGCCCGCGTCCGAAGGTCGAACCTTCGCCCGCCGCAGTTGCACAAATGCGACATCTAGTCGCGGATAACCTCCCGTCCAGGAACACGTCAGAACGGAATGCTGAATCCGGAGCAGATATTCGTTCCAATTGATCCAGTGCCTCGGCCTGTCCTAGTTTTATTGTCCTTGCTTGCGCACGTTGCTGCACTCGCTCTCGTCATCAAGAATCACCCGGAACCATCGTCCAGGAGAGGCTCCCAGGCGTCCAAGTCGTGTCTAGCCGTGATTACTTGTCGTTCAGTGTCAGTTCCGGGGTAAAAGCGAAAATCCTGCCACTACGTGCGCGCCGGAGGGATCGGACTGCGGAGGCAGAGATTGCGTCCGCAACGGACAATCAGCGGGTTGAAATGATCCGCAAAAATGCACGAAGCGCGACAGTGGGACTGATGCAGAACTTCAAATTTAGAACCACCTACGGCTTCATCCCGAACGAGGAGTACTCCGTCGCCGTACCGAGCGGGGGCACGCCGCCGCAGATTTCCGTTTCAGAACTGCCAACCGGATTCGAGCAGTATCTTATCGTAGAGCTTACTGTTGATGTTGACGGCAACGTGGTCGCAGCGCGCATCGTTACGGGCCTGGTGGAGAAAAAGATCGAAGACAAGGTGCTTGCTGCCCTTCGCGAATTCAAGTACATCCCTGCGAAGCGGAACGGCACTCCCATACCATCGCAACTCGATGTGGTCGTGCATGTCCCCAGTTAGAAGGCTTGTCTCGGCAATTCTGGTAGCCTAGTCGGTTCGCTTCAGGAGTTCTCCAATGTTAGGAGTCCGCAGCTTGCCCTGGATTTTTCTCTTCTTCGCAGTAACGTTCATCCTCTTCGGCATGGCCATCGCGTCGCAAACAGACCAACCTGCTAAAGCTGCCCCTGCTGGACCTCCTAAAGCAAAAGTCGAGGTCGTCACCGACGATCTGCACGGGCAGAAGATCGACGACCCGTACCGCTGGCTGGAAAATTCCGACTCGCCTGAGTCGCAGGAGTATGTCCGCGAGCAGCTGGCGTACACGCGCTCCATACTCGATCCGCTGCCCGGGCGCGCCAAGATCCACAATCGCCTGACCGAACTGCTGCAGATCGGCAACATTGGGACTCCGCAGGTCGGCGGCAAGCGCGTCTTCTACACGCGCCGCGAAGGCGCGCAGAACCAGCCGGTGCTTTACGTGCGTGATTCTGTTAACGGGAGTGACCGTGAGTTGGTCAACGTGAACGCTCTCGCGGCCGACGGAACGGTCGCGCTCGACTGGTGGCAGCCAACGCACGATGGCAAGCTGCTCGCCTACGGAACGTCCCCCAGCGGCTCGGAGCTGAGCACGCTGCATGTGGTCGATGTCGCCACGGGAAAGCTGCTGCCCGACAGCATCGAGCGCACGCGTGCGGCGAGCGTTGCCTGGAAGCTCGACAACTCCGGCTTCTGGTACACGCGGTACCCGAAGAAGGGGGATGTTCCCGAAGGTCAGGAAGCCTACAATCGGCACGTCTTTTACCACGCGCTCGGGGATGATCCGGCGAAAGATCCTGACCTGTTCGGCAAGGGTCGCGATCCGCAGGACTGGCCCAACGTCCAGCTTTCTGAAGACGGCCGCTGGCTGTTAGTAGGGGTATCGGAAGGATGGACGAAGAGCGAGCTCTACCTGAAAGATCTGCAGAAAGACTCTGATTTCGTTCGCATCACCGATGGAAAGAATTTTCTTTATGGTGCTGTGTTCTACAAGGGCACGATTTTCATCCACACGAACGAGGACACGCCGCGCTACAAAGTAATGACGACGAGCGTTGATGCGCCCGAGCGCAAGAACTGGAAGGAATTGATCCCGCAGACTGAGGCGGTGCTCCAGGGTATTGATATCGCGGGCGGGCAGCTTCTCGCCCAATACGAGCACAACGCAGCTTCCGAACTTTCGGTCTACTCGACCGCCGGCAAAAAAATCGCCGACGTCGGCTTGCCCGCACTGGGTACGATCGCAGGTACCGGCAATCAGTGGGACAGCAACGATGTCTTTTACGGATTCCAGTCGTTCACGATTCCTCCGACGATCTATCACTTCGACGTGAGCACCCTCGCCGCCAGCGGCAAAGCGACAGAGGTGCACTCCACAAAATGGGCACAGGTAAAGGCGCCCGTCCAGACCGACGGCTACCAGGTCCAGCAGCTTTGGTATCACTCGAAGGACGGCACGCGCGTTCCGATGTTCGTCGTCCATAAAAAAGGGCTTAAGCGCGATGGGCACAATCCCACGCTTCTCTCCGGCTACGGCGGCTTCAACGTCAGCGAAACGCCCGCGTTCAGTCGCGGTACATTTCTTTGGCTTGAGCACGGCGGCGTCTATGCGCTCGCGAACTTGCGCGGTGGGGCCGAGTTCGGCGAAGACTGGCACCGCGCGGGCATGCTCGATAAGAAACAGAATGTTTTCGACGATTTCATCGCCGCCGCGGAATTTTTGGTCGCGCAGAAATATACCGATAAGGACCACCTCGCCATCTCAGGCGGCAGCAACGGAGGATTGCTGGTCGGCGCGGCCATGACGCAGCGTCCCGATCTGTTCAAAGCGGTGCTCTGCCAGGTGCCGCTGCTAGATATGCTGCGCTATCAGAATTTTCAGATCGCGAAGCTTTGGATCCCGGAGTACGGTTCGGCCGACGATCCAAAACAATTCGAGTGGCTGGTGAAATATTCTCCGTACCACAACATCAAAGAAGGCATTCAGTATCCCGCGGTCATGTTCGTGACCGCCGACTCCGACACGCGTGTAGATCCCATGCACGCAAAAAAGATGGCTGCGCGTCTGCAAGCCGCCGCGACCAACGGCTCCAGCCGGGAGCGGCCCATCCTGCTCCGCATCGAACCGAAAGCGGGACATGGGGCTGGCAAGCCGCTTTCCAAGCAGATCGAGGAAGGTACGGACCTGTGGTCGTTCATCTTCTGGCAGCTTGGGGTAACGCCTTAGCTGCGAGTGAAGCTGTTATTGACTTTACCCACAAGCCACTGTAATTTCGCACGATAAACACAGGAGAAGACCTTTGCCCGCACAGCGCCTGATCACGTTCACGACCGATTTCGGAGTGAACGACCATTTCGTCGGAACCATGAAGGGGGTGATCTACCAGATCAACCCTGCCGCGCAGATCGTGGATATCTGCAACGGCGTGAATTCCTTCGATCTTCTCGACGGCGCTTTGACGATCGCGCAGGCTTACAAGTATTACCCCGCAGACACGGTTCACATGGTGATCGTGGACCCCGGCGTCGGCAGCGCACGGCGCCCGCTTCTGGTGACTACCACCAAACATATCTTCTTGGCTCCAGATAATGGCGTGCTGTCGCTCGTCTACGAGCGCGAAGAGCGGTTGTCGGTCCGCCACATCACCGCTGAACATTATTTCCTGCAGCCGATGAGCAACACGTTCCATGGGCGCGACGTCTTTGCCGCGATCGCCGGCTGGATGAGCAAGGGCGTAGAAGTCTCGAAGTTCGGCGAAGAGATCACCGACTTCGTCCGCTTCGGTGCTCCGAAGCCGAAGCCGGTCAACGATAAGCTGCTGAAAGGCATCGTGCTCAAATCCGATCGTTTCGGAAACCTCATCACCAATTTCACCGCTCACGATGTACCGCAGCTTTTCGAAGCGACTCCGCCTCCGTTCAAGATCGTGATAGGCAAGCACGAGATCATGAAGATGAAGACCAACTACGCGCAGGGCGTCCCCGGCGAATTATTTGGGATCATGGGGAGCATGGGCTTCCTGGAAATTTCTGCGAACCGCGCCGCTGCTACGAAAGTGATCGGGGTAGATAAAGGGACCGAAGTCGGTATTCTCTTCGAGGCGCCGACATTCGCCGTGCCAGAAGCGGCAGCCGCTCCCGCTGGAAGCTAAGGATTTTTCGGCTTCGGACGCGCGTAGCCTTCCATCTCAGACGTCCATTTCAGGAACGAGCGCAGATTATTGCGCTCGCGCCACATGAATCCCCAAAATTCCAGGAACCCGATCTTCTCCATCTTCAGGCCGGTGTAGGTCTCGATCCTCCAACGCAAGTAAGGGCTCCGCCAGGGCGTGAGGTGGTAGCCCTTGGAGGCGTTCCAGAGGAAACGGAGAATCTTCTTCATTGCTTTGAGTATAGCGGGGCGAAGCTAGAGCTCGTATTTCTTCATCAGGTGCCGGAACGATCGATAGGAGATCCGCAGCATTTCGGCGGCTTTGGTCTGTACGCCGTTGGCCTGCGAGAGCGCGGATTTCAGCAGGTCCTTTTCAATCCCCGCGACGTAGTTTTCCATATCAATGCCTTCGGATGGCACGCTCGTCGGCACGCCGTCGCTCGAACCAATTCCGGCTGCCGCGGCGCGCGCTTTTGACCGCTCTTTCGGAAGCTCGACGTGCAGCTCGTCCGAGTTTTCCAGCGCGACGGCGCGCTCGATCGAGTTTTCCAGCTGCCTTACGTTCCCCGGCCACTCGTAATCGCGCAACATCGCGAGGGAATCCTCGGCTATGCGCACGATACGCTTCCCTGCCGGCGGGCAGTACTTCTTCAGAAAGTGATGCGCGAGCGCCGGAACATCTTCAGAGCGCGTCCGCAGTGGCGGTACATTGATGGGAATCACGCTGATGCGGTAGTAGAGATCTTCGCGGAAGGTATGGTCCGTGACAGCGGCATCCAGATCGCGGTTAGTCGCGGCTATCACGCGCGCGTCGATCGGAGTCTCTTGCGTTCCGCCCACGGGGCGAACCGAGCGCTCCTGCAGCACACGCAGCAACTTCACCTGCATGGTCACGCTCATCTCACTGATCTCATCGAGGAAGATGGTGCCGCCATCGGCAACTTCGAAGAGGCCTTGCTTGTTCTGGGTGGCGCCGGTGAACGCACCCTTCACGTATCCGAACAATTCGCTCTCCAGCAATGTTTCAGGAAAAGCGCCACAGTTGATAGATACGAATGCTTCGTTTGCCCGCGGCGAGCAGGCGTGCACGGCGCGCGCGACCAGCTCTTTCCCCGTACCGCTTTCGCCCAGGATTAAAACCGTGCTCTGGGTGGTAGCGACGGTGCGAATCGTCTCTTTGAGCTTCTGCATCGCCGGGCTGGTTCCGATGATGTTGTCGAGCGAATTTCTGCTCGCCGCGTCGCGCTTGAAAGCGAAGTTCTGGCGACGCAGTGATAGAGCTTCCAGCGCTCGCGCGACCGCGACCTTTACTTCATCGACCAGCCTTGGGCCTTTGTGGATGTAATGGAACGCGCCGGAATTCACCGCCTGCACCGCGGCATCGTAATCTTCGACCGCGGTGATCAGCACCACAGCGGCATCGGGTGAGACTTTGCGTGCGTGCCGCAGTACATCAAGGCCATCGGTATCGGGCATCTTGATGTCACTGATGACCACGTCAAAGAGGGCGCCATCGAGTTTTCGCTTCGCTGCCTCGCCGGATGTGACCGTCTCAACCCGGTGGCCATCTTTCCGCAACGTGATCTCGAGCATCTCGCAGATCGAGCGCACGTCATCGCAAACCAGGATGCTAGCCATGGGCCACGCTCGACTTCCTGTCCGCGACCGGAGATGTCGACCTGCTGGGTGCGACGACTCGCTGCGCAGCAGCGGCCGTGGCTTTCGGGATCTCGAGAACGAATTCCGCACCTTTTTCCGGCGCGGACTGCACAGAAATACGTGCGTTATGCGCTTGCACGATCTGGTAGACGATCGCCAATCCAAAACCGGTGCCGCCTTCGAAGTGGCTTTGGAAAGGCTCGAAGATCTTTTCCGCATGATGTGGCGAGATGCCGACGCCGGTATCGGCGAACCCAACGATCCAGCGGTCGTCGAGGCCATGCAGTCGCACCGTCAGCGTGCCACCATGAGGCATCGCGCGCATGGCGTTCTCACTCAGGTTCCAGAAGACCTGCTTCATCTTGTCGCCATCGACCGTGGACCAAGCTTCGGTTTCGCCGAAATCGCGAACGATTTTGATGTCCGTTCCCTGGTTCTGTGGATGGTTCGCCAGCAGGGTCAAAGTGTCGTTCAACAAGGCAACGAGATCGGTTTCAGCGAACTGATAACTCTTCTCGCGCGTGTAGTTCAGAAAATCGGAGATGATCGCGTTCAAGCGGTCCGATTCGCGAATCACGATATCTACCAGCGTCTGCTGCTCTTCCGTCAGCGCCGAGACATGGGAGAGCACCTTGACCGAACCGGCTATCGATGAAAGAGGGTTTCGTATCTCGTGCGCAATCCCGCCTGCCATGCGACCGACGGCAGTAAGGCGATCGCGCATTCGTACCTCGCGCTCCAGCCGCTTCATGTCGGTGAGGTCGGCAAAAGTGTAAACGTATCCGACTTCCTTTCCGTTGGGCAGCGTCAGCTTCGTGGCCGTGACGCCGATGATCTTCTCCGTACCGCCGGGCGTTAACGAGCGGACCTCCTGACTGCGCGGCAACGACTCGTTCGATGGCAGCGGATCGAGAAACAATTCAGTCACGGGCTTGCCATAAACATCGTCGGCCCTGCGGTGCAGCAGGCGTTGGCCGGGCGCATTCAGCAGAGTGATGCGGCCTTCAAGGTCGGTGGTGATCAGGCCGCCGTGCATTGAATGAATGATGTTCTCGTGCACCGCCTGCAAACTCTCGAGTGCGCCGCTCGTATCCTGCAACTCCACATCGACCTGCCGCAGCTTGTAGCTCAGGCTACTGGCGAGATACGCGATGGCGCCGGAGGCGAACAGGTGGATGAAGATGGTCGCCTGCAGAGCTTTCGGGTCAGGACGGCTGACCGAGTACGAGCGTATGAACTCGTAATACGAAAGCTCCAGCACGCCACCAAATGAGATGAACGATAGTGCTGCGGTCAGGTACGCCCACGCTCGCGGTAGCAGCATCGCCGAGCCCACGATCAGCAACGGATACAAACCGGTGAAAGGCGTGTCGATTCCGCCGGTCACGTAGACGACTGCGGTCGTCATCGCAAGATCGCAGAGCACCTGCAAGCGCGACTGCAACCAAACGTCTTCCCAAACCGTATTCAGGATCAGGAAGAACAGGGCCAGCGTGTACCAAAGGATGACGAGTGAAACGAACTGCCGGAGCGGAGTGTTGTTCGGAGTGACGCGGTTTACGGCCAGCTCGATGCCGAGCAGGAACGTCACGATCAGGAAACGCAGCTTAACGAGAAGCCCTAGCCAAGTCCGCTCATCGAATGCGCTCTCCGAGTTCGGCTTTGCCATGCTTGTCGTCATATTCGCGTGCGTCGGCTCCTCTGCCGCGACCAGAGCTGTCAATTTGCGGAGGGATGCCGAGAGGCGCCGGGACGCGAATCCATCCCGGCGCCCGTTCGGCGTAGCTTTAGCCGGCCAGTTTTCCGATCATGGCGAACAGCGGCATGTACAGCGAGATAACGATTCCGCCTACCACGATGCCGAGGAAACCGATCAGGAGCGGTTCCAACAGGGTCAGCATGTCTTTCGTCGCAGAATCGACTTCGTCTTCGTAGAAGTCGGCGATCTTCTGCAGCATGGCATCCATCGCGCCGGTAGCTTCGCCCACGCCGATCATCTGCACCACCATGTTCGGGAACACACCGCTTTCTTTCAGCGGATCGACGATCGTGCGGCCTTCTTCCACCGCCTTGCGCACGCGCATCAGTGCTTGTTCCAACACGGCATTACCGGACGTTCGCGCGGTGATAGTGAGTCCCTCAAGGATCGGGACGCCTGAGGTAATCAGGGTGCCGAGCGTACGCGTGAAGCGTGCGACGGCGATCTTGCGCAGCAGCAATCCCATGACGGGCAGGTTCAGCATGAACTTGTCTGTCATCAACAATCCCTGCGGGTTCTTGCGCACCTGCTTGATGACAAAGAAGAAAGCTACGATGGCTGCGATGATGAGCCATCCGAAGCGGCCGACGAATGCGCTGATACCCATCACGATGCGGGTCGGAAGCGGAAGGTCAACGCCTAACCCGGCGAACAGGTTCGCGAAGATCGGCACCACCCACTTGAGCAGCGCGCCGACCACTAAACCGGCGATGCTGATAACCGATATTGGGTAAATCAACGCAGATTTAACAGCAGCCTTCAACTTGACGGCTTTTTCAACGTACGCCGCCAGGCGCTGCAAGATGGTATCGAGAATACCGCCGGTCTCGCCGGCTTCGATCATGTTCGTGGTGAGGTCATCGAAAACCTTCGGGAACCCACGCATGGCGTTCGCCAGTGTCGAACCACCTTCTACCGACATGCGCACGCCCGTGAGCGCCTTCTGAAAAGTGACGTTCTCCTGGTTCGAAGCCAGGATCTCAAGGCACTGCACCAAGGGAAGGCCGGCATCGATCATGACCGAGAACTGACGGAAGAAGATGGCGATTTCTTTCGCCTTAACGGAACCACCGCCGAATTTGGGAAGCGCAAACTCTTTGCCCTTTTCCTTAATAGCACCGGTCACGGTGATGCGCTCGCGGCGCAGCGCCGCTTGCATGGCGGACTTGCTCTCCGCCGTACGCTCGCCGGAGATCTTTTCTCCGCTCGCCGACTTTCCGCTAAATGTATAGACAGGCATGTTTGTTCTTCCTCCCCAGTTCTACTTTCTCTTTCTACTTTCGTGCCGCGACCGCAGCGTTTTTGTTGATTCCTGCGCCGCGGTTGATCATTTCCGTCAGTTCGTCCGGGTTCGACGACCGCAACATCGCCATCTCCAGCGAGATCTGCTTCTGGAAGTACAGCGACGCGAGCGATTGATTGAACGTCTGCATGCCGAACTTGTCCTGACCAGACTGCATCGATGAATAGATCTGGTGGATCTTGTCTTCGCGGATCAGGTTGCGGACAGCGGCGTTGGGTACCAGGATCTCCATCGCCATCGCGCGGCCTTGTCCACCGATCTTCGGCAGCAGGGCTTGGCACATGATGCCTTCCAGCACCAGCGAGAGTTGCGCTCGGATCTGTGATTGTTGATGCGACGGGAACACGTCAATGACGCGGTTGATGGTGGATGATGCCGAGTTAGTGTGCAGCGTTCCAAACGTCAAGTGGCCGGTCTCAGCGATGCGCAGCGCCGATTCAATCGTTTCCAGATCGCGCATTTCGCCGATCAGCACCACGTCCGGGTCTTCGCGCAAAGCTGCGCGCAGCGCTTCGGTGAATCCTTTGGTGTCGGAGTGGACTTCCCGCTGGTTCACCAGGCAGCTCTTGTTCTGGTGAACGAATTCGATCGGATCTTCGATGGTGATGATGTGCTCGTGCCGCTCGGTGTTGATCTTATCGATCATGGCGGCCAGCGTGGTGGATTTTCCCGAGCCGGTCGGACCGGTTACAAGGATCAATCCACGCGGCTTATCGCACAGTTTAGATACGACTGGCGGCAGAGCCAATTGCGCGAACGACTTGATCTCGAACGGGATGACGCGGAAGACGGCGGCCGTTGCGCCGCGCTGGTTAAAGAGGTTGCCGCGGAAGCGGGCCAGTCCTTTCAGTCCGAAGGAGAAGTCGAGTTCCAGATTTTCTTCGAAGCGGTGCTTCTGCGCGTCCGTGAGCACGCTGTAGGAGAGCTGCTTCGTCTCTGCGGGAGTAAGTACCGGCATGTCGAGCGGCTGCAGATGACCGTGCACGCGCACTTGTGGCGGCGAATTGGTGGTGATATGCAGATCGCTGCCCGACATCTCCAGCATCTTGCGGAGCAGATCGCTTAAACTTGCTGCCATAACTCTTCCTCTTTCCTACAGATCTCTTTAGTGGACGGTTTCGCGCGCCACTTCTTCCAGCGACACGATCCCGTTCATCGCCTTGATCAATCCGCTGCGGCGCAGCGTGATCATGCCGCGCTCGATCGCTTTCTTCTTTAACTCGAGGGCGGAGGCGCCTATCAGGATCAGTTCGCGCAGCTCATCATCAACTTCCATAACTTCGTACAAGCCGGTGCGGCCTTTGTATCCGGAGTTGTTGCAGACCCCGCAGCCTTTCCCCTTCTTCACCTTTACGGTTTTGGCTTCTTCGGCGGTGTATCCAGCTTCGATCAGCGCTTGATAGGGCAGATCGACCACCTCGGCGCATTCCCCGCAAATGCGGCGCACCAACCGCTGAGCCTGGATCAGGTGGACCGATGTTGCGACCAGGAATGGCTCGATGCCCATGTTCATCAGTCGGCTGATGGTTTCAGGCGCGCCGTTGGTGTGCAGCGTGGAAAGTACCAAGTGGCCGGTGAGTGCGGCCTTGATAGCGATCTCAGCCGTTTCAAAGTCGCGGATCTCGCCCACCAGGATGATGTTAGGGTCTTGCCGCAGGAAGGCGCGCAGCGCCGCCGCAAAGTTTAAGCCGATGGCTTCCTTCATCTGCACCTGGTTCACGCCGGCGAGCTGGAACTCGACCGGGTCTTCCGCGGTCATGATGTTGGTATCCGGTTGATTGAGTCGCGAGATAGCGGAATAGAGCGTGTTCGTCTTGCCCGAACCCGTGGGCCCGGTCACAAGCACCATGCCGTACGGCTTCAGAATGGCTTTCTCGAATTTCACCAGCGACTCGGGTTCGAAGCCGAGCTTGGTCATGTCGAGTCGGAGATTTTCTTTATCCAGCAGCCGCATGACCACTTTTTCTCCCCACAGAGTGGGAAGCGTGCTCACGCGATAGTCGAGTTGCTTTTTCTTGCCGCCGATCTGCATCTTCAGCATGATGCGGCCGTCTTGCGGCAGGCGTTTTTCCGAGATGTCGAGCTTGGCCATGATCTTGATGCGCGAGGTGATCGCGTCTTTCAATTTCATGGGCGGCGACATGATGGGCTGCAGCATGCCGTCTATGCGGAAGCGGACGCGGTATTCCTTTTCGTACGGCTCCACGTGGATGTCGCTCGCACCGCGCTTCACCGCTTCCGTCAAGATTATGTTTACCAGTTTGACAATCGGAGCCTCGTCGGCGCTCTTCTCCAGCGCCGCCAGACCCACGTCTTCTTCTTCCGCCTGCAGTTCGACGTCGGCCTCGTCTTCCGACATCGAGGCCATCACAGCTTCCAGGTTTTCTTCCGGAGCGGAGACGTTGTAGGCCTTCTCGATGCCTTCCATGATGGCCGTTTCAGAAGCGACCACCGGCTCGATGTTGAAGCCGGTCATGAACTTGATATCGTCCATGGCGAAGACGTTCGTCGGGTCCACCATGGCGATGGTGAGCGACGCGCCCACGCGGCTCAGCGGAAGTATCTGGTAACGCTTCGCCGTATCGTGCGGGATCAGTTTGACCACCGCCGAGTCGATCTCAAAGAATGAAAGATTGATTGCCGGAACGCCGTACTGACGCGACAGGAAATTGGTGACGTCTTCGTCTGAAAGGAATCCGAGCTTGACCAGGATCGAACCAAGGCGGCTGTTCGGCGCGTCTTTCTGCGCCTTCATCGCCTGTTCCAATTGTTCGGGCGTTATGACCTTTTCTTTTACTAAAAGGTCGCCCAACCGCTGAGACATGCCTGTCTCTCCTTACGCTTAGCCATTACAGCTTGAAAACTTATGGAACTGAACCAGCACCGGCGCAGCCGTAACCAACATGGAACACACGGGTGGTAATTTTAATTGCGAGTTGCGCGAATCGTATGCTGGATGACACTTATTGTCAATCCAGAATTGTTGCTGGTTTTGGTAATAGGCCTGAGTGGGCTAGAAAGAAGAAAACTAAGGATTTGCCCTTAAGGACGGGCTGCAATCAGCAGCAGCGCGCCTATCTGCTTGAACTCGCGCAGCTCCTTCGCATTCTTGAACCATTTTCCGGAGTACTCGTCGGGCGTGGGGGATGAATCGGGGATGCGTTTCGCCTCCACATTCGTGAATCCCGCCTTCATGAGAAGGTCAATGTACTCGGCTTCAGAAAGCGCGTGCACCGGCACTTTTAGCTCATCAGCCCAGCGCAGCGAGTAGTGATTGTCTTTGTAAAGGTTGATCAGGATGAAAAGCTTCCCGCCGGGCGCGAGCACGCGCTTGGCTTCATTCAGTCCCATCACCTGGTCTGGCCAGTAATAGAAAGACTCGATCGAGAATATCTTCTCGAACGAAGCATCTAGCGCGGGAATCTTCTCCGCAGCGCCGTGTTTGAACTCGATGTTCCCGAGTCCCTTCGACTGCTCTTCTGCGCGCCGCACCATCTCGTCTGAGATGTCGATTCCGACGATCTTCTTGGGATGGAAGCGCTGTGCGACCAGCCGCGTCGCCCATCCCGAACCGCAGCCCAGATCGAGGACGCGGTCGTTCGGCCCGACGTTCATCATCGGCAGCGTAGGCTCGAAGATCGGCATATGATGCCGTTCCATCTCATCGCCGCGGCCTTGCTCCGCCCAATCGTTGAATTCTTGTTGTAGTTTTTCTGCTGCGCTCATTAAAGTTTTCCTGCCGCCTACATCCTACCTCCTGCGTCCTGCCCTTGTGCTACCCTTGCCCCGCTTATGTCCCAAGCCGAAGCCAGCGACATTCCTCCGCTCTACTGTCCTAAGTGCGCCAAGGAAGTGGATGAGCCCTTGGTGTGCGGCGACTGCTCGGCCGTGATCTGCAAGCGCTGCGGCTCTCCGCTCGAGGCGGCGGAAGATCTGGGAATGGGATGATGCCTGAAGTAAAGCCTTCAGTCGGCGAGCCAGCTCCGTCGCGCGGCTCCCTGCTCCGCATTCTCGGGGTCGGCTTCGGACTCGCCGTGATCGTCGGCAACACCATCGGCGCGGGCATCCTGCGCACGCCGGGTGAAATCGCAAAATACATTCCATCGCCCTGGATGTTTCTGGCCATTTGGGTAGTCGGCGGACTCTACGCGCTGCTCGGGTCGTTCTCAATGGCTGAGCTTGGAGCGATGATGCCGCGCTCGGGCGGCTACTACGTCTTCGCCCGCCGGGCTTTCGGCGAGTATCCCGCGTTCGTCATTGGATGGACCGATTTTCTCGCGCAGGTCGGAAGCACCGCCGCGGTATCGCTCGTTGCCGCTGAATACACACAGTACCTGATGCATCGCGAACCCACGCACACGGTCGCAATCGCCTCCGTTTACGCGATCGTTCTGGCTGTCTTGCAGTGGCGAGGCATCAAATGGGGCTCGACCGCGCAAAATCTGAGCAGCGCAGCAAAAGCTCTGGCGCTCGTGGGACTGATCGTCGCGATCTTCATCTTCGCTCCGCACGGCGCAAAAGAAACCGCGACCATTACTGTTCCCGTCGGACTGTTCGCCGCGCTGATGATCGCGCTGCAGTTCGTGATCTACACCTACGACGGTTGGTACGCGGTCATCTACTTCGGCGAAGAAGTCACCGACCCCGGGCGCGATATCCCGCGCTCTATGTTCGGCGGCGTGCTCTCGGTGATGGCGATCTATCTTCTTATCAACATCGCGCTGCTGTACGCGTTACCGATGTCGCAAATCGCGGGAAACGGCATGCCGGTCGGGACGGTCAGCACCATAATCTTTGGCAGGTACGGAGACACCGTGATCCGTTCGGTGATGGTGATCTCCATGCTCAGCGCCATCAATGCCTATCACCTGATGGCGAGCCGCATCCCTTTCGCTATGGCCGCCGACGGAATTCTTACCAAGCGCGTGGCCTATGTGAACAAGGGTGGCACGCCGACCACAGCTCTCGCCATGAGCGTGCTTGCGGCGGTCGCGTTCATCGTCTTTGCGGAATCGTTCAACAAGGTTGCCGCCATCATGGCCTTCTATTTCACCGCGAACTACGCCGTCGCGTACGCGGCGGTATTCATTTTGCGACGCAGAGAACCGCAGACGGAGCGCCCTTACCGCACCTGGGGATATCCCTGGAGCACTGGAGTGGCGCTGCTGCTTGGAGTCCTGTTCCTGACCGGCGCGTTCTATTCCGACATCACTGGTGGACTCAGCGCCGGCCGGAACTGGTACACGCTCGACAGCATCGATTCCATCCTCGTTCTCGCTGTCAGCTATCCCTTGTATCTTCTCTTTGGACTGCGGCGGAAAGTTCGCAGGCCAGTGTCATAGGCGTCTGTTGACGAGCTTGCAGTGCGAACCGATTCCCAGCTCGCACCATCTTTTGCAGTAATGCATCACAGCGCATGTGGCTACTCCGACGCGGAATTCGTCGCCATCTACGACGCCTGCATCGCGGAATCATTCATCGACCGTTTGTTCCCCATCATCGACCGATTAGTTCTGAAGCATATCTCCCGGACAGCGCGTCTGTTGGATCTGTGCTGCGGAACGGGGAACCTCGCCTGCAGGCTCTCCCATTGCGGGTACCGGGTGACGGGAATCGACAATTCTTCAGCCATGCTTGAGCGCGCGCGACAGAAGTTGCCGGAGGCGGAGTTCATTGAGGCCGACGCGCGATGGCTTTCTGTCAGCCGAACCTTTGACGCCGCGTTCTGCACGTTCAACGCATTAGCCCACTTCGCCAGTGCCCAAGAGTTGCGCGCCGTCTTCTCACGCGTGCACTCTTCAATCGACACCGCCGGGTTCTTCTTCTTCGACCTGAATACTGAGGAGGCATACCGCGAGCGCTGGCGCGGCAGCTTCGGCGCGACCCACGACGGCACCGAGTGGCAGGTCGAGCCCTGGTACGACCAGCGTAGCCGGACCGCTCACAATCGGATCAGATTGAAAAATGGCGTCCGCGCCTGCGAGTTGAACGTTACGCAGCACTGCTTTCAGCAGACCGAGATACTAGGTGCGTTGCGCGAGAGCGGCTTCGGGCAGTGTCGCTCATTCGACGCGGCGCTTGAACTCGGCGTTCCCAACGAAAATGGCCATCTGATTTTCATTGCCACCAAATCGAGCTAGAAGACTGGTACCATCTCCGCCACGGCAAGCTGTGCCGAGAGAGCGAACCCCCATGGACAAGAACAAACTCCATTCCATCACTGTGGCCGAGGCGGCCGCCAAAATTCCCGGCCCAAAAGGCGAGCGCTACGTCGAGATGTTTAAGCACGGGACGCTGAGCGTCGAGCTTTACAAACCGCAGGGCAAGGACTGGCAGACACCACACGCCAAGGACGAAGTCTACGTAGTGGTTAGTGGCCGCGGCGACTTCGTGGGGGCAGATAACCGCAGGCAGTTCCAGCCGGGCGACGTGCTATTCGTCGCCGCGCACGAAGAGCATCGCTTCGAACACTTCACCAACGATTTTGCAGCGTGGGTCTTCTTTTACGGACCGAAGGGCGGAGAGAGCTAGACCGGCGTCGCCGTTTTGTGTGGCGGGTTATAGAACGGCAGCTCCACGATCTTCGCGCCGACCGCGTGCCGCACAGCTTCGATGGTCAACTCCATCTCAAGTTGAGTGCTGGTATCTGCGTGCGCTGATTCGATTGAGGCGAGCGCGATCATCTTTTTCAAAATGGGCGACCACGTCGTCGAAGTCGCTTTTCCGACTTGCTGTTTTCCCCGATAAACGGGCACCGCTACGCGCGACGCCTGGCTGGGTGCCTGCGGTGCGAGTCCGAATCGGTCATAGAGCTGCTCGACCTTTGTCCAATCGATCTCGAGTCCTACCAGCTTGCGGGCCGAGCCCGTGCGGGACTCTTCCAGCAACGCCTTGCGTCCGATGAACTGGTCTTTCTTCAAGTGGACAAGTTTTCCCAGACCGATCTCATTCGGCGAATACTTCTGCGCCTCGATCAGTGCCTTCTTACTGCTCGAGTAATCCACGTCGATCAGGATCAGTCCGGCTTCGATGCGGGCGACGTCGAGCGCGAGCATGCCGGTAGCGTGGATATCGAACTCGCGTCCAGTCTGCATTAGCGCGTCCCAGACCTTCACCGCATCGTTCCAGGGCATCCATACCTCGTACCCGAGGTCACCGGTGTAGCCAGTGCGCGAAATGTCGACCGGCACGCCCGCGATCTTGCCCGAGGTGAAGCGGAAATACTTCAGGTTCGCGATATCGGCTTCCGCTAACTTCTTCAGCAGTCTTCCCGAAGTCGGCCCTTGCAGCGCGAGCGCGGCAGTCTTCTCCGAAATGTCTTCTATGTTGACGTCGAGCCCGATCGAATTCTGCGTGAACCAGCGCAGGCTGGGGTCGGCAGCCGTCCAGCGATAAGTGTTCTCGCCCAGGCGCGAGATAGTCCCATCGTCGATGACTTTGCCCTGCTCGTCGCACCAGCAGCAATAGATGACCTGGCCGACTGTAACTTTGTTGATATCGCGCGTGATGATGCGATTGACGAGCCGGGTCGCGTCCTTGCCTGTGACGAGATACTTGAACAGCGGCGAGATGTCGATCAGCGCCGACGCATTGCGGATCGCGTTGTACTCGTGCTCGTGGTGCGTTTCGTAGGCACTGACGGTGTAGAAGCCGCTCCATTCGCGGTAGTTCAGGCTCTTACAGAGCTCGAAGGTTCTCTCGTGGACTGCGGTTCCGATAGGCAAGGCGGTTCTCTCTTTTCGGTAATACAGAGTAACAAAGTTGCGTGTTAAGGACTAAAAACCACTACTTCGCCTTCCATATCCCATAGCAGGCGATTGCCAGAATCAGAATGGCGATGATCACCGCGAACGGCGCGAAAACAGGCAGCCCCCACCAATTCGAGTAATGCAGGCGTCCGTTGAGGAGAGCGCGGGCGCCAGAACCAAAGATCATCAACCCGATCAGCGCAAAGCCGATTTTCTGAAATTTTGTCGGCAGCACGCGTGCCACATGCTTGTGAGTGGCTTTGTGAATTCGGCGATCATGCCGGTTCTCATACATCCAGTAAGGATAGCCGAACTCTGCTAGCGACAAACTGCGATATTCCCATTTAGAATCAGTGTTTCTCTTCATCCTTAGCTCAGCTCTGTAGAAGGTCATCATGGCTTCGAACAACGGCGCCGGAAAAAAATACGACGCGATCATCATCGGCGGAGGCCACAACGGCCTCGTCACCGCCGCCTACCTTGCGCGCGCCGGCAAGAAAGTCCTGGTGCTGGAGCGCCGTCACGTCTTGGGCGGGGCTGCCGTCACGGAAGAAATCTTTCCCGGCTTCAAATTCTCCGTTTGCTCATATGTCGTGTCGCTCTTGCGGCCGGAGATCATCCGCGAACTCGATCTGCCTCGTCACGGGTTAGAGATTCTTCCTCTCGACGGAACCTTCACGCCGATGCCG
>JBJMGI010000079.1:0-14799 GCA_045807945.1 Terriglobales bacterium | reverse complement strand
TTTATTGGCTTTGGGCCTTGCTGCATGAACAGAACTTCATCAAGAATCAGCAAGGAGTTGTTTGGCTGCTGACGGGATATCCGATCATTCCGTGGATCGGCGTGATGCCGCTGGGCTACTACTTCGGCTCCATCCTGAAGATGGAACCTGCCAGGAGACAACGGGCTCTTTATGCGCTTGGGGGCTCGCTCACGGCGGCATTCTTTATCGTGCGCGGAATCAATGTCTACGGCGATCCGCTGCCGTGGCACGTTTATCCGACCACCGCGCAAACGGTAATGTCGTTCTTCAATTGCACGAAGTATCCGCCTTCGCTCGATTACCTGCTGATGACGATCGGGCCGGGGATCACGGTGCTTCCGATGCTGGAGAACGTGAAGAACCGGGTTTCGCAGTGGGTGATGGTCTTTGGACGCGTGCCCATGTTCTATTACGTCCTGCATGTCTACCTGGTGCATGCCATTGCGGTGGGAATGGCACTCGCATTCCACAAACCGGCGCCGTGGACGCCGCTCTGGTTCTTCGGGAGCATTCCGCCGAACTTCGGCTTCTCGCTGTGGGTGGTTTACGGAGTGTGGATCGCGATCATCGTTGCGCTGTATCCTGCGTGCCGCTGGTACGCTGACCTTAAGAAGCGGCGCAAGGATTGGTGGCTGGGATATCTGTGAGTCAGTCCCTGGCGGTTCGGTAATACACAACCTTGTCGTGATCCAGTCTGATGACGAGCCACTCGCTATCTATCGCGACGAATCCTCTTTCGGGACCCAAACAGTAGACCATGTCGTAATCTTTAAAATATCCTTCGGTGTTGCTCTCGCCTAAGAGCCCCTCTACTTCCACCCTGCTCATTCCTTTGAGGTCTCGCTTCGCCAATAGATCATCAATCATGCGAATGCGCTTTGCATCGGAACCGCAATCTGGATTCGCCTTCCAGGTGACGCTGTCGAAGGGTATACGTTGGATTCGTTCTTTGATCGTGTAGAAACTCATTACTCCAAATATGAATAGAAACGGGGAGGCAACCACAAAGATAAGCGCCCCAACTACCCAGAGAAAAATTTTCTTTCTCTTAGTTATTCCCATTCAATGGTTCCCGGCGGCTTCGAGGTCACGTCGTAGACGACGCGGTTGATGCCTTTGATCTCGTTGACGATGCGCGACGAGATCTTTTTCAGCACATCCCAGGGCAGCTCGGTGACGTCGGCGGTCATGCCGTCTTCCGAATGCACGGCGCGGATGGCGCACGTGTAGGCGTACGTGCGCTGGTCGCCCATCACTCCCACCGTCATAATCGGCAGCAGCACGGCGAAGGACTGCCAGATCTTGGTGTAGAGGCCAGCGGCTTTGATCTCGGTGGCCACGATGTCGTCGGCTTCCTGCAGCAGCTTCACGCGATCGGCGGTGACTTCGCCGAGGATGCGGACGGCGAGGCCCGGACCGGGGAATGGCTGGCGCTGCAAAACTTCTTCCGGCATCCCGAGGTCGCGGCCGATGCGGCGGACTTCGTCTTTGAATAAGTCTTTCAGCGGCTCGATGAGCTTGAGCTTCATGTCGGCCGGCAATCCGCCGACATTGTGGTGGGTCTTGATGGTCTGCGACGGTCCGCGAACGGAACGCGACTCGATGACGTCGGGATAGAGTGTTCCCTGCACCAGAAAATCGATCGCGCGAGCCGAGCCGGTCTTCGATTGTTTGGAGTGTTCCTTTACCAGCTTGGCGACTTCGTCGTCGAACACGGCGATAAATTCCCTGCCGATGATCTTGCGCTTGGACTCGGGATCGGTGATGCCGGCCAGCTTGCGCAGGAAGCGGTCGGCGGCATCCACAGCGACGAGATTCAGCCCGAGCTTCTCGCGCAGGTTCTTTTGGACTTTCGCGAACTCGTCTTTACGCAGCACGCCGTTGTTGACGAAGACGCACGTAAGCCGCGAGCCGATGGCTTTGTGCACCAGCACGGCTGCCACTGCGGAGTCCACGCCACCGGAGAGGCCGCAAATCGCATGCCCCTCGGGGCCGACCGTCTTGCGAATATTTTCGACCGTCTCGTCGATGAAGCGGGCGGGGGTCCAATCGGCTTTCACTCCGGCAATGCCGAAGACAAAATTCTTCAGCAGGTCCTTGCCGTGCTTGGTGTGATGGACCTCAGGATGAAACTGGAGCGCCCAGATCTTCCGTTCAGGATCTTCGATAGCTGCAATGGCGGCGTTCGGGGTGCGTGCAACGAGGTGGAATCCGGGAGGAAGTTCCTTGGCATCGTCGCCGTGCGACATCCAGACATTCAGGTTCGACGGAACATCCTGAAAAAGTTTCGAGCCGTTCAGCACTTCAACATCGGCATGCCCGTATTCGCGCTTCGCCGCGGCGCTGACCTTGCCGCCGAGCTTGTGGGTGATGAGTTGCAGTCCGTAGCAGATGCCGAGGACGGGCTTGTCATAGTGGAAGACGCGGTCGTCAACATTCGGCGCATCGGCGTCATAAACGGAACTCGGCCCACCGCTGAGCACAACTCCGGCAGGATTGTAGCTTTGGATCTCGTCCCACGAGGCGGTGCACGGTAGCACGACGGAGAAGACGTTGAACTCGCGGATGCGGCGCGCGATGAGCTGCGTGTATTGCGAGCCAAAATCAAGGATGACGATGGATTGCCCGGGAGCGCGACGTTCGGCGGCGGCAGGTTGTGTGAGGGTTTCCACGTCTTATTCTAAATCAGAGCAGCAGGAGCAGCAATGAAACACTTAATAACGAAGAGAGTGGAAATCGATGCGCAAAGTCGTCTCAATGTCCTGGGGCTCGCCATCGCAGCGGGCAGGCTCATAAGTCCATTTCTTAACGGCGTCTATGGCGGCTGCGTTCAGCACCGACCCGGCAGTTTCAGTGATCATCGGTTTGTAGACATGACCATCAACGCCGATGTGAACCTTCATTCCAGCTATCCCTGACATCCCGGCCTGCAAAGCCAATTTGGGGAATTGCGGCACCTCTTTGTGGATCAGGACCGGGGCAATATAGCGAGTACACACCTTGCGCGATTCATAATCGGCCGGCGCGACGAAGGTCTCGCTGTTCCAAGCACCGGGAGCTGAAAAAGCCAGATCTGCCTCGGCGACTTTGATCCCGCGGTCGAAGACTTCAAGGTGGCCAGGCAACGTGTATTTCCCGAAGGTGACATTTTTTGAGTACTGATAACGGTATCCGGAGCGTTCGTGGAGCAGGAGCGCGCCGGTTGCGTCCTCAAGGCAAATACGCCCTGGGGTTTTGCTTTCGCCCTCCGCGATGGTGATGCTGATGCATGTGGCGGGAGAGCCGGCCAGTTTGGTGGAGTCTATGGTGTTCACGATATCTGTGTTGGTGAGTCTCCAGAACTGCGGTGGCATGGCGCGAAGCACTTGCTCGATTCGAAGCGGCACGTAGTCTGCGCTGCGCTTGCGCCAAATGCGTCCACCGTTCCGCACCTCTACCTCAGAAAAATCGGAGGTCGAGACGCGGGAGCGCCATTGCTCGGGCTTGTCGAAATCACGGACATATTGCCCTTCTATATCGTGCTGCTCCAAGGCCATCAACTTGAACTTCGCTTCCAAGTGGTAAGAAGGGAGATGGTAGTTCTCATCAGCTACAGATGCTGCCCCCTTTTGCAGAAGCGCATGAGCACGCTCGCGCAGCTTCGGATCCTCTGCGTTGGCGGAAACTATCAGCAGCACTGTGGTCAGGAGAAGGCAGGCAGTTCGAAAGCGCATTTCGGCCCTCCAAATTCGACGGACATTTTAATGCAAGAGATGAGCGGAAGGTGTAGCACCTTCGAAGATATTGCTTCGGTCCCCGCCGATCTGCGAATAGGCCGCCAGGCGCACGACATAAAGATAGTCGGCGAAAGCGCAGTACAGCAGCGTGACAATGGTGAGCATGATGGTGACCGTATCTGCGGAGTGGAACACCAGTAAGAAAAGCAGCGCGATGACGAGCGCCGCGATCATAACCATGAACCTTGCCATTCCCAGCCAGCTGGTTACGGAAACGAATGTAGCTTTTTCGCGTCGCACGAGGCGGACAGCGCTGCGATAGCTCGCGAGAGCACCCAAACGGTCGCGCGCTACCAGGACAGGCGCCAGCGAGAGTACCCAGTTCAGCATTCCCCACACGACGGCCACAACAGGCAGAGCGAGGAATGAGAGCAGCAGGTAAAGCGGATAGTTGGGCTCTTCACCGCTCATGGTGAGGAATGCGCAGAGCACCATCCAGCCGAACCAGAGAGCTACGCAGGCGAAGAGAAGCCCTGCCCGGGCGATGGTGAGATACAGCACAGCAGCGGTATCAACCTGCGGGCTTGCGAAAAGTCGTCGAAGAACTGCTACTCGTCCGATAGTAGCTGCGATGATCCAGATCAGCGTGCTTGGGAACACCACGGCGGCGGCGATGAGGAAGAATTGCCGCCATACACCGTTCTGTTCGAAGACGTGCACCAGCGCGGCTGCCGCCGCCGGAGTGGGGCGCGGACCTCGGATGACCTGCGCGTCGGCAGGCGAGATGTTGAGCCGGGCAATAAAAGCGGTCGTTCCGATGACGAGCAAGAGAGTGGCTAGTAGCCCGAAGGTCCAGCGCCAGGCGATCTCGATAAGAAAGAGGCCGCGAGTCTTTTTCACCGCGTCGAATCCGTAGCGGATTGGCGAGGAGTCAGCCATGGAGAATAGGTGGCTTACTTCACCACGATGTTGACCAGCTTACCGGGAACGATGATCACTTTCACGATCTGCTTGCCATCGGTGAAGACCTTTGCCTTCTCGTCGGCGAGGGCTGCTTCACGAACGCGATCGTCGGCGGTGCCGGCCGCAACCACTACCTTGCTGCGCAATTTCCCGTTCACCTGCACCGGGATCTCGATCTCGTCTTCTTTCGCGAGCGCGGCGTCGTACGTCGGCCACGCAGCTTTCAGCAGGTTCGAAGTCCCACCGATCTGCTCCCAAAGCTCGTGAGCAAGATAGGGAGCGAAGGGTGCAAGCAGCAGAATAAGATTCCGCTGCGCATCGCGCAGGAGCGCGGGCGGCACTTCGCCCTCGGCGATGGCCGGCTCGGCGGATTGCATTTGATTGACCAACTCCATAATGGCGGCGACGCAAGTGTTGAAGTGCCAGCGTCCGGCGAAGTCGTCGGTCACGCGTTTGATGGTCTGGTGGAGTTTGCGTTGCAAGTCGCGGGCTGCAGGGGAAAGCGCCGCAGCGTCTTTGGAAGTCGGAGACGGGGCATGCCCCGTCTCTACGCGGAGATTTTCTCCTCCATGTCGCATCACAAAGCGGTAGACGCGTCCGAGAAAACCATGGATTCCCTTTACTGCGTCGTGGTTCCATTCCACGTCGCGTTCCGGCGGCGCGGCAAACAAAACAAAAAGACGCGCGGTATCGGCGCCGAAGCGCTCAACAATGTCGTCGGGAGCGACCACGTTCCCTTTGCTCTTCGACATTGCCGAGCCCATGTAGGTGACCATCCCCTGGGTGAAGAGACGTTCGACTGGCTCGTCCACTTTTACGAGCCCCAAGTCACGCATCACCTTGGTCCAGAAACGGGAATAAATAAGGTGAAGGATGGCGTGGGTTACCCCGCCGATATATTGGTCTATCTGGAACCAGTACGAGACCGTTTTGCTATCGAACGGTGCCGATGAATTCTTCGGGTCGCAATAGCGGTAGAAGTACCAGGATGAATCGACGAAGGTGTCCATGGTGTCAGTCTCGCGACGCGCAGCTTCGCCGCACTTCGGACACTTCACGTTCACAAACTCGGGGACGCTCGCGAGCGGCGACTGGCCTTGCAGAGAGATGGTGACGTTCTCGGGAAGCAAAACGGGAAGATCTTTTTCTGGGACCCCCACTGGCCCACACTTCGAACAATGAATGATCGGAATGGGTGTTCCCCAATAGCGCTGGCGGGATATGCCCCAATCCTTCAAGCGATAAGTGATGGTGGCTTTGCCGAATCCTTTTTGCTCGGCAACGGCTGCCATCTTCTTCATCGCTTCCTGGCAACCGAGTCCGTCGAACTCGCCGGAGTTGATGAGCAACGAGTCGGTGGAAGTGAACGGGAGCAACGGCTGGGAGGGATCCGGCGGCTTTCCAACGCCGATGCCGTCCCGGTCGGCGGTTGGCATGATGACGATCTTCACGGGGAGGTCGTACTTCTTGGCGAACTCGAAATCGCGCTCGTCGTGCGCCGGGACCGACATGATCGCGCCCGTGCCGTAATCCGCGACGATGTAGTTGGCAATCCAGATCGGGAGCTTCTCCTGATTGAAGGGATTGATGGCGAACCGGCCGGTATCGACTCCGTGTTTCTCGATCGTCCCTACATCACCTGTTTCTTTAGCTTTTCGTTGTTCCTCGATGAATTCTTGCACCTTGGATGCAAGCTCATCGTTGCCCTTCACCATATCTTTCACGAGCGGATGCTCGGGCGAAAGCTGCACGCTGGTGGCTCCGAAAATAGTGTCTATGCGCGTGGTGAAGACCGTGATTTTGGCGGCGCCGCCCTCGACGGCAAAGTCCACATTGGCACCTTCACTGCGGCCGATCCAGTTGCGCTGCATGGTGCGGACTTTTTCCGGCCAGTGCTCCAGCTTCTCGAGGTCCTGCAAGAGCTCTTCTGAATATTTCGTGATGCGCAAGAACCACTGCTCAAGGTCGCGCTGCTCGACGACGGTGTCCTCGTGGCGCCAGCAGCGCCCGCCCACCACCTGCTCGTTTGCAAGGACGGTGCAACACTGCGGACACCAATTGACCTTGCTCTTTTTGCGGTAAGCGAGGCTGCGCTCGAACATCTTGAGGAAGAACCACTGGTTCCAGCGGTAGTAATCGGGAAGGCAGGTGGTGACCTCGGTGGACCAGTCGTAGGCGAAGCCGAGGCGCTTCATCTGGCCCTTCATGATGGCGATGTTCTGAAGCGTCCACTTTTTCGGCGGCACATTGTTCTTGATGGCCGCGTTCTCGGCGGGAAGGCCGAAGGCGTCCCAACCCATGGGGTGAAGCACGTTGTAGCCTCGCATCCACATGTGGCGGGCGAGCGCGTCGCCAATGGAGTAGTTGCGCACGTGTCCCATGTGCAGCGCGCCTGAGGGATACGGCAACATCTCGAGCACGTAGTACTTTTTCTTGCTCGAGGTTGCCGGCTCGGCGGCGTAGAGCTTTGGATCAGCCGCCCAACGAGCCGCCCACTTTTCCTCTATGGGGTGGGCGTCGTAACGGAGCTCTTTATTGTCAGACACAGGCTGATTCGATACGGGATTCGTTGTGGATTTCTCGTTCATGCTGAATCTTTGATTATAGCGGGATGAGATTACCTCTTTGACTTCGCCGGCTTGCTCTTCGCGCCGAGGGCTTTGGCAGGAGCGTCGCTATCGAAGCCGTCTACCAACGACATCAGCATATCGAGGTTTCGAAGATCGTCGCCGGGCTCATCTCTCGGTGTTTCGGCGATAAATGCTGCGTGCGCGGTCCGGGGATCGTTCAGCAGGCGCTTGAAAGGTGCGGTACCGATCGTTCCCTGCCCTATGTGCTGATGGCGGTCGAGCTTGGAGCCGCGCGCGGCCTTCGCGTCATTGCAGTGCCATACGGCGACGTTCTTCAGTCCGACGGTTTCGTCAAGCTGCCGCATGGTCTGGTCGTATCCTTCGGGCGAGACGATGTCGTACCCGGCAACGTGGGAGTGGCAGGTATCGATGCATGCCACAACCGGAATCACGCTGCGCAATCTGTCGAGCAGCTCAGCCACTTGCTCGAACGAGCCGCCCAGCGAATACTCGGCGCCGGCGGTGTTCTCTATCGCGACCTTCAAACCGTCTTGCGGGAGATCGAGTCCATCGGCGGCGCGACCGATGGAATCGGCAGCGGTCTGCAACCCAACCTGGCGCGTGACGTTGCGGAAGGAGCCGGGGTGTAGGACGAGGTAATCGGCACAGAGCGCGAGAGCGCGTTGCAACTCGCCACGGAATGCCTCGACGGATTTCTCGAGGAACTCTGAACCTGCTCCGGCGACGTTCACCAGATAGCTCGTGTGGATGACCAGAGGCTTGAGCGCATACTTTGCGCGCAGGTCGCTCATCGTCCGGCATTGTAACGGCGCGAGGGTGTAGGGCTTCCACATGCGCGGGCTGGAGGAGAAGATCTGAAACGTGTTGCATCCCAGGCGGTAGGCGCGTTCGGCGGCAGTTTCCGGCCCACCAGAGGTGGAAGTGTGTATCCCAATGCGCCGCGAAGTGAGCTTGGGAGGCGACGCCGGGGCCGGCATCTTGAGAATGTCCTGCTCCTGTTTGATGGATCGAGGCATTTCGTGAAGGGTGGCGCCTCCCTGCTCGCAGCTGAGGGGAAGCGGAATTTTCGATTCTAGCATGCAGATTTTCGGCGCTGGTTGGCGCTCGATTGTGTCAGGACGAGGCAGCAGTTGGAACCGACTCTGGTTCTAAGCCTTGGTTGGACGGGAGAAAGACCGCTCGTGAACAGCTCGTCGTGCTCGGCCCGGCAACTTCTGGTATTCGCTCGAAACTTCTTCAAACATCCCAAGCTGCTGGGTTCCGTGATCCCCAGCTCGCGGTACCTCGTCCAGAACCTTTTGTCGCACGTTGATTGGAAGCGCGCGCGAGTGGTCGTGGAATACGGCCCTGGGATCGGCAACATGACGCGCGAGATCCTAAAGCGAATGCGTCCGGACGCGGTGCTGGTCGCGATCGAGCTGAATCCGGAGTTTGCGGACTTCATCTGCCGCGAGATCAGTGACCCTCGACTGTGCGTTGTGTGCGGTTCTGCGGGCGAGATCCGCAAGGTGCTTCAAAAGCTCGAGCTGAAACACGCGGATTATGTGATCTCCGGCATACCTTACAGCACGATGCCGGAAGCGGTGCGGCGAAGGATTCTTGCTGAAACGCGGTCGGTGTTACAGCCGCAGGGCAGCTTCCTGGTTTATCAATTCACCCGAACTGTGCTTCCCTACCTGCAGCCCATCTTCGCGAATGTTCAGCAGGGCTTTGAGCCACGCAATATCCTTCCGGCACGCCTGTTTTTCTGCACTCCCTGAGCTTTGCCCAATATCCATAGCCCAGTTACACTAGAGACACAATGCTAGTCGTAATGCAGGCGCATGCCACCGAAGAGCAAGTGAAAGCGGTGTGCGAAAAAATTGAGTCCCTGGGCTACCGCGCGCACTCCATCCCTGGCGCGCAGCGCACGGCCATCGGAATCACTGGGAACCAAGGTCCAGTTCAAGCGGGCGGGCTCGATGAGCTGCCCGGCGTTGCGGAAGTCATCCGCGTATCGAAACCCTACAAACTGGTCTCCCGTGACGTGAAGGAAGACGACACCGTCATAAATTTTGGAAGCGCTGCAATCGGTGGACGCGACCTTGCCATCGTGGGCGGCCCCTGCGCGATCGAGAGCCGCGAACAGGCCTTCGCGGTGGCTGCCGTGGTGCAAAGGGCAGGCGCTCAATTTTTCCGCGGGGGCGCCTACAAGCCACGCACCTCTCCTTATTCTTTCCAGGGACTGGGGCTGGAAGCGTTGAAGATCATGGCCGAGGTCCGCGAGCGCTTCGGACTTAAGATCGTGACCGAGGCAGTGGACAACGAGTCACTTGACTTGGTCGAGGAATACGCCGACATCATCCAGATTGGCGCGCGCAACATGCAAAATTTTTCGCTGCTCAGGCGTGCCGGCAAAGCGAAGAGGCCGGTGCTGCTGAAACGCGGCATGGCGGCGACCCTGGAAGAATTTTTGATGGCGGCTGAGTACTTGATGAGCGAGGGCAACTACAACGTCATACTCTGCGAGCGCGGAGTCCGGACGTTTGCCGATCACACTCGCAACACGCTCGACCTCAGCGTTGTCCCCGCGGTGCAACGACTCAGCCATTTGCCCATATTGGTCGACCCGAGCCACGGCACGGGAAAACGCGACAAGGTTTTGCCACTGTCGCGCGCGGCGATCGCGGTCGGCGCGGACGGATTGTTGATCGAAGTGCATAACGATCCCGATCGCGCGCTCTCCGACGGCATGCAGTCCATCTATCCGGAGCAGTTTGATGAGCTCATGACCGAGATCCGGCAGATGGCCGCCATCCTGCACAGAAATGTTCCTCAGCCGGCCAGCAGCGCCCAGACGGCAACCGTTCGATAGCGGTTATCATTCCATCCCTGATGAAAGCTCCGCGCCAGCTAGTCCGCCGCGTCCCTCTGCTTATCTCGGCGCTCGCATTGTTGTTCGCGGGATGCCGTCAACAGGGGCTGGAATACCCCGCGGCTTATCACGAGTACGCATACGTCACGAACGGAAAAAGCAACGATGTTTCTGTGATCGACATGCGCAGCTTCAAAACGCTGAAGACGATCTCCGTCGGCAAGGGGCCCACGGGAGTGGCTTCGAGCCCCACGCGGAACGAGGTCTATGTTGTGGATTCGGAGTCGAACGATCTGCGTGTGATCGATGCCGAGCGGAACGTGGCGATCTCGACTATTGCGCTCGGACGCACCCCATATTTTGTGGACGTCTCCACGAATGGCCATCGCGGTTACGTCGCGAACTCCGCCAGCAACGATGTGTCGGTCCTAGACCTTGAGAACAAGAAGGTGATAGCCACGATTCCCGTCGGCGCGGCGCCGGGTCTTGCGAGGGTTTCGCCGGACGGGAACACTGTTGTGGTCTCGAACCGCGCCGCCGATTCAGTCAGCATCATTGATGCGCAGAAACTTACGGTGCGAGCCACCATCTCAGTCTGCTCGCAGCCTACCGACATTGCCATCGTTCCGGAGTCGAAGAAGGCGTTCATCGTTTGCGCCACGCGCGCTGATATTTCGCGAGCGGCCCCGACCACGGGTAAGAAGCAAGCTACTCCGACGGACGATGGTCTTGGGCAAGTCGCCGTGGTGGACCTGACGACTGACAAGCTGCTCACTCTACTGGATGTGGGCAAGACTCCCGTGCACCTGGCCATGAAGCCCGATGGTGGAGAGTTGTTCGTGAGCAATTTCGGGTCGGATACGGTCTCGACGGTGGAAACCGGAGCCAATGAAGTCTCAAATGCTCAACCGATGGGAGGCAATCCGGTGCGGGGCGTGGTGAGCGCAGATAATTCCCTGCTCTACGTCAGCAACTTCGGGTCGGGGTCGGTGAGCGTGTACTCCATTCAGAATGGAAAGTTCTTGAAGGCGGTGCCGGTGGGCAGCGAGCCGGACGCAATCGCTCTGCAACCCGCGATCAACGGCAAACAATATTTTTTACTTGTGGCTGATTCAAAGTCCAACGACGTTGCCATCATCTTCGTGAATCCCGACAAACCAGCGTGGAGCCTTTTCACAATGATCCCGGTGGGGCTACAGCCGCGGCAGATCGCAGTGAAGGCGTTCACCTCCGCTCAGAAGTGACAGAGGCGCGCGCCCGAGAGCCTGATTTGCATAAACGAAAGAACAAATAAAAAAGCGCCGGCGATAGCGGCGCTCTTTGTTCTGTTAGGGAGTTTACGCCGTGGTCTTCGCGCAATATTTCTTGAAAGCATCTACCAGTAGAGAGGCGATCTCCTGCGCGGGTCGGATCTCGATATCACTACGCTGCATGAAATACACCAGCTTGCCGTCGCGCATGATTCCGATCGAAGGCGAGGATGGCGGGAACGGAGCAGTGTACGCGCGTGCCTTTTCGGTCGCCTCGCGGTCTTGACCGGCGAAAACAGAGACCGCCTTGTCCGGAAGCGTCCCGCTTTGCTTCGCGTGCTCGAGCGCGAGTCGCACTCCTGGACGCATTTTTCCGGCGGCGCATCCGCAGACGGAATTGACCACCAGCATCACCGTGCCCTCTTTTTTGTCGAGGACGCCTGCGACTTCTTCGGCAGAGCGCAACTCTTCGACTCCGGCGCGGGTCAACTCTTCGCGCATCGGCACCAACATGACTTCCGGATACATCGGCATTCTTGTTCTCCTGACCTCTACGATTTTATCCGATAGATGAGGTTGGTGCTTGCCCTCTCAGGCGAAAACTTATCGTGGTAATCTGGCCGCATTGAAGATAGAAGAAAAAATCCTACTTGCCCCGCTCACCACTTTTAAGGTGGGTGGGCCGGCGCGCTGGT
Source organism: Terriglobales bacterium (assembly GCA_045807945.1). Lineage (GTDB taxonomy): Bacteria > Acidobacteriota > Terriglobia > Terriglobales > Acidobacteriaceae > CAVQGF01. The sequence continues at coordinate 2,709 of JBJMGI010000079.1, read as the reverse complement.
ATGCGCAGGCCGAGTCCGAGTTCGAGGTCGCGGCCGCGGTAGACCATGCGCGCAAGCATTCCCTGCCTCTGTTTGTGCTGGGCGGCGGAAGCAATCTGCTGGTTTCGGACGCGGGCTGGCGAGGCTTGGTCCTGCACGTCCGGTTGAAAGGGATCACACAGCGCGGAGACCTTTTTGAAGCCGCCGCGGGTGAGGACTGGGACAATTTCGTCGCGCAGGTAGTCAGCAAAGGGTACGCCGGCATCGAGTGCATGAGCGGAATTCCTGGAACCGTTGGGGGAACTCCGGTGCAGAACGTGGGCGCGTACGGTCAGGAAGTGCGCGACAGCATCGCCGCAGTACGCGCGCTCGATCTGGCGCGTGGTGAAGCGGTCGATCTGACTGCGGACGAATGCCGCTTCGATTATCGCCGCAGCCGTTTCAATAGCGACGAAATGGGACGTTTCATCGTGCTGCGCGTCACCTACAAGCTCGAGCAGAACGGGAAGCCGAAGATCGCGTATGCCGATCTACAGAAATATTTTGCGCAGCAGCAGATCGCAGATCCTACTTTGCAGCAGGTGCGCGATGCAGTTCGCGAGATACGCCGCTCGAAAGCCATGCTGATCGAAGAGGGCGACCCGGATTCGCGCAGCGCGGGCAGCTTCTTCAAGAACCCGCAGGTCACGCCCTACCTTTATCAGCAGGTGAGTAACAAGGCGAACGGGAAACCTGTACCGAACTGGCCAGGGTCGAATGGGCTGGTGAAACTCTCAGCCGCGTGGCTGATCGAGCAATCAGGATTTCATAAGGGATACGCGAAAGGTCCGGTCGGCATCTCGTCGAAGCACACGCTGGCGATCGTGAACCGCGGCGGAGCGAAAGCAGCGGACGTACTTGCACTGAAAGACGAGATCCAGAACAGGGTCAGGCTTGAGTTCGGCATTGACCTTACACCCGAGCCCGTAATGGTGGGGTTCTAAAAGAAAAAGCGCAGCCGCAGCCGCGCTTCTTTACTCTCTTTCAGTCTCAATCAACGTGAATAATGGTGCCCACGTGCTCGCCGTTGAGCGCGCGCGTCAGATTCCCCTGCACCATGCCGTTGATCACCTGAATCGAGCGCACGTTCCGCGCTTTCAGCATGTTCTCGAGCACGATGTGCTCGACGACAAGGTCGTCGAGGTCGCGGTCCATCAATTCCTGAACCGTGATCTTGGGAATGAACTTTGCGTGCTTGTTCTTCTTGGGATCGTCGGTGTAAAGCCCGTCTTCGTCTTTCACGAAGATGCAGGTGCGAGCCCCGAGAAACTCCGCCGTGAGATAGACGCCGGAGTCGGTGCGGTTCTGCGGGATACGCGAGCCTTTCGTCGGCTTCTCCCAGTATTCATACGGAGGCATACCGACCATGACGGGAATGCAGCCGACGCGGAAGTACAACGGCAGCTTTTCGAAATCTTCGGGGTTCAAATAGACGCCGCCGTGCTTGGCGAGCAGCATTTGCAGGATGCGCGCATTCTGCCGTGACGTCGCGCAACCGATAGATGCGAGCACGCCAGTCGGGAGATCGAGGTCGAGAGCGAGCGAATATGCGTGTCGCGCACGCGTGCCGCCGCCGGCGCCGATCAGGATCTGGTGCGCCTTCGCGTTCTCTACGATCTCGTCGATCAGCGGGAAAACGGCGGAGCGGCCGCGATCCATGATGCTCTGCCCGCCGATCTTGATCACGTTCGTGTCGGGCAGGACCTGAATCGGCTCTTCGTACTTGCTTTCGGTCAGCACCGCCGTTACAGAGGAGGTGCTGTTGCCGTGCGTCATCTGAATCGTCCGGCGCTGGGGAACGCTACCGTTCCCATTGGTGTGAGTTGCCATTTACCGCGCCCTCCGAACCGATTTCTTCGCGCTCGTCTTGCTTGTCTTGTTCTTCTTGGCCTTCTTGCGACCATCCGTCCAGGGCCACATGCCCTTGGAAGGATGATTTTCTTCGCCGCAGTAGATGACCGTGCCGACCGGTTCGCCATTCAACGCGCGGCTCACCATTTCCGGCTTGAGTCCGTTGACGATCTGCACCTGTTTCATGTGGCGCGAGTTCACCATCGTCTGCACGACGGATTTCTCGAGGATCAGCTCGGGCATATCCATCGCCAGAAGTTCGTTAGCTTCGATCGCGGGGATCAGCTTGGCATTACGGTCTTTCTTCGGATCGGCGGTGTAGAGTCCATCTTCGTCCTTGATGTAAATGACGGAGCGCCCGCCGAGGACTTCGCCCATCATGAACATTCCCAGATCTTCACCGTGTGTAGGCATGCGATCAGGATTGTCGTTCGGCGGCTCCCAGTAGTGATACGGAGGCATACCAGTGGTGATGGGAATCATGCCCGCTTCGAGCCACAGCGGAAGATCGAGGAAGTGATCTTTATTCAGTGCGATGCCTTTGTACTTGGCAAGCAGCGAGGCGACCAGGCGGGTGTTCTGCTCGTCGACCGCGCCAGCGACCATTGCCATGCCACCGAGCGGGATGCCGAGGTCAAGACAGATATGGTAAGTGTGGCGAACGCGCGCACCCGCTCCCACTCCGATAACGAGTTTGTGCTTCTTGCGGCTCTTTACGATGGCCTCAAGCACCGGTCCCATGGCCTTTTTGCCGCGGTCGAGGATGCTCTGCCCGCCAAGGACAAGAATATTTACGTCGGGAAGGATGCAGACTTCAGTATCGGAATCGGTGGAGGCCAT
>JBJMGI010000078.1:0-73475 GCA_045807945.1 Terriglobales bacterium | reverse complement strand
TCGACCTGCATGATGGGGCGCGATTTCGCGCGGTCCATGATCTGCTGGAAGACTTTGACGAGGTCGATGACGTCGGCGGCGAGCTCGGCTTCGGTGCCTTCGGCGTCCTTAAATTCTTTGAGCGCGGGGTTTGACCAGACGGCGTCTTCGATCTGCTGCTTTTGCAGCAGCATCTGCGCCGCGTTCTTATATTTTTCGTGCTCGAGCAGGCGATTGACCAGCTCCTCGCGCGGATCTTCTTCGGTGCCAGCGGGCGCGGAGGGGTCGCGCGGCAGCAGCATCTTCGACTTGATGTGGATGAGCAGCGACGCGGTGTAGATGAACTCGGCGGCAACGTCGACATCGAACTGCTTCATGCGCTCCACGTATTGCAGGAACTGCGCCGTGATCTTGGCGATAGGGATGTCGTAGATGTCGATGTCCTGCTTGCGGATCAGGTCGAGCAGCAGGTCGAGCGGACCGTCGTAAACCTGGTCGACGGTGACCGAGAACTGGTGCTCCTGCTCGCCGGGCTTCTTGGCGGGAGTGAGCGTCTGCTGCGCGAGCTGAGTGTTTTCGTTCATCTATTTGAGTGCTTCGTACTGCGATTTAAAACCAGATAGATCCCGAGAAGAATCGCTAGGCACTCTCAGTACGAATCGACCGTTCTGTAGTTCGGCACGCATTTCGACAGACTTGTCCCTGCGCTCCAGTTTTTTCCAAAAGGTTTGCAGTTCGCGGCTTGGGACAATGATATCCGCAATCTCGCCCGACCGGAGATGAAATAAAAGCACGAGAATCTCATAGCTGCGGTCCCTTGGAAGAAAAGTGAATGTCCCATCGGGCTGTTCGGCGGCTGTTACGACAGCGACACGCTTGTTCCGCGGTGTAGTGAAAACGCGGTGCACGTCGGTCTTCTTTAGTTCGATTTCCCGGGAAATGAACCGAAGCCATTGATTGCGTCGCAGGTCACCACGTTGAGTGTGGTCTGCGATAGCTTCCGTCTCCTGAAAGGGAAGGTTGAGCACTGCCGACGGGTTCCGAGTTGAGCCGGGAAATGCGTCGACGAGCGAATCGAACGAGTGCGACATATACATTGCTGTTCTAGCTGAGTCCAACGTGGACCTAGCCGCCTCGCGCGCTTTTTCCGAACCTCGCTGCAAAAGCTGCCATGTCTTGGCGGGATCTCGGGAGAACTGTTCGCGCCGCTCCCGTAGCGGTGCGAGACGTTGAATCACGCTGCCGGTAACCATAGCCTTGCATTCTTGGCAGGAGATAGACGCTGTCCTGCACCCGGCGAATGCAGTGTCTTTCGTAGATGGGTCGCTGAAATAGAGATGAAGATCGCCGACTGGACAGTTCGTAGGCTCCCCGGCAACGTCGCGGGTTGGGCGATCTGTTACATAAGACGCGATTTTGGCTTCAATCGCCTGCGGAGCATCAGACAGCAAGATGGAATTGTTGTAGGACTTTGACATCTTGCGTCCATCGCTGCCGCGCAATCGAGCGGCGGGAGTAAGGAGAGGCTGCGGTTCGGGGAAAACATATTGCTTGCGCTCAACCAACGCACTAAATCCTGGCGTAGTTGTTGCTTTCACTCCCGTAGGCAAATCCACCGTAGCTTGTCCAACGCCGACGATCGAGCCCCGAAGAGACCGCCTGATCTCCAGCGGATAAAAGTTGTTGAAGCGGCGCGCGACCTCACGGGTGAGCTCGATGTGCGCGACCTGGTCTTCGCCAACGGGAACGAATAGAGGATGGTCCTTCGCGGGATCAGCGGCGCCGGGGACACCATATATAAGGATGTCGGCGGCCTGCAGCAACGGATACCCGAGAAAGCCGTAGGTGCCGAGATCTTTGTCCTGGATGTTGTCGCGCTGCTCCTTGTAAGTGGGCACGCGCTCAAGCCACCCAAGCGGCGTGATCATGGAGAACAGCAGAAAGAGTTCCGCGTGCTGCGGCACGTGCGACTGGATGAAGAGCGTGGATTTTTCGGGATCGAGTCCGGAGGCGAGCCAGTCGAGTGCGACCTCGAGTGAATTTTCCTTGACGCGCGAAGTGTCTGCGTAATCCGTGGTCAGCGCGTGCCAGTCTGCGATGAAGAAGAAGCAATCGTACTTGGCGGAATCCTGCAGCTTCACCCAGTTCTCGAGCGCGCCCACGTAGTTGCCGAGGTGCAGTTTTCCGGTGGAACGCATGCCGCTCAGCACGCGCGGTTTGGGAGAAGGTTGGCTCACTGGCGAATCAGGACCTCGTTGAAGATATGAATGACAGGGCTGATAAGCGCGCCGATGAATCGGCCGCCGACAGCAAAGAGTAACACCAGCGCGAAGATGCCCATGCGGTCGTAGACCTGACGAATGCCGTCGGGAAGAAAATGACGCAGCACGTGGCTGCCATCGAGCGGCGGTACCGGGATCAGGTTGAAGACGCCGAGCAACACATTGATGATCATGCCGTTGTACAGAAGCAGCACGATCGGCATGAGCGGCGACGCGGTGTTGGAGACCTCGTTACGTTGCACCAGCCCTTGCACCATCTCATTCCCACTGCCGCTCAGGGAAATGAGGAGCAGCAACATGGTCGCAGCGATCGCCGTCAGGAAGTTACTGACCGGACCGGCTACGGAAGTAAGAATGTCATCACGCACCAGGTGACGGAAGTTGCGAGTATTCACCGGCGTCGGCTTCGCCCATCCGATCATGGGAAAATGCGAAACCACGGCGAGCAGCGGCAGTAAAACCGTTCCCACCGGGTCAATGTGCTTGATGGGGTTCAGAGTCACGCGACCGAGCATGTAGGCAGTGTTGTCGCCCAGACGAAAGGCCATCCAGGCATGGGCGGATTCGTGCACGCTGATCGCGAACAGAAAGACGATCACCTGCATGAAGATGTCGACGTGCTGGAGAGTCATGCCTGATTTGATGGTAGCAGGGAATCAGCTTGCGGCGTGCGCGGCGACTAAAGTTACTTCTTCTCAGCGGCGGCTTTGACCGATTCCGGAGCGATGGTCTTGATCTTGATGGTCTTCGCGGGGATGCCGGCCACGATGTTATAGGGCGGAACGTCCTTGGTTGCGACTCCCATCGAGCCCACCATGCCGTGCTCGCCGACGTTGACCCCGCTCATGACAGTCGCGTGATAGGTAATGCGGGCGCGCGGTCCGATCTCGCTCCTGCGGTTGGTGATGATCATGCCGTCGTTCAGGTCGTGGTCATGCGAGTACAGATTGGCGTAGTCGGAAATAGAAGAACCCTGCCGAATGACGAGTTCGCCGCGGTCGTCGAGCAGAACATATTTGTGGATTGTGCAGTTGTCCTCGACGGTCAGGTTGTAACCGAACGAGACCTCGACTCCGTGGAAGATCTTCACGTTCTTCCCGACGTGTTTGAAGATGTGCTTCGCGAGCACGTAGCGCACGCGGTAACCAAGGTGATGGTTCAGCCCGAGCGGCGAGCGGTCGTACATCATCCAGAACCAGATGAGCGGCTTGCGCTCGGCATACTTCGCGGCGTCAACGTCGCCGTAATATTCGGGCTCGAGTGTCGCGTTGCGAGGATCGAAGGTGTGCACCAGCGATTGCTCGGCCAGGCTGGCGCCCTTGCGCGGCGCTTCATACGGACGCCCGAGATATATCTCGTGCAACACGTCGCGCACGAGTTCGCTGCGATGGGTTACATCTTTGTTCGCAAATTCGCGATCCAGATATTCGATCCATTCGTCGAATGCTTTGGTGGCGTCGGGGAGCTGCTCGAGTTTGCGGTATTCGTAGCGGGGCATGATTTCGGTAGAGAGTCCAAAATAACACAGCGGGTACCCAGTACTCAGTATCCAGTACCCGGGAATGCAGATCCCTCTACTGCGCTCGGGATGACCTCCGATGGTGAGAAGCGCCTTCGTGGAGCGGTATGTTCGCTCGTGTAAGCTGAAATCAATGGCCAACTGCAGGAGCTGCGGGGTTGAGGTGGGGCAAGGCGCAACGGGAGCGGTGCCGGAATATTGCGCGAGCTGCGCGCCGCCGCAGCCCTCGAAGGCGAGCAATGCAATGGAGCTGGTTCGCCGGTTTCCGGTGACCTACTCGATCATGGCTGCCTGTATCGCAGTTTACGTGGCGATGTCGGTTTCGAGCGGCACTTTCGTGGCTCCCACGGTGGCAAACGTACTCCGATGGGGCGGAACCGGGCCCGGGATCATTCTGAAAGGCGAGTGGTGGCGGCTGGTGACTGCCGTCTTCGTGCACATAGGGATCATTCACATCGCTTCCAACATGTACGTTTTCTGGGGCCTGGGGATGATGGCCGAGCGACTGCTTGGTCGCCTGAATTTTCTTGCCGTGTACCTGCTGACCGGCATTGCTGGAAACGTGCTCAGCCTTTTGCTGAAGCCGAATATTGTGGGCGCGGGAGCATCGGGAGCGATCTTCGGGCTCGCAGGCATCTTGATCTCAGTGTTGCAGTTCGGCAGGCTTTCTGTGCCGCCCGAGCGTCTGGCGCCACTCAAGAAAGAAGTAGTGAAGCTGGCGTTGTACAACCTCGTTATCGGTGCCGTCATACCCGCCATCAACAATATCGCGCACCTCGGCGGGCTGATCTATGGGCTTCTACTGGGTGTGTTGTTCGCGTGGAGCTCGCGGCTGGAAGGTGATGGTCGCCCGAAGGTGCAGCGCATCGGTCTGGTGGTGGCGACCCTGCTGCTTGCATTCGCATCGTATGGAATCAGGCAATTGTACTTAGCGAGTTAGATATGGCACGCGGATGGGAAAGCAAGTCGGTCGAAGCGCAGATGGAAGAGGCCGAATCCTCGTCGGTCTCGAGGCCGCGCCTGTCTCCACAGGAAGTCGAAGCAAAGCAGAAGCGGGAGACACTTGCCCTGACGAAGAAGAAGCTGCAGGCCGACCTGGAGCGCAGCTCGAATCCGCGGCACCGAGAGATGTTGGTACGTGCGCTGGAGGCAGTAGAGAAGCAGCTCGCGACCATCTAGCGGACTCCTCTCGCGGGCGAGACGCCCGCGGCCACACGACAAACTATTACTTCTTCGCCGTCACCGGAGCGACCGGCGTCAGCGTCCCGAACGCAACCAGCATAGGCTTTTTATTCGACTGCACGCGCAGGTCGTAGCTGCGCGCGAATGTGCCGGATATCTCGAAATTTCCGGAAGGTGTCTTCAAATCTGCCGGCGGGATCTGCAAAGTGCCATCATGCCAGGTGACAGCGTCCTTGAATTCCCGTACTTCCAGCGTGCGCGCTGCGCCGGTGTCGGCGTGCCCAGTGAATGCCCCGCTGGCCCACAGAAGATCCGCAGAGCCTTCCGCGCTTTTGAAAAGGGCCGCGGCGTCGGCGCCGGAAAGATGCAGCCTATACTTGGCATCGAGCGTGCCGCTATGCGCAGGGGAGCCGTGCCACGCGGACGACCAGAGAGAATTTCCCACGGCATCGAGCGATGCCTTCGTGATTGTCCCCGCGAGATCGTACTGAGGGCTGTCGCCTGTGAAGGTCGCATGCAATTCGCCCAGATGTTTGCCCGTGCCCACATCGGTGGTGATGTTGGTGATATCGAGCTTGCCATCTTCGAAGTGAATAAACCCAGTGAAGCGATCGAAGGTCGCAGATTTTACAACCAACCGGCCCAGATTCAGCGAACCCTGTCCCGCAAGGGAGACTAAGTCGGCGTTCGTTCGTTTTCCAAAGCTGTACCACGGACGGTCGTGAGCAGCCGAGTTGAACAGCGAGTTCAGGTCGTCGAGATTCAACTGGTTCGAAGAGAGAGCGAACCGAACGGGGCAAACGTCGGTGCTGCATTCACGCGGGAAGGTGATGGTCCCGCGCACGCGAACACTGCCATCGCCAATCACGGCTTCCTGCATCCAGAAATCTGTGCCCCCGCGGCTGAATTCTGCTGTGGCGTAATCCATGGTGATGGGCTTCGGGAAAGCGCCTGCACGGATCTTTACGGCATTAAGCGAGGCTTTGCCCTCGAACCACGGTTCGGCGAAATCGCGCGCCACGCCGTTCATGACGAGGTTCAGATCGGCAACACCGGTGATTGCGGATTTGGGAACGGAGAAGCCGAGCGCCTGCGCGATCGGGAGTGCGCGTTCGAGTGCGGCCTGCCCGCGTAGGGAAACAGAAAAATCGCCGGGATGAATTGCGGCTTCGAGATATGCAACGCGCTGCGGAGCGGATCCGAGCACTAATTCTGTAGAGCTCACGCGCAGGGTCGGCGTCGGCGGGATCGCGGCATCCTGCGGCCCGCGTTTGCGTCCTCGCTTAGCAGGCTTAGTGTCATCGCGATCGAGAGCAAACTGAACGTCACTAAGAACGAACTCCGGCTGGATCATCCGTGACGTGATGCGCACGTTGTGGAGCGAGCCACCGCCCGCAAACACAGGCGTGGCATCTTCTCCCCCGCCGGATCTCACCGTGAACGCGCCATTCATCTCGCCCGCAGCGTTCAGGTCGGCGATCACGCCGCGCCTCATACGGCGAACGGCACTCGCAAGCACCGCGCCCGGCAAGTGGGAGACGGCAATGCTGAGATCGTATTGCGGATTTCGAAACAGCGCTTCCACCGACCCACGCATACTGACTTCGCCATTCCCGGAGGGGAGCCTGCAATCGATATTGTGGAGCGACTGCGACTCGCTGTCGCCATCCGCATACTGCGCGGTGCAACGAGCGCGGATGCGAGAGGAATCTGAGCCGGTTATGTCGTACCTGCGGAAATCGTCGAGAGTGGCATTAAACGCCAGCTGCAGGTTCGATGGCGTTCCGGCAATTGTTGCGTTCGCATCGAGACCGCCGCGCCATCCGCGATCGCGTCCGTAAATGAACTCGCTGAGCTGACCAAGCTGCCCGTTGTCTAAAGAGACCGCGAGATTCACCGGAGTTTGCCGCGGGTTTGCCGCACGCTGGAAAGTTCCTTCAAGTTTCACTGTGCCCGTGTCGTGGAGGTTACGATCGCTGCGGATAGGCCGCGCTTCCATGCGGACGTGCCACTCGTCCTCGGCGGCGAGCCAGAAGGCGAGATCAGCCTCGGAAAACCCGTAGGCTTTCTTCTCCATGCCGATCTTGAAATTGATGCGCGCATCGCTCGCTTCAACGTAAGGGAAGCGTGGGCGCGCCTCGCTTACTTTTTTGCCCGTGGGCGCGGAAGGGATCCGCTGCGCACGTTCGAGCAGGGCGGCAATGTTCCAGCGCCCCTGCGGATTGCGAACGAAATTCACGCTCGGTTCCTGAAAGCTGAGGCTCGCGATCTCGATGCGTCCGCGCCACAATGAACTGAAGCGCAAGCTGGCAGTCACGGCGCCGGAATGCAACATGGGTTCCGCGCTGAACGCGGGATCATCCTGGATAGTGACGTCGCCGAGATCGAATCCTGGGCGCGGAAGCAGCCGTAGCCGGATCTGCCCGATGGTGACTTGCCTGCCGAGAGAATTCGTCAGCGCCGCCCCGAGCCTGCCTTTCAGCCGGTTGAGGCTGACAAAAGGCGGAACCACAATCGCCAGCAAGATCAAAACGATGACCGCGAGGATCCAGCGACCGCGTCGTCGCGGTTTCTCGTCGTCGTCTAGCAAAGATGGCGTCGCTGGTGAAATGCTCATGGTTCCTTCGCAGTCCAGAGGGTCGTCGCGAAACTATCGAACGATGTGGAGCGTGCGGCTCCAACGCGTCTCGGTGAAGAAGTGGGTGATCACGTGCACGATGAAGCCGACGCGGTCGCCGATCGAGCTCTTCTCATACTGGTGGGGCGGAGTCTCGAATGACCAGTAGACGAACATCGGGCGGCCGATGATGTTGGCGCGCGGGATGAATCCCCAGAAGCGGCTGTCTTTACTCACGTCCCGATTGTCGCCCATACCAAAATAGCTGTCGGGCGGGACAACAATGTCGCCGCCCTCAATATGCGAACCCATCGTGAGGATCCACTCCTCAGGCATGTCCCCGCCGTAGATCGGCGGATACTTCGGGAAATTGTCGCGATAGCGCGTGAACTCGTTCTCTGGCACCTGCGACTCTTTGTGGACGACGTAGCCGCTCTCCTTGAGCTTTTCGCCATTGCGATAAAGGTCGCCGTGATCCACGTGCAGGTGATCGCCGGGGAGCCCAACAACTCGCTTGACGATGTACATGCCGGGAGTGTCGACCGAGACAAACACAACGATGTCGTTGCGTTTGATCTCGCGGTAGGGAAGCAGAGGGCCCATCCAGTGGGTTGGCGGCGCGAAGCGCTCGCGGTCAACGAAGACGTGATCGCCGATGAGGAGCGTGTTCTCCATCGAGCTCGAGGGTATCTCGAAGGCCTGCACGATGAACGTGATGATAAAAAGGCCGGTCACCAGCACCGAAGCCATGGAGGCGATGAATTCAGCTGTCGTCTCTTTCGGCTTTTCGGCGGCCGTCTCTATTTTTTTCTTATCTCGTTTGGCCACGCAGGTCCTTGCGCCAGAGTCAGTTGACGATCCTGAGCATGCGGTGCCAGCGAATGAGGCTAGGCAGGTTCCGCAGCACAAAACCTAAGCGAGAAAGTTTACCATCCGAGTCGCTGTGCGGCGGTGTGTCAATAGACCAATAGACCACGATTGGCCGTCCGACCACGTTCTCGCGGGGCACGAAGCCCCAATAGCGGCTGTCGAAGCTGTGGTCGCGGTTGTCGCCCATCACAAAGTAGTCGTTTGAAGGAACGATCAGCTCACGGCTTTTTACTACTTTCGGCAGCTCGTTGAGCCAGCCAGGGTCCATATTGTCGTAGCGGTCGAGCTCAGGAAAGTCGTCGCGCGAGCGGTTCTCGTCGAACATCGAGTAACGCGCGTATTTCTCGTCATGCATGAGCTGGCCGTTCACGTAGACGTGGCGGTTCACCAGCTTCACGTGGTCACCCGGCAGGCCGATGACGCGTTTCACAAAGTGCAGCTCCGGCGTTAGCGGATAGCGGAAGACGACGATTTCGCCGCGTTGCAGATCGCGGTAGGGGAGTATTTTCCCCCAGATGCCGCCATTGCTGTAATGCACTTTGTCGACGAGCAGGTAGTCGCCGATCAGGAGCGTGGTCTCCATCGACTCCGAGGGGATCTGGAATGCCTGCACGATGAACGTGATTGCGAACACAGCGATCACCACTGTCGCGAGTAACGATTGCAGGGACGTAAGCCAGGAGTCTCTCGGTTCGGATTTCGCCGCGGCCTCGGCAGGAGAATGCTCCTGGGGCGGTTGCTCAGGCGCTGTTTCGGGGGATGTGTTCAATCGCCGGTCTCTTGAACGATGGGATGCACGCGCAGGTGCTCCAGTGCTTGCTGCGCCGCGAGCTGCTCAGCTTGTTTCTTCGTCGAAGCAGAGGCTCGCGCAACGTACTCGGGACTTCCACCCGAACGAGGCAGGATGCGCACCTCGACCGTGAACTGCTTCTGGTGGTCCGGACCTTCTTCGTCAGTCACAACGTAAGAGGGCTGCGGCTTTCCGCCGGACTGCAATGCTTCCTGCAGGGCCGATTTGAAATCGCTGATGGGAAGTCCGGAAGAAGTGGTCGCATCCAGACGCTCGATTTCAGGATCGACAATGTTCTTCAGGATGAATTTGCGGACACTATCGAGGCCCGCATCGAGATAAAGCGCGGCGACGACAGCTTCGAGGGCATCGGCCAGCAGCGCGGGCTTCTGGCGGCCGCCGCTTTTTTCTTCGCCCTTGCCGAGAAAGAGGAAATCGCCGATCCCGATCTGCGTGGCTGCGTGCACCAGGTGACGCTCGCTGACTAAATGCGCTCGCATCTTTGAAAGCTGGCCCTCATGAAACTCCGGATAGCGCTGCCAAAGCGCCTCGCTTGTCACAAGGCTTAGGACGGCGTCACCCAGGAACTCGAGCTGCTCATTGTCATTCGCGGGTTCTGAGCCATAGCCCTCTTCTGCTTCCGCCTCGTGCGCGTGCGAGCTGTGAGTGAGAGCCTGCTCAAGCAATTCACGGCGCGAAAATCGATGGCCCAGCACCGATTCGAGCGCCGTGATGTTGTTGCCGTTCGTCAATCGTTCTTCTTGATTACTTTTTCGGAGTTGTCTGGGTCTGTGTGCTCGTGGCCCCATTCGAATTCGGCATCGCGCCGGTTGCTCCGGATTTCGGAACCGCAGCCGCTGAACTTGGAGTCGTCGCCGACCCAGACAGCTGCTTCAAACGCGCTTGCTCACCTTGCGCCGTCTTCAGCACTTCTTCGTAACCGGGAGCGGAAGCCAGTTGGACGGCTTTGTTTGCCGCATTCAGCGCGTCGGGATATTTCTGCTGATTATCGAGCGCGAGCGCGAGGTTCAGCCAAAGTACGGCGTCGCTATCGGGAGTGAGCTCGGTGGCCTTGCGCAGGTTCGGCTCAGCAGCAGTCCAGTTGTGCAGATGCGTATCCATGGTTCCCAGTGCCGAGTACGCGAGTGCGAGCGCGGCATTATTCTGCTCCTGGTTCGCACCGAGCTTTGTAAGCGCGCCGGCATTCAACAGCTCGATGGCGTGGCTTGCATCCTTCTTGAGTTCGGTCTGCTTTTCATCTTTATCGATGTCGGTGTCGTGCGTGGTATTTGCGAGGGCGCCAGAGACGAGAAGCAGCGCCTGTACGTCATCAGGATCGAAGGAGATCGCCTTGCGGCCGGTCTGCAGGACTTTGTCGACGTTGTTGCCTTCCTGATATTTCCTCATCACCAGGTTGTAGGCCATGGACTTCAATTGGCTCTGCGGGTACTTGGTTTCAAAGTTAAGGGCGAGATTTTCGGCGGTCGCCGCATCCGGCGCCGATTGCACCTGCATGAAGGCGTCGTACTCGTCTTTACTCTTGGCTTGTGGCCCCGGAGGTGGGGCCTGGGCAGCTTGCCCGGGCTGCGCGCCTTGAGCGGGCTGTGTGCCTTGCGCGGCGGGCGCACCCTGTGCCGATTGTCCGGCAGGAGTGCCGTTTTGCGCAGGTGCGCTGGAGCTGCCGGCCTGGGCAAAGACCATTCCCGCCAAAAGCAGCATGATCACTAGTAGGGAATATCGAATCTTCATCTCGTCGTCCTCTTTCGTGTGCGGCCAAAAGCCGCGAATTTTATTGCGGCTCGCCCTGTCTCTGTGAGGTGGGCGGAGCATAAGCCTGCGCGATACCACGTTCTGCCGCCGATCGCGTGTCCGGAGTGGGGTCCCCGGCAGACAGCGCAGCCTTGTAATGCGACAGAGCAGCTTCACGTTCCTGCTGCAGATCGAGCATGCGTCCCAGATAAATGTGTGACCACGCCACCAGCCGGGGCTCGAGCGCGACCTTCAAAGTCTCTTCGAAGTAGCGCTGCGCTCCCGCGCGATCGTTACGAAGACTCGCCGCGCGCGCCAGCAGGAACAACGCCCGGGCCGGGTCTTCATTTTTCCGTTGTAATGCGGCTTGCGCCAACTGCTCAGCCCCGGAGACATCGCCCGCGGCAAGCTTGGATTCAGCAGCATCCACCAGCCCGACCTGCATCGGCTTAGATGCATGCACCAGTTCCGGAGCGGCGCGGTCCTTGAAAACGATCTCCCGCGCCCGCTTTTGCTCGCGAGTCAGGCTGATGTTGTACAACCAGTTGCCGTAGCTGTCCTTTAATCCCGCCGGCTCCTTCTCAAATGTTTTCAGGGTTTCGTAGAAATACCCGGTGAGGACGTAACCCTCCGCCATCGCATCCTTCACGGCGGCTTCGCGGAAGGCATCTTCTTGTTTCGAATCCTTCTTCGACGCTGCGGACTGCGATCCGACGAAGCGCGCCTCGATGGCGCGCACCAGCGACTCCGTAACCAAAAGTCCGATGTCGTACTTGAAACTCTGCTCCATGGGAGCGTTCTGCACCTCGTTAAGCAGCGGCTCCAGGGCTTTGATCTGGTTGTAGTGCTTGGTCGCCAGCGGGTCGAGAATGAAGTGAAGATAAAGATGGCGGATGGGATCAAGTTTGAATCCCTGCGCGTCGGGAGAGAGCACCAGCAGGTAGTCGGAGCCGTACTGGCGCGCATTCACTTGCGACGATGGCCCCATAGGCTCGGCGAAGACTTCCATGCGCCGTCCCAGATATCCACTGACCGGCATGCGGAGGTAGTAATCAACCTGCGCGATCATCTGCGAGACCGGCTGGTGAAATCCTGCGAGCATCTTCTCGTAATCCGGGTGATGCTGTTGCCAGATGGAATGTAGATCAGCAGCTGCGTAGTAAGAACGCAACAGCGGGAGAAAGCCCTCGACGTATGCGGCGTCCGGCGGAAGGTCAGCTTCTGGAGTAGTCAACGTAAACTTCGGCGGCTCGGCAACGTAAAGTCCGAGTGAAATGTATTGCGCGAGCGTGTGCGCAGGATCCAGTTGCGTGTGCTCGCGGTAAAAGGCGCAAAGCCGGGTTTGTGCGAGGCGCGCCTCATTTGAGCTGGACGCCGCACGTGCAAGCGCGGTACGGACTTCTTGGCGCACGGGCTGCGCCGACGCGAGGTCCGCGTCGTAACCGCAAGCGTTCAGGGCAGAGAAGATGGTGAAAAGAGTCTCGCTCGAGTCGAAGGTGATCTTCGATTGCGGCGCTTCCGCAGGTGTATACGAGCCTGCTTTGGACGAGGAGGCGCCCTGTTGCGGCCAAACTAATGAAGAAGTGAACAGAAATAACGACAGCAGGGCCGCGGGGCGCAGAAGAACCTCCTGGGAATCGTTCTAGTTTATGCCAGTGAATGCTTCCAGACAAAAAAGCGCGCGCAGGAGGACCTGCGCGCCTACATCAATTCGAAAGGCGCTATCCGCGGACGCTGACGCTCGAGAACGAGAGCACTACGCGGCTCGGCGTCGGCTTGCCGAACGCGGTGGCCGGACGGAAAGTCGTGAAGATCATCATGTTGTCGAGTTTGGGAATCAACTTCTGCGAATCTACCGGAGCGGAGATCACGCGATAAGATTCCACGCGCCCGTTCGCGTCCACCAACGTTTCCACGACGATCGATTCATCAGTAGGAAGACCAAGCTGCATCTCGCTCGGTGCCATGCGCAGCTGCGCCGGCGTGAAGAGCATGGTCGGAACGTCGGTGTTCCGTGCAGAGGCGCTCGCCGGCAGCGCTACGTAGCCGATCAGTATCCCGAAGAAGAGCAGCGCGCTGCAGAGGCCGGCGGTGGCAGGCAGCATGAAATTCTGCATCGCCATCTGCCATTGCAATGAAAGCGACTCGTACCAGGGCACGCGTTGCGATTCGCGTGAGAGCGCGATTTTCAAGCGCAAGGCAAGCTCTGAAGGCGCCGCTTTGCGGCCAAGCGAAGCGACCAGCCGCTGGCTCTTTGCAAGTGACGAATACTCGGCGCGGCATTCGCCACATTCCTGCATGTGGCGCGCGATGCTCTGCATCTCGGCGCCGGTAAGCGCACCATCGAGATACGAAGAGAACATGGCGCGAGCCTGCGCACATTGTGTTTGTGTGGAGATCATCGTGACACCTCTGTAGCGTGCGAATCGTTCGCACGCTCGGGCGCAGCGGCTTTCTTGGCCGCGCCTGCAGATAACCCGAGTTCAGCCCCATGTTGCTTCACGTACTGTTCCAATCTTTTCTTCAGCGCCTGGCGACCACGCATCAAGCGCGATTTCACTGTTCCGAGCGAGACGCCTGTGATCTCGGCGATCTCCTCGTACGAAAGATCTTCAATATCGCGCAGCACGACAGTCGTGCGATAAGGCTCGTTCAGCTGCGCCAATTCCATCTCCACCTTCGCCCGCACTTCCTCGTGCATGGCGCTTTCGAAGGGCGACTCGTGGCCGTCCTGCAAGGTGTCTTTGTAACCAAGGCCGGGAGCTTCGTCTTGCTCGCGAGCTTCCGCCTCGATGGTGACTTCTTTTCCCTTGTGCCGGAACCACCAGCGACGGCGGTTCGAAGCTTCATGCACGGCGATGCGGTATATCCAGGTCTTCAGGCTCGACTGTCCGTTGAACCGCTTGATGCCGCGGAAGACCTTGATGAAGACTTCCTGCACGGTGTCGGCAGCGTCGGCCGGGTCGTTCACCATGCGATAAACCAGGCTGTAGACGGGCTGGTGGTAGTGCGCGATCAGCCAGGAGAAGGCATCTTCGGAACCCGCCTTCAGCTCAGCGACGACTGAATGCTCTTCGCTGTGGACCCCTAACGCGCTGGCTACGTTGCCCAAAGTTGATGCTCCCGCCAGTTTCACGGCGTCACCTCAAACCTTAGCACGGCAAACCACTGTTTTCCAGAGTGGCTCGGGGGAGGGTCTCAAGCCACCAACCACTTAGACACCAAGTGGTTCTGTAAGGTTCCGGCCTTAGCTAGGGCAATGATTTGCGGGTATTTACGGGGTCGTCTTCTTGCGGGGTTTCTTGGGGGCAGGCGCGGAATCGTCAATGACGATTTTCTTCGGTCCAGCCGCCGTTTGGGGCTTGGCGCCGGCTCGGAGTTTTGCCAAATCGGCGTCGGCGTTGGCGGTTATCCGTTCCAGGCGGTCTCCTAGCGCGAGGCGTGCGCGTTCGAGATTCTCCGCATCCAGTGCCAACGCGTTGTGCTCTTCCTTCGAGCCGTTCGCTGCGTCGTCGGTGAGGGCAGCCAGCGGATCGCTGAGCGCGCTCAGATTGCGGTAGAGCTTGAAGGTAGCGGCAAGGCTGTTGGGCGCGACGCGCACAGCGTCAAGCATTCCCGGCAAAGCTGCAGTCAGATTGCGCGATATGGACTCGGCGCGAGCTTCGGCGCGGCGCCTCTCGTCGCCCTCCATCTTCCATTTATCAATCCGAAGGTGGGCAACATCGCGTTGCGCATCCGAGGATGCCTGGCTGACTTGGCTAATGATGACCGCAACATCGGACTGATTGGCTGCTTGTGCGGCCGCTTGCCTCGGAAAGAGAGCAAGCAGGGAACAGAGTGTGACTGCCAGGAGCCACGTCGTACGTTTCATTGCATGTCCTTAATGCAGGGAATGGGCCTGAGAACTCAGATGAGCGACTCTGGGCAAATGGTTTGTCAATCGCCCGGTACGCCAGTGTACCCCACCCTCTGCCACCGAGAGCAATCCAGAGCTGCAGGGCAACTTCCTCTCTCTATTTGCTATCCATTTAGGTGCAAAGCCATTCCCTGGCTCCGGGTTCCCCTGAAGATGAAGATGAACGACCGATGTTTTAAAACGAAGAAGCTGCCTTCACTTATTGCGGCAACGGTGCTGGCAATGACGATGTCCGCCTGTAGAGGAGTCTCCAGTCAGAATTCTGACGGTGGAGGCGCCAACTCTGAGACTCAGTCCGCAGTGAAGCGCGTCATTGTCGTGGTTATGCAGAACAGCTCCTTTGACCACCTGTTCGGCACGTTCATTCCGCCGAATGGCCAGACGATCGAGGGGCTTCGCCCCGGAGTTCCCGGCTACACCCAGCCGAGCGCCGACGGGGGCACGATCAGCCCTTTCCTACTGACGAACACGAACCCTGCTGACCTGGGCCACTCGCATGCTGACTATGTTGCGTCTCTGGATGGCGGCAACATGGATGGGTTTGCAAGGCGAATCGGCAACACGTCAATGGGCTATTACGATTCCAGCATCATGGGCATGGACCGGCTCTGGTCGTTAGCCGGCCAGTTCGCTCTGGCGGACCACTTCTTTTCGTCTGCCGCGGGCAGCGCGCCCACAAATCCGCTTTACCTGGTGGCGGCGAGTGACAATAATTTCATCTTCAGCGTGCAGCCCTCTTATGGCCCGTGCCAGAAACCCGATGCTGCTGCCCAACCGTTCACATTCCCCAATGTCGGCGACCAGCTGACGAGCAAGAACATCACCTGGACATGGTTCCACGAAAACTACAACCAGTGCGGTTTGGGGTACGTTGCTACGCAGAACCCGTTCCAGTACTTTACCAGTACGCAAAACAGCGATCACATTCAAGACACCTCGAACTTCTTCGCGGAGATCGACAACAACACTTTACCGTCAGTGACTTTCGTGCAGCCGGGACCGGTGCACTCTATGCACCCCGGTTCCGGCGAAATGTTCGTCGGGTTGAACTGGCTCGCGGACATGGTTCAGAGGGTGCAAGCGTCGCCTGGTTGGTCTGAGACCGCGATCATCGTGATCTGGGACGAAGGTGGCGGCTGGTATGACCACGTTCCTCCTCCGCCGGTCGACAGCCAAGGATTGGGAGTGCGCGTCCCCATGCTCGTGATCTCGCCGCTGGCCAAGCAGGGGTACGTCTCTCACGTGACCATGGACGATGTTTCCATCCTCAGCTTCATCCAGTGGAACTGGAATCTGGGTTCGCTGAACAGCCGCAACGGCCAGTCTGGCGACATGCGCGATATGTTCAACTTCTAAGAACCGCTTTTGGTTTCTGGTGTCCCGTTTCGCGACAGTCCTGAGCGGAGCCTGTCCGCTCAGGTTTGACTAACCTGCGGGGCTAAGCGAAAATAAAAGTTCGTCCTTCCTTCAACACAGTGGGCCTGTGGCGCAGCTGGGAGCGCGCTTCCATGGCATGGAAGAGGTCGTCGGTTCGATCCCGACCAGGTCCACCAAAATTTCTCAACAACTTAGAGAGGTCGCGCGCTGGATGGCACGCCGTTTGTGTCCCGGCTGTGTCATAACCCGCTGTTTTGGTGCTTTGTTTTCTTCTGCAACAGTTTTGAAATCAGGGCGGTCGATTTCGCTAGTATTTCCTGGGCTGATGCTGAAGTTTATCTCGACTTTTGAGATAGGAGAATGATTACGAGATGCGAAAAGGATTTACGAGAAAGCCACAAGCGGACGAGCCCGCCACCCGAGGCAAGAATTACATAACACCGGGCGGGCTGCAGCGCCTCAATGATGAGCATCGGTTTCTGCTCACCAGCGAACGCCCAGCCGTGGTGGAGGTGGTGGCGTGGGCTGCCAGTAACGGTGATCGCAGTGAAAACGCCGACTATCAGTATGGCAAGCGGCGGCTGCGGCAGATCGATGGGCGGATTCGGTTTCTCACAAAGCGAATTGAAGCCGCGGAAGTGGTGGACCCGGAAGCTCTGAGAGCAGGGCAAGCGAAGACCAGGGCCTTCTTCGGAGCGACCGTGCGCTATTGCAATTCGGCGGGAGAGGAGCGAGTGGTGAGCATCGTGGGCGCGGACGAGGTCGATCTCAACCGCAACCACATCAGTTGGATGTCACCTCTGGGGCGCGCGTTGATGAAGTCGGCAGCGGGCGACAGCGTAGTCCTCCAAGCGCCGGGCGGTACAGAATGCCTGGAGGTGCTAGAAGTGTGTTACGAGCGCATTTCTGTGGAACCGTTCCGTGAACCACCTGGGTCCGAGGCCTCGGCTAAGGGACTAGCTCGCCGACGCAAATCCACCTGAGGAAGAAGAAACCGAACCAGCACAACTAATTGAGGGAGCACCAATGCTGAAACAAAGATCCGCGATCTCAGCCCGCACTAAGAAAATCGCGAATCTTATTGTGCCGGGAAGGAATGCGCTCGAAGCAGCAGGCAGATGTTAGAGTGACTCGCCGAGAATAAAAAAGACGCCCCGAATTCGGGGCGTCTCAGTTTCCGAGCTGTTTCAGTTGCAGCCAGGCAGTTTGAAACTGCCGATCCTTGTCTGCCAAGGAGCTGTGTTCACGCCGATGATGCCGTCGATCTGGTAATACTCGTTCGTATACCAGAACCTGCAGCCATCCGGATCAAGGTTTAAAGAAGTGTAATCACCCCAACGATTATTGGTGGTCAGTTGCACTCCGGTGCCGTCGATCAGGGTGGCTTCTCCCAGGGTCATCTGTCCCAGTGGATCACCAGCCAGGCGACCGGTATAACGTGTTCCCGGTTTTGTACTTCCTCCGAAAAACGAAATGGGCGAAGCTTGGAAAGGAGCGGCTGATGCTAATTACAGAACCGCGTGCAGAAGACGGCTGGTTCGCAGAGGTTGGTAAGGACAGTCGAACTGGCCGGGAGAGTCTACCGTTCGATTCAGTGTCATTTCGAGAGACTCGCAGCGGGTACTCTCAAAGTCCAACCTTTGTACTAGCGCGAATAGTAGGTGTCAACAGCTTAGTGACGGACTCCGCAGGGTAATACGTCCGGATGTTCGAATGGGGCATCCAGCGTTTTTGTGGTCATGGATTTGTGTCACAACCTCGCACGCCTTCAATAACACGACCGACTCCGCTGGAACTCGCTATGTTAGATTTGGTCGCGCAAACCCATGAAAGCCTCGAACAGCGCAGTCCTGCTGCTGCAGTGCCCGGAACGTAAAGGCGTCGTTGCGGCCGTCACCAGCTTCCTTTACCAAAACAATGGCAACATCCTGCAGGTGGATGAGCACGGCGATGCCGAGCTAGACCTCTTCATGATGCGCGTGGAGTGGGATATCACCGGCTTTCGCGTCCCCATGGCAAATTTCGCGGAATGGTTTGGCGACCTGGCACGCGAATTCCAGATGACCTGGACGGTGCATTCCACTGGTTATCGCCCGAATGTGGCCATCATGGTGTCCAAGTCGGGGCATTGTCTTGCCGACCTGCTCTACCGTCACCACATCGGCGAGCTTGCTTGCGAGATTCCGATCGTGATCAGTAACCACGATGACCAGCGGGAGCTCGCCGAGTTCTACAAGATACCGTTTCGCCGAATAGAAGTATCGAAGGATTCGAAAGAGACGGCCGAGCAACAGACACTCGCCATTTTGAAAGAGGCACGCGTCGAGCTTGTTGTGCTTGCCAGATACATGCAGATCCTCTCGAGCGACTTCATCGCGCAGTACCCCAGCCGCATCATCAATATCCATCACTCTTTCCTGCCGGCATTCATCGGGGCGAAACCGTACCACCGCTCCTTTGAACGCGGGGTGAAGTTGATCGGCGCGACCAGCCACTACGTCACCGAAGTCCTCGACGAGGGCCCCATCATCGAGCAGGACATCACTCGCATCTCCCATCGGGATTCGCTGGAGGACATGACGCGTAAAGGCGGAGACATGGAGCGCGTCGTCCTCTCGCGCGCGGTGCGCTGGCATGTCGAAAATCGCGTGATCGTTTACGGCAGGAAGACGGTGGTTTTCGCATAAAGGCTGGCGGGCGACTGTAAGCCCAATGTCGGAATCTGGCATCTCACAAGACATGAGAGCTTTCGAATCCTTTCCTGCTGCGCTGAAGCGAAAAGTTTCGTCTGTATTCCTAATTGTGCTGCTGGTTGGCTGCGCGGCGAAGCAGACCGGGCCGTTGCGTGCCGGACGCGACGCCTTCCCGGCTCCAAGCGGTTTCAACCAGTTCTCTCCCGACCAGGAAGTGCAGATCGGCCGGCAGGCGGCTGCTGAAGCGGACGCCTCGATGCCGTTGCTCCCGGCGCGCGGCACGATCTCCGACTACGTCAGCACTCTGGGGTTCAAACTGGCCAAGCAGTTGCCGCCCAACGACTACGACTGGAGCTTCAAGGTGGTAAACCAAAAAGATATCAATGCATTCGCACTTCCAGGCGGACCCGTGCGGGTGAACCTGGGTACGATCCAAGCGGCAGACAATGAGGCGCAGCTGGCGGGCGTGATCGCCCACGAAATCTCGCATGTGTACATGCGGCATGCGACGCGCAACGCCTCCAAAGAAAGCATCGCGCAGTTGCCGATCGCGATCCTGGGCAGTATTGCGGGCAATGGAGTCGGAGGACAACTGGCGCGGATCGGTCTTCAATTCGGTATGGGATCGGTGTTCATGAAGTACTCACGCGATGCTGAGAGCGAAGCCGACCGCGTTGGCGCGAAGATCATGTACGAAGCCGGCTACGATCCCATGGCGATGGCAGATTTCTTTTCCAAGCTGGAGAAAGAAGGAGGTTCGGGTGGTCCACAGTTCCTTTCCGATCACCCCAACCCCGGGAATCGAGCTGCGGCGGTCAAGATGGCGATCGCCGAATTGCCGCAGCGACCATTCAATCCTTCGAGCAAAAATTTTCAGGAAGCGAAGCAAGCCGCAGCGACGATGAAGCCGTACACCGCCGAACAGGTAGCGCAGATGCAGCGTGACCGGCAGATGAAACTGCAACAGGCTGCCGTGGCGCAGATAGCGCCCAGCGGCGAATTCCAGATGCTCCGCGGCGGATCTTTCGAGATGGCATATCCGAGCAATTGGAGAGTCATCAAGGGACCATCTTCTCTTGTGATAGCTCCCGAAGCAGGCGTGGGCGAGAATGCGATCGCTTACGGTGTGGTGATGAGCGGATACACGCCACAGCAACCGCAAGCCCTGGAACAGACAACGCAGCAAGTGTTTCGCGCGCTCGAGCAATCGAACCCCGGCATGCGCGCACTCGGCGGCAAGAGCAACATGAGTGTGAATGGAATGGCGGCGAACGTCGTGAACCTGGTGGCACAGTCGCCGCTCTCTTCCCAAGACGGTCAAGCGGTTGCCGAGCGTGATGTGCTGCTTACGCTGCAGCGTCGCGATGGAAGTGTGCTCTGGATGCTCTTCATCGCCCCGGAGCCGCACTTCAACGCCCTGGAGCCGACTTTCCAGAAGATGATCCAGAGTCTTCAAGTGGCTCAGTGATCACTTAAGGTTGGCGAGCAGCTTCTTGAACCTTGGGTCGTCGCGCAGGATATCGTAGTCGGGATCGTTTTCAACCCAGTCGCGCTTGCCCCAGCCTCGGGAGAAGACTCCTTCGAGAAAGCCCAGGGCTTCTTCTTTTCGGCCTAGTTTAGCGTGCAAGCACGCGGCATTAACCAACGTGCTCATATCGTCGGGCGCATACTCGAGTGAGCGCCGCGACCAGTCGAGAGCCCGCTCGGAGTCAACGTCAAAAAGTGCGCAGGAGCCAAGCGAGAGTGCGCGCACGTCGCGCGGGTTGAGCATCAGGCTGCGCTCGGCGCGCCGAAGACCTTCGGTGGCCGCCTCGCGGGATTCCTGAGTCCTGCCTAGTACTCGCAGGGGTAGTGAATGCAGCATGGCGCTTTGATAGTCCTCAGGCCTAGCCGCGGCTGCTTTGCGGAACAGTTCTGCGGCTTCCTCGAACCGCCCAGAAGCGAAGCAAGCGCGTGCATAGTAAAAGTACGCTTCAAAGAGGCTGGGGGTGAGCCGGATAGCTTCTTCGAACTCCTTGGCTGCCTCTTCGTAACGTTTCACCTGCGACAACGTGAATCCGCGCGCGACATGTGCGTCCGCCAAGTCGGGCGTCAACCGAAGCGCCTCCTGGCTAGCACGCTCGGCCGCAGCGAAGTCCTCTTCGTTGGAGGCGAACCACTCATACAGCGTGGCGTGCACCATGGCCAATCCGGCGTAGGCTGGGCTGTAGTTTGCATCCAAATCGATGGCCTTCTGGAACATTTCGCGGCTGCGGTGCAGATCGCCTTTTGACATGCGGGGAAGGTATTGCCGCCCACGGAGATAGAACTCATAAGCTTCGCCGCCGGTGTGCGGCCGCTGCAATGCCTGCTTTTCACTTTCGCTCAACAGACTTCCGCGAAGGGAAGCGACAACGCTTTGCGCGATCGCGTCCTGGATGGCGAATACATCTTCCAGCGCGCGATCAAAGCGCTGCGACCAGCGATGAAACCCGCTCGAGACTTCGATGAGCTGCACGGTGACGCGCAGATTGTTACCCGACTTGCGCACACTTCCTTCGAGCAATGTCTCTACATCCAGTTGCCGGCCGATCTCTTTGACGTCGCCGCCGCTGCTGCGGAATTGAAATGCCGCGGTGCGAGAGACGACACGCAGTCCCTCGATGTTGGCCAAAGCATTGATGAGCTCTTCGGCTATACCTTCACACAGATAATCCTGGTCGCGCTCCGGGCTCATGTCAGCGAACGGCAAAACCGCGATGGTCGAGATTCGGTTCTGCGATTTTGAAACCGGAGCATCGGCTGCTGCGGCGAAGGAAAGTTGAGCAGCGAACCGGTATCCCCTGCGGTGGCGAGTCTCGATGAATCGCGGCTGCTTGGCGTCGTCCGCCAATGCCTTGCGCAATTCCTGGATGCAGGACGTTAGCGCGTCGTCTGTGACCACGGTGTCTTTCCAAACGGAAGCAAAAAGGTCCGCCTTAGTGACGGGCGTCCCGGCGTTCTCGATCAGAACCTTCAAAACGGCCGCGGCTTTCGGCGTAAGGCGCAGCTCCTCCGGGCCGGACCACAAGCGCCCAGTCTGAAGATTGAAGCGATAAACGTCGAAGTTGACGGTTGGTTCCAATGGTTTGTTTTTTCGTGCAGCCGGGCAAATCCCAGAGTAATCCCGGAACTAACTCAGGACTTGCTGGACAGGTAAATCTTATCTTGTCTCAGAAGCGCAGAACAGGAGCAAGCGAAGGAGTCAAGCCGGATGCTTGCGAAGAAAACCGGGGTGCTGGATGCAGCAGTACAGCAGTGGGAAAAACGAGTCGTTGATGGACCTGGTGGAGCGGGTTCTTATGAATTACGCGCCATTCTTCCTTCCACCTCACGAATTACAGCGCTTCGAGGAGAAATCATGTTCAGTCGAATTACAACTTTTATTTACGGATCCGTTTGCTATCTGGTCTTCTTTGCGACGCTCGTGTACGCGATCGGTTTCCTAGCGAATTGTGGTGTCCCTAAGCCGATGGACTCGGCGCCGCAGCTGGCATTGATGCAGGCGTTGGCGATCGATGCCGGGCTGCTGGCGCTGTTCGCGTTGCAGCACAGCATCATGGCGCGCGTGTGGTTCAAGAAAGCATGGACGCGGATCGTGCCGGAGCCGGTGGAGCGAAGCACTTATGTGTTGCTCTCCAGCGTTGCTATGATCCTGCTCTTCTGGAAATGGCAGCCGATCGCGGGTGTGGTGTGGGAGGTAACCAACACGCCGGCGCGCGTCGCCGTGCTCACGTTCTACGCCGCTGGTTGGGTGATCTTGTTTGCAGCCACGTTTCTGATCAACCATTTTGACCTGTTCGGTCTTCGCCAAGTATGGCTCTACCTCACAGGGCGGCCTTACACGCAGCTGAAGTTCCGAACTCCAGGGATGTATCGCTTCGTCCGGCACCCGCTTTATGTGGGATGGCTGCTGATCTTCTGGTCGGCGCCAGTGATGACCACCGCCCACCTGGTGTTTGCGATCGCGACGACTGCATACATCTTCGTAGCTATTCAGTTCGAGGAGCGGGACCTGGCGCGCTTTCATCCTGAGTACCGGCACTATCGGCGCGAGGTGCCAATGATCGTTCCGCACAGGCGGCCTCTCGAAGTCGATTACAAATACCCGGAGCGGTCGATCGCGGATGATGCGCTGGATTTTGCCCTCGATTAAATCGTCGCGGCTGAGAGGTGTAGTCATGACACAAAATGTAGAGACGAAGAAAGTCCTTCTCGTCGATGATTCGGTGACGACTCTGCTTATGGAAAGGGTGATCCTGGCAGAGTCGCCGAAGCTAAACCTCATCACGGCGGCGAACGGCGCGGAAGCACTCCAACTGGCTCGGGAGCAAAGGCCCGACCTGATCCTGATGGATACGGTGATGCCTCACATGAACGGAATCCAGGCCTACCGTGCCATCCGCGCTTTGGACGGGTTCGCAACGGTGCCGATCATCTTGGTGACCACTCCTGGCGAACAAGATGACGCCCTCGGCGGATATGCAAGCGGCTGTACCGGCTACATCACTAAGCCGATAAATCCTGCGGAGCTGACTGCAGTGGTGGAAGCGCATCTCGGGCGAGAACGAGACTTCGACATGATGCGGAAATAAAAAGGGCCGCTGGTCAAGCGGCCTCTTAAACGGAGGAGTTGAAAACGCCGAGCCTGAGTGGCGGTTTCTAATCCTGAGGAGAATGTAGCTGCATAGCCTTTCTACTACCATAGCCAGTAGCGCAAGCTCGAGAAGCCCTTCTTACTAGTGATGGTAGTAGGTGAGGTTCTTGCGTAACGTAAGCGGCTGTGCCGCGAGTCAGTTGATGGCACCGAGGACCGATCGATGTCATGGAACCGAACCGCCGTGCGCCTGGGAATATGCGTTTTCCTTTCCGTTGTGGCATGGCCGCAGAGTAGTTCAAACGCCAGTGCGCAGACCGGCGCGACTACACAAAATGTCCCGACCGTCCACGAACAAGTGGAGGTCACGGCGACCCGCGTTCCCGAGGATCCGCAGGACGTTCCAGCGGCAATCGAGGTATTCAGCGGGGAAGAGCTTCGCCAGCGTGGCGCCCGTGATCTGCGAAGCGCCTTAACCTCGGCGATTGGAGTCGAGATCGCACCGGGCGGGGACGCCGGTCCGGCGGGTTATGTGCCGGATTTTTGGGGTGTAAAAGAATTCGATGCTTTCCTGTTAGTAGTTGATGGCGTGCCGTGGGGCGGCGCCTTCAATCCGGCGCTCACATCTCTGGATCTGAACGACGTCGAGCGGATCGAAGTGATGCGCGGCCCTGCTCCGATCACTTACGGCGCAACATCATTCGTGGGCGTCATTCACGTGATCCATCACGGAGTGGATTCCAAAGATCATTACGTCGACCTGCACGGCGGAAGTTTTGAGAGCGGCGGGGGTTCGTTCTCGACTCCGGTGCCGCTCGGTGGTGAGTGGAAATCGCGCCTCACTTTGAACGCTGAGCGCGTGGGCTTCAGCGATCCGCGCGAGGCATATCGTCGCGGACACGGGCTTTGGAGAGTAGAGCGGAAATTTTCCGAGTCGAGCCGTGTCTGGTTCAACGTCGACATGAACTGGCTCGACCAGGACCCGAACAGCCCGCAATTCTCTTTCGACCTGCCGGTGGATGCGAATGACAACCCGCGCGGGTCATTCATCAACGATCATCGCGCCACCTTTATGGGTGGGTTCGATCGTGCCGTCGGCAGCGCGGTTTGGACGACGACCGTTTCTGTTTCTCACAGCAATCAAGATATCTTCCGCGGATTCTTAGAAGATCCCGAGGCTCCCGTAGGCGAGGACAATGCGCATGGCGTGCGCGAGAAGATCCACTTGTCCGACATTTACATCGATAGTCATCTCACCTGGAAGATGCAGCACGCCGTCACGTTCGTAGCAGGAGCGGATTACCTGCACGGACGCGCCAGGGCGAAGGGCGCGGATTTCGATTACCTTGTGCCGGTGGATGGAAGCTTTGCAGTAGACGTGCCCAAACCAGACGCTCTGGATGTGGTGATCGAAGACAACAGAAATTTCTTTGGTCCGTACGCCATGCTGGAGTGGAAGCCGCTGGAGCGCTTGCGCATTGACGCAGGGCTGCGCGCGAACGTGACCCACGAATCACGGCGCGATGCGGATCCAGACCCCGCTGGTCCGCACGACATCAGCAGTGATCGCACTGATGCCCACCTCGGAGCGAACGTGGGGGCTATCTTCACCGCGTGGGAGAAAAAACAAGATTCACTCGGCTTGTATGTGAACTTCCGGGAGACCTTTAAGCCGGCTGCCATTGACTTCGGGATAGGCGAGCTTTTCGAAGGCAAGCAGATTCTTGATCCGGAAACTTCGCACAGCGTAGAGGGCGGGTTGAAGGGCCGATTCTTTAACCACCGACTTGAAGCAGAAGCCTCCGGCTTTCTGATGGACTTCGCCAATCTGGTGCTACCAGTGGATGTAGGTGGACTTCCAGGATTGATCAATGGCGGAACGCAACGCATGAAGGGGTTCGAGACTGGTGTGGAACTCTTCCTGCCGCAGAACGTGATCGCCCGCGCGAACTATAGCTACCACGACGCGAGATTCACTGACTTTGAGGCCGAAGGGCTGCAACTCGCGGGGAACCGGCTGGAAATGTCAGCCCATAATCTCTCTGCCGTGTCGCTCTACTACCAGCCGCCAAAGGGATTTTTCGGCGGCGCTGAGGTGAACTACACCGGCAGCCGTTTCGCCGACCGGGAGAACACGACCCTGGTTGGCGGCTTCGCGACCGTAGGCGCCGGCGTAGGATACCGAACTCAAACATGGGAGCTTCGTGTGGATGGCCGCAATCTCGGCGATCGCCGCGATCCGGTCTCGGTCAGCGAACTTGGTGATGGCCAGCTCTATCTGATGCCTAGCCGCCGCGTAGATGCCAGCCTGCGCTTCCGGTTCTAGAGTTGATGTAGGAGCGCAAGAAGCGTAATCTGAGAGCCCGAAATCGGAATTTATGTTCCAGCGCCTTAAATCGTCGTTGCTTCGCGCTCGCCATCTGGGCCCGCTTGAAGACGAATTGCTGCGTGTTTTGTGGACACGCGGTGATGCTACTGTCCGCGAGCTGGTGGATGATTCCGCGGTTGACGGCGCGTACACCACCATCATGACCACGCTCGATCGGCTTTACAAGAAAGGTTTGCTTGGGCGTTCATCCGAAGGAAGAGCATTCCGCTATCGCCCCAAACAGAGTGAGGCCGAACTTCACCGGGGAGTTGTCGCTGCGGGGCTCCGTGAATTGCTCAGCGCGTCGAATCCCACAGAGGCCCCGCTCTCTTTCCTGGTCGAGACCATTAGCGAGCATGACGCCGCTCTGCTCGATGAATTGCAGCAGGCCGTGGATAAAAAGCGCCGCGAACTTCGCAAGCTGGGAACGCGATGATGTACTGGCTCCGCTTCGCCATCGTTTGCGCTAGCGTCTTCATTCTGCTCTACACGGCGATATCTGCGATGCTTGCGCTCGTGTGGGCGCGTCTGCAACAGACTGGTCTAATCAAAAGCGCGGAAGCCCTGTTCACCCTTCGAATGCTTCCTGCGATCACCGCTTTCATCGTGCTCGCATTCGTTGTGGTTCCATCCTTTTGGGTGCTGGAGCCGCCCGCGGCGGACGAGTGGATCGGGCTCTGGGCTGCCATCCTCAGCTTTGCCTGCCTTGCCTGGCTTGCAGTCCGCGCGGCGAAGCTGTATTCGGCTTGGCGCAGCACGGCAGAGATTTTTGATCGCGCCGTGCCAACGAAAATCGCGGGCTCAGCAGTGCCCATCTTTGAGCTTCAGGATTCCGGCGCAAACATCTTTGTAGCCGGCGTGCTGAAACCGAGGTTGCTGATCTCTCGCCGTGCCATAGAGCTTCTCGACGGCGACGAGTTGCAGGCAGCCATTCGTCACGAGTTGGCCCACGCGAACTCTGCAGACAATCTGAAGCAAATGCTTGTCCGCTTCTGCAGCTTTCCGTTTCTCTCATCGCTCGATCGCTCCTGGCATCGTGCGGTGGAGATCGCTGCCGATGATCATTCGGTTACCGACGCCCTCACGGCTGCGGACCTCGCCTCCGCGCTCATCAAGGTTGGGAGTGAATCAGCCGCGCTGACTCCCGCGCTGGGCATGAGCCTGGTTCCGGAGGGGGATGCGCCGGTCAGCGAACGGGTGCGGCGATTGCTCGCATGGAAATCGGGTAAGCGCAGCCACGCTGGACGATTCGCGCTAGGCCTGCTTCTCCTGCAAGCCGGAGTCGTCGCGGCGAACCTCAGCTGGCTTGTTCCGCAGATGCACCGCTTCACTGAACTCCTCTTTCAATAAAAGGACCCAATAAAAAAGCAAATCCCTGACCGCGGGATGGGCCAGTCCTTCTCCGGGTTTTAATCTGCGGGGTTGATCACCTGGATCGAAGATACGTCGGTTCCTTGTATCTTCGCGTTCAGCGCCGGAAGATCTGTGCTGACGATCTGCTTCCACGCGGTGAGCTGTTTATCGAGTTGAGCGTTCAGGTCTTCGAAGACCGCCAACATTGATGGGGTTGGCGCGGCATCGTTCTCAATCACATGGCTGAACGTATCGAACGCCTCATTCAGCATGTTCGGATAACGCAGATTGCCTTCCGAGCTCTTCATCTGCACTTGCACCAGTTGCTGCTCGACCGCACCCATTTTCTTTTCTGTGTCCTGTATGGATGCGACGACGGGCTGGTTCTTCGTGTTTTCCTGTAACCGCTTGGCAATGCGGTCCATCTGCAGGCGCGCGTCGCGGATCTGCATCACCGCCGCATGTAGCTCGGCCACACGTTGGCTGACCTTGGTTGAGAGGTCGAACTGCTTGCGCAGGTCTTCCAGCGAAGCTTTCACGCGGGGATCAGGCTTGACCTCGACCTTGCTGGTCTCCGATTTCCCGCCAACGGTGAGCTTCAGGTTGTAGACCCCGGGCAGCGCAATCGCGCCCTCCGGTCCGTTGCCGGCGTAGAACGCGCCTGGAAGTTCGAGCGGAGTCTCATAGCGCAGGTTCCAGGGGAAGCGATTCATGCCCGCGCTCGTCGGCAACAGCTCGGGTGGCTTCTCCAAGTCCGGCCACTCGGGCGGCTGCTCGTTCTTGTTCGCCTTTTCCTTGCTCGAGTATTTGCGGACAAGTTTTCCCTCGCTGTCGGTGATCTCGAGCGTGATCTCGTCTTTCGGTTCTGACCTCAAGTAATAGCTGATGATCGCGCCGTTCGGCGGGTTCTCACCGACCGGTCGACGCTTGTCCACATCTTCGGAGAAGTTCAGCCGGTGGATGGGTGAAGGCTGATACAGGATGAAGTCCGCATTGGCGAGCTCCGGCTTCAGCTCGCGCAGCGGCGCCAGATCGTCCAGGACCCAGAACGCGCGACCGTTGGTGGACACGGCAAGGTCATTCTCTTTGACGACCAGGTCGGTGACCGGTGTGCGCGGCAGATTCAGCTGCAGCGGCTGCCAGTGACCGCCGTCATTGAAGGAAACGTAAACCCCGAGTTCGGTGCCGGCATAGAGAACATTTTTCGCGACCGGATCCTGCCGCACGGCATGGACGAATGCGCCCTCCGGAATACCGTCGCTGATGCGTGTCCACGATTTGCCCAGGTCGGTGGTCTTGTAGATGTAGGGGCGGAAATCATCGAGGCGATGATCGTCAATGGCAACGTAGGCTGTGTTCGCGTCGTACGGCGAAGCCTCGATCAGGCTGATGAGGCTCCACTCCGGCCACGCCTTTGAAGTCACGTTGTTCCAGTTTTTGCCGCCATCGTTGGTGACGTGGATGAGTCCGTCATCACTACCCGCCCAGAGCAGGTCCTTTTGCACAGGCGATTCGGCGATGGTAAAGACCGTGTCGTAATACTCCACGCTGGTGATATCGAGGGTGATCGGCCCGCCCGAAGGCTGCTGCTTAGATTTATCGTTCCGAGTGAGGTCAGGGCTGATCGGCGCCCAGTTCTTCCCCTCGTCGGTGCTCTTGAAGATCATCTGCGCGCCGGCGTAGATGGTGTTCGGATCATGTGGCGAGAGCAGCAGCGGGAACGTCCACTGGAAGCGGTATTTCAAATCCACCGCGCCGTGCCCTGAGACGTCCACGGGCCAGACGGCCACGTCCTGCGATTCTTCCGTTCGCTTATCGAAGCGCGAGACGCTGCCGTCTTCCGCGCCGGCATACACAATGTTCGAATCACGCGGGTCGGGCGCGATGTACGCGCTCTCGCCACCGCCGATGGGGTACCAGTGTTCGCGGCCGATGTATCCCTCATCGGTGCGGTTCAGGATGGCGACCGTACTATTGTCTTGCTGCGCGCCATAGAGCCGGTAGGGAAAATGATTGTCAGCGGCGACGTGATAGAACTGCGCGGTCGGCTGATTGTCCTGCTGCGTCCACGTCTTGCCACCGTCTACGCTGATGGTGGTTCCGCCGTCGTTGCCGTTGATCAGCCGGTCTGTGTCCTTGGGATCGATCCAGAATCCGTGATGATCTCCATGCGGCGCCGGAAGCAGATCGAACGTCTTGCCACCATCGCGCGAGCGGAACAATCCAGTGTTGAGAACGTAGACCGTATCGGTGGATTTAGGATCAGCAAAGATGTGAGTGAAGTACCAGGCACGCTGGCGATAACGCTCGTCGTCGTTGATGCGGCTCCATGTGTCGCCGCCGTCTTCTGAGCGGAAGATCCCGCCCTCTTTCGCTTCGATCAGCGCGTAGACACGATTGGAGTCGCCGCCCGAAACTGTAACGCCGCTGCGCCCCCAGATGCCACTGGGAAGCCCGTGACCTTCCAGGCGCTTCCAAGTCGAGCCGCCGTCAATGGATTTGTAGATCCCGCTGCCCGGGCCGCCGCTATCGAGCGAGTACGGTGTACGCACCACCTGCCAGGTAGACGCGAATAGCGTGTTCGGGTTCTTGGGATCGAATACGACGTCGATACCCCCGCTCTTATCGTCAACGTACAAAACTTTTTCCCAAGTCTTGCCGCCATCGCGGGTGCGGAAGATGCCGCGTTCCGCATTGGGAGCATAGGCATGGCCAAGCGCGGCGACAAAAGCGATGTCCGGATTCCTGGGATCGATGATCAGCGCGCCGATATGGCGGGAATCGTTCAGCCCGATGTGCTGCCAGTGCTGCCCACTATCGAGACTCTTGTAAACGCCGTCGCCGTAGGAGATGTTGCCGCGGATACAGGCTTCACCCGTCCCGACGTAGATAACGTTGTGGTCAGATTCTGAGACTGCGATGGCGCCGATCGAAGAGGTGCCTTGCTGGTCGAAGACCGGAGTCCACATACGGCCACCATTGGTGGACTTCCATACTCCGCCGGCGACGCCGCCGAAATAATAATTGTTGGGCTCGCCGGGAACGCCGGTCACAGCGAGAACGCGGCCGCCACGGAACGGCCCCACGTTGCGCCACTTCATCGCGCCGAAGAGTTTCTGGTCGTATTGCGGCTGGCCGACCTGCGGCGTCGGCGTGACTTTCACTTCCTCCGCCTTCTTCTTCGCTTTTTTTGCGGGCAACTGCTGTTTGGGTTGACCTTCTTTTTCTGGCTTTCCGGTCTGTTCTTGCGCTGACGATTGGAAAGAGAAAAAGAGCAAGGATGCGAGCAAGGGAAGAAGAGCACGTTTCACTGAGAATGCCTCCGAAGGGAACCGGCAATAGTAAACCTACCGCTTGTAACTGAAAAGTGAGGACGAAGCGGGTAAGAGCCTTGAAGTCTGCCCGCCGCTTGCCTAAACTGGTGCGCTCCGGAGGATTCCCCCATGGCCCGCAGTCTGCTCCTAGTGTTTTGTTTACTCGTCACTTCCATTGCTTTCGCCCAACACGATCACGCAGCAGCGGCAACTGCTGCCAAGCCCGCCGCCCAGGCAGCTCTACTGACCGGCATGGGAAATGCCCACCACCCCGTCAGCACCACAAACCCGATGGCGCAGAAATATTTCGACGAAGGCCTGAGCCTGATCTACGCCTTCAATCACGTGGAAGCGGAGAAAGCCTTTGAACGCGCTGCCCAGCTCGACCCGAACCTGGCGATGGCCCACTGGGGCATCGCGGTCGCGGTGGGGCCGAATTACAACCTGCCTGTGGATGAGGCCCGCGAGGTGCAGGCCTACAACGAGACGCAGAAGGCGTTGAAGATGAAAGCTTCGCCCAACGAGCGCGCCTACATCGAGGCGCTCGCGACGCGATACATCGCAGAGCCTCACGGAAAGGATTTGAAGCCACTCGATCTTGCCTACCGCGACTCGATGCGCAAAGTGAGCGAGCAATATCCCGACGATCTCGACGCGGCGACGCTATTCGCGGAGTCGGGCATGAACATCAATCCCTGGAAGCTGCATCACGCCGACGGAACGCCTGCGGAAGGGACGGAGGAAATCATCTCCACGCTTGAGTCAGTAATGCGTCGCGATCCGAACCACATGGGGGCCATCCACTACTACATCCATGCGGTCGAGGCTTCGAACCATCCCGAGCGCGCGCTTGAGCCTGCCGGCCGCCTGGCGGCGCTTGCTCCCGGCGCCGGACACCTCGTCCACATGCCCGCGCACATTTACATCCGCACCGGCGATTTCCAAAACGCGGCGCTGACGAATGAGAAGGCCGTCGCTGCTGACAACACCTACATGAAGGAGACCGCGACCTATAAAGGAATCTATCCCTCCATGTACTACGCCCATAACGTCCATTTCATGGCCATGGCTTACAGCATGAGCGGTCAATACGCGCTCGCTATCCAGCGCGCCCGCGACCTCAACGCGCATTCTGAAAAGTACGTGAAAGATATGCCGATGATGCAGGGCTTCATGAGCATCGAGCCGATGGTGCTGGTGCGCTTCCATAAGTGGGACGAGATCCTGAAACAGCCCGCACCCACGGGAAATGACATCCGCTCCATCAATATGCATTTTGCCCGCGCTATTGCCTACGCCGCGAAGAAAGATATGGCGAATGCGGATAAAGAAAAGGAAGCGTTCGAGGCCGCCCGCGAGAAGATGCCGGCCGATATCCCTGTCTCGCCCGTCGGAAATCTTTCCGGTCAGGTGATGGAGGTCAGCGACCACTTCCTGCAGGCGCGTCTGGCTGAAGCCGCCGACGATCACAATGCTGCTGTTCAGCATTGGAAAGAAGCCGTGATGGCTGAGGACAAGCTCTCGTATGCTGAGCCGCGCGATTTCTTTATCCCGGTTCGCGAGTCGCTGGGGGCGGCGCTCTACAACTCTGGCGATTACGCGGGCGCGGAGAAGGTGTTTCGCGAGGACTTGGCGAATAATCAGCGCAACGGACGGTCCTTATTCGGATTGGCTGCCGCGCTGAAGGCCCAACACAAGGATTACGACGCAGCCTTTGTGCAAAAGCAGTTCGACGAGGCGTGGAAGAAGGCAGATACCAAGCTCTCGATGAGCGATCTGTGAGCTGCAGAGCGAAGGTTACTTCGGTAATCTACCCAGAATAAGGGAGAGACCCGAGAATAGACGGGTCATGAACTCCTCTGTACGTAGATTTGCATTCATATTCGTTGGCGGCCTTATGCTGTTGCAATCGGCGCTGCTTCTGGCCGATGACAACCGCAAAGTGATCAAGCAGGTGACGCCGGTTTATTCCGAGATCGCCCGCCGCGCCAATATTACCGGCACGGTAAAGGTGGAAGTAACCATCGCTCCTAACGGATCGGTGAAGAGCACGAAGCTGGTTGGCGGAAGTCCGCTACTGGCTGATTCGGCTCTGGAAGCGGTGAAGAGCTGGAAGTATGAGCCTGCTGCTTCCGAAACCACTACCGTCGTCGTATTCAATTTCAACCGCTAACCCGAAGGCGGGCGCAAGCCCGCCGGCGGTGACACGCCGGGTTAGCGCGACTTGCCCTCCCCTTGTTTTCTCTTCAATCCTTCCGGACCGAATCCATAGGGGCAGTGCCGGCAGCCGCTCTCGCAGCAGTATCCCCGCTTGAGAAGAAACGCCGCCGTGAAGACCATCTTGCCATCTTCCCAATAGAAATCTTCTGCTTCGATGAGAGGCTGTTCGGGCATGGAGTGTGCGCTCAGTCGCCCGTGATCGCGTGCAGGCCTCTGGGAGCCTCTGGAGCGACTGCGACTCCATCGCGATAGCTAACGAACTTACCAGAGATTGCCGGGACGCGCTCGCCAGGAACGATCACCCCTACCAGGTTCAGCGGGTCCGCCGCCGAAAGGGTGATGATCTCGCCCGTTGGCTCCTGCTTGCGGGTGGCGCGCAGTGATTCGACCGCGACGGGGAGCGCGAATTGCTCGCCCAGGAAGCCGGAGACGAAGCGACCGCCGCGGACTTCGCCGCGATCTTCCATGCGGCGGAAGGTGATGAGCACGTCGCGCCAGCGCAGTCCGTTGCCTTCGAGGATCGCCTCTCGCGACAGCAGTTCGCGGAAGACTACGCCGTAACGCTCTAGCAGCATCTTGCACGTGGCCTCGAGGGATTTGACCTGGTCTTTCACACCATCTGTGTAGAGCACCGCCCAACGTCCGGCGCTGTGGCGGGGCCGTGCCATCTTGCCGGAGCCGTGCCCAGTGCGGCGCTTGGGATTGATCAACGCGCGCAGGTTGTCGAACCCATCGGCGGTGATCACGCCCGCAGCGACTAGCTCCCATAATCCTGTCTCAACTTCGGCTTTCAGTTTTCCCGTGCCACGAACGATGTCGGTGAAGAACGACGCACCGCGGGCTTTCAGGAATGCGAGCACCTCGCGAGCGACCGGGCTCAAGCCGCGTCCGTCTTCGAGTTCTCCTGTGCGGCGCGAGGTCATCCAGTCGGATTCCTCCCGCAGGAAGAACGTGATCGGAGCGACGCTGGTGGGGACCACGCGGCGGCGGCCATCGGACGAATCCTCGAGAGTCGCGGGGTGTGGAGAGAGGCGTCCCCAACCGACCACGCCCGTGAGCGAAAGCTGGTCGAGCATCTTCGGGTCATAGTCAGCGACTCGTCGCGACAATATCTCTCGCTCCCAAGCGCTCGCCGGCAGCTCGAAACCTTGTAGCTGTCGCAGAACTTCCAACGTGCCGCGCTCACCGAGCGTCTGCGTGCCCGAGGCGATGTGCTGCCAACGCAGCAGCCAGCGCATGAACTGCGCTGCTGTGACCGGCTCGATCTGCCTGCGCAGCTCAGAGACGGTGCGGCGATGTATACGCGCAAGCAGCCGGCGCTCGCACCACTCGTGGTCAGTCCCATGGTGCGCTCCCGTGAAATTCCCGCGCAAAACGGCGCCCGTGGATTCAAGCCGCAGTAGGGCGTTCTCGATTTCATTCGGCGGAATAGACAAGCGCATCGCCAGCCCGGCGGCTGTGACTGGGCCGGAGTGCATCATCCAGCCTTGCATGGTTTGGAAGATCGCCTCGCTGCGTGATGGTGGTTCTGCGGCGATCATAGGCGGCTGCGGATCAAAACTGGCGTTCGGGAAGATGCCGCTGAAAGTCGGGAGCTTTTCTGCGAGGACCCAAAATTTGCGGTCGTCCGCGAGTGCGGTGGTCGCGCGATTCTGCAAGACGAGCTGCTCGAAGTAGCGCTCCCAGTTCGCGGCCCCAAGCTCCGCAGGGACGAAGATCAAACTCTGCAGAGCGTCGGCAAGCTCGTCGGCATCGCGCACGTCGGGCCAGGCCTGCTGCCGGACTTGTTCGATGGCAGCGGGATCGAGCGCGCCAACTTCCTCCAGCACCGAAGCAGGCAGCACGCGCCGCATCTCGACGGCACGCGCGCGGCGCTCTTCGAGTGGAGCATCATCCAAGTAAGCGTAAGGATTCGAATTCAGGATCTCGTGCGAGAACGCCGACGGCACGGGCGTATCCACGGCTATCGCCTTAATGTCTCCGTTGCCAATGTCGGTGAGCAGCTGCTTAAGACCGTCGATGTCCATGGCCTCGTGCAGCACGTCCTTCATCACTTCGTTGACGAGAGGATGATCGGGGATCTTGATCGGTCCTTCGATGTTCTCCTGGCAGGCAGCGACGTCGGGGAAGACGGAGGCCAGCAGATCATCTGCGCGCATGCGCTGGATCTGCGGTGGCACTTTCTTTCCGCCCTGGAAGCGCAGTAGTGCGAGCGAGCGGTTCGCGTCCCAGCGCCAACGCGTGCCGAAGATCGGAGACGCGAGCGCGGCTTGCTCAAGCGTGTCCTGGACAGTGTTGGGGTGTAGGTACTCGAAGACGTCCGCCAGCGGGAAGCTATGCTGCTCCGCGAGAGCGATATTCAAGCCGTTATCGGTGGCCGCTGCTTGCAGCTCGAAGTTGAACGAACGGCAGAATTTCTTTCGCAGCGCGAGGCCCCACGCCTTGTTGATGCGTCCGCCGAACGGGGCATGAATGATGAGCTGCATGCCGCCGCCCTCGTCGAAGAAGCGCTCGGCGATCACGGTCGTTTGCGTGGGAACGTGTCCGAGGACGATCCGGCCCGCGATCACATAGTCGATCGCCTGCTCGGCTCCTGATTCGGTGAGCCCACATTCTGCAATCAGCCACTCTTTCGCGGCTTTCACTTCCTCCGAGGTGCGGAACTTTTCTGACCACACGCCCGACTCAGAGATATCGACCACTTCCTTAGGAATGAAGTCGCTGATCTTCTGCCGAAGATCGCCTACTCCGAACGAGAGCTCGTTGGTTCGCGCCGGGGCTTCGCCCAGCCAGAACGGAACCGACGGCGGCGCGCCATGCGCGTCCTCCACCAGCACACGCCCGTTCGATTCCACGCGGCGGATGCGCCACGATGAAGTCCCCAGCAGGATGATGTCGCCCTTGTTGCTCTCGACGGCGAAATCTTCGTCGAGCGTGCCGACGATGGTGCCATCCGGCTCGGCGACGACGGTGTAGAGAGCATTGTCGGGAATCGCGCCGCCGCTGGTGATGGCTGCGAGTCGCGCGCCACGTCGGGCCTTCAAGTTGCCATTGATCTTGTCCCGATGAAGGTATGCACCGTAGCGGCCACGCTGCGAGGCAATGCCTTCAGAAAGCATCGTGACAACTTCATCGAACTGCTTCTCAGAAAGGCTGCGATAGGGATATGCGCGGCGGACTAAATCGAACAGCGACTTTTCTTTCCATTCCTCCGCGGCGCACATCGCGACGATCTGCTGTGCCAGGATGTCGAGCGGCGCCTCCGGAATGATCAGCTTGTCGAGCTCGCCCTGATTAATCGCGCGCAGCGTTGCCGCGACCTCGATCAGTTCATCGCGAGTGGTCGCGAACAGGCGGCCTTTGGGGATGGCGCCGCGCCAGTGGCCCGCGCGTCCAACGCGCTGTAAAGCGACCGCGATCGCGCGCGGCGAGCCGATATTGCAGACCAGGTCGATTGCGCCGACGTCGATCCCGAGCTCGAGCGAAGCCGTCGCGACCAGCGCCTTCAGCTCGCCATTCTTCAAGCGGCGTTCAGCGTTCAGCCGCAGCTTGCGCGATAGAGAACCGTGATGTGCAGCGACGGCATCTTCGCCCAGCCGCTCGGTCAGGTTGAATGCGATGCGCTCGGCGAGTTTGCGCGTGTTGACGAAGATCAAGGTGGAGCGGTGCTGCAGAACGAGCTCTGCGATGCGGCCGTAGATCTCGTCCCACATCTCGTGCGAAGTGATGGGTCCGAGCGGGATTCCCGGGACCTCGATGGCGAGATCGAGCTTGCGCTTGTGACCGACGTCTACGATCACCGGGTCAGGACGGCCGCTGCCGGTAAGGAAATGCGCGACCTGCTCGATGGGCTTCTGCG
This sequence comes from Terriglobales bacterium, assembly GCA_045807945.1. Classification (GTDB taxonomy): domain Bacteria; phylum Acidobacteriota; class Terriglobia; order Terriglobales; family Acidobacteriaceae; genus CAVQGF01. The sequence continues at coordinate 36,772 of JBJMGI010000078.1, read as the reverse complement.
TCGCCGAGAGCCCAATACGGTTCGGGCGCTTCTTAGTCAGCAATTCCAGCCGTTCGAGTGAGAGAGTGAGGTGAGCGCCGCGCTTGTCGTCGGCGACGGCGTGGATCTCGTCAACAATGACCGTTTCAACATCGCTCAGGATCTTGCGGCTGCTCTCGGCGGTGAGCAGGATGTAGAACGACTCCGGTGTTGTGACCAGGATGTGCGGCGGACGCTTCAGCATCGCCCGGCGTTCGCTCATCAGCGTGTCGCCCGTGCGCACGGCGGTGCGGATCTCTGGCATCAGGTAGCCGCGCGAAGTTGCCAGCTGCATGATCTCGCCGAGCGGGCCTTCCAGGTTCTTTTGTATGTCGTTGCCGAGCGCCTTGAGCGGCGAAACGTAAACGACTTCGGTACGGTCCTGCAGGTCTCCGGCAAGGGCTTTCCGGACCAGTTCGTCTATGCAGCTCAGGAATGCCGCTAGCGTCTTACCGGAGCCGGTGGGCGCTGAGATAAGGGTTGTGCGCCCAGCGATGATGTGCGGCCAGCCCTGCTCCTGCGGTTCGGTCGGAGTGCCGAACTTTGAGACGAACCACTCCTGCACCAGGGGATGCGCCCAGGAGAGGGTAGCCGGGATAACAGGTGTGGACATGGAATTCTGATTCTACTACTTTCGCCATCTATTCGCTTCTAAAAAGTACCCGGTACTCAGTACCCAGTACTCAAAAAAAGACGCGACAAAGGTCGGCTATCATGAACGAATGTCTCTAGCGCGAGCCAAAAAGATCAAGATCATCCTTTTCGATGTTGATGGGGTGATGACCGACGGAAAAATATACCTTCTTCCGAATGCCGCAGGCGGGCCTCCAGTGGAAGCGAAAGGTTTTAACGCGCACGACGGAGTAGGAATCTCGCTGGCGCGCGTCGGCGGGCTGAAGGTCGGCATAATCACCCGCCGCAGCTCAGAGACGGTCGCCATCCGCGGACGCGACCTTAAGCTCGACTACGTGGAGCAGGGCAGCATGGATAAGCTCGTGACCATGCACCAGATCCTCAAGCGGGAAGGCTTCAGCGACAAGGAAGCGTGCTTCGTCGGCGATGATATCGTTGATCTTCCGGTTATGCGCCACTGTGGTCTGGCGATCTCTGTCCCGAACGCGCGTAAAGAGGTGAAAGACGAGGCGCATTACATCACGAAGCTCGCTGGCGGAGATGGGGCGGCGCGCGATGCGGTGGAGTACATCCTTCGCGCGAAAGGAACGCTAAAGCAAGTGATGGAAAAATATCTCAGCAGCCACTCGGGATTCGCAGCGGGGAATTGAACTTAAGTTAGCGCGAAAGGGCGTGGCTCACACGCCAAAAAATAATCACTACCGTCATGACTCCGGTGATTAAAGCCCACCAAAACATGATGCGAATACGTAAGGGTGCTCTTCCTGCACTGGACGTGTGAAGGACTGCTCGTGGACTTTCGCGAACGGATTGCAGATACAGACTAAATCGCCACCAGTCGATTGCCACTAGGGCTACCGTAATCACTATAAAAATTAAGATTGTGGTTAAAGGAGATCGATGCCAGATTACTGCAATGTTCCTCTGTTCTCCACCCAGGATCAGGGCGACGGTAAATGTTGCCGCTGCGGACGTGACGAATTTAAGTAAAAGCTGCTGACGTTTGGGAACTCCGTCCGGGTAAATCTGGCGATACCAAAGCCAAATAGCGGCTACGAAAATCGCCAATATGATCGACTGAACAGTGATCGTTACTTGAATATGGGACCAGTCGATCATTCCATAGCCGTCCTGGGAATTACGGCTGCATCAGCGTATTTTTTTTTGCCATGAGCTGCGCGAACCGCGGGTCTTTCCGCACTGCCGCGAATTCATCCTCTTTATAGACGCGGTTGATGTCCTTGAAGCCGAACTCCATGGCTTTGGTGAGATACAAGAGGCAGCGGTCCGTATTTCCCGCCTTGGCGTAAGTCTTCGCGATCACGTAATGGAAGCGGGCGCGATCGGCAGGGGATGAGAACTGAGCGGGGATGCCCGTGCCCGCATGCGGCTCGAAGATGTCGGGATCGATCTGCAATGCGCGCGCATATTCGGCCGCGGCTTTATCGAACTCCTTGCGCTCCATGTAAGCAGTGCCCAAGTTGCTGTGATATGTAGCGAAGGCAGGATTGATAGCGATCGCTTTCTGATACTGCTTGATGGCTTCTTTCAATTGATGGTCGTGGTAGTAGACCGCCCCAAGGTTGTTATAAGCGTCAGCGTAGCTCGGATCCATCTTGATGGCGCGCTCGAAATCCTTACGCGATGCATCCACGCGCGCCATCTGCAGGTTCATCATCCCGATCTTGGTCATGACGCGAGCTGAAGGGTGCTTTGTATTGGCCGCCTGATAATAGTCGAGAGCGTCGGCGAAGTATTTCTTCGAGTGCAACTCATCGCCCGTAAGTTCCAGTTGGTCAGCGCTGGCGGATGCCGGCGGCGGCTCAGCCTGGCGAAGTTGCTGGGGAACTGATGCAACCGTGGTTTGGGCAGAGGCGATTCCCGCACATAGAAGGACTGCTGCCAACGTGACTGCAAAACGGTGCGCGGTCATGCAACACCTCCAGGGTGGTGGCTAGTGCGGAGCGGGTTGTGGCTGCGGCTGTTGTTGCTGCGGTTCCTTGTCCTTGTCTTTATCGTCGCCGCCGCCGAAAATCCGCTTCCAAAAGCCCGGCTTTTTCTTGTTCGGATCTTCCTGTTGTTGCTGTTGCTGCTGCTGTTGTTGCTGGGCTCCCGGCTGGTTAGACGGGGCACCCTGCGGGGGGTTAGACACCGGAGGGGGTGGGGAAGGTTTCTGACCGACCCCGAATATCTTCTGGATGAGGCTGCGGTTATCGGTGACGTGCTCACAGGTATCGGTCGGCTCAGTGCCAGCAATAAAGGCTGCGTAGTAGTCGTCCGGGCACGCTGGAGTGGCTATGCGATTCGTGATCTTGTCGAGCTTCAGCGTGACCACGCCCTGGGGCGTGCTGAACCACTTAGGGTCTTTATATTGCGGCAGGTTGAGCGCTTTCTTCATAAACTGCGCCCAAATGGGAGCGGCCGTCACAGCGCCGCTCAGCTTCAAGTCACTGTAATCGTCGTACCCGATCCAAACGATGCAGAGCAGGTTGGTCGTGTACCCCGCGAACCAAGCGTCGTGCGAGGTGCCGGTCTTACCGGCCGCCTGCCAGGTGAACCCCAGGCTACGGATTCCCGCCGCGGTACCGAAATTGACCGGACCCTGCAACATGTCTGTCATAACGTAAGCCACGCGCGGATCGAGCACGGGCCGCTTTTCGGTTTGAAAATCTTGCACAACATCGCCATTGGCAGCGCGCAGCGATTTCACCATGATCGGATTCACATGAATCCCATAGTTCGCAAACACCGACCACGCACCGGCCATGTCGATGGGCGTTGCGTCGTAGGAGCCGAGCGCGACGGCTGGCGTCGCCTGAGCGCGCTTAATGCCGGCATTGCGCGCCAGATCAGCGACTTTGTCGTAACCAACGGCTTCCGCGACTTTAACTGTGGCGTTATTCAACGACAACGCAAGCGCGTATCCCAGGCGCACCGGCCCGTGGTACTCCTCTTTGTAATTCCGCGGTTCGTAGATCTGGTCGCCGTAGGTGAAGGTTGTCGCGGAATCGTCAACGATGGAAGCGGGTGTCATAACCTCGGCTCCCGGCGCAGCGCCGGTCACAGCCGTATTGATCGCGGCCGCGTAAACGAACGGCTTGAAGATGGAGCCGGTCGGCCGTTCGGCGACGGCGTGGTTCAGCTGACTGTCTCCGTAATTGCGCCCGCCAACCAGTGCCAGCACCTCTCCCGTGTGCGGGTCAATGGCTATAAGCGATACCTGCGCCTTCGGTCCGGGCAAAACCTCTTTCTCGTACTTCGCGTTCTTGCCCGTCCCTTTTTTTACTCGCTTTGTGCGCAGCGCATTCACCTGCCTGTCCACGTCCTTGATGCCGGACTCGATCGCGTCCGCAGCCGCTTTTTGCAGGTCCATGTCGAGAGTCGTGTAGATGCGGAACGCCTGCTCGTTCAGATCATGCTGGGTGCCGCCGCTTTTCGGATCGGTGAGCGTGTCCTTTACCAGGTCAACGAAGTAAGGAGCATCGCTGGCCTCTACGTTGGGAGGAGCGAGCTTCAGCGGAGTCGCCTTGGCGCGCTCAGCTTCATCACGAGTGATGGCGTCCGTTTCAACCATCGAATCAAGCACTACGTTGCGGCGCTCGAGTGCGCGGTCAGGATGGCGGTACGGCGAAAGCCAGCTCGGTCGCTGGATGACGGCGGCAAGCAGCGCCGCTTCGGGCAGAGTGAGATTCTTAATGTCTTTACCGAAGTACGCCTGCGCAGCCTGGCCGAAGCCAGTGATGGTGAACGAGCCGCGTTGGCCCATATCGACCTGGTTCGCATACATCTCGAAGATCTGCTGTTTGCTCAGCTTGTTCTCGAGCTCGCTTGCGATCATCATCTCGATGACCTTGCGCTTCACGGTTTTTTCGGGCGTCAGGAAGAATCCGCGCGCCAGCTGCATAGTGATGGTGGAAGCACCCTGTTGATGCTGGTGCGAGCGGAAATCGATCCACGCTGCCTGTGCCAGGCGGAAATAGTTCACACCGCTGTGGCTGAAGAAGCGGCGGTCCTCGATGGCGGTGACCGCGTCCACCAGGACTTTGGGAATATCGGAGTACTGCACCAGCCGCCGCTTGGAGCGGCCTTCGCCCTCGAACAGCGCGGTGACGAGTTGCGGCTCGAGTTCGTATCCGCCGAGGTCTTGCGAGGAGCCATCTACCCGGATCCTGCTGACCTTGCCATCTTCGAAGCTGATCTGCGCGGCTTCGCTGTTGTGGTACGACTCCGGCCCCGGCGTCACGACGATGCCTTTCCCGCGAAATTCAAACGTCCCGACTTGTGATTTCGCGCCTGAACCTTCTTCCGTGTATCCGGAGCGGCGCAGCATCACCCCAACGTCATGCGCTGTCGTTGCATCTCCGATGCGCAGCGTTCGAGGGGTAGCGTAGATCTTGGCGGAGGTCGAAAAGATCTGGCCCTTGATCTTCGAGTCCACCAGGCGCGAATACTTCAAGTGGAAGAACAGGAAGACACCAAACAGGGCGGTCACGATAACCAGGGACAAACCGAGAATGAACTGCACCCACGGTCTATGCAGCGATTGCCGCAGCAAGACGAGCTTGTCCGCAAAACTAGCGCTGGTTATGCGAGAGGGTTTTACTTTGACTGCCACAGTGGTTGGTTTGTGAGATGCGCCCAGACGACTTTCAGTTTATGGCGTCTCTAATTGTATCGTGCGCGGGCCGGTTTCCGCACGCCGCGCACGTCCTGATCTAGCGGACTACAGGATTTTTATTCTTCGACCCGGCATCGAAATTGAGGTCCAATGGATATCCCGGCAAGTCAACGTGGACGGTGTATTTCGCCTCGATGGAGATGGTCCCATTGCCGCGCTGGATCACCACCTTGTCGTCGGTGATCGGAATATCGTTATCGCGGGCAGCGCGCATGATGTCTTTGTGGATCTCAGCCTCAGGCTTGAGGTTGTAAGTGTCTATGCGGGCTTCACCGTCTATGAAGTCGGAGAACTGCCAATCGTTGTAGTAAGGAGGGACCAGCTTGATGCCGACGTAGATGGCGATAACGACCGCCAAGATCATCAGGACCGGCTTTAGTTTTTCCATGTACGAGACCCCACTGTCAACGGCCGCGGCGCTGCAAAAGTTCCGAAAACTGGCCTGCGATGCCGCTGATAGTAGCATCCTGAGTTTCTCGTGTCGAGCGGTCTAATAGTTCCACCTTACCCTCGGAAACCTTCTTGCCAACAGTGATCCGATAGGGCACGCCGATCAGGTCGGAATCCTTGAATTTCACCCCCGGACGTTCGTCGCGGTCGTCATACAGCACGTCAAATCCCGCGGCCTCGAGCGCCTGAACGATCTCCAGCGAGGTAGGTCCCTGCACGGCATCCGCCGCGTTGATGGGAGTGACCACCACATCGAACGGAGCAATGCTCTGCGGCAGATAAAAGCCAGCATCGTCGTGATTCTGTTCGACGGCGCACGTAAGAATGCGTTCGATGCCGATGCCGTAGCTGCCCATGATGGGAGCGACCTCTTTGCCGTCGCGATCGAGGACACGCGCACCCATGGACTCGGAGTATTTGTACCCGAGCTTGAAGATGTGTCCGATCTCGACTGCTTTCGCCACTTTCAGCGGCTCGCCGCATTTCGGACATCCCTCACCCTCAGCGACATTGCGCAGGTCGGCATATTGCGTGACGCCAAAATCCTTCCCCGGCGTGATGTTCTTCACATGAAAGTCCTCTTTGTTAGCGCCCGCAATCAGGTTCTTGCGGCCTTCGAGTGCGGAATCGGCATAGATGAGCGGTAGCCCTTCGAGCAGGATGCGCTGTGTCCCCGAGCCTTGTCCGGCTTGGAAGGCAGGAATCCCTACAGGCCCCAGATATCCTGCGGGCGCCTTGAAGACCTGCTGGATCTCCTCCTCCTGCATGGGACGAAACGGGTGGCTCCCCAGCAGGGAAGTGAGCTTCGCCTCGTTCAGCATGTGATCACCACGCAGCAGCACGATCACCGGGCGCGTCTTCACGCCGCCGGTCTTCTCGTCAGGCTGGCTCATCATCAGCGCCAGGGTTTTAATCTTCTGCTTCGGCGAGACGCCGAGGAACTTTGCAACGTCTTCGATCGTCTTCTTGCCGGGCGTGGCGACTAGCTCGGGCGGGGCATCGCCAGGAAGGTCCTCAACCGGCGGCAGCGTCGAAGTCGCCTTCTCGAGATTTGCCGCGTAGCCGCACTTCGCGCAGCTAGCGATCAAGTCCTCGCCGGCGTCGCTCATCACCATGAACTCGTGCGACTGCGAGCCGCCCATCGCTCCCGAGTGTGCTTCCACGACTGCGTATTTCAGTCCGCAGCGGTCGAAGATCGTTCGATAGACGTCGTAATGCTTCTGATACGAAACGTCTAGGCCGGCTGGATCCATGTCGAAGGAGTACGCGTCTTTCATCGTGAACTGGCGAACGCGCAGCAGCCCCGACTTAGGACGTGGCTCGTCGCGGAATTTTGTCTGGATCTGATACCAGATCTGCGGCAGCTGCTTGTAGCTGCGCAGCTCCTTGCGTGCGATCTCCGTCATCACCTCTTCGTGAGTCATGCCCAGGCACAGGTCTGCGCCTTTGCGGTCTTTCAGGCGGAACATGTTGTCGCCCATCACGCTCCAGCGACCGCTCGCCTCCCACACTTCGCGGGGATTCAACGCGGGGAGGAAAAATTCCTGACCAATCTTGTCCATCTCTTCGCGGACGATGTTCTGGATCTTCAGGATGGAGCGCTGGCCAAGGTAGAGGTAGCTGTAAATACCGGCGGCGAGCTGGCGAATATAGCCTGAGCGGACGAGGAATTTATGGCTCGCGACCTCAGCGTCGGCAGGAGCTTCGCGGAGGGTAGGGATGAAGAGTCTGGACCACTTCTGCATGCTTGAATTCCTATGACTGCGGAATCCAGCATTCTACCGGAAGCTGCCACAGCCCCAAAGTTGCGCAGGAAAATTCAGAATCCGAAAGCGCACGATGCTACTCTCATCGGCAAAGGAAATTTCATGAGCACCAGCGTCACCAGCTTCGTTCCCATCGCGATGATCGTCATCGGCGGAGTTCTATACCACGTTTCCCAGAAGAGCACGCCACGTGGAGTGGACCCCTTCTTTTCGCTCGCGATCAGTTTCGGACTGGCAGCGGTTGCGTGCGTGGCGATCTATTTTGTCCGGGGCGGAGCCGCCGGGCAGATGAAGGTAGTGAACTGGACCGCCATCGGGCTGGCGCTCTCAGTGGTGGCGATCGAATCCGGCTATCTCATCGCTTATCGCGCCGGCTTCCGGATCAATCTGACTTCGCTCGCCTGCAACACCGCCATTGCTGTGGCGCTGATCTTTATCGGAACATTGCTCTACTCCGAAAGACTAGCACCGCGCAATATTGCTGGCGCGGTGCTTTGTCTAATCGGATTGACGTTACTGCGTTAAATCTCTACCAGATCTGCACGCGGTCGGTAGGAGCGAGATACATTTTCTCTCCCTGTTTCACGTCGAACGCGGGATACCACGGATCGATGTTGCGCACGGTTGCTGCGCGCCATTCCCCCGGCGAATGCGAATCACCCGCTACCTGCGATCGCAGCGCCGCATCGCGCGTCTTAGTAACGTGTGCCTGCGCGTAAGCGATGAAGAATTGCTGGTCGGGACTGAAACCGCTCTGCTCCGGCGCATTCTTGCTTTCCGTGGAAGCGTGATAGCCGTCATAGGCCGCAGCCAAACCAGCGACGTCTGCAATGTTCTCTGAAAGAGTCTGCTGCCCATTCAGCGCGAGGTCTGGGAAGGGCTTGTACGCGTTGTACTGCTCGACCAACTTCTTGGTTGCAACGTCGAAGTGCTCGAGATCGGCCGGTTTCCACCAGTTTCGTAACGCACCTTTCGAGTCAAAGGCCGAACCTTGGGCGTCGAAGGTATGGCTGATCTCGTGCCCGATGATCGCGCCGATCGCGCCATAGTTCGCCGCGGCAGGCGCCTTCGGATCAAAGAAGCCGGGGCCCAGCACCGCAGCAGGGAAGTTCAGCGCGTTCTGCAGCGGCAGGTTCACCGCGTTCACCGTCTGCGGCGTCATCGACCACTCGTGCTTATCGACCGGCTTACCGAGACGAGCGACCTGGCGTTGATATTCGGAGAAGTCGCCACGCCATACGTTTCCGAAGGCATCATCCGCCTTTACTTCGAAGTTTGAATAGTCATGCCAGGTTTCCGGATAACCAAGCCCTACATACAAAGTCTTGAGTTTTTCGTGTGCTTCAGCCTTGGTGGAGGGGTCCATCCAGGCCAGGGCATCGATCCGTTTGTGGAAGGCAGCGATCTCTTGCGCGACCATTTCTTGCACCATGGCTTTGGCTTCCGGCGGGAAGTAACGCTGCGCATAGATCTTTCCGAGTTCGTCGCCGATCAATCCGTTCACCAGAAAGACTCCGCGCTGCCACCGCGGACGAAGCTGGGAAGTTCCGGAGAGTTCTCTGCCTGCAAAGTTGAAACGCTCGTCAACAAATGCTTTGGGCAACATGCCGGCTTGCGCTTCGATCAAGTGGAATGCCAGAAGATCTTTCCAGGCGTCGAGCGACGCTGAAGCGACGAGCGCCGATTCGCCGGTGAAAGCAGTGGGCTGCCAAACAATAAAATTTTGCTGCTTGCTCAAGCCTGCGCCGCGGAAGAATTCTGCCCAGTCGAGCCCCGGAGCCTTTGCCGCGAAGTCCGCTTGCTTCCACGGATTGTTCGCTTTGTGGACGTCCTGTTCCTCGTCGAAAGAAACGTGCTTCTCCGCGATGGCGTGTTCGAGTTCAACGATGCGGGCCGCGCGGGTATCCGTGTCGGTGAAGCCCGCGAGCTTCAGCATGGCGGAAATATGCGGCTGATACTTGGCGCGCAGCTCTTTCATGTGCGGAGTATCAGAAAGGTAGTAATCGCGGTCGGGCAATTGGATCCCGCCTTGCATCAAGTAGGCGTTGTAGTGCCCGGAATCCTCAAATCCTGGGGCTACCCACAGGCCAAAGATGTTTGCTGTGTGGTAGTTGGTGTTGTTGAGCGCGTCCACATCGGCGCGCATACTCTCGCCCAATGCGCGCGCGAGTTGTTTTTTATCCTTGATGGCCGCAATGGCTGCGAGGTGCGGTTTTAGTGGCGCCAAGCCCTTTGCCTCGATGCCGGCTTCGTCCATGAAGGCATTGAACAGATCGGCGATCTTGCGCGAGCCTGTGCCCGGCTTGGGGTTCGACTTCGCCACCTCTTCGATCAGAGCGGCAGTACGTTTGTTCGCGACGTCGTCGAGCAAGGAGAAGACGCCCACGGCGGCGCGGTCGGGCGGGATCTCGTAGCTCTTGAGCCATGCGCCGTTGGCGTATTGATAAAAATCGTCCCCAGGTTTCACCGACTTATCGATGTGCGATACCTGAATGCCGTGGGTCTCTGACTGAGGTGCATCCTGCGCGTAGAGCGCTGGAAGACAAAAGAGCAGCGAGCAAGCGGCAAGGCTCGCAACAAACTTACTTTGCAGTGTCATTGATTTACTCCGGTAGGAAGCTGGATTCGAGCAGAACTGGCTATAGACGAAGGCCACTAATAAAGGATAGCAACTGAATGGGGTTTGCCGCTCAAACATTGCTGCGGTGTACGACTGGTGTGTTCTCACGTCGGGGGCAGACCCGAATGCTTCCAACATCGATGTTTGATGGCTCTCGTTTCTGCTTCCGAGAATCTCTCCAAAACCATCCCCGTCACGGCATCGACTACTCCTCGCCCTGCCTACTCAGGACGAATTGGTGCCCGCCGGATAAGCTAACCACTTTCAGCCCATCAGGGGACTGGACCTTAGAGTTTCGAAGCCTAAATGAATCGAGATAAAACGGATGTGAGCGGCACGCGTAGCAATCTTTTGGATGTTGATCGCGTGAAGGGACGCTCTGGCCAGCCATAGCGCTGAGGAATAACAGTATCGGGAGCAGCGGTTTCATACCATCTCCGTACCCCAGAGGTCGTGCAGGTGAACGATTCCGAGCACGGCGCGTTTGCCGTCCACCACGACCAGTGACGTGATCTTTTTTTCTTCCATGATGCTAAGTGCGGAAGCGGCAAAAGCATCGGGCGGGATGGTCTGCGGATTTCCTGTGACGCACTCACCTGCGGTGAGGTCCATAACGTCCTTGCCTTTTTTCTCTAAAAGGCGGCGGAGGTCGCCGTCGCTGATGACACCAAGCAGGCGTTCGCCCTCGATTACGGTGGTGATGCCCAGCTTCTTGCGCGACATCTCATAGATCACGTCGTGCATTTTCGCTGTTGCAGTCACGCGCGGGAGGGCCTCGCCAGAGTGCATGAGCGAATCCACCTTCGCAAGCTTCTTGCCCAGTTTGCCGCCGGGATGCAGGTCGGCAAAATGTTCTTCCTTGAAGCCGCGTTTTTCCGCCAGCGCCATTGCCAACGCGTCGCCGAGAGCAAGCATGGTGGTGGTGGAAGCGGTCGGCGCAAGGCCCATCGAGCAAGCTTCCTGAGCGATCGAGCAATCTAGCGCGACATCGGCTGCCGCAGCGAGGGTGGAAAGTTTTTTGTTTTTGCCGGAAGAATAAAGGTCGTCGCAGGTCATCGTGATCAGCGAAACCCGCAGGCGCTTGATCATCGCCAGCAGACGCACGATCTCTTCTGTTTCGCCGCTGGACGAGAGCGCGATCACGACGTCGCCGCGCACCAGCATTCCCAAGTCGCCGTGTACAGCTTCTGCCGGATGCATGAACAGCGCGGGTGTTCCGGTCGAGCTGAGGGTGGCGGCGATCTTGCGGCCGATGATCCCGCTCTTGCCCATGCCGGTTACGACAACGCGTCCGGTGCAAGCGTGCAGCAGCTCCAGGGTTCGCTCAAACGTTGCCGCCATTGGCCCGGAGATGCGATCGGCAAGGCCGCGCAACGCTTCCGCCTCAATGCGGACAACGTTCTCGCCGGTATGGATCTTGCGCTGCGCTTTCATGTGCTTTCGATAGTAGCAAAAGCGGCAATCGGCTTAGTCATGAGCAAGGAGTCTAGCGTGAGGGCTCCAGATAGATGCGGAACAGGTTCGCCTTGGCCGTGCGCTGGGTGTAGACGAAGCGTTCCGGCGAGAGAGCCGAGGCAATGTCGTCATGACCAATAATGCGCGCGCCGTATATTCGGGTTAAGTAGGTTTCGTTCGCGGTCTTCGAGTCCGCGAAAGCCGGTGGCGGCGCTCCGGCTTTCATCGGGATCGCCGCTGTCTTCGTTGAACCAAAGGAAAAGTAGCGTAAGGGCACATAGACCCATTTTCCATCGGCGCTCCAGGAGATAAGAGGTGCGAACATGCGCACGGTTCCGAAGCCGATGGTGCAGGTCCCGCAGATCTGTAGAGGTTTGCCTCCATCGAGTGGCACCGCGATGTTCTCGGTGTTCCGCTCGCCAGGGCGGCGGCTCTCGGGAGTCGCTCCGATCAGCGCCCATCGTCCGTCTGGTGAAACGCTGTTCAGAGCCATAATGTTCATCTCTGAGGCCGGCTGCTGTCCACTGCCGTCTTCGCGCATGCGCATGATCTTTAGGGGCCTTTGATTGCCTTGATAGATGATTTCACCCCGCTTGCCGAAAAAGGCGCGAAACTCGCCTCCAAAGGTCAACTGACGCGGCGGTTGCGCGCCGTCGAGCCACCCGATCCAGATACCGGATCGCTCCTGCCCCTGCTCAGTCGCGAAGACCACCTTCTCACCATCTTGTGAGATGGAAAAGTGCGTGAGAACCAAGCCGGGGAAGAGCTGCTGCTCGGTGCCCGTGGCGAGGTCGGTCATCCACAGCTCTCCGCTGAAGTAAGAGTGCGGGTTCGCCGGACGGCGCAGGCAGTACATCCTTTTCCCGTCCGGTGATAACGACGGATCGAAGGAAAAGCCCTCCGACGAGACTTGCCTCTCGCCCGCTTTCCCATCGTGCAGCCAGATAGTGGACTGCTGCACGCCCGAGGTGGTGATGAGCGACTTGCCGTCAGGCGTCATCGCCAATCCTTCTTCTTCGCTCGCGCCCGAGGGCGTTAACTGCTGCGGTGCACCCGCGGGAAACCGCTGCCGCCAAACGTGAAAGCCGGTGGTACGGGTGTCTACGGTGAAATACATCCACTTGCCATCAGGCGACCACTGTGCCCAAGTGCACGAGCCTTCGGGCCCAACGGATTGTCCGGGCGAGGAGCCGTCGAAGGGAACCAGGCGGCAACGCCGCCACCATTGGTCGTCCATCTCGACCAGGAGCACCCACTTGCCATCGGGAGAGAGCGCCGAGCGGTGCGCCATTCCGTAGCGGTGGTCCGAAGGAACGTAAACGTCGCGCAGATCACTGCGGCTTAGATTCGACGTGACCAGTTGCATGTGGACACCCGTCGCGATCTGTGAAAACAAGAGCCGATCGTTCCCGATCCAGTGCAGCCCGCTGGCATTGGGCATCCAAAGTTTGGGTTCGCGAGCGCCCAGTAACGGAAGCTCGTAGGTGTTCCATGCAAACGGCCCTTCTACTTGCGTGAAGTACAGGCGCGTACCATCGGGCGAGAAGTCGAGCGTCTGCTTGCGGAACTGCGAGTCCGTAAGTTGATAGGGTTGGCCCTCTGGCAGGGTCTTGATCCATACCTGCCCCGCGCTGGCGGACAATCCAAAAGTTCCCGCACTGCGCAGAAATGCGACCAATTTCCCATCGCGCGAGACCGCCGGGGCCTCGGCGAAGTCGTTGAAGTTGGTGAGTTGCTCCCAGCGAACGCTGGGAAGAGCATCATCCTGCTTGGCGGGGCGCCACCACAAAATCGCCGCGATCAGTATGAGGAAGGCAGTGACAGCCGCGATGGCCCATGGCCAATAGCGTTTGTGGTTCCGCGATGGCGCGGCGAGGCTTGGAGCAGAAGACTTCATCTGCAGCCGCTTCAATTCGGCTGCCAATTCCTTCGCGGACTGATAGCGCAGCTCGGGATCTTTTTCCAGACACCGCGCCACGATGCGTTCGAACTCCATCGAGTACTTCGGCGCCAAAGATCGCAACTCGGGCGGCGACTGGTGCAGGATTGCGTCTGTCAGCCTGGTCACCAGCGGTTCCGCGAAGGGAAGGCGACCGCTCGCAAGCTCGAAGAGCACGATGCCAGCCGAGTACACATCGCTGCGCTCGTCAACCTGCTCGCCGAGCAGTTGCTCGGGCGACATGTACGGTAACGTTCCTGCGACACCCGTGGGCGCAGTTTCGACACTCTGCGTCGCACTGAGCGTAAGGACCGCCTCGCGGGAGAGGGTAGCCAAACCAAAGTCAAGGATCTTGAGCAATCCGTCAGGAGTGACCCGTAGGTTCGACGGCTTCAGATCGCGATGCAAAACTCCCGCCGCATGCGCCGCCGCTAGTCCCTGCGCAAGCTGGATGCCGAACTGGATCGCTTCCTTCTCCGGCAGCGCACCGGCGCTCAAGCGAACATCGAGCGACGAGCCGGGAACCAGCTCGCTCACCAAATAGTCGTGGCCATCGAAAGAATCAAAATCGTGGATCGTCTGTATAGAAGGATGGTTTAGCCGCGACAGAATGAGGGCTTCATTGCGAAAGCGTTTGCGCGCGGCTTCGTCGTTGAGCGCGCCCGGGGTGATGACTTTGATGGCCAGCCGTCGCTGCAGCTTTTCGTCATAGGCGCGATAGACCACACCCATGCCGCCCGCACCGATCTGCTCCTCGATGCGGTACCGCCCGAGACGTTCACCTACCTGCGGCATGCGCCCTCGCTATGGCGCGAGATGGTAGCACGAGTAAGCAGCTCCATCGGCGAGAGTACGTTTGTACAAACCTTTCAAGTCCGAAGAACCCAATGATCGGCTCAGTGCTTGCTGACGGCAGGGTAATGAGAGTCGATCCAGCTCTCGATCATCGAGATCTGCTCATTCGCGCGATCGAATAAGACTCCAGCTTGTCCTTTGCCCAACCACCGAACAACCGCGTACATCAGACAGGGCCGCTGTCCAGGCAGGGCAAATTGCAATTCCATGGGCTGGCCGATGGAGGCGAGGGCATCGAGCCTCAGGCGCATGCCGCCTTTGCTAATATCGGCGCTCATCACCTCAAGTTCGCTCTCGCCCAAGCGCAGATGGACGGGGACCTCCAACGGAACGCGTCTTTCAGCATGGGATTCGGGATTGGCTGCTCCAGAGCGGAGCAACAGCCAAGTAACAGCCACAATCGACGCGACCGTCGCGGTTAGCCAAATTGCAGGCAAGTTTTCCTTCTTTGGAACTTAGAAGGTTCTACCCTTTGTTTGCTCTCCGCGCAAGGTCAGGCAGGTACTTGAGGAGCGGGCGATGATCTTACCGCGATCGTCGAAGACTTCGCAGTCTACGAGGCCGATCGTGCGGCCGCGATGCACGGTCTTGGCGATGGCCTTGAGATGGCCTTCTTTGAACGGACGCAAGTAATTGATCTTCAACTCGACTGTGGTAAAGGTCTCGTCCTCATTGAGGGCAGCAGCGTAGGCGAGACCCATAGCTGCGTCGGCGATGTCGACCAGAATTCCGCCATGCAGCGTCCCCATTGGATTCCAGAAGCGCTCGTCTGCGTCTAGCTCGATGATCGCGGCGCCGGGTTCGATGTGGGTCAAGGTGAAGCCCAGAGTCTTCGCGATGGGAGATATCCTCCCGTTACCGCGCACCACCGCCTGCAGCTGCTCCAGGATCTTGCCCATTACCTGTTTTCTCCAGAGTGGATGAGGAACTTAGAAGAATACAGGATGCTCACATTACCAAGCGGGGCGTGCGACGCAGGAGGGGGGAGATGCGAGATACCAGGCCGGAAGCGCGAGATAGGCGGCGCGTGTCCGCTACGCCGCCGGTGCTTCTTTTTCTCCTTCGGCTTTTGCGTCGGCGCGGCCGTGCTCAGCGGCGGCATGCTCGATCTCCGCGTTGATCTCGCCGCCAATGAGCAGCGCGAGTCCGGTGATGTAGAACCACAGCATCAGCACGACAACTCCCGCAAGTGACCCGTACGTCTTCGCGTAGGAGTTGAAGAAACTGAGATAGACCTTGAACCCGACAGAAGCGACGATCCAAAGGAGAACACCGATGACTGAGCCTGGAGTGATCCAGTACCAGGTCGCGTGTTCGATGTCCGGTGCGAAGAAGTAAATCAAGGCGAAGCAGAAAACTACAAAGAAGAGTGCGATCGGCCACTGCACGACCATCCATGTGAGGGTCAACGCCGAGCTGAGATGCAAATGTGTCCCTGTGAACGTAGCCAATTTGCCGCCAAAAAGGATGATCACCAAGGCCATGATCACCAACAGCGCGACCCCGATGGTGAGCAACAGGAATGTCAGTTGGCGTTTCCACCACGGCCGGCCTTCGCGCACGTCATAAGCGGCGTTCAGTGAAGTGCCGAGAGCAGACATTCCGCCCGAGGCTGTCCACAGGGCTACGACGAGTGAAATTGCAAGCTTCAATCCGCTCGCGCGGGTCGTGATCTCTTGAATCGTCTTTGTAACCAGACTGGAAGCGTCACCCGGCATTACGCGGGCGATGTATCCATAGAGCTCGTTCTGGAACTGAGGATTCTGTCCGACGACCAGCCCCAGCAGCGAAGTTAAAAACAGCAGCATGGGGAAGAGCGCGAGCAGAAAGTAATACGAGAGAGCGGCACCACGATTGAATATCTCGTCGTGGTCCATCTCGTTCCAAACACGTTTTGCGAGTGTGACCGGGCCAAGGCCGCCCAGCTTCCAAGGTGAGGCGTGTTCAGGTTCGCGTGTCGCTTGCTGTCGTTTGGGGACGAGTTCCATGCCTGATTAGATGGCCGTTGGCACGCATGGAGAACTGCTGGTCAGGGCTGCTGCTCGGGTTCTTCGGACTCGAGAGCCGTCAGGGTTTCCTCGTCTACATCCCATTTTTTTAGAACCTTGAAAATCGCGCGGCTGGAGAACCCAGCCCGGGCCAGCGCGCGGTAGATGCGTGCGGTTTCTTTTTGCGTCGCAGGCTTCTTCATTCGCTTACGGAGCAGGTGTTCGCGTGCAAGCTGTTCTTCGTTCACGTCGTCGTATGCGCTGCTAATCGCCTGCTCGATGACTTCGCCGTGCACACCTTTTTGCTTCAGGTCGGTGATCACGCGCAGCTTGCCGAATTTTTCGTTCGATTTTCTATATGACGTGTACTGCGCAGCGAAATCTGCGTCGTTGAGGTACCTCTGATCTTTCAATTTGCGGATCACGGCTTCGATGACGGCCTCGCGGTCGTCGCCTTCAATGTTTTTCTGGCGCAGCAACCGCTTCAATTCCGCGACCGAGCGCATACGCCGGGAGAGTGCGCCGACGGCGTACTCGTAGAGCGCCGGGGCATCGAGGATGCGCTTGGATTTCTTAAAGGCCACTGCAAATGATTACCACAGGGGGCAGAGGGAGCACAGAGCAAAAAAGGCGCGGGATGAACCCGCGCCTGTGTAGACCAATGGGTGTTATCTTCCGCCGCCGAACCCGGCAGACTCCATTTGTTCGCGCGCGGAATCGGCGGTCGAGCCGATGCCCTGCACCTTGAGCTTGAAGTCGTCTGGTTTGCTGGCGTTCTCAAGGGCCGTTTCGTACGTGATGAGGCCCTGTGAGTAGAGGTCGTAAAGCGATTGATCGAAGGTCTGCATGCCGTACTGCGAAACGCCGGCTGCAAGAGCTTCGTGGATGGCTCGCGTTTTTTCCGGCGTGATGATGCACTCGCGGATGTACTCGGTCGCGATCAGCACTTCAACCGCCGGCACGCGACCTGCGCCGTCAGCCTTGCGAACCAATCGCTGCGAGATGACGGCCTTCAAAACCGCGGCCAACTGTAAACGGATCTGCTTCTGTTCGGGCGGCGGGAAGACGGAGATGATGCGGTTGATGGTTTCGACGGCGTCCAATGTGTGCAGGGTCGAGAAGACCATGTGCCCAGTTTCCGCGGCGTGCAGCGCGGTCCCGATGGTTTCAAGATCGCGCATTTCGCCGACCAGGATGGTGTCTGGGTCTTGGCGGAGGGAAGCGCGCAAAGCGGCGCCGAATGAAGAAGTATCCACTTCCACTTCGCGCTGGTTCACGAACCCTTTTTTATCGCGGTGCAGGAATTCGATCGGGTCCTCGATGGTCATGATGTGTTCCGGCCGCATGGAGTTGATGCGGTCGATCATGGCAGCGAGCGTCGTGGATTTACCCGAGCCGGTGACGCCGGTTACTAGAACCAGACCGCGGCCTTCTTCGCAGATCTGCTCGATGATCTTGGGCAGGTACAGCTCTTCAAGTGCACGGATCTTGGTAGGAATCACGCGGAGGACAACGCCCACATTGCCGCGTTGCTGGAAGACGTTCACGCGGAAGCGGCCGAGGCCGGCGACGCCGTACGCCATATCCAATTCCGCGGCTTCCTTGAATTTTTGCTTTTGCCGGTTCGACATCATGCTGAAGGCCATGTTCAGCATGTCCTCTGCGCTGATGCGGGGCTGATCACTGAGCGGAACCAGTTCGCCGTCTACCCGCAAATACGGATAGTTGCCCACTTTCAGGTGCAAGTCGGAGGCTTTGCGCTCCATGGCGGTACGAAGTAAATCGTCAATCTGCATGAGGGTGATTCCTCGTGAAACCAGAGTGTTAGGTGGGGTGAAAGTACCACAAAATCCGGCAACATACCATTAAAAGCGGGACTCCTCAGCCGTGCTGCGCAAAGCAACAAAAAGGCCGCCAAAAGGCGGCCTTTTCGGGGAACAGGAAACTTATTTTTTGGGAGCAGGCTTGCTCATATCGTCGTGGCTCATCTTGTCAGACTTGCTCGATTTCGCCATTTTGTCGCCGGCAGCGTGCTTGGCCACGATCTGCGTCTTCACTTGCTCGTAGGTGGCTTTGGGAACGATCTTCTTGCTCAAAAGCTGCGCCTTGTTGCTGTACGGGCGCCCGTCGATGATCTTCTGTGCATACGCGTCGCCGATACCCGGCAGCGCGGTTAGCTCGTCTTTGGTGGCCGAGTTGATGTCGACCATCGAGGCCTTTGCGGCTTTCTTGTCACTCGCTTTGGTATCGGACTTCATGTCCGACCCCATCGCGCTCGACTTCGAGGAATCCTTATTTGTGGTTGTAGTGGACGCGGCCTGGCCGAAGCTGAACATGCTCAACAGGCCGACCATCGTGACGAACATCAGGAACTTTCGTGTGAATTTCATGCGCACCATCTCCTCAGGTTGAGATAAGGGTTTATTCAGGCCAATCACTATACAGCCCGGGGCAGAGAACGCCCGCTAGGGATGAACCCAGCGAGCGGGTGATTGTCGCGCTAGTGGCGCAAGCTGACGGCTAGCCTTGCCAGGGCTCGTCGTAGCTGCCGCCGTAAATATCTGGCACTTTGCCGCCGCAGGGGCGCAAGTAGCAGGCAAGCTGTCCGCGGTGGTGAATGCTGTGATTGTTCAGAAATAGAAGATAGCCGTGCGCAGGCAGGTTGAACGCGCCGAAGAACCCGATGGTGGTGTTGAGCTGCTCCGGAGTTAGACGCTTCACCTTGTTCAACTCCGCGGTAAAGTTCTTCTCGTACCAGTCAGCGAGACCGGCAGAGTTCTTGGGCAGCGCCTCAGCGGCGCGCTTTGATGCTTCGGGATCGCCGAAAACTTTGTCGAAACTAAGGTCATTGATGCCCTGCAGGAACATGACGTCGCTGAGGGCGATGTGTTCGGCGAGATCCGCGGCCGTGCGGCCGTTCGGGTCGGGGCGGTAATCGCGCTTGTTATCGGGAACAGCGGCGAGCACACGCTTGGTGGTCTTCATCTCTTGTTCGAGTTGATGGACAAGCAGGTCGCGAAATCCAGCGGCGAATTCGGTTGTGGGAGCAGCCTGCGTAGCAGTAGTCATAGGGGAGTCTCCTTTTGTGGGAGAAGAATGGTAGCAGAAGAGCTGTGCCCAATGGCGAACGCCGCAACAAAAAAGAGGACGCATGTTCTGCGTCCTCTTTTTAAGCTTAACTGTTGG
Source organism: Terriglobales bacterium (assembly GCA_045807945.1). Lineage (GTDB taxonomy): Bacteria > Acidobacteriota > Terriglobia > Terriglobales > Acidobacteriaceae > CAVQGF01. The sequence continues at coordinate 17,184 of JBJMGI010000078.1, read as the reverse complement.
ATTAAACGCCGACTGGCTGCTTCGCGCTTACCGGCACTGGCGTGAACCAATTGTGGCGGTCTGGCATTTCGCCGCGAACCAGGCCGTAGAACTCTTTCTGCAGCGCCTTCACGACCGGTCCGGTCACGCCCTTGTTCACACTGATCTTATCCACGGAGCGGATAGGCGTGATCTCGGCGGCAGTGCCGCTGAAGAAGACTTCGTCGGCGATGTAGAGCATCTCGCGGGGGATCATCTGCTCGATGACGGGAATCTTCAGGTCTCTCGCAATTTGAATGACGCTGTCGCGGGTGATACCCGGCAGTACGGAGTTTCCTAGTGGCGCGGTGTAAATCGTCCCCTGGCGGACCAGGAACACATTTTCGCCCGAGCCTTCGCTCACGTATCCGTTCACGTCGAGGGCGATGCCTTCCACGTAGCCGTTCATGATGGCTTCCATCTTGATCAGCTGCGAGTTCATGTAGTTCGCGCCGGCCTTCGCCATCGCCGGCATCGTATTCGGCGCCAAGCGGTTCCAGGATGAGACGCAAACGTCGACGCCCTCATCTTCCGAGCCCAGATACTTGCCCCACTCGTAATTGCAGATGTAAACCTCGGTTGGTGAGTTGAAAGGGTTTACGCCGGCTTCGCCATATCCGCGCAGAATGATCGGGCGCAGATAGCAGGGGATGGTGCGGTTGGTCTTGACCAGCTCGAGCATGCCGCTGACCAGATCTTCGACGGTGAAATCCACGTCAATGCGGTAGACCTTGGCGGAATCCAGAAGACGTTGTGCGTGTTCTTTGGCGCGGAAGATGCCGCCGCCCGAGGGCAAGGCATAGCAGCGGATGCCTTCAAACACTGAAGAGCCATAGTTCACCACGTGAGACATCACGTGAAGTGTGGCTTGGTTCCACGGAATCAGCTTTCCGTTGTGCCAAATCTTTTCAGTTGCCTTGATCGGCATTGCACGCTCCTGGCTGCGTAGCAGCGAAAATTCTTCCTTGCCGTGGGACTGGCTTGCGGTGGAACTAGGGTGCTCTCATTATACCGAGGGGTACTCGCGAAGCTCACCAAAATTTTGCCGCCGTCCGCCAACGCGCTGTTTGCGGCACTCGTCCCAATGATTTCGATGCCTGCGCCGATTCGCTGACTCAACAATTCCATCCAGAGTTGCCCCACATTCGAGCAGAAAATCTGGCGTGCCGCGGCGGATTCAACCATTTACAACTCAAAGCAGGTCTTTTCCATCTGATTGAAAAGAACTTGGGCCCCGTCGTTTCTATCAAGGGGATGCAGTACATATGAAAACCGGTCTTAATACCGCCCTCGACCCTACTCTCCGCAGCTCAGACGCAACCGACTTCGAAGCGGCTATTCGCCGCAAGATCGTCGGCCAAGATCAGGCGGTCGAGAAAGTCACCGAGATCTACCAGATGTTCCTGGCGGGCCTGAATCCGCCCGGCCGTCCAGTTGGGAACCTATTGTTCCTTGGTCCTACGGGCTCCGGTAAGACCCGCGTAATCGAGGCAATGGCCGAATCGCTCTTTGGTGACCCGCGGGCCTGCATCAAGATCGACTGCGCCGAGTTCCAGCACTCGCACGAGATTGCGAAGCTCATCGGCTCGCCTCCGGGATACCTCGGCCATCGCGAGACGCACCCCTTGCTCACACAGGAGGCGCTGAACCAATTCCATACCGAGAAACTGCGGCTCTCAATCCTTCTCTTCGACGAGATCGAGAAGGCCAGCGATTCGCTCTGGCAACTGTTGCTCGGCATCCTGGACAAAGCCACGCTCACGCTCGGCGACAATCGGCGCGTGGACCTCTCGCAAGTCATCATCGTGATGACCTCGAACCTGGGCGCTGCCGAGATGAACGAACTCATCAACGGCAACATGGGATTCTCCAGCGGCCCGGTCGCGCAGATAGACGGCCGCATCGACGACAAGATCACGCGCACCGCGCAGGAAGCCGCGCGACGCAAGTTCTCCCCCGAGTTCATGAACCGCATCGACAAAGTGGTCGTCTTCAAGATGCTCAAGCCCGAGCATCTGGAGCAGATCCTCGAGATCGAGCTTGGCATGGTGCAGCAACGCATTTTGCAGGCCACAGGTAACAGCCAGTTTGTCTTCAGCTGCACGCCGAAGGTGAAGAAGTTCCTGCTCGTGGAAGGGACCGATCCGAAATACGGGGCACGCCACCTGAAGCGCGCGATCGAGCGGCAGATCGTCTTCCCGCTTGCGAACCTGGTCGCCACCGGGCAGGTGAAGCTGGGCGATTTTGTTCGGATCGATCTAAGCGCCGACGGCAAGATGATGTTTGTGAAGGAAGCCGAAGGTGCGCTGGTACCAGTCCTTCTCGAAAAATACGGCCAAGAAGCTGCAATGCCGGCTGCTGCAGGCCGCGGCGCAGGAAAATCCACCGGGCGACGAGATTTCGGGACGTCGCCGCTCAACGGACAAAAATAATCTCTCCCGCCTTTCGCATCCCGGAAGGCGGGTATTCCTACCTTCCTTCCATTGCTCATCTCTCTTCCGCCCGCATCTAATCCATAGTCACTGAAAGAGCTTGCGTTTATACTTCTGCCTCGCCGAGTCAGAGTGTGTGGAAGCGTGTTTAAACGTGAGGGGACTATGAATTCCGTGTCTATGAAGACGAATCGTTCGCTGCCGATCCAGGCGATTGCCTGCGCTCTGGTCATGCTGCTGGCTGCCCCGCAAGCGATGTGGGCGCGCTACAACCCGCCCCATCACTACGACATGTATTCGCCGGAGCAGGACCTTGAGGTGGGCAAGCAAGCCGCGGCGCAGGTCTACAAGACCATGCCGGTGCTGCCGGAGAATGATCCGCTCACGAAATACTTGCAGAAGATCGGGAATGACCTCGCGGCGCACGCAACCGCCAATCCGATCAACGGTCAGAAGTGGCCGTTCACTTTCCACGTGATCGCGCAAAAAGACGTGAACGCCTTTGCGCTCCCGGGCGGGCCGATGTTCGTCAACGTCGGGACGATCGTTTCTGCTGACAATGAAGCGGAACTGGCGGGCGTGATGGCCCACGAGATGTCGCACGTGCGTCTCCGTCACGGAACTGTCAACGCTTCAAAGGGCGGAATGCTCGAGGCATTGGGGCAGATCGCCGGCGGCGTGTTGGGGAACGGCGCCGCAGGAAGCTTGGCGCAACTGGGAGCACAGATCGGTGTCGGCTCGGTGCTGCTGAAATTCTCACGCGGTTATGAGAAAGAAGCCGACCTGCTCGGTACCGATCTCATGTACGACACGGGCTACAACCCGCAAGCCATGGCCGACTTTTTCCAGAAGCTCGCCAAGGAAGGCGGCCCTGGCGGCCCGCAGTTCCTGAGCGACCACCCGAATCCTGGAAACCGATCGCAATATGTAGCCGCCGAGGTAAAGACTCTGCCATCTCGCGGCAGCTACCGCGGCAACAGCAACGATTGGGCCTCCATCAAGAGCAAGGCTTCCGGCACGAAGACCTATACAGGCCAAGAGATCGCGGCTGGCAAATTTACTCCGACTGGGGTCACTGGTCCGGGCAGCAACGGCGGCGGAGTCCAACCCGTCTCTGCCACGAACGGTCCGAACTCCGGCGGACTCGCGCCCAGCGGCAACTACCAGGTCTTCGAGCACAACGCCTATCACATCAAGTATCCCGACAATTGGAAGCTGAACGGGAACGCGGATGGTGAGGTCACGATCGCGCCAAACGGAGGCATCGTGGACAACGGCGTCGCGTACGGGGTGATCCTTAGCGGATTTAAGCCCCAGAGCGGCGACCTTGATTCCGCCACGCGCGAACTTGTCGGGAACATGCAGCACGATAATCCCGACATGAAGCAGATCGGAAACGGGGAAGAGATCACCGTGAACGGAGTGCACGCCCGCTCGGTCGACCTGACTTCCACGTCACCGGTGAAGGATTCAAGCGGTCAACCATTGAAGGAGAAAGACTGGCTCGTGACACTTCCGCTGAAGAACGGCGACGTGCTGTACACCGTTTTTGTTTCGACTGACCGCGACTACTCGAAGCTGCAGCCGGGATTTGAGGCGATGCTGCGGAGTTTGAAGCTGAAGTAAAAACAAACCCAAAGAAAAATGCGCCGACGCGTCGGGGCATGTTTCTGTCTTAAAAACCAAAAAACTTTATCCCTTTTTCAATTCAACAAGAACCTGGCGGGCGACTTCCTTTAGGGTTTCAAAAACGCCGGTGCCGACCGGGGCGACTGCTTCAAAGGTGGGCTCGCCGCGGCGGACTAGCTGCTTCTTGAGATCGTCTACAGGCAGCGCCGTGGGCATGTCGCGCTTGTTGAATTGCAGCACGTAGGGAATCTTGCCGAAATCGTAGCCGTGTTCCTTCAGGTTGTCGGCGAGGTTGTCGATAGCTTCGACGTTGGCGTCCATACGTTCTTCTTGCGAATCGGCGACGAACACCACGCCGTCCACACCACGCAGGATGAGCTTCCGGCTCGCGTCATAAAAGACCTGGCCGGGTACGGTGTAGAGATGGAAGCGGGTTTTGAAGCCGCGAACGGTGCCAAGATCGAGAGGAAGGAAATCGAAGAAGAGGGTACGGTCGGTTTCGGTGGCAAGCGAGATCATCTTGCCCTTCTGCTTCTCATTGGTCTTATCGAAGATGTATTGCAGATTAGTCGTCTTGCCGCCGAGGCCGGCGCCATAGTAGACGATCTTGCAATTGATCTCGCGAGCCGCGAAGTTGATGAAACTCAAACCTTTGCCTCATTGGGTCGTCCGGCTACACAAATAGCGTGTAACTGACGCGGGGAATTACCAATGTGAATTGGCCGTATCCGATTGACTTTTATATCACAGCAATAGCCACTTCCTACGCTGGTGGGCATTACGCAAGTAACCTTAGCGCGCCTTTGGCAGAGGGAAATAGCCATCGCGGGCAAGCACCTTGAGACCGCCGCGGTGGATCCTGACTTCGATGCTGCGGTAGTCCGTGGATGGCGTAGCCCGCGTGGAATAACCGAGCGTGTACTGGTTGCGGGCGTCGCCTGTGACTTCCGCATACGCACGCTCGATGGCGTCGCGGTCGAATTCCGGGAAGACCTGGCCGCCAGTAGCAGAAGCGTATTTCGGCAGGATGTTTCCTGACCCGCTGAAGGGAATGTTGATCTTCTCGGCGCTGCGGTAGCCGGGAATGGCGGACGCGCCGACGTTCACGGCGTATACATTGATGTTGTTCGTGAGCAGCGATTTCAGGACGTCGCTATAAGCGGCCTTACTCCCGATCTCGCGCCCATCGCTGATCACGAAAATGACTTTGCGGCGCGTGCGATCTCGCTTCGCGAGGTCAATGGCTGCTGCGAGAATGGCATCATTCAAGACGCGTGACTCGCGGCGCGGCGTGCTGACGTGCGGCACGCTGGGATCGAAGGGAACACCATTGACCGTGGGTCCGCTCGCCATCGGTCCACTGGTGACGGGAACGCCGCCCGGTCGTCCGGGTTTTTTTGCCCTGACCAGCGCCGACGAGAAGCGATCGTTCGCGGCACTGAAGTCAAGGCTTTTACTGACTGTGTTGCCGAAAGCGTATACCGCTACTTCATCGTAGGGGCTGAACGCACCTGCGAGGGCTGGAAGTGTCTCGTTAACCTTGCGAACAACATCATCTGACATGCCGAGATCGAGCACCACCGCGGCCGAGAGCGGGAAGGGATCGCTGGTGAAAAAGTTCAGCGTCTGCTCTTTTCCGTCTTCGTACACAGAGAAATCGTTTTTCGTGAGGCCTTCCACGAGGCGACCGGTTGTATCTTTCACCGTAACCGGCACCGTCACCTGGTTCACGCGCACAATGATTTTGTAAAGATCGTCGCGCCCCTCGGTCCGGTCAGGAGGCACAGAGCCCGCCGGAACAGTCTTGATCGTGCTCGGGGGAGCCGGCTGAGGGTTCGGTTGTTGCTGGCTATCAGGTGCGGGTGCGGTGGTGGCCGCGGGTGGAGCATTTTTCGGGATCTGGGCGGGAACAGGGCGCGTTGCCGAAGGCGCGTCGGGAACACTCTGCTGCTGCGGGACGGCTGGCTGCGACAATACCGCTAGAAGCGCCACAATTCCTACCCTAGAAAGCGAAAAAAGCCGGAATCTGGAGGTCATGACCACCTTACAGAGTTGATTTTCGTTTACTGTATTCGGAGTTTCTGCATCTAAGCTTACTATACCCAGAACAGCCAAGGCCCTCTTCATGCCCAGAGCCATTCACCGGATTTTCCGTGCCTTCACGGCGGTCCTCTTACTTTCCCTTTGGATGAGCGCGCAGCAACCTGCGGCGCAAAATACTCAGCAGCAACCCACGACTCAGCAGAACCAAGATCAGGACCAGGAGCCGATCACCACTCTCCGTCGCGACGTCAATGTTGTGAACCTCTTCTTCAATGTCAAAGACAAGCACTCGGCTCTTATTCCAGACCTGACCAAAGCCGACTTCGAACTTAATGAAGACGGAAAGCCGCAAACCATAAAGTACTTCGCCAAAGAATCCGATCTACCGCTCACGCTCGGCATAATGATAGACACGAGCCCGAGCCAGATGCGCGTGCTTCCCATGGAGCAAGACGCCGGGGCCGAGTTCCTCCGCGACGTGATGCGGCCAAAGGACCTCGCATTCCTCCTTAGCTTCGACGTAGAAGTGGACCTGCTGAGGGACTTGACCTCCAATTACAAGGACATCGAGCACGCGATGGCCAAGACTCGCATCAACGCCGGCGGCGCGAGCCAATCCTCGATCCCCGGCATCGGACAAGGTCCCATCCCAACTATGGGGAATGCCAAAGGCACCTTGCTCTATGACGCCGTGTATCTCGCATCCCGCGAAGTTCTGTCGCACGAAGTCGGTCGCAAGGCCATGATCATCCTGACTGACGGGCAAGACCAAGGAAGCAACACGCGCCTGAACGAAGCCGTTGAGATCGCCCAGAAGGCGGACGCGATTGTTTACGTGATCCTCTGCGCTGACCGCGATTTCTACGGCGGCGGATATTATGGCGACCGCGAGATGCGGAAGCTTACCGAAGAAACCGGTGGGCGGGTGATCGACGCCGGGAATCACCCCGAAAAGATGCGCGATGCTTTCGCCCAGCTCGCGAACGAGCTGCGCAATCAATACGCCATCGGCTACACCCCGACGAACCAGACAAAAGATGGCAGCTTCCGGAAAGTCGAGATCCGCGTCCCAAAGGTGAAGGACGCAAAGATACAGGCGCGCAAAGGTTATTACGCTCCCCGGGAATAGCTACTGCACGGGCGCGTAGTACCCGCGGCGTGCGCGGATAAATAACTTCTTATTATTCTCGGCAGTGATCTGGATGGGGCGGAAGTGACCGTCAGCGCGGAAGTCCGCGGGTTTGTAGGCGACGGCATATTGGCTGCGCAGCTCGTCCTGGATCTCGCGGAAGGCGTCGCTAACGTCCTGGATCTTGAAGGGAGAGAACGCGCGCCCGCCGGTATTCTCGGCCAGTTTTTTTAACACCTTGTCGCCACGGTCTTCCGTGTTGCTGGTGCTCGTGCTGATGGTGTAGATGATGACTTCAGCCCGTTGCGCCATCTCGATGGCTTCGCTCAAAGTGGAATGGCTCTGGTTGTCGTCGCCATCCGAAACCAGAATGATCGCGCGCCGGACGGTGCTGCGGTCCTTCTGCTTCATCAGCTTGTCGCGACACGCGTAGTAAATGGCATCGAATAGCGCCGTGCCGCCGCCCGGGCGCATCATGCGAATGCCGTTGGAAAGCTGTTCCGTGTTACTGGTGAAGTCTTGCGTCACCTCTGGCGTGGAATCGAAGCCGATGACGAATGCCAGATCCTGCTTGGGACGAACGATGGAATTCAAGAACTCCGTCGCCGCTTCCTGCTCGAACTTGAAGCGGTCGCGGATGGAGTTGCTGGCATCGACAAGCAATCCAACACGCAACGGCAGGTCGGTCTCAGAGCGGAAATCGCGGATCTGCTCCGGCGCCTTTCCGTCGTCCAGGATCTGAAGATCTTGCTGCTTCAGATCTTTTTTGAAACGTCCATGCTTATCGGTGACGGTGAAGATTACGTTCACTTCGCGGACCTGGGTCTTGATGGTCGCAACCGGGTCCTGATCGGAATCGTTCGGGTCTGCCATCTTCGCGTCGCCGGATTTCTGGTCACCGGTCGCGGCAGGTGCGGCAGCAGGAGCACTCGGCTGCACCGTCGGCGTCGAGACAGCGGAGTTGTCAGCCGTCTGTGCCGATGAGGAACACAGAAGGGCGAGCGTCATCGCGGCGCTGAGCAATGCCTTGTGCAACCCAGTTAAAGATTTCATTTGTGCGGCGATTATAACTTCGTTCCTCATCGGTTCAGTCCTGTATTCGCCTTAGCAGAAGTGCTAACTCCTTTGGTAACGGTGCGCCAAATGTCAGCTTCTTCTCCGTGCGCGGATGCAAAAACTGCAATTCCCCCGCATGCAGGAAATTTCTACTTAGGGTGATAGCAGGTGGTTTGCCACTCGTGTATTTAGATGCGCGTCCGCTTGCATTGGCTCCCCGGGCGGAAAGCTCGCGGGAAGCGCCATATAAGGTATCTCCCACGACAGGATGACCGAGCGATGCCATATGTACCCGGATCTGATGAGTGCGCCCCGTGTCGATTTTTACCTCTAGAAGCGCGAATTTACCGTATGCACTCTCAATCTTCTCTGTGACTTTGTAGTGCGTGATCGCATCGCGCCCGCCCTTGCCACGCGTCGTCATGCGCGTGCGCTTGATGCGGTCGCGGCTCACCGGCGCATTGATCGTGCCCGAATCGGACTTAGGCCAGCCCTGAACTAGAGCAATATATTTCTTCTTGATCTCGCGCCCGGAGAACTGGTTGCCCAGGTTGCGGTGCGCGGCGTCATTCTTCGCCACCAGGATCAACCCGCTGGTTTCTTTATCGAGGCGGTGAACGATCCCCGGCCGCAGCTCGCCTCCGACCTTCGAAAGTTTTTTCATGTGATGCAGTAGCGCATTCACCAGCGTACCGCGCGAGCGCGCGTCGCTGGTCGCTCCAGCGCCGGCGTGCACCATCATTCCTGCCGGTTTGTTGATAACAGCAATCTCTTTGTCTTCGTAGACAACATCGAGTGGAATGTCTTCGGCTTCGGCTTTTAGTGGAGGGAGCTGCACCTCCCCGGTGACCGCAATGGTTTCGTTTCCTTCCAGCCTCAGCGACGCCTTCGCCGTCGCGCCGTTCACAGTCACCTTTTCCTGCGCGATCAAACGCTGCACGCGCGAACGGCTCACATCGCCAAGGGCGCCGGTGAGAAATTGGTCGAGGCGTCGCCCGGCGTCAGCGGGAGTGGTTACGAAGGTGGTGAGGGGCACGCGATCGATTGTACTGTCTAGATTGAGCGCAGGACGCGGTTATACTGCGACTTCGAAGCAGGAGATCTAGTGCTGGACCATCGTCGCCACATTCCAGAACTCGATGGGCTGCGCGGCTTAGCGATCCTTGTCATTCTGGTTCATCACACCGGGCTCGATGCGCAGTATGCGACGGCATGGCATCCGACCACCTACGGCTGGATCGGCGTCGATCTTTTCTTCGTCTTATCCGGATTTTTTATCACGGGCATTCTGTTGGACACTAAACACTCCTCTTCCTATTTCCGTTCTTTCTATGCGAGGAGGGGCCTCATCTTCCTCAGGACGCAGGACTGGCAGATGGTTTACCGGAACACGTTTTGCCATCTGGACGCACTCGCGGCGGGCGGTCTGGTGGCTCTGCTGTTACGCGAGTCAGGGCGAGCAGAGACAAGTACGACAAAGTGGATGCTGGGACTGGCAGCGGGCGGTGCGCTGGTTGGCATCCCCATTTTGATAGCTAACGATAGAGGAAGCATCGCTGTGTATTCGTTCCTCGCAGCGGGCTTCGGCGGGTTGCTGGGTCCGACAGTGTTGCTTCGTCAGGGCTCAGCTTGGAAACGGTTCCTGAGGATCCGCTTCTTCAGTATTGCGGGAAGATCAGTTACGGACTGTATCTCATCAATCTGTTTACGTACCACACCGGTCAATGGATAATGCGCAAGGCGGCATTCCATCGCTCTTTCATCTCTCAAGCAATCTTTGCCGTTGTAACCAACGCCATCATCTTTGCCATTGCGGGACTCTCATGGCGTTTCTTTGAAAAGCCGATACTCTCGTTAAAGGAAAAATTTCAATATAGAGAGCCGGGCATTCGCACCGCTGCCGGGGTGCCCTGAGTCGAAGAATTAGTCCGCCGACCCCGAGAGCAGATGTCCTACCGCTTTCATCTACGTGGTGACTTCAGACACTTTCAATCCGGTGCTAGAGCCGCGCATCCACAAAATCCCGCCGCCGAGCACCATAAGGATGGCGATGAACTGAGTGGTCGTCATCCATGTGTCAAAAAATTCTCCGCGTCCAGGGTCGCCGCGCAGAAATTCCAGGAAGAAGCGCGCCACGCCGTAGATAAGTAAATACGTCCCGATGATCTGGCCGTCGAACTTTTTGTGCCGGAAAAGCCAGATCAAGATGAAGAAGTTCGTGATCTCAACCAGGAATTCGTAGATTTGCGTGGGATGTAGATGCAGGCCTAGCGGCGTTCCAGAAAGTTTGTGCGCCCACTCGTCCGTGAAAGTGACAGCCCAGGGGAAATTGGTTTCCTTGCCATAGCAGCATCCGGCGGCAAAACAGCCTAAGCGGCCGAAGGCGTGACCTAGCGCGAGTCCGGGCGCGAAGACATCGGCCGTCTTCAGCCACGGCATTTTCTTCCGCCGCACGTACCAGGTGCAGCAGATGAACGCCGCCGCCACACCGCCGGAAAAAACTCCGCCTGCCTGCATGGTGCTGAACAGATCGCTGCGGTAGTCCTGCCACTCCACTACTAGCATTAGGATTTTTGCGCCAATGATCCCGGAGAGTATGGCGATTATGCCGAGGTTCCATGCGTCGTCCGGGTCCACGCCGCTTCTTTTCGCGAGGCGCCTTATCACCAGCAGCCCGGAGATCAGGCCCAGCGCAACCATGAATCCGTAAGTGGGAAGAAAAAAATGACCGAAGTGGAGCAGGCGAGGAAACATTGGCTAGACAGATTCTAATCTAGCCCGAAAACAGAAAAGCCGACCCGCGGGGCCGTGCAGCGGGCCGTCTTTGAACCTGTCGTTAGACAGTTTGGGAACTCCCCGAGGTCCTTTAGGCGTCTCCGCATGACGGAGCATGGCACACCAGACCGAAGATCGAGTCGAGCCCCCGTTCATTTGAATGTTGGTTCAAAAAACGGTTTTCCGCCGGCACAAACTTTGCAGGCCAGCTTCCTAAGTCGGATGCTAATGAAAAGGTGAGTAGGTTGCAAGCGAACGGCGCAAATAGATGGAAGCAGAGTTGCTTCGAGATTAAGAGACTCGTCTCGTTTCCGCCAGGATCTCATCCAGCGCGCCGGAAAGGTTTGTTGCCCGCTCGCTGAGCGCCGCATTGCTTTCGTATTTGCGCTTGAGCATCTGGAACTCGTCCGCGATGTTGATGGCGGCAAGAACCGCCAGGCGCAGGGAATCCACGGTCTGGGTCTGTTCGGCGATGGTGCGCATCTTCGCGTCTACATATTCGCCGAGTCTCAAAATGTAATCAGGATCGCTGCCGCGCAGGTTGTAGGCCTGGTCGTAGATCTCTACGCGGACGCTGTTGCCGTTCACGCTATTCCCATTCGGCTGGTTGGCCGGATTCGCAGGATTCGTTTTTGCCGTCACCGCATTCTCCCTTGACGAAGTTCGTGATTGGCGCGCTTGCCTGCTTTGATTATGCCTCTGATTCCGCTTCCGTCAATAGATCAATTTGCTTCAGCATCTTTTCCACCCTGGTGCGGACGTCTTCGCGCTCCTTACGCAGGCCGACGATCTGGTTGCGGATGGTCTCCACTTCTTCTTCGCGATCTTCGAGTTGCTGGCGCAGCCGCGCTGCATCCCGCTCGGCGGCGGCTTTGCCTTCGCGCGCCGTCTTCAGTAATTCAATGGTGCGGTAAACCTTTTCTTCGAGGGCGTGAAATTCGTCGGCGGAGATGGTTGTAGAAAGCTCGGGGGCTTTTACGGACATTGCCACATTCCTTGGGAGAAGATTTTTCTGAGTATAACGCGACAGAACAAAAACGGTTGTGGATTACTGCAGCTCGTTCAGCAGTTTTTCGTGTTGCCACCCGCTCTCATCTATTCAGATCTGTTGGGGATTTTTCAAGATGCCGAAAAAAGCTGTGACGGGAAACTCTGGCAAAAACTTCGTCATGTAGAGAACACAGTGGGTGCAATCGTCCGCCAATACAGGCCTAAGAAACTGGTAGGAAAACGGAAAACTTTCGGGATGTGAGCGGATGTTTTCCGGGCGCAACTCTTACCAACTCGACAACTCTGAAGGTCTGCCGAGGAGTTCGCGAAAACAGCATCAACACTGGCTTTCGCGACCGTTCTTTGAAAAATTCTCGGCGACACTCTCCGGGCTCCGGCGATTCACTTAGTTACTTAAGGGTTACTGTGTTTTAGGTAAATAAGTAAAGGACATGGCCTAAAAACCTATATCCGGTTGGTGTACATGGGTTTATACTCCCCGCGTTGTTGGATTCCAATATCCAAAGGAAGCCCTTCCCATGAAAAAGCGCCTCTTAATGTCAATCCTGCCGGTGATCGCTCTTGTCGGTTTGTCTTCGGCCGCAGCTGCGCCGAAAACGGCCCCGGTCACCACAACCGTGTACTCGGACGGTGGAATGCCTGTACCGCTCTGCTGGCCACCTTGCAGCGGTCCCGGTGCCAAGAAATAGCTAGAAATTAGCTAAAAATTTAGGACTTGCTGACTGTCGGGATTATGGCTATGCTTTCACCCCTCCCATGGCAGACAGGGTAGGACTGTCTGTGTTGAAGGTTAAAAGCATATGTCTTCCCGAGAGATCATGCAGTACGCCCTTGGCGCCGCCCCTTCGCTGATCCAGATCGCGATCGTGATCGCAATGTTCCGCAACGGCTCGCGGAAACGCTTCTTCATGTTCTGGACATACACCATCTTCCAGATCCTACTCACCGGGATCCTTATGGTGGTTTTCCAGCGTGGCGATATGGAATACTTCTTCGTCTACTGGGCGGGCGCCGCGATGAGCGCCTTCCTCGGTTTCGCTGTGATCTACGAATGTTTCAGCGAGGCCATGCAGCCCTATGAGACCCTGCGCGACCTGGGCCGCTTACTCTTCCGCTGGGCTGCTATTGTGATGGCTATCGTCGGCTTCGTGTTCATCCTCTCGACCCCGAGCGGCACGGAACATACTTTGTTCGTGCAGAACATCCTGATCGTTGAGCGCGCAATCCGCATCATTCAATGCGGCATGCTGCTCCTGCTCTATTTGTTCTCGCACCACGTCGGCATCACCTGGCGCAACCAGCTCTTCGGCGTCATCTTGGGCTTCGGTGTTTACGCCTCTTTGAACCTAGTGATGTACAGCTTGCGCTCACGTTTCGGAGAAGACTGGAACACGAGCGCTGCAATCTTCAATTCCGTGAGCTATCTGCTGACCACCGGCATCTGGGGCGCATATATGCTCGCTCCCGCGGCGGAACGTACGCTGGTGCGCAACGCGGCTCCGCTGATCCTGGAGCGCTGGAACACGGAGCTAGCGGGGATCAAGGACCCGCGCCCGGCGCAGGGGGCATTCCTGCCTGGACTGGAAGAAGCTGTGAGCCGCGTGATGACTCGCGGCGCCGCCCTCGACTAATAAATAGTTTGCTGAAAAGGGCCGCGCAGATTGCGCGGCTTTTTTATTTCAACTACGCCCGCTGAGTTCCACTCAGGGCTTGCAGAGCCTTGATGATCTGCTCCGACCAGCGCGTGACTTCCTCATCGCGCAGAGTGCGCTCATTCGATTGAAAGGTGGTGCGTAGCAGCAGGGAATATTTGCCTGCCGGTATGGAGCTCTGTTTCTGCGACTTGGGGTCAGGACGGAAGAGTTCGATAGGCTCGAGTTGCTGCAGCTCGGCGATTTTTAGCTTTCGAACAGCTTGCTCTACCTGCTGGTAGCTGGTGGCATCATCGAACACGAACGAGAAGTCGCGCTCGACAGCAGGGAACTTCGAAGCCGCCTGATAACGCGCCTCGTGCAGCTCGTGGCGGTAGAGCTTGTCGAGGAACAGCTCGGCGACGTAGACGTCTTGCTTGATTTTCCGGGCGGTCGCAACCTCAGGATGCACCTGCCCGAACTGCGCAACGGTTTCTCCGTCCATCATTGCGCGCGCTGCGCGGCCGGGATGGAAGTAGGCGGGGAGCTGCGTGTCGAAGCTCAAGCTCTCGTGCTGAAAGTTCTCCAATAGAGATTCAATTTCACCTTTGCAAGCGCGGAACGCATTGAGCGCTGATTTGTCGCAGAGCTGAGTTGAAATTGCGCTCGTGGTCGCGCCTAACGCAAGCTGCTTGTGTTCGCTCGTCTTTCCGCTCGCCAATTCGAAGACGTGCCCGGCTTCGAACAGCCGGACATCTTCTTGCCCGCGGTTCAGATTGTGCGCCAGCATATCGAGCATGCCGGGAAGAAGGGAAGTGCGCATCACGCTGGCTTCTTCGCTCAGCGGATTCTCGAGTGCGGCCGCTTTGGCGGACGAGAAATTCTCCGCGTCTTTCGCCGCGATGAAGGTCAGCGAAACGGCTTCGTTGTATCCGAGCGCGAGCGATGTGGAACGTAGCTTGGCGTCGCGCGCCGCATCAGGATGCTCGATCACCGCTCCCGCGAACGTCGGCAGCGTGTTCTTGAAATTATCGTAACCGTAGATGCGAGCGATTTCTTCGATGACGTCAATCTCACGGTCCACGTCGAGGCGCCAGCTCGGAAGCTTGATCTTCCATCCCGCGTTATCTTGCCCCGCGATGGTGAAGCCCAGGCGGGTGAGGATGCGGGCGATGTCTTTTTCTGAAATGTCCCTACCGAGAATGCGCTTCACTTCGCTACACCGCAAATGCACGGTTGGGCGCTGCAGCGGCCGCGGATAGACATCGATGACGTCGCCCTCGAGCTGTCCGCCACCGCTCGCGAGGATCAATTCGGCGACGCGATTGGTCGAAAGAACTGTCGATTCAATATCCGCGCCACGCTCGAACCGGTGCGACGCATCAGTGTGCAAACCGTGGCGCTTGGCCATACGGCGCGTGGTTAGCGGGTCCCACCACGCAGACTCGATCAGAATGTTTTTCGTCCGCTCGGTGATCATGGTGTCGAAGCCGCCCATCACGCCGGCGAGTCCGACCGGTTTCTTCGCGTCGACGACCACGAGGTCTTCTTTGGTGAGCTTGCGCTCGATCCCATCGAGCGTCTTCAGCTTCTCGCCATCGCGGGCGAAGCGGATGACGAGCTTGCCGCCTTCGAGCAGGTCAAGATCGAAGACGTGCGTGGGCTTTCCCATCTCCCAAAGGATGTAGTTGGTTGCGTCCACCGCGTTGTTGATGCCGTGCGAGCCGATGCCTTCGAGGCGTTTCTGTAACTTCTCCGGCGAAGGCCGGATGGCGATGCCGCGCAGCCCGCGCGCGGTGAAGCGCCGGCAAAGGTCGGGTTGTTCGATCTCGATTCCGTATGTCGGATTGTTGCTGCTCTGAGACGCGGTATGCCGCGTCTCTACGTGCGGGATCTTCGGCTGGATTGGTTTTAGTTCTAGGTCGTAGATGGCAGCGGCCTCGCGCGCGACGCCATAGTGGTTCATCGCGTCCACGCGGTTGGTAGTGATGTCCATCTCGTACACGGTGGTCGTGCCTTCGCCTTCGACGGACTCCACTGCGATTCCAGCGTGCGTGAGGTCGTTGGCGAGTTGGTGGTCGTCTGCCTTGATGGAGACGAAATCGCGCAGCCACTCTGGAGAAATCTTCACGCGAACTGCTCCAGGAAGCGCACGTCGCCGTGGAAGAACAACTGAATATCGTCGATCCCGTACTTCAGCATGGCGATGCGCTCGACGCCCATCCCGAAGGCGAAGCCGGAGACCTTCTCCGGGTCGTAGCCGTTGTCTTTGTGAAACGCGAGCACCTTGGGGTCCACCATGCCGCAGCCGAGCAGCTCGATCCAGCCGCTTGCTTTGCACAGACGGCAAGGCTGATCGCCGATCCTGCCGCTTCCGCCACACTTGAAACAACTGACCTGCACGTCGGCACTGGGCTCGGTGAATGGGAAGAACGACGGGAAGAAGCGCGTCTTCACGTCTGACCCGAACAACTCTTTCATTGCGTGGTCGAGCGTACCCTTTAGATCACTGAACGTGATGTTCGTATCCACCGCGAGCCCCTCGACCTGATGAAAGATGGGCGAGTGCGAGGCGTCGGGCGTATCCGAACGATGCACCTTTCCGGGCGCTACGATGCGGATGGGCGGGCGGTGCTTTTCCATGGCGCGCGTCTGCACCGGAGACGTGTGCGTCCGTAGCAGCAGGCGATCCCGTTGGGGCTTCGATTCCTGACCGGCGATGAAGATAGTGTCCTGCGTATCCCGCGCCGGATGATTCGGCGGAAAATTCATTGACTCGAAGTTGTAGTAGTCGGTCTCGATCTCGGGGCCGGTTTCGACCGAGTAGCCCATTTTGGCGAAGATGCCGATGATCTCGTTGGTCGTTTTGATGACCGGGTGCTCGGCGCCGAGCGGGCGGCGGATGCCGGGAAGTGTAATGTCGAGCTTGTCGGAAACTGATACAGAAGCCGCGCCCGGTTTTGCCGACTCAACCTTCTCTTCGACCCAGGTCTTCAGCTCGTTGACCCGCTGACCGACGTCGCGCTTGGCTTCTTTAGGCGCGGCCTTTAGCCACTGATCGTTGATCTGGGTAAGGATTCCGTTGGTACGGGCGCGCCAGCGGATGCGCAGGGCTTCGTGATCTGCTTCGGTTTTTACTGCCGAGACTTCCTGTTCAAGTGCGGACCGAAGATCGCCGATGGCACGGTCGAGCGCCGCCGGCGAGTAGTCGTCGAGTTTGGGGACGGAATAGGGCACTGAATCAGTTAGAAGAAGACTGAACAGGATAGCAAGAGAGTCGCCAAAAATAGAATTGTCATCCCGAGCGGAGCGAGGGACCTGCTGTTCATAAAAGCAGGTCCCTCATTTCGCCCGCCGCAGCGGGCTCATTCGGGATGACAAATTAAGAAAGGTGATTCGCGTTCATCTGCGCAATCCCCGGCGAAAAAGGAATCTCGCCGCGGATCACGAGAATGCTTAC
>JBJMGI010000077.1:0-30469 GCA_045807945.1 Terriglobales bacterium | reverse complement strand
TTGACTATCTTTACGTAGTGCTCGATGTTGTCCCGACGCGGCAGGCCTTCTGTGAGCGTCGAGAGATATGTGACCCCGCCGACGGATTCGAGTTCTTTCTTGCGCGCCAGCTCTTCGCTGAGCGTCACCAGATCGATAGGGCGCCCGGTTTCGTTCAGCTCCATCATGCGGGCGTAGATGCGGCGATGCGAGTCGAGCGAAAAATCGTCTGCTTTGATGGATTCAGCGGCTTGGGGAAAGATGTCGTTGTCTAGAAGGATCGCTCCCAAGGTCGAGCGCTCAGCATCGAGCGATGCCGGCATGCCGCGTTCGAGGTTGAGATCTGCAGTAGCCATTGTGGAAACACACAACCCTAATGGCTAAGTCTGTGGATATCAAAGGCGTAAAACTGGGTTGAAATTAATTTAATTGGCACTCAGGTTGCGGGGAGCGAGAGCAACAAAATTATACGCTGCTTTTTTCTGAACTGGGCTCCTCAGCGGCGGAAATCAAGGCGTCCCTTTCCACATGGATCGAGAACTCTACGGCATCGGCAAAAACACCCTGATTTTTCGGGCAGAAGTCCAGTCTTGAAATGTTGGCTTCGAATTTCCCTCCGGTCAGAGCGGAGAGCGCATCTCCAATTGCAGTCTCTATTTGCTCCGTGGAAAAGCTCTTCAGCAGCCGTCTTTCGTCCAACCAATCGCTCATTGAAACCTCCAAACAAAAAATCCGACTCTTGGTCGGATTTATCTCTACGTCGCCTTGGCCCCACCTTAAAAGGGAAACGCGGGCGGGCTGCTTGAACAACCCGCCCGGTTCCGGAATCGCGAATCCCACGCCAGCCGCATAGGAGACGCTCCGTTGGTGCAGCCCCGTGCCGTGAGGCTTGGCGGTGCGGGCGTCGAGAACTCGTCTCGCGCTACTCGCTCCGCCCATGGGCCCGCTCCGTCCTTGCACCTGAGCACTCAGACTGCGGGTCTTCGGCGCTGCACTTCCCTTGTGGAAGCAGAGTAGGCGTACTCACATTTGCTGGCAATCACGAACTGCACTCCACCTGTGCAGAAGCTGTGACTTTTTCGGATTTTTGTGGATGGGTGAGGAAAAATCGGTTTTGGAATTGCGCCCTCCCAGTTTGCGGCTTAAACTCCGACAGTTCGAGTCACCCGAAAAATGACTTTGTCAAAAGAGCGGAACATTTCGAGACGAGATTTGCTTCGTGGCGCACTGACGGGAGCAATCGTCTTGGCCGCTGGGCGCGATTTTCTCACAGCATCCACGACCAACAAGCCTCCCAACATCGTTTTCATACTGGCCGACGATCTTGGCTTCGCGGACGTTGCCTGTTATGGAAGGCCTGACGTTAGGACACCAAACATCGATAGCCTCACCGCGAATGGAACGCGGTTTCTGCAGGCCTATGCGAATTCGGCCGTCTGTACCGCCACTCGTACGGCGCTGATCACCGGCCGCTATCAATATCGTTTGCGTCTCGGTCTTGAAGAGCCTCTCGTCGGTAACCGGAATGTCGGACTTCCACCCGAACATCCAACGCTTCCCTCACTGCTCAAGAAGGCGGGATACAGTTCTACGTTGGTGGGCAAATGGCACTTGGGGGGCCTGCCTAACTTTGACCCGCTGAAAAGCGGCTACGACCATTTTTATGGTTTCCGCGGCGGCGCTGTCGATTACTTCTCGCATAAGGGGGACAAAGATGATTTTTGGGACGATGAAGTGCCGATTCACCACGCCGGTTACCTTACCGAGTTGTTGGGGAGTCGTGCAGTCGCTGTCGTGAATGGATACGCCAAGGCTCAAAAACCCTTCATGCTCACTTTGCACTTCAACGCACCGCACTGGCCGTGGGAAGGGCCAAGTGATAAAGCCGAATCCGAGCGATTGGCGCACGCGGAGAATAGGCCACATTTCGACTCCGGCTCGCAAAAGACCTATCAACAAATGATTGAAGCGATGGATCAGCAGATCGGGGCTGTGCTTCGCGCCCTCGATGCGAATCACATCGCTGACAACACCATCGTGATCTTCACCAGCGACAACGGTGGCGAGCGCTTTGCCGACACCTGGCCCTTCACTGGCAAGAAAACGGAGTTACTCGAAGGTGGCCTGCGCATACCTTCGATCATCAGGTGGCCGGCGCGGATACCGAAAGCAAGCACCACCGACCAGGTTTCCATCAGCATGGACTGGCTGCCGACCCTCTTGTCGGCGGCCGGAGCAACACAAGACCCAGCCTTCCCCAGCGATGGAATGGACCTGCTGCCCGTGCTGATGCGAAAAACTGAGCCAGTCCCCCGGAAGCTCTTTTGGCGATATAAGGCGAGGGCGCAACGGGCGGTTAGAGATGGCGACTACAAATTCCTCAAAATTCTGGACAATACGTTTCTTTTCAACGTTGTTGAGGACCCGCTGGAACGTGCCAACTTAAAGGATCGCCAGAAAGACGTATACAAGCGCCTTGTGAGGGAGTGGTACGACTGGAACAGTACTATGTTGCCCGAGATCGAGGCGAGTTTCACGAACGGATTTAGCGGTAAAGAGCTGGCCGACCATTTCGGGGCCCAAGAATCAGATCAGCTTCCCGATAATCCAAGTCCGCCGGAAGACTAGCAGCCTCCTGTAAGCGAGGTTTTCCTTCTCGGGATGCCCTCCCGTCCCACCTATTCGGTACACCCGGCTTTGGTAACTTGCATGACATAGCGCGGAGGCGTCACATGACGACAGGGGTAATTGTATGAAGCTCCTTTATGTGGACGACAAGCCGGAGCGACTTGAGATCCTTCGCGCCCGCCTCGAGCGCCTTGGATATCAGGTAGAGCTCGCGCAGAGTGGGCCGGAAGCGTTGCGGAAGTTCCAATCCACCAATATCGATCTCGCCATTGTGGATTACTACATGCCCGGCATGAATGGTGATGTGGTCGCGATGGAAATGAAGCGAATGCAGCCGTTCGTGCCCATCATCATCTTCTCCGGAACGTTCACGCTGCCGGAGATGGTCATGGCTTATGTGGACGGCTTCGTCTCGACTTCTGATGACCCTGAGCTGCTGCTCGAAAAAGTCTCGGAGCTTCTGCGCGCCAAGGCCGCCCGCGCCAGCTAGACCAAAGTCACCTTAATCTTCCACAACGCATCTACAAATGAGCTACTCTGCTCGTGGAGATCTCATGAAACCTTTGATGGTTGTTGGCATTTTGCTGCTGGTCCTGGGAATCGCTTCCCTATTCGTTCCCATCCCTCACAACGAGAACCAGGGCATCAGTGCCGGAGATATGCACATCGGCGTGCAGGTGCGGCACGATGAAAAAGTCTCGCCCATCATCAGCGCGGTCTTGATCTTGGGCGGAGTGGGGCTGATGGTGGCTGGCAAACGCAAGTAACCCCAGCTATAGCGCAGCCACAATATCGGCTATGGATGCGTTGTCACCGAATGTCTCGCTTACGTGGATGAACTTGTCCACGTTCCCTGGCGCAAAGACGAAACTTGCCCCCAACTGAAACGGATTCTCGCCCAATTTCTTCTGCTGGAAGCCCCCGGCCTTGGCGCGTTTGCGCGCAGCCGCATTGTCGCTGCGCAAAAGGTGCAGCAGGTTCGCCTTCTTCAGTTCGGCCGCTCGGTAGGCTTTTCGTGCGTCGTCGATCAGCAGCGGAAACTTGATCCCAGTCTCTTCCCGGAACGCCTTCGCGTAATTCACATCCCCGAGCCCGATGGCTGCTAGGTTCGCCCGCTTGCTGCGGAATTCCTGCTCGTGTGCGCGCAACTGCGCGACATGCTCGCGGCAGAAGATTCAACCATAGTGCCGCAGAAAAACGATCACCGCCGCACGGTCTGCCCAGAAATCTCCTAATCGCCATTGTTTGCCGTCGGCATCAGGCAAAGTGATCTCAGCCAGGCGGCTGCTGAAAGATGAAGGCATGCCGCCGATTGTCGGTGGCGGGGCCGGGTCTGTCAATCGGGTCGGCCATCCCGCCTCTTTCTCTTTCCTTCCTACAGACGAGGAATTCAGGGGGAAGCCATGGCCAACACAGTCGTTTGCATGACGCAGGACCGCGAGCAGGCAGAGAAGATCGTGAGCGCACTACGCGAGGGAAATTTTTCGAACACTGGGATTTCAGTCGTCCTGCCCGACGTTGCACCATCGCAGGCTCTGCAACCGGTGGAAGATAACAAGAGCGCGGAAGGTGCTGCCATCGGCGCGGGAACCGGCGGCGTGATCGGCGGAGTGCTCGGCTGGCTCGCCGGCATCGGCGCGCTCGCGCTTCCCGGTATCGGACCCTTGATCGCCGCAGGACCGATCGTCGCGGCAATCAGTGGTGCCGCCGTCGGTGGAACTGTCGGCGGCCTGGCCGGCGGGTTGACCGGACTTGGCTTCAGCGACGACGAGGTGAATCGCTATCTCGGCCGCATCAAAGAGGGGCACGCGCTCGTCGCGGTGCACTCTGATGATGCCGCGGAGCTAGACCGCGCACGTGACTTGTTCACTCGCTACGGCGGCGAGATCGTCACGCCGGCGAGCCGCAGCGGCGAGCAAGAAGCTGCGTGATTTCCGGAGTCTTCAGCACCAGGCCGGAATCTAAGGAGACGAATGAATAACGGAGACCGCCATCTCTGGAAGGGTGTTGTGGCCGGTGCTGCCGGCGGCTTGGCCGCGGCTTGGGTGATGAACCAATTCCAGACTGGCTGGGGCAAAGCGACCGAAGTGCTCCAACATTCGAAGACGCCGCAAGGTGAGCAAGAGCGCCTCGCGAACGACGCCGACGAAGACGCCACCATGAAGACGGCGGAAGCTATCTCGGAGACGTTCTTCCACCACAAGCTTTCGCGGGAGGAAAAGAAGAAGCTCGGGCCGGTGGTGCATTACGCCTTCGGCGCAAGCGTCGGAGCAGTCTACGGTGCGCTGGCTGAAGTTGATCATCGCGCTACCGTCGGCGCGGGGCTTCCTTATGGTGCGGCCGTGTTCGTCGGCGCTGATGAGGTGGCGGTGCCCGCATTTGGGCTCTCGAAACCGCCGAAGGAGTATCCTGCTTCGGCGCATATCTATGGGCTGGCGTCGCACCTGGTATACGGGCTTAGCCTGGAGATGGCGCGGCGCGGCATCCGCCGCATGATCGATTAAGAGGCAGCTTTGGCCACCATCGCACCCGTGAAGAAACAGTCCGCAAACTCAGAGCAGCTGCTCGAGAAGTTTGCCGCCGTCCGGCGCCAGACCGAGGCTCTGGCAGCGCCGCTTTCGGCTGAAGACCAGCTGATCCAGTCCATGCCGGAGGCGAGCCCTACCAAGTGGCACCTCGCGCATACGACCTGGTTTTACGAGACGTTCATCCTCGCTCCGCACGTGAAGCGATACGAACGCAAGCACCCGGAGTTTGAGTATCTTTTTAATTCCTATTACAAGCAGTTGCACGGACACCCACTGCGCTCGCGCCGGGGCCTGATCTCACGCCCCGATCTGCAAGAGGTGCTCGCCTATCGCTCCCAAGTGGATTCCGCGATGCGCTCGTTTCTGCCGCACGCACCTGCTCATCTTTTGGAGCTCGTTGAGCTTGGCCTTAACCACGAACAGCAGCACCAGGAACTGATCGTTACGGATATCAAGCACGCGCTGTGGTCTAGCCCGCTGCAGCCCACGTACAAAGAACAAAAACCGGCTTCTGCTGTTTCAGCACCGATCCAATGGAAATCATGGGATGAAGGCATCTACGAGATCGGCCACTCTGCCGCCACTGGTTTCGCATTCGATAACGAAGAGCCGCGCCACAAGGTTTACGTGCAAGCTTTCCAGCTTGCTTCCCGCTGCGTGACGAATCGCGAGTATCTCGAGTTCATGAACGATGGCGGATACCAGCACGCAGAGCTTTGGCTCTCCGACGGTTGGGACCAGCTCACCGCGAACGCCTGGAATGCGCCGCTTTACTGGGAGCAGCGCGATGGCGAGTGGTGGAATTACACGCTGTCCGGGTGGCGGCGCGTTGAGGACAACGAACCGGTTTGCCATGTGAGCTATTACGAAGCCGACGCTTACGCGCAGTGGGCGGGCGCGCGGCTCGCGACCGAGGCCGAATGGGAAGTCGCGGCAGCGCGCGAGCCGGTACGCGGAAATTTTCTCGAGAGCGGCCGTCTTCATCCTGCTGCTTCCGACGGCTCGCAGATGTTCGGCGAGGTATGGGAGTGGACTTCGAGCGCGTACTCGGCGTATCCCGGCTATCGCCGCGCAAAAGGCGTGCTGGGCGAGTACAACGGCAAATTCATGTGCAATCAGTTAGTCTTGCGGGGCGGCTCCTGCGCTACGCCCGAATCGCATATCCGGGCGAGCTACAGGAATTTCTTCCCGGCTTTGAGTCGTTGGCAGTTCTCAGGCATCCGATTAGCTAAATGATCGCCATCGAACAACGCCCGGTATCGGAGATCGTCGGCGACGTCTTCGAAGGATTGACGAAAACGCCGAAGTCCCTGCCGCCGCGCCTTTTCTATGACGCAGCCGGCTCCGCGCTGTTTGAAGAGATCACCCGGCTGCCTGAGTATTACCTGACGCGAACCGAATCTGGATTGTTACAGCAATATTCGGCTGAGATCGCCGAGCGCGTCGGCCCGAATGTCAGCGTGATTGAGTTGGGCGCAGGCACTGCTGCCAAAACCGGAACAATTATCAAAGCTCTCTCAGCCCGGCAGCTTCGCGTGGACTACTACCCGGTCGATATCTCTAGTTCCGCGCTGCAGGTTGCGGTCGAATCGCTGAACGGAAGCTACCCGCGAGTGCGGGTGCATCCGGTCGCCACAAACTACGTCGCAGACTCTGGTTTCCTTACATCCGTCTCCGGACGCAAACTCGTCCTCTATCTTGGCTCAAGTATCGGGAATTTCGAGCCCGAGGAAGCAATGGATCTGTTGCGCCGAATGCGCGCCCACATGCATGAAGGCGATTACCTGCTGCTCGGCACCGATCTCGTGAAGGATACGAGTGTTCTCCTGCCCGCCTACGACGATGCCCAAGGCGTGACCGCCCGCTTCAACAAGAATATTCTCGGACGCATCAACCGAGAACTCGGTGGCAACTTCGATCTTGATCTCTTCCGTCACGTCGCGTTGTGGAATCCCGAGCGCTCGCGCATAGAGATGCACCTTGAGAGCACGCTCGACCAAACAGTCAAAGTAAAACTGATCGGCCTCGAAGTTCTATTCAGACAGGACGAGCGCATCCACACCGAGAACAGCTACAAGTACACGGTTCCCGGCGTTCGCAACACACTGCTGCAGGCTGGTTTTGAGATCGAATCCACTTGGACGGACTCGAACAACTGGTTCGGGACCCATTTGGCGCGGGCGCGCTGACCTGATCGGTTCTACTTGCGGGTCTTCGAGGCTTTTTCCAACGAAGTTGAAGAGGGGATTGCAACTTCCACCCTGCCCGACGGCTTCGCGAGCCAGGCAAGCGTGTGTGCGATCAATGTCGCGAAAATGGTGTTGCGCTCTATTTCGTAATCGGATGGAGTACGCGGTTGCTTGTAGTGGCAACCGAGTGAGCCGATGGCTTCGCCATTCGGATCGATCACCGGCACCGAAAAGCCGGCGCGTATTTCAGACTCCAGCGCGCCTTTTAGCCCGTCTCTGAAAAGTGGGTCGGTGTACATGTCAGCGACGATCCATGGCTTCTTGAAAGCCACAGCACGGCCGCAGCATTGGCTTCCGACCTCCACCTTGCCGATGCCGTCTATATAACTTTGCGGCAGGTTGTAAACGACGAACGGTTCCAGGAAGCGCTTGGAGGGATCCAGCAGATACAGCGTCGCGCCGTCCGCCTTTGCGCCTTCACAGGCTAAGCGAACCAGGTTCGAGATGAAAGGTTTATCCATCGAGCGATGCTCATAATAGCCGCAATCGCAACGAGCAACAATCCCTCGACGGGACTAAGGCGCGTAATAGCGCAAGCAGATAAAAACAAAAGGCACGGACGATGTCCGTGCCTATTTCATTCTCCCCGCCAACGGGTCAGTCGTGCACGCCGTCCATAAATGCCTTCAGCTTGCGCGAGCGCGACGGATGCCGCAACTTACGCAAAGCCTTGGCTTCTATCTGGCGGATGCGTTCGCGAGTGACCGCGAACGACTGCCCGACTTCTTCCAGCGTGTGCTCAGAGCCATCTTCCAGCCCAAAGCGCATCTTGATGACCTTTTCTTCGCGCGGGGTGAGCGTGCGAAGCACGTGCGCCGTCTGCTCCTTCAGGTTCACGTTGATCACCGCTTCCGCCGGTGAAACGACAGCGCGGTCTTCAATGAAGTCGCCCAAATGCGAATCTTCCTCTTCGCCGATGGGCGTTTCGAGGGAGATAGGCTCCTGCGCGATCTTCAGCACCTTGCGCACCTTGGCGACCGGGATATCCATGCGCTTGGCGATCTCTTCCGAGGTCGGCTCGCGCCCCAGTTCCTGCACCAGCTGACGCGAAGTGCGGATAAGCTTGTTGATGGTCTCGATCATGTGCACAGGGATGCGAATCGTACGCGCTTGATCAGCAATTGCACGCGTGATCGCCTGCCGGATCCACCACGTTGCGTACGTGGAAAACTTGTAGCCACGGCGATACTCGAACTTGTCCACTGCCTTCATCAGGCCGATGTTGCCTTCCTGGATGAGGTCAAGGAACTGCAGGCCGCGGTTCGTGTATTTCTTCGCGATCGAGACCACCAAGCGCAAGTTGGCTTCTATGAGTTCGCGCTTGGCGTACTCAGCGTTCATCTCGCCCTGGATGGTCTCGCGTTGCGTGCGGCGCAGGTCCTGGTAGCTGACTCCCGCTTCCGACTCGATCTTCTCGAGGTCGCCGCGGCAGTTGCGCTGGTTCTTGCGATATTCCTTCTTCAGGTCCTCGCTGCGAGTCGCATCGATCTTCTTCTCGTAACTCTGGACCTGCCGGTCGAGCGAGCGCATGGTATCGACCGTCTTGTTCACACGGTCCATCAGGCGCTTGCGTTCCGGATTGGTGAACTTGATCGCGCGGATCGCCAGCGAGACTTGCACCAGCTCGCGTCCCAGATGCCAGCGGCACTTGCGATAGGCGCGCGGATTCTTCTTCTGCGTCATGTCCGCAAGCTTTTCGGTGAGCTGCTCGCCCTTCTGGTAATGCTTGTGGAGCTTCTCGATCTGGTTGATCAGCTTCTTGACTTTGTTCTGAAGGATCTCTTCCGTGACCTCTTCTTCGTCGATGATGATCACTTCTTTCACCGAGCGCACGCCGCGTTTTAAATCTTCGCCGATGGCGAGGATCTCGCGGATCACGATAGGTGAGCGGGAGAGCGCCTTGAAGACGCGCAGTTGCCCGCGCTCGATGCGTTTGGCGATCTCCACTTCGCCTTCGCGCGTGAGCAACGGAACGGTTCCCATCTCGCGCAGGTACATGCGGACGGGGTCATTGGTCTTCTCGAGTGCGCCGGGCGTGAGGTCGAGTTCAACGTCCTCGCCGGCCTCGATGTCTTCAAACTTTTTGTCAAACTGCTGTGAAGGCAGCTTGGGTGTATCGCCTTCCGTGACATCGATGCCTTGCGTGCCGATAGTGGTCAGCAGGTCTTCGAGGTCCTCGGGAGAATGCACATCGTGCGGGATGAGTTCGTTGGCTTCGTCGTATGTGAGATAGCCCTTTTCTTTGCCCGCGTCGATCAGTTTTTTTATATCGTCGAATTTGTCTTCAAGTGCAGCCAATTGGTTCCTTTGCGGACATAGCTCGCGCTACGCCGCGCTGTTATCGTGTTAAGAGGGGACTAGCTGGAGAGTCAGTGCCTGACCCAAACCGTAATATGTTAGCACGGCAGGTACTCTCGATTCCAGTTTTCCCTTGATTTATTAGATGTTTACGGGGACGAAATGGTTCCAGAGCCGCAGCGGGATACCGGGCGTCTAAATACCTCGGAGGATTACTCGTCATGCGGATGTCTGCTGCACTCGCCGTACTGTGCCTCGTCGTTGCCTTAGCCCACTCCCAGGAAGCCTCGAAAGCGCAAGCGCATGAACCGGCCCCTCACAGACAAGCCGGCGGCTCTGTCTCCGCCGAAGACGCCCAAGCTCTCCGCACGGACCTGCAGCGCATGAAGGCACTGGTTCAGCAGATGCAGACCAACCTCGCCTTCGTCACCAATACGCAAGGCCCGTTGAAACATCAGTTCGAACTGGAAATCGAAATGTGGCAGCTCCAGATCACGAGCATGGAGCGGCGGCTCAATAATCCGGCCGAAAACAAAATGAATCAATAGCAGAAGAATCCACTTCTCTCGCGCTCGCGTATTCTGGCGCGCCATACAGCACGCAACTCGGCAACCGGTTCTGGCTTCCGTTACCCTACTTGGAGGAGTCTGTCGGGGAGCTCTCGGGATCGACCTGCGGAGCCACAATCGCCCGGGCGACTCCCAACAGTCCGAATAGTTTTGCCTGCGCTACCTTTTGCGACCTGGCGAACTCCAGGGCCTTTTCCTTTTTGCCTGCGTAAACCATGAATTCCGTGAGGTTCCAGATAGGCCACACGCGCTCCTCTTTGTTCAATTTTTGCGAGATCGCAAGCGCGCCGTTGAAATCCCCCAAGATCCCCCGGGTTACAGCAATGACCGCCAGCGCGTCGTCGCGTGTCTTGCCGGAGCCGGTTTGGCAAGCTTGCCAAGCCAGCTCGACCGTGTTCGAGGCGGCAGGGTCACCCTTCTCCGCTTGTTCCAGCGCAAGCGAAGCCAGTCCGTAGGCGCGGTCCTCTTGGCGCGGGGTGGCTTCCACCACTGAGAGTGCCCCCGAATCGTTTCCGGATTCTGCCACCTCGCTGGCGATTCCCCGTTGGGCGATCGCCCGCATGGTGTCGCTTGACATGGTGCCGGCGACTTCAAGGGCTTGTTCCTTGTCGCCGTGTTTCATGAGATTTTCAACGATTACGAGCAACACTGCGTCGCGGTCGCTCCCCTTGGGCAGGGTGGCAACGGTGCGAACAGCGTCGGAAGTGTCTCCAATATTGGCTTGCGCCATTGCCAGATCGCGCACAAGAAACTGTTTTTGAGTGGGATCCTTCTCATGCTTGGCCATGGCGGCAATGCGCTCTACGACGGCAGGGGCTGCGCTCTCATTGCCTGCCTCCATCATCCGGTCCGCTATGGATTGGTACATCCCATCGATCGAGAAACGTGCATTCACTGGATTCTTCTTCTCGCGCTCCACAACCCTCATGGCTTCATTGAGCAGTTCCTCGGCCGCGGCTCTATCCCCCGATTTCCACCTCGCCGCATAGATGCGCATTAAGGTGTCCACAAAGGTAGGAGCATGGGTCGAGTCACGCGTGATCAGGCGCGTCGCCTTCAGGGCGTCGTCGAACTCGCGCCTTTCGATGAAAAGCAAAGCGATCTGCCCGTAGGCATTTGACTTATCGCCCCCGCGCGGGAAGTCAGCAATAAATCTGAAAGCAAGTGTTGAGTCACCTTGATCGACCAGAGCGTACGCCATAGTACTGACAGCCAATGAACGCTCGTTCTCCTTGCGCAGGCTGCCGGCAGTCCCTATTGCTCCTTCAAGATCGTCGGCCCTGATCTGCAGGCTGGCAACATTCGCCGCAGCAGACGATTGCTGCATCTCGTCAATCTGCGGGATCAGCACGCTTGCTTCGCGCAGGATAGAACGCGCCTCCGGTGTGGGATAGAATTTGTGGGGAGCCGCTGATAAGGGCGAAGCCGCCGATACGATCCCGAGCACCATTGCTACCCACTTGGCGTCACGATGCCTGGCTGGAGCCCCGCAGATCATAAACTTCATCTTACGCGCAACCCGAAGCGCTTAACCATGCGGCGGGCGTCGCCCGGTCCTCGCACAGAGATGTTTGAAGACGCTATCGGGTGGCCAGCGCGCGATCTATTTCGACCTTCTGCTGCATCAAGCGGGCGAGTTGAGTGGAATCGGATTTGCGTTCGGCCTCGGCGATTTCGGCCTTGAGCGACCGCATTTGTTGCTCGAGTTTCTGCTCGCGAAGGGCGCGTAACGTTTGCTCCAGCAGTCGCTCGCTGAGTTCTTCGCTTTCGTCCATCAGGACCGAAGCCAGCGCATTTCGTTCGAGATCGCTTTCGGCCAACGAGAGCGGCTCGGCCTCCGACGCGCGGTCCATCAGCGCCTGCAGCAGCGCTTCTGTCCCCAAGCCGGCGTGAAGATTTTCAGCCGCAAGCGCCTGGGCCGCCTGCTCGCGTAATTCCGAATCGGCGGGTTCCGACAAAACCTTCAGTAGCACTTTTTCCGCCCCGGTGATCGTTATATCCGGCGAAGCCTTCACCGCTCCCGTTCGCGTGGTCGCAATGTGCCGCAACTCCTGCTTTAGGACGGCGGAGTCGATAGACAGTTTTTGCGCGATGTTCTGCGCCAGCTCGTCGCGAACTATGCGGCTGGGCACCCGCTGAATATGCGGCAGAAGAAAGTTAACCGCCTGCACTTTGCCCGCAGGAGTTTTGGTCGCGAACTGCGCGCGCGCGCGCTCAATCAGGTAATCGAAATAGGGACGCGAGGAATTCTTCAGCTCGTTCGCATAACCCTCCGCACCGCGGCGACGGACGAACAAGTCAGGATCGAATCCCGCCTCGAGCGTCAGCACCTTGATGGTGAAATCTTCTTCCACCAGCAGCGCCAGTGAGCGCTCGGCGGCAGCCGCACCGGCATTGTCCGGATCGAAATTCACCACGATGTTCTTGCTGAATCTGCTGAGCAGCCGCACCTGCGCTTCGGTGAACGCGGTGCCGGAGCTGGCGATCACGTTGTGGAAGCCGGCGTTGAAGACGCTAATGCAATCCATCTGGCCTTCTACCAGGATCGAGTATCCGAGCTGGCGGATGGCTTCCTTAGCTTTGTCCAGGTTGAACAGCACGCGCGACTTCGAATAGATCGGCGTCTCTGGCGAGTTCAAATATTTTGGTCCAGACTTTTCGTCGGTAGCGAGCGTGCGCCCGGTGAAGGCGATGATCTTGCCCTGCTCGTTGCAGATCGGGAAAGTGATGCGGTTCCTGAATTTCGAATAGAGAGCTGTTTTATTTTTTTCGTCATCCCGAGCTGAGCCCGCCGCGGCGGGCGAGTTGGGGGACCTTGTGTTTTCTTTTTCTTTCCATGAAAACAGACCCGAGGCCCGCATCTGCTCCTCGTCAAACTGCGACTTCATCCTGTCGCGCAGCAAAAATCCTGACTCCGGCGCGAAGCCGATGCGGAAGTGCGCAATCGCTTTCTCGTCCAATCCGCGCCCCGCGAGATACTCGCGCGCCTTCGCCGCCTCTGGCTTTCGCAGTTGCTCCTCGAAGAATGCGCATGCGCGCTCGTGCATATCGAGCAACTGTCCGCGCAACTTCGCTTCCGCTGCTTCCGCCGGGCCGCTGAACTGCTGCTTCGGCAGCTCGATCCCGACTTTTTGTGCGACCGCACGCACCGCTTCCGGAAAGGTGATGTTCTCGATCTTCTGCACGAAGCTGAAGATGTCGCCCGAGGCGCCGCATCCGAAGCAATGGAAAAACTGTTTGGTCGCGTGGACAGAGAACGACGGTGTCTTTTCTTTATGGAACGGGCAGAGCCCGCCGAAATTCTGCGCGCCCGTCTTCTTCAGCGTGACGTAATCGCCAACGATGCGGACGATGTCCGCCTGCTGTTTCACCGAATATGCGAAATCGCCGGGCTGCGCCATAAAAGTGGGAGTCACACGACTCCACGGGAATTCTTATGCAAACCGTGCACTGTATCCGCTCGCGACCACTGGCAAACCGTGGATATCCTGTGCAAAAAGCCTTTCTCCTGTGAAGCTCACCGGAAAAAGCACCTTCAGATCGTCCTAACGCACGGCGGTGGACGGTCGGCGAAGCCTAGCTCCCTCTTGAACACTCAGTCAAGCCCGCAAAAGTTTTTGAGAATCGAGGGCCGCCAGGCAGGACTCTGATATGTTCAGAGCATTCCCATGACAGCGGCCCAAAAGCAGCACCAATTCCGCGTAGCGTTGTGTTTCGCGCTGGTGTACGTCTTTTGGGGTTCCACTTATCTTGCGATTAAGATCGCGGTGGAGCATATCCCTGCCGCGTTGATGGGTGCGAGCCGTTTTCTAATCTCCGGGCCGCTGATGCTCGCGCTCTGCGCCATGACGGGCCGCAGCATCAAAGTTTCCAGGCATGATTTTCTGCGCGTCGCCGCTATCGGGATCCTTCTGCTGACCGGCGGCAATGTTCTGCTGGCCTGGGCGGAAAAATATGTAGATAGCGGCTTGGCCGCTTTGATCGTGGCAGTCGTTCCCATCTGGGTAGCGCTCATCGAAGGATTCATCCTCAAAGGGGACCGCCTTCGTGGCCGCGGATGGCTAGGCCTCGCGCTCGGGATTGTCGGACTTGCCGTTCTGCTGTGGCCCGACCTGCGCAACACGAGCGCCGAGCGCGCGAAACTCGCCGCAGCGGCCGTGCTGCTATTCGGCTCGCTCAGTTGGACCGTCGGCTCCATCATCTCGCGGCGTTCCCAGCTCAGCATCGGCCCCTTCGCCGCAACCGGATGGGAGATGACGGTCGCCGGAGCCGTAAACTTGCTCATCTCCGTCGCAATTGGCGACCTTCACGCGGCGGTTTGGACGCCCCGTGGCATCGGCGCCATCCTTTATCTGGTGACGTTCGGCTCGATGGTCGGCTTCACGGCATACATCTGGCTGCTCGAGCACGTGCCCACGCCGAAAGTTGCAACTTACGCCTACGTGAATCCTGTCGTGGCTGTTTTTCTAGGATGGCTGATCGCGGGCGAGCGCCTCGATTGGTATATCGGCGGCGGCATGGTGGTGATCGTCGCGGCCGTAGCGCTGGTTACGAGTTCGAAACTTAAGCAGGCCGATCCCGCCACTCCTCAGCTGGCCGCTTGCGAGATCGAAGCTTGATCAGCGGCGCTTCCAACGGACGCCTTCTTTGGTGTTCTCCACCAGAATGCCGGAGTCGGCAAGTTGTTTCCTGACAGCGTCTGATTTTGCGAAGTCCTTCGCTTTACGAGCCGCGTTATGCTGCTCGATCAATTCGCTGACCTGCTCGTCGGACAAGAAATGGTTGGAAGCGAGCGCGGCCGCATCGCCTTCGATCTTGCGCCCTTCCTTTTTTCCCCACTCCACGATCTTGCGCATCCGCTGCGTATCGTCGTCACGCAGCACGTCGAAGATCTCATCGAACTGCCGCACCGGCGCAAGCAGCACGGTGGCATCTTCTTTCTTCAGCTCGCCTGCATCAGCTAGCGCATTCGCCTGCCGCACCATCTCAAAGAGCGCGCCAAGGAACTCTGCCGTGTTCAAGTCATCTTCGAGTGCCGCCGTCATCTTCTTTGAAGTCTCACTCGCGAGCGCCGCCGCTGCAGCATTCGAACCCGGCGGAAGCTGCGCCGATTCCAGCCGCTGCTTGAAATTGCGCACCCGCTCTACCGATGCCGCCGCCTGCCTCAGGCCATCGAAGGTGAAATTCAATTGCCTGCGGTATGGCACCGACGCCAGCAAGTATCGGATCGACGACGGTTTGTGCCCCATCAGCACCAGATCGCGAAGCGTAAAGAAGTTCCCCATCGACTTCGACATCTTGTCCGCTTCGATCAGCAGGAAGCGCGCGTGCACCCAATAACGCGCGAACGGCTTGCCGGTCAGCGATTCGGACTGCGCGATCTCATTCTCATGATGCGGAAAGATCAGGTCCTCGCCGCCGAGGTGGATGTCGAGCGTCTCACCAAGATGCTTGATCGCCATTGCTGAGCACTCGATGTGCCAACCGGGGCGTCCTTTGCCGATCTTCGTCTCCCAGAAAGCCTCGCCGGCTTTCGGCGCCTTCCACAACGCGAAGTCG
The DNA here is from genome assembly GCA_045807945.1 of Terriglobales bacterium. Classification (GTDB taxonomy): domain Bacteria; phylum Acidobacteriota; class Terriglobia; order Terriglobales; family Acidobacteriaceae; genus CAVQGF01. Next base: position 14,659 of record JBJMGI010000077.1, on the reverse strand, counting down.
CGGACTTCTTCTTTGTCGAAGCGGTCCGAATCCACCCGCGCTCCATCTTCGATCGCCGTCAGCGGCTTCTTCGACAATTTTCCGTACTCGGGGAATTTTGCGATGCGGAAGTAGTACGAACCATCTTCAGCGCGGTAGGCAAACCCTTTTTCAACCAGGTGCGCGATGAAATCGGCCATCTCGTTGATCTCGTCGGTGGCGCGCACGATCTCTTCCGGATGCTCGCAGTGGAGCGAGTCCATATCGTCGAGGAACGCCTTCTCGAATTTTTCCGTGTACTGCCGCACCCCGACGCCCTGCTTGGCCGCGCGTTCGATGATGCGGTCGTCCACATCCGTGATGTTCATCACGTGCTGCAGCTTGTATCCGCTTTGCTTCAGGAAGCGCCGCAGAATATCTACCGCGACGAACGTGCGAAAGTTGCCAATGTGTCCGTAGTCGTAGACTGTGGGCCCGCAGGAGTACATGCGCACTTGCGGCGGAGCGATGGGACGGAACTCCTCCACTTTGCCGCTGAGCGTATTGGAGAGGCGTATGGACACGAACCTTTGATTCTAAGGCTCGCTCCGTTTTTCAGCCACTATTCGGCGCCGCGCTTCGCTTCCGGAGAAACATTGGGCAGGGCGGGCTCATTGAACGAGCCCGCATGAAGCTTGCGCGTAGCGCGCAACACATAAGAGACGCCAGAGACCACCGTCAGGATCATAGTGCTCCAGATGCCGACATGGCGTAGCAAGCCAAGCCAGGCAAAATCCCAAGTTTCGTCCATCAGCACGACGAGAATGGTTGCGATCTGCGCGACTGTGTTCGCCTTGCCGAAGATGTTTGGCTTGAAATCGCGGTACGAAGTGGTGAGCGTGAAGATGGTGGCCACGATCAGCAAGCTGACGTCGCGGCTCATCACCAGAATCGTGACCATCCACGGCAGTTTGTGCGTCGCCGAGAGGACTGGGAACAACGTGCTCAGTAGCAATTTGTCCGCGATCGGGTCAAGGTACTGCCCGAGCAGCGTCTTCTGCTTGAGCAGCCGCGCCAGCAATCCATCGAGTGCGTCGCTGACACCGGCGAGGATGAACAATCCGAGCGCCCATCCGAAGCGGTCGTCCACGATGTTGATGATGATGAAAGGGACGATGATCAGCCGCATCAGCGTCAGCTGATTGGGAGCGGCACGCAATTGCGAAAGCAGTGGCATGGGCCTATTCGCCCTTTCGCCCGCTCGAACCGGCCCCGACCGCAAATCCGGAAAGCGAGGTGAAGACCTTCCCCGTACGGTTTTCGAAGCGCTCACTCAGCGAGGGAATGTCGCCGTTGCGAGCGTCGAGCTCGATCCGTTCCACCCGATGCATCGGGAAAAATACCGAAGCCGGCGTCGCGTTCTCACCGGCATTGATCAGGCGCGCGAAGTCGTCGAAGGAATTCAGGTCGATTCCGCGCATGGCGATGCCCGGAAGAGATGTCAAGAACGGCCCCCCAGAACTTCTCGCGCGGCGTATTGAGCCTGACCAGCACGACAGCGCCCTTGGTGAACGGCCCTTCGTCCACGATTCCACAGTTCGCTAAGTGTAGGGGTTCGGAAACCGAAGGGCAAGAAAGCCGAAGTTACTCACTTGAAGGATTGGTAGGCCCGAATGGACTCGAACCATCGACCTGTTCCGTCTCATTTTGAGGTCACCGACAGTACTCAGTGGCCTTGCTTTTCGCAAGCTTACAGTCTTAAATCAGTGCGCAAATTGAGTAGTTGTGGTGACGAGTTTCAATGCTTCGACTAATTGCAATTGGGCTAACACTTGTTTCGACCGCAACGTTCGGTCTCGACGAATACGGGAATTGCAATTCGAAAGCCACCGGTTTTATTGACCACTCCGGCAAGGTCGTTATCCCTGCCAAGTTCGACTCGGTTTTCGAGTTTCACGACGGTATCGCAGCCGCTGCCATCTGCCATAAATGGGGTTATATCGATAAGACCGGCCAGTTCATTGTCAAGCCCCAGTTTTTCGATGTCGCGCGCACGTTTTCGGAAGGGTTGGCCACCGTCACCCTCCGTCCCACCAACGGTGGCGATCGGCATGGCTTCATCGATAAGACTGGCAAGCTGGTGATTCCCGCGCGTTTTCAAGACGCAGGAGGTTTTTATGAAGGTCTCGCACCGGTGGAGATTGATGGGAAGTGGGGCTATATAGACAAAACCGGAGCAGTTGTCATAAAGCCGCAGTTTGTTGACGCCGACGTGTTCTCCGATGGGTTGGCACGCGTCCAAGTATCCGGGAATGTTTCAAACGGTGTATGGGGGTTTATAGATAAATCAGGAAATATCAAAATCGCTCCTCGGTTCCAAATGACCTGGGGATTTGAGGAAGGCTTAGCTGCTGCTCAGGTGGCGGAACGGTGGGGCTACATCGATAAATCTGGAGCCTTTGTTGTAGAGCCACAGTTTGACGAGGCTTGGGGCTTTTCTGAGGGTTTCAGTAACGTCGTCGTAAACGGAAAATCGGGGTATATAGATAAATCCGGCAAGTGGACCGTTGCTCCCAAATATGACTTCGGCGGTGAGTTCCGCGAAGGTCTGGCGTGGATAAGAACTGAAGATCAAAAGTGTGGATATATCAACGCTAAGGGTGCATTGGTGATCCCATTGAAGTTCGAAAATTGTGAAGATTTCAGCGATGGATTGGCGGGGGTCATTCTGGATGGGTTCGGGACTTACATAGATCACTCCGGGAACGCCGTAGGAAATACAGCTTTTGACTTTAGGCAGGGTTTCTCAGAGGGTTTGGCTGCAGTCTCTATCTACGGCAGAAATTAACCACAAGAAGGGGATCCCGTGAGCCAGAATGTGAGCACCACAGATGACATCCGCGTTCAAAGACACGTGAGTGTTAAAGCAGCAGCACAGGTACTTCGTGTTTTCTGGCCGAACTTTGTCGAACTCGACGACTGCGTCTATCTTGACTTTCAGTGTAGTGGCGGGGTGAATGAACTGAGCGATGGCAAGACTGAAACTGAGTCATTCATCAACCACACCCATATCTTCGACGAGTTCAAGAATCGCGCCACGAATACCCAACGAGAACACGTTTCAGAAGACATGGATGTCATCGAAGAAACCTACGACGTTGCCCACGCCGATTTCGTCGCAGCTTGCGAGATAGGCAGAGAGATGGCGTTTATGTGGGCAATCAAGCTTAAGTCCGACTTCCCCAATGAGCGGTTCCGTGTCTATTACACGCAATATGACAATCCAATCGTACGTTTTCACAAAGTACGTGCGGGCGAGCCAGATTGGCTTTCTGACGGGCAACTGAAGTCCGCTACCGACCCCAGCTTCGGATCCGCACTCATTTACGACACAGACTATCTCGACAAACCTGTTACGAAAAATGAGATCCGGCCCCAATAAGGCTGTCGGCGGATGGAGATAACTGGTAGGCCCGAATGGACTCGAACCATCGACCTCTTCCGTGTCAAGGAAGCGCTCTAACCAACTGAGCTACGGGCCTACAGGAAGTAGTAGGAAGAACTCTATTCTAACGTGCCCGCCTGATTAGCGCCAATCTGCCTCACACAACTGTTCACTCGCGCACGGAGGATGTCCGTTTACGGACAGCGCTGGTTCTACCGCCTCGCGATCCGCCTCTGATTACCGAGCAACTTGTTCCGCGTCCAACAGGAAGCAAACTTGCAGAGGTATTCGGGATGGACACTCTTATTCAAGATCTTCGCTTCGCGCTCCGCCAGTTGCGCAAATCGCCCATGTTCACCGTCGTGGCGGTGGTCACCCTGGCAATCGGGATCGGCGCCACCACGGCTATCTTTGCTCTTGCCGACGCAGTGCTGCTCCGCCCCTTGCAGTTCGCCAATCAGTCGCGTCTCGTCGAGATCTTTGAAGATGCGACGAAGGTCGGTTTCCCCAAGAACACTCCGGCTGCGGGAAACTTCAGCGCTTGGAAAGAGCGGAACCATAGCTTCGTCGACATGGCGGCCACGCGAAACGCCAGCTTCAACGTGAGGGCGGACACGCCTGAGAAGGTGGATGGCGCTCGCGTCAACGCAAACCTCCTCTCGATCCTTGGCGTCCAGCCGGCACTCGGGCGCGGCTTTACCGCTGACGAGGATCGCGCCGGCGGCTCCAAAGTCGCTCTCATCAGTGCTGCCCTTTGGCAGCAGCGATTCGGCAGCGATCCCAACATTCTCTCGCGCGACATTGTTTTGAACTACGCGCCCTATCGCATCGTCGGTGTGATGCCGCACGGCTTCACCTTTCCGCAGAAGGCGCAGATCTGGGTTCCCATCCAGCTGACTTCAGAGGAGCTGCAAAACAGAAGCTCGCACAACCTGCACGTTTATGGATTGCTGCGCGAAGGTGTGAGCCTCAAGACGGCCAATAGCGAGCTGCGAAATATCGCCCAGCAACTCGCCATCGAGACGCCCGATTCGAACCTTAATGTCAGTGCTTATGCGCATCCCCTAAGAGAAGAATTCGTCGGCGATCTCAAGTTGATGCTGATGCTCTTGCTTGTGGGAGTGGCCTGCGTCCTGCTGATCGCCTGCGGTAACGTCGCTGGTCTGATGATGGCGCGCGCCGCCGTCCGCAATCGCGAGATCGCAATCCGCGCCGCGCTCGGTGCGAGCCGCGGGCGGCTGATCCAACAGGCGATCATCGAAAGTGTGGTGCTCGCTTTGGCAGGTTCAGCGTTGGGTTTGCTGCTGACTGCGACCATACTGCCATTTCTTTCGCGCTTAGTGCCGATCGCGATGTCGGCCTGGGCGAAACCGGTGATCGACTGGCGCCTGGTCGTTTTCACCACTGCGGTGTCTGTGGGTTCGGCTCTGCTTTTCGGACTGCTAGGCTTCGCGCCCGTCAAGATCAACCTGCTAGCTGCGTTGCAGCAGGGCGGACGCGGCATTCAGCAATCCAGGTCCACGCTTAGGCGAGTCCTCGTCGGGGCCCAGATCGGGCTGGCACTTCCATTGCTTGTCGCAAGTTGCTTGATGGTGCAAACGGTTTGGAAGCTTTCGCATCAGGACATCGGATTCACTCCCGATCACGTCCTGACCGCGCGCACCCCGATCGCATCCGGCGACAACTCGCCATATCAAAAGCCGGAAGCTCGCAACCGCTTTTACCGCGAAGTAGTCGAAGGATTGCAGCGCGTGCCGGGGGTGATCTCCGCTGGATACACCAGCTTCCTTCCGCTCACGAATCTCGGCGGCACCAACAGCTTCACCATCGAAGGCCAACCGCCGCTGAGCCGGGGCGAGTTCAACGACGCGAACATTCGCTTTGTCAGCTCGGACTATCTGCAAACCATGCAAATGCGGCTTCTCTTCGGGCGTCTGCTGCAGGAATCGGACAACGAGAACGCACCCGGCGCGACGGTCATCACCAAGAGTGTGGCGCAGAAATATTTTCACATCGACGATCCGGTCGGCCGCCGCATCAATTTTGGCGAGGAAGCTCCTTCCAAGCAGATGATCTGGTACACAGTCGTGGGCGTCATCGACGACATTCACCAGGCCGGTCTCGACAAAGCGCCGCGCCCTGAGATGTATTTCCCGTATTCGCAGATGAAGGACTGGCCAGACTTCTTCTATCCCCGCGATCTCGCCGTGCGCGTCAGCGGCGACCCGTCCACCTACGCCGATGCGATACGTAAGACCGTGTGGAGCGTCGACCCGCAGCAGCCAGTCGCGAATGTCCAGCCGATGGCAACCTGGATGGAAGACGAACTCTCACCTCGGAATATCCAGCTGCAATTGTTCGCTGCCTTCGGAGTTGTGTCGCTACTACTTTCGGCCATCGGGCTGTATGGACTTCTCGCGTTCACCGTGACGCAGCGCAGGCAAGAGACCGGTGTGCGTATGGCACTCGGTGCACAAACTTCTGACATTCTGCGGCTTTATCTGGTAGATGGTTTTCGCATCATCGCGGGCGGAGTCGTGCTGGGCGTAGCAGCGAGCTTGATTGCGCAGAAGCTGATGCAAAGCGCACTGTACGGGATCTCGGATGGCGGCGCCGTTGCCATCCTCGCGGGATCTGTTGTTCTGATAACGATCGGGTTGGTCGCTGTATATATGCCCGCCCGCGGTGCTTCCCGCACCGAACCGATGGAGGCGCTCAGAACGGAGTAGTCACCTAGCCTCGGCAAAACTATCCAGCCCACGCGCAAGCTGCTGCAAGGCGGCGCGGACCTCTTCGGTTTTTGCGCCGACGCCGACTCGAAAGTGCTGCGGCGCTTCGAAGAAACTACCCGGCACGACGGTGGTCTCGAAATTTTTTCGCAGCAGTTCCAACAATTTTTCTACGCTCCCATTCATCAGCCTCGCAAACGAAACTGTGCCATGCTCGGGCACCGCGACTTCAAGATCGCGGCGGCTGGCGTAAAAATCCGCAAGCAATTTGCGGTTCGCATCAAGCATCTGCTTCATCTCCTGCCCGATGGGATCGAGATTCTGAAAAGCCACCACGCTCAACTGCTCGCCAGGAAACACAGCCGTCGCGCTGTAAAGGTCGTTGATAGCCCACATCCTTTCGACCAGCTGCTTCGCCGCGAACACCCAGCCGCAGCGCAACCCGCTTAACCCGTAAGCTTTCGTAAGGCTACTGGTCACAATGAATCGCTTGGCGTCGAGCAAGAACGCGGTCTGCGGGCGCTCGTCGTAGAACATCTCCAAGTAAACTTCGTCCACTAAAACGCGTGCTCCGACTTTCGCAGCGAGCTGCCCAATGCGCTGCACTGTTTCATTGCTCATCAATACGCCGCTGGGATTGTGCATGTTCGTGAGAACGACCAGCTTCGTCGCAGGCGTGAGATTGCGCTCCAGATCACCAAGGTCGGGCTGGAACTTCGACGAGAACGGCCGCTGGAAGCGGCGGATTTTCAGCCCCAAATATTTCGCAGTACTCAGCAGCAGCTCATACGTCGGCTGCTCGACGAGGATCTCGTCACCTGGTTCGGCCGTCGCGGTGAGCGCGAGGTGATTTGCCATCGCAGTGCCAGCCGTCGTGAACACGCATTCGCGCGGCACTCCGAACCTGCGCGCAATCGCCTCGACCAGCGGAGCGTACCCGTAGCTGTTGGCGCCGTTGATCTCGAGGCCATCCAACTTCCCGAGCTTCGCGATCGGATAGGAAGCCACTCCGCTAGATGCGAGGTTGTGCTTCGCGGCAGAATGCAGCTTCGCCCACTGCATGTACGGAGAATGTGCGTTGGCTCTCATGCTGCGCGTCGTCTCCACAGATAGTAGACCGGCACGCCCGAAAGCATGATGGCGATGGCCACTCCCGTGTGCGCGGGGTAGCGATAGATCGTATTTAGGACGATCGCCGCGCATGCCAGGCAGAAGAGCAAAGTCGTATACGGGTGTCCGGGCACGCGCGGTTTCGTGCCGCTCGCCTTCGACAACACGAAGAGGCTTGCCGCCGACAATCCGAAAAACGTCCAGTCCATCACGACCACATAGTTCAGGATCTGTTCGAACGTTCCCGAAAGCAGTATGACCATCGTCAAAACACTCTGCAGCACAATGGCGAACACGGGAACGCGTGTCGCAGGATGCAGCCATGCCATCTCGCGAAAGAAGACTCCATCTTCGGCCATCGCAAAATAAACCCGCGGTGCAGTTAAGAGCCCCTGGCTCAGGAATCCCAGCGCCGAAATGGCGATCGCAACTGCGATCAATCGCGCACCGGTATTCCCGAAAGCGGCGCGCATCACCGAAGATGCCGGAGTCTCAGTGGCCGCCAATCCCGCCGGCCCGAGCGCGCGCAGACAGACAAAGCTCACCGCGAGGTAAATCGCGATCACCCCGCCCACTCCCATCAGCAACCCGCGCGGCAAATCTTTTCCCGGATTCTTGAGTTCACCCCCGACAAAGCTCGCAGTCTGCCATCCTGCGTAGGAAAAGAGCACCGGCGCCATCGCTCCGCCGAACGCCGAGAGCATCCCGCCGCCAAACGGGCGATCGAGAACAGGATGGAACGCAAGATTTGAGCTCTTCACGTACACCATGCCGAGCACCACGAACATCGCGATGACCACAACCTTCACAACCATCAAGCCGCTCTGCAGTGTTCCGCCGGACCGCACGCCGAAACAATTCATTATCGTCAGCGCGGCAATGCTCACCACAGCGATCACCCAGATCGGAACCGCCGAATGGGTGCCTTCCAGGAAATATTTTGCGAATGTAATGGTGACTGCCGCCATGCCGCCGGTCTGGATCACCAGCAGCAGCACCCATCCGTAAAGGAACGCGACCAGCGGACTATAGGCTTCGCGCAGGTATGCGTATTGCCCGCCAACCTCTGGTAACAAACGCGCGAGGTCTGCGTAGATGAAAGCGCCCGCGATCGCGACTACGCCGCCGAGCAACCACGCGCCCAGAATCAGCGGCGAGGTGTGCACCTGCTTGGCGACAACGTAAGGATTGATGAAGATGCCCGCGCCGATGATGCCGTTCATCACCAGCATAGTGGCATCGAAGAGGCCCAACCGCCGCGCGAGCTTTTGTGCAGGCTCCGTCAAAGGGAGGTCGAGCGCGTGCCTATTTTACTGGGATGCTGAAGTGTGAGGCGATCAGCTGCCACTTCCCGCCGTGGTCTTTCCACACGTCGGTAAAGCGGTCGTTGTATTCGTAAGGCTTTCCGTTCTTAGTGCCACGTTCGTGATAGGCGCCGGTCACAACAGCTGTGTCTTCGTCCACGCGCACGCGTACGTCGTTGATCTCAGCCAGCAGCACCTTCACAGTCTTATCCACGCTGTGCGTCAGATAGCCGGACTTGCTGTACACCTTGCCGTCTTCCACGGTGACGATCACGTCTTCGTTCAGAAGCGAGTTCATCGTATTCAGGTCGGCCTGCTTGTACGCATCAGTCCATTTCTTTTCAAGGTCGAGAATGGACTGAGTAGCGGCAGAAATCTTTTGGGCGGAAGCAAACCCGCTAAGCACAAGGATGGCGGCGAGTGAGATCAGCAGTGAGCGTGTACGCATGGCGGGATTTTCTCGCCTCACGGCTGCGAATGCAAGACAAACGTTTAGGCCGGTGTTACTCCAGTAACCGGGCCCTGAGCTCCGCGCACCTCAAGATACGCTTTCGAAATTCCGACCATCATCGGAAGCTGCGCAAGCGCACCCCCGGCGACACTCGCGGCCATAGCCAGCCAGTACTCCCAACTCTGTAGCGATTGAAGCCCCGCCGAGCGAACAATCCAAAATGGAAGGCTGACGAGACAGAAACCGAGTACCTCCGACTCGAGAAGTAACAGGAATATTCTCCCGCGAATCGGTTCCGATAGCCGTTCGCTGGCCTGGAATGCCTTGAATGTTCCAATTCGTTCAGCAGCAACAATCGGTACTACCAGAGCAAAGCGAGCCAACAACCAGATCCAGAGAATGACGATGAGCACCGTCGCAGCGTAGGTGATAGCTTGCGCGTTGTCCCTTCTCAGAAATCCACTCACGAAGGACAGCAGAATAAAACCGGTGCCCGTCAGGCCACATACAACTAACAAGAACAAGGCGGTCGTCGATTTCAGGAACGGCCCTAGGTGTTCCCGCACGGCGCGGTAGTAACCTCCGACCCCAGTCTCTTGACCCTCTTCCCGCGAAATAACTAAGCTCGCCACGGCCGCAAAGGCCGCACATGAGAGTAGCCAGCTAAGATACAGGCCAACCCACCGGGAAATTCCTAGCACTAGAAATTCCAAGCGATGCGCTTCAGGGAAATACGGGAGCATGGCGGGATTCGTCGCTATTTCCTGCCGCAGTTGCCGATCGACGCGGTGGACGATTTCGAGACTGCCCGCGATCGCCATGTAACCGAGAACGGCTGCCGGTGCGACGACTTTTAACAGTGCTGCCAGATGCGTCCGACAGAACTTCAGGTTTTGTGCATACCAGGATGATGTTCCGTCTTTTTCTCCATCTGTCTCATTCAAGATCTCCCTTCCAATGGAGCCGCGATCTGATTGGGCAGGAAGTTGGCGCCGAGCCAACTCCGACTCGAGAGCAAGGCGAGCGAGATCGACCAACTGGTCACGTTGAGTGGCGAGCTCGAGTAGCTGGGCCTCTCCCATTGACTCGTAGGTAGCGGCAAAATCGCGGTACTGAACGTCTTCTCTCACTATCAACCGTTTTGTGGAACTGTACCGGGTACCGACGCGTATCCTCTTCCAGTGCATAAGACTGGGCTCAAACGCGCAGGTCGCATTTTAATCGGGTACGCCGTTTTCTGCCTCATCGCCGGAGTTGTTGTCTCCGACCTGTCCTTGCACCTGCATCGGCGTCCTCTCCCGGAACCACTCCGCGCCACTGCCGTCCGCATCTCTTCTTCGCTCGGGGCGAGCCTACAACCAGTCGAGATTACCGCTCAAGACGGCATACCGCTTCGGGCCTGGACCGTTGTTCCCACAAACGGAAACGGCAACACGGTTCTTCTCTTGCATGGGGTCACTGACAATCGCTTAGGCATGGCCGGTTACGCACAGTTCTTTGTGCGGTACGGATATACCGTGCTGATGCCGGATTCCCGCGCGCACGGCGAAAGCGGCGGCCGCATCGCAACATATGGTCTGCGCGAATCGAGCGACATTCATCTCTGGGTCGATTGGATCGAAGAGCACCAGCATCCTGGCTGTGTGTTCGGGATGGGCGAATCCATGGGTGCGGGGCTCATTCTGGAGTCGCTGCACACCGAGCACAGGTTTTGCGCCGTGATCGCCGAATCCCCATTCGCAAACACTCGCGATGTGGAATCCGAGCGGCTGGCAAATTTCGTTGGTCTGCCGCCCTGGTTCGGGCACACCGTGCTACGCCCCGTTGTTTGGAGCGGCTTCCTCTACTCGCGACTTCGCTACGGGATCAACCTTGACAACGCTTCGCCCTCGAATGCGGTCGAAGGAGTCACCACTCCGATCTTCTTGATCCATGGCACGGAAGACAGAAATATTCTGCCCTGGCACTCACGCGAGATCCAAAAACATAATCGCAATATTGTTTTGTGGGAAGTTCCTGGGGCTGCACATACAGGCGCTTGGAATGCCCAACCGGAAGAATTTGAACTCCGGGTGTTGGAATGGTTCCAAACTCACCAACGGACTATTTCGAATGTGAGCGGCTCCTAGTGTTTAACCGTCTGTGTATCTCGCCTGGGGATTGCAAGACAAACATTAGCGAGGGGATTACCACAGTAACCGTTGCAGCAACGGCTCAGCATGAAGTTGGGCGGCGTTCTCATACGCAACATTGCGCATGGTTTTTCACCATTTCCAGAAGCACTCTTGCTGTTCTCCTGCAATTGATTGCAACACGCGAGTGGCGTTGCTGCGTTCGCAGAATTACGAAAAACAAAAGAACATGCAGCGGCTTAGTGACTTACAGCAAGCATTCGTCGACTAGGCGCCGATGGCCGAAGGAATGCTCTAAGACTACAAGGCCCAATCTCTCAGCGTATTCCAGGTTCGACCCTCAGGTCACAAGGGCATTATCCCTTCAGTAACCGGCATCGATCGTCTGCAGCCGCAGTACGACTCCCGACATTGATCGCAGGCACGAACTGAGTTCGGGCATGGGCGATGAATTTCCATGCGATACACGCACCAGCCCGTCTTAACGGGCTGTCCCAAACGAAGCCGATCGGAAAATCTGAAAGGAAGAGTGAAACAATGTTCGGACGAAAAGTACGCTTACTCGTAATGGCGGCAGCAGTGGTCTGTTGCCAGTTGGCCCTCACGGCGACTGCTGCAGCCCACACCCTAACGGTCACAGCAAGCGCAAATTGCGTGAACAACGCCGCGGTCATCAGCTACACGGTAACGTCGTGGGATATAGGACAACTGGACGGAACCAACCCTGAAATCGATATCTATTTCAACGGCATTAAGGTCGATGCTCAGGCGTTCATTTTGCCGAACAATCAGTTCTCCGGGCAATTGGCGGCGCCATTCGGAGCCACAACTGTCAACGTGGAAGCTGATGCAGTGGGTACATGGGGCGACGGCTATCCCAACGGCCAAGTTGCTGGCCCAGTGGCAGTCACCGTTCCTACCGCGTGCGCTCCCACCAACGGACGCTTCACCGGCGGGGGAAAACAGATCAATGTGGGCGGTGTCGCAATCACCAAAGGGCTTACCATCCATTGTGACCTGTTGCTGTCGAACAATCTTGAGATCAATTGGGGAGGGGGACACCAGTTCCATATGGAAACCCACTTGACCGCTCTCTGCACCGATAGCCCCATCATCATTCAGCAGCCGCCTAAGGCGCCCCTCGACACCATGGTAGGCGTTGGAATCGGCCGCTTCGACGGTGCTGAAGGTTACACGGTTGAGTTCACGTTAGTGGATGCTGGCGAACCAGGGAGTCAAGATATGGCAGCCATCAAGATCTACGAAACCGCCAATCCCAGCAATATAGTGCTGAACCTTCCACCGACATTTTTAACTGGCGGAAATTTGCAGGCGCACTTCGATCAGCCACATAAATAGCTGCCGACCCTGTTCGCAGGGAGCGTCAGCCCTTTGTGCAGGATTCCTTACCTTCTACTTGGTAGCCCAAAGTAGGAGGTAAGGATTTTTTTCCCCTCATGGGAAAACGCACCCAGCGGTTTGGATCGGTGTGAAGTCACCAGCACGCGAGGCTACCACTGGTTTTAGACCTGGACGGCCGGGGCGGGAGCGATATCCGCCACGTCAACCCACTCGGTCGGATATTTTCCCGTATAGCAGGCGGAGCAGAAGGTGAGCTCTTCGCTTTCCCCGCAGGCTTTCTTCAATCCTTCGAGTGAAAGATACGAGAGCGAATCCGCGCCGATGTACTTGCGGATCTCTTCCACGCTCTTATTGGCAGCGATCAGCTGGTCTTTTGAGGGCGTGTCCACACCGTAAAAGCACGGCGAGATGGTCGGCGGGCACGAGATGCGCATGTGTACTTCTTTCGCTCCTGCGCTGCGCACCATGCGAACGATCTTGCGGCTCGTGGTGCCGCGCACGATGGAGTCGTCGATCAGCACGACGCGCTTCCCTTCCAGAAGACTGCGCACCGGATTCAGCTTCAGCTTCACGCCGAAGTCGCGCACCGATTGCTCAGGCTCGATGAAAGTGCGCCCGACGTAGTGATTGCGGATCAATCCGAAGCGGAATGGGATGCCGCTCTCGGCGGAGAAGCCCATCGCAGCGGTCACGCCGCTGTCGGGGACCGGGACAACGATATCTGCATCCACCGGCGATTCCTTCGCCAGTTGACGTCCCTGCAATTCACGGCTGATGTTGACCGGCCGTCCGAAAACGGTCGAATCTGGTCGTGAGAAATATACGTGCTCGAAGATGCATGCGGTTTGCGGCGCCGCGGCCGAGTAGAAGCGCGACTGAATACCCTCCGGCCCGACCACGATCATCTCGCCGGGTTTCACATCGCGTTCGTAGGTCGCGCCGATCAGGTCGAAGGCGCAGGTTTCGGACGCAAACACGATCGTGTCTTCGCGCTCGCCTTCTTTTTTCGCAATGCGTCCCATCGAAAGCGGACGGAAGCCGCGCGGATCGCGCACCGCGAACACGCGGTCACGCGTCATCAGCACCAGCGAGAATGCTCCCTCGATGCGGCGCAGCGCGTCGGCAATGGCTTCGGTCAAGGTCTGCTCTTTCGATTGCGCGATCAGGTGCACCACGACTTCGGTGTCACTGGTCGTCTGGAAGATCGAGCCTGCCTGCTCCAGCTTGTTGCGGATGTGATTCGCGTTCACCAGATTGCCGTTGTGGGCGAGCGCGATCATGCCCTTGTTGCAGTCCACCATGATGGGCTGCGCATTCAGCAGCGCGCTGTCGCCGGCAGTGGAGTAACGCGTGTGTCCGATCGCATGGACTCCGAGCAGCTTCGCCAGCGTGGGCTGGGTGAAGATGTCAGCCACGAGTCCCATCGCCTTATGCGCGTGCAGGATGTGCGTGTCGCTCGAGATGATGCCGGCCGACTCCTGCCCGCGATGCTGCAAAGCGTGCAGGCCGAGATAGGCGAGCGTAGACGCCTCAGGGTTGTTGTAGATGGCAACCACCCCGCACTCGTCGCGAAATTTGTCGAAAGGCACGATCATTAGTTGCTCTTTTTCTTTGACTGCTTCTCTTCCCAAGCCAAACTGTCATCCCACAGTCCAACCATCTTGGAAGGCTTTTGTCGGCTATAAATACATCCCAAGCAGGTGTCCACTTCATCCGCCGAATTCAGAACGCCCTTCATCAAATCCCGTGTCTCCACGGACGGCTTGTACTTGCCTGCTCTAGCAAAGGCATGCAGTTCCAGGGCTGCATAGGTTCGGCCAATTTTGTTCGGCGATCCCAACAGCTTCTCTAGCAAATCGTACCGTCCGGCATCGGCAATCTTTCTCGCCGCAATCTTCCCCTCTGGATCCTGACCGGCGTTGCTGCAATGAGAACCCAGTACCAAAATCGCTCCAGAGTCCGAAAGGAGCTTGTACGAGCTCTCTAAATCGGCAGTTCTTGCTGTCGGCCCGAGCTTAGCTTCCTCAATCGCCGGCTTCGGCTTAGGGCTAGCCAATTCTTTTGGTTCGGGCACGCTGGATTGAGCAGCCGCAAGCGATCCTAGCGCCAAAACCCACACTAACGGAATTGAGAACCGGTTCACTTGTTCTCCGTGGTGAAAACTAGCT
>JBJMGI010000076.1:0-6044 GCA_045807945.1 Terriglobales bacterium | reverse complement strand
TTTTTTCAAGGTCGCGGACGAAATCGAAAGCGGCACGGTACGGACGGTGCGGATATTCGAGGTGACATCTTCACCGACGGCGCCATCACCGCGGGTGACGCCGCGCGCGAGGCGTCCATTTTCGTAGGTGAGCGCCATGGACATGCCGTCGAGCTTGAGCTCGCAGACGTAGGTGATGTCTTTGCGGCCGCTGAGCTCGTGCACGCGGCGCTCCCAGTCGCGCAGCTCTTCCTCGGTGTAGGCGTTATCGAGCGAGAGCATGGGGCGCGAGTGCGGGACTTTGGTGAAGCCTTCGGCGGGGCGTCCGCCGACACGCTGCGTTGGCGAATCCGGAGTGATGAGCTCGGGGTGCTCTTTTTCAAGCGCCATCAGCTCGCGGACGAGCAGGTCGAACTCGGCGTCGGAGATCTTGGGGGCATCAAGCACGTAGTAAAAATGCTCGTGCTTACGGATCTCGTCGCGCAATTCGTCGATGCGATTTTGCGCCTGCTTCGCCGCCATGCGAAGGATTATACTTGCGGGTTTCACATAGACTTTCGCGGGAGTATGCGCCCGCAGATCACCAGAGGAGACAACAAATGAGGCATTGCAAGATCGCGATGCTGATCATGGCCATGTGTACGTTCGGCGTGGCACAAGACAAAACAGCGGACAAGAAGCCGGCCGGCAAATCCGCAATGGCGCACGACAAAGACAAATCGCCCGCGGCAGCCATGCCGCAGCCGAAGCCTGCGCCGGAGATGGAGCCGGTTTTGAAGACGGTAGGGAATTGGTCGGCAACCATAACCAATGAGCCTAGTCCGTGGAGCCCGAAGGGCAGCGTTGATAAGGGCTCGATGAACGTAATGAAAGGCCCTGGCGGGCTGTCGGTGGTGCAAGACTTCCGTTCCAAAGGCGCAATGGGCGCATATCAAGGGCACGGCATCATCTACTGGGACAACCTCGCGAAAAAGCAGAAGAGCCTGTGGTGCGACAACATGTCAGGCTGCTCAGAAGGGGTCGCCACGACGGAAGGCGACAAGAAATGGTCCACAGAGATGATGAGCGAGTTTCAGGGCAAGAAGATGAAGACCATTTCGAAAGGGACGGTCGCGGATGATGGAAATTCGATGCATGAGGAATTCCTGCAGTCCGCCGATGGCGGCCCGGAGAAGAAGATCATGACCATCGATTACAAGCGCGCCGGCAAAGCCATGGCGGCGAAGCCGGCCGCGGCGAAGGAATAATTGGACCCAGTAACCCACATGCTGACCGGCGCGTGCATCTCGCGCGCCGGTTTCAATCGCACCACCGCATACTCGACTGCGACGTGGGTGCTCGCGTCAGAATTTCCCGACATTGATGTTGCTTATTACTTCGGCGGCAGCGTGACGGCGTTCGCGCATCATCGCGGGTGGACGCACACGTTCATAGCCGCGCCGGTGAATGCGGCCGTGGTGGTCGGTGGTTTGTATTTGTGGTGGCGGTGGCGAAAAACCCACATTCCGCCCGCCGCGGCGGTCGGAAGTGTGGGACACCCTCAGTCTGAGCCGAGGTGGGGGCTGCTTCTTCTGTATGCAGTCCTGGCGTCGTTCGGACACATCCTGCTGGATTATGTCACTGCGTATGGCGTGCGTCCCTTCGAGCCGTTCAGCTTTCGGTGGTACTCCTGGGATATCGTCTCGATCATCGAGCCGCTATGGCTGATCATGATGGCCGCCGCATTGGCGCTGCCATTCCTCTTTGGGCTGGTCAGCGAAGAAGTTGGCGAGCACAAGCGTCGCTTCAAAGGCCGCGGCTGGGCGATCGCGGCGCTGTTTTTCATGCTGGCGCTGTGGGGATGCCGCGACGCGCAGCACCGGCGCGCGCTGGCGGCGCTGAACTCGGTGCTGTACCGCGGAGAAAATGCGCAGAGCGTGGCCGCGTATCCATACATGATCAATCCTTACACCTGGCATGGAGTGGTGAACACGCGGGATTTCTATCAAACGGTGGAAGTGAATTCGCGCACGGGCGAGATGGACGACTCGGATAACGGGCACACCTATTACAAGCCCGAAGAAACGCCGATCACGCTGGCGGCGAAGAAGACGCGGCTAGGGCAGGTCTATCTGGATTGGGCGACCTATCCGATGATCGAGACGCTCCCCAACGCTGACGGCGGCTGGGAAGTTCGTTTTTTCGATCTGCGGTACGTGTATCCGGGGCGGAGTTCTACGACGCTGGGTGCTTATGTCTTGCTCGACAAGAATTTGAATGTGCTAGAACAGCGAATGGGCAGACGGCAGGAAGAGAAAACCGGGAAAGCGCCTTAAAAGATTTCCAGCTCCTTTGTTAGTTATCGAACATAGCAGGTGTACACTGAGCCCTGGAGTTGATGTGACCTGCAAGGTGAGGGACGCGCTAACGACGCGGTACGTGGCAGCGGTGCAGGATCTAGAGACCGCCCGGGCGGGCACCTTTGCAACCGCAGAGGAGGCCGAAAAAAAGTTGACCGACGTGAGGCGGGAATTGCGAGAGCATGATGCTGACTGCGATTGCCAGAAATTCCCGGCCTCGTACAAAGGCGCCTAGTCAGCAGCTCTCTGCTTGTGTCACAAGCAACCGTCTGCTATGTAGTTGAATCAGAGTACCCAACCGGTCGTGTTCAGTCTCTTTACCGAGATCACTTCCAGTTTCGGCCCCGTAATGCCTAGAACCTCGCTGGGAAAACGTGGTGGGATCCATCTAGTAAAAAGGAAAAGCGCAAATCCAGGGCACCAGCAGGATAGTTTGACTCGCAAGACCTTCAAAACGGGGCAAAGTGTGCCACAGAGCGGCATCTATCGGGTGACCCACTCAAATCACAGGCTGCCTCATGAGGTGACGCTGCTGCGCGCACAGCAGTTCCCGCCGTGCTCGAAGTGCGGCGTACAAGTCAAGTTCAAGCTGTTGCGCGGGGTGACAGTGGACTCGTTCAAGATCGTTCTTAACAGTATTCCTGAGGTTGCGTCAGAAATGGCTTCGGAAGACCTCGAAGAAACCGCTGGTTGACGTTTTTGTCTCTCGGAACAACCCTGAAAACCAACCCGCTCTTGGATACAATGCTTCTAAAATAGGGGCTCCTTAGCGGTGCAAATAAAGATCCTTGTTGTTGACGACGAGCCGGCTATCGCTGAGAGCCTTTCCGAGATACTGCAAGCGGCTGGGTACGAGGTGGCGACCGCAGCCTCGGGAGAAGATGCCGTGAGGCTGGCCGAGAGATTCTCGCCCGAGGTCCTGTTGAGTGACGTGCTGATGCCAGGAATGAACGGCTTCGAGTTGGCCTTGCGGATCAAGGCGATGCTGCCGGATTGCCGCTTGCTGCTGTTTTCAGGGCAGGCTTCCACCGCACAATTGGCGCGGGAAGAAAGCGAAAGGTTCACACGGATGGGGTATCGCTTTGAGCTGCTGCCCAAGCCGCTGCATCCGGATGCGTTGCTGAAAGTGCTTGAGGAGTCGTTGACGCGGGCGGCTTAATGCGAGTAACGGAAGAGAGACGGAGTCCCCCCGTTCAATCTGCTGAAAAACGCGCGATCGATGACGCAGCGCTGCGACTGGCGGCGATCGTGGAGTCGTCTGACGATGCCATCGTCGGCAAAGACCTGAACGGCGTAGTCACGAACTGGAACAAGGCGGCGGAACGCATCTTCGGCTATACGGCGGCCGAGATGATCGGACGATCGATCACTACCATCATCCCGCCGGAGCTGCAGGGAGACGAGCCGATCATCCTGAGCAAGATCCGCGCGGGGCAGCGGATCGAACATTTCGAGACGGAGCGGGTGCGCAAAGACGGCCGACGCATCCACGTCTCTCTAACCGTCTCGCCTATCAGGGCCGAAAACGGCACGATCATCGGCGCGGCGAAGATCGCGCGCGACATCACGGATCAAAGAGTTTCGGAGCACGCAGCGCACCGCCTGGCGGCGATCGTGGAATCGTCTGACGATGCCATCGTGGGCAAAGACCTGACCGGGGTCGTCACGAACTGGAACAAGGCGGCAGAGCGCATCTTCGGCTATACGGCGGAAGAGATCATCGGTAAGCCGATCACCACCATCATCCCGAGCGAGTTGCAAGGCGATGAGCCGGGAATCCTGGCGCGGATCCAGGCCGGCGAACGCATCGAGCACTTCGAGACGGTGCGCGTGACCAAAGACGGCCGGAGGCTGCATGTCTCGCTGACGGTCTCGCCGATCAAGGACGGCAACGGAAAGATCGTAGGCGCGGCGAAGATCGCGCGCGACATCACGCAGCAGAAAAAACTGGAAGACGCGCTGCGCACCACAGAGCGGCTGGCGTCGGTGGGCCGGCTGGCGGCGACAGTGGCGCACGAGATCAACAATCCGCTGGAAGCAGTGACGAACTTCATCTACCTCGCCAACCAGCAGCCCGATCTTTCCGAGAAGCTCAAACGGTATTTGAGCAGCGCCGACCAGGAGCTGCGGCGGGTTGCGCACATCGCGCAGCAAACGCTGGGATTCTACAAAGATAATTCGCAGCCGGCGGTGGTGCGCATTGCCGACATAGTGCGAGACGTTCTGACCGTGTATGAGCGCAAGATGACTTATAAGCAATTGCGCGTGGAGCAGCGCATCCCGCCGGAGCTGGAGATGCGAACGCTTGCGGGCGAGCTGAAGCAGGTGCTCTCGAACCTGATCGCGAATGCGATCGACGCCTCTCGCGAAGGAGGCAGCATCTTCATCCGGGCAAAGTCGGCGAGACGCGGTCGCGGCATCTGCATCACCATAGCGGACACGGGCGCCGGAATCCCTGCGCGAGATAAGCGACACTTGTTCACACCCTTCTTCACCACCAAACGCGAAGTCGGCACCGGCTTGGGACTTTGGATCACGCGCGACCTGCTGCAGAAAAAAGGTGGGAGCGTTCGCTTCCGCAGCCGCGACCACGCGCCCACCGGCACGGTGATGAGGGTGTATCTTCCGGCTGAAGCGGCGGAGCGAGCAGTCAACAACGTCGCTTGACGCAGCCTCGATACTGCGGCGAGAATGAAGATTCGCCCGAGGTGGCCTGATGCTTGCCTACATCTTCATCCTGATCGCACTGCTGTTCCGCGCGCTGAACGTCAGCGGACTGCCATTCCACTTCTTGAATTTCACGCCTGTCGCCGCCGCGCTGCTGTTCTTCGGCGCGCGCCAGCCGCGCACGCGCATTTGGATCCCGGTCGGGCTGCTCGCGCTCTCAGACGTCCTGCTGAACCTGCACTACGGCTACAAGTTCACGCCTGATTTCTTCGTGACCATCGCCTGGTACGCCGCGATTGCTCTACTCGGGAACGCCTGGCTGAACAAAGAAGCGAAGCCGCTGCGCATTGGAGTGGCGTCGCTGGTGGCATCGGTCACCTTCTTCCTGATCTCGAACTTCATGGTCTGGATCGTGTGGGACATGTACGCGAAGACCTTCCGCGGACTGGCGACCTGCTATTTTGCTGCATTGCCGTTCTTTCGCAACACGGTGGCGGGAGACCTGGTATTCAGCGCCGCATTCTTCGGGGCAGCGTATTTAGTGAAGACATACGTGAGCGACGAAGCGGATCATACGGCTGCGGCGTAGACATTTTTCTCACAAAGACAAAGGCGGGCATGATGCCCGCCTTTTGTTTTGGCCTGCATATCGCGGTTAAGGGATTCTTCGACTCCGCTCGCCCGTCGGCTCGCTTCGCTCAGAATGACAACTAAATCCCTATCGGTTCGTAATCGTCGGTTCCGGTGCGAGCGGCGGCGCGCTCTTCGCGGTCGTAGTAGCGATAGGGCTCGCGTCCGCGGAGACGTCGCTGGCGCAGCTTCGCGCCCGCATAGATGCCCCCGACGAGAACTCCGGCTGTGAGCGCCGCGGCTGCGGCTGTCTTGCCAGGATTCTCGACTACAGGCTGCGCGATGCGGCTGCTGGCGACGGCCATCTTGCCCGGTAGACCCATTGCGTCTTCAAAGTCCAGGATCGCTTCACGTCCGCCACGCTTCAGCGCGCGGTAGGTGTAGAGCAGCGGGAAAGACTTAGGCATGCGGCGGTCCTCCCCCCCGGCG
>JBJMGI010000075.1:0-8609 GCA_045807945.1 Terriglobales bacterium | reverse complement strand
TGATCTTGCGCCAATTGCCGTCCTTTATCGGATTAGTTGGACGGTATCCGATCATGTATTGGTTGCGTAGCTCAATACCGATTTTTGTAGCTGTGTCGGCCAGGTCGTTCACGTCGTCGATGCGGAAGAGGCGTCCGCCGGTGATATCGGAGATGTCGCTAAGCACCGCCGGTCCCATGATCTCTTCAGGATCGGTGGCCGCTGGGTCGAATATGCCGATGGAGTAAATCTGAACGTCGGCTTCCTTAACCACCGACTTCAGTTCGCCCTGCGTGTAGCGGCTGCGGTTGTCGCCACCATCGGAGATGACAAGCAGCGCTTTACGGCTGTTTTGCGCCTGCCGCATCTTGTCCATGCCGAGGTATATCGCGTCGAGCAGTGCGGTGCGGCCCTCGGGTACCGTGTAAACGAGCCGGCCCTGAATGTCTTCGACGGATTTCGTGAAGCCGGAGAGGATTTCCGGCTTGTCAGCGAAGGTGATCAGGAAGAATTCGTCTTGCGGATTGGCGGTCTTGAAGAACTCGATGACCGCGTCGCGGGCCTTGTCGATCTTGGTCTTCATGCTGCCGCTCAGGTCGAAGATGACGCCCAGCGAGATGGGTGTGTCTTCGCTGGAGAAGTGCTTGATCTCCTGTTGCTGCGTGCCCTCGAATAACTGGAAATTCTCTTTTTCAAGACCCGTGACCAACCGGTTCATCGGGTCGGTGACGGTGACGTTCACCAGCACCAGATCGACATCTTTTCGGTAGGTTTTGGTCTTGAGGTTCGCCTTTTCCTGCTCGGGCGTCGCCATCTTCTCGTCTGGCTTGGGACGAGGCGTCACGTGGACATTCTCGTCGCCGCCTTGCGCCAACGCAGCCGGCACAATCAAAAAGAGAGTGGCAAAAACGTACAGACAGAGTGCGGCTAAAGAAAGAAGGTACGCTTTCCTCGAGGGGGCGGCGAGGCTGCAGTGCGGGGGCATGGCTGGGACAGTATCCGCGGATATTAACACAGCGGGTGTGAGTAATTCGTCCTGCACGCCCATTCTATGCGCGGTTTCCTTGGTAAGTTAGATGGCGGCTCCGCACCCGCAGGTTTTCCGTATCTCTGCTGCTAGAATCGTTCTCCATTCATGGCCAAGATATCCCCCTTCCCTGCGCTGCGCTACAACCTCAGCCAAGTCAATGCTCAAGAGGTCTTGACGCAGCCCTACGACAAGATCACGCCGGCGATGCAGGAGGAGTACTACGCACGCAGTTCCTACAATCTTGTGCGAGTGATCCTGGGAAAACCTGAGGCTGGTGATGGCGACAGCGCAAATGTTTACACACGCGCAAAGAGGTACTTGCACGACTGGCGAGCTTCGGGTGTGCTGACGCAGGACCCTGAGCCTAGCTTCTACTTATATGTCCAGGAGTTCACGGTCCCGGGGAGCACGGCGACAAAGCGCCGCAGCGGATTGATCGCCGCCGGCCAACTTCACGACTACGCGGACAAGGTCGTCTTCCGGCACGAGCAGACGTTGGCTAAGCCAAAATCTGACCGCTTGAACCTGCTGCGAGCCACCCGCACGCACGCGGGGCAGATCTTCATGCTCTACACCGATCCGGAAAAAAAGGTAGAGCGGCTGCTTGCTAACCCCGGTGCTCCGCTCGTGGATGTGACCGACGATTACGGAGTGCGAAATCAGCTCTGGAGGATTTCCGACGCAAAGACTATCGCGGGGATTCAGGATGCATTAGGCGATAAGAAGCTGATGATCGCCGATGGACACCATCGCTACGAGACCGCGCTGGCATATCGCGACGAGCGACGTGCGGCGGCCGGGAAAACAGATGCGTCGGCGAGTTACGAACGAGTGATGATGACGCTGGTGAACACGGCTGACGAAGGCCTGGCCATCCTGCCAACTCATCGGGTGGTGCACGGATTGAAAAATCTTTCAGTCCCGGACTTCCTGAATAAGATTTCGCCGGATTTTGAAATGGAACAAATCGAGGATGGAAAGAAAACTCTCGCTGAAGCTTCGTCCGGGACCAACCTGCGCTTGATTTCGAAGAACGGAAACTATTTTCTGCGCGCACGTCCGGAGTCTGTGAACAGAAAGCTGGCACATCTCTCCCCGGCGCAGCGCGAGCTCGACGTGATCGTGCTGCACAAAATGCTGCTCGAAGGCGCGCTGGGCATGAGCGAGGAGTCGATCCGCAATCAGGAGCACATCCATTACGTGCGCGAAGCAGATGAGGCGACCGAACGGGTCCGCAAAGGTGAAGCCGAGATGGCGTTCCTGATCGAGCCGGTCCGCATCGAGGAAATGGAGGCGGTGGCGTTCGCGGGCGAGGTGATGCCGCAGAAGTCCACCGACTTTTATCCCAAGCTGCTTAGCGGGATGACCTTTTATTCGCTGGAATAGCAGCGGCAATATTGCGATACAATCCATCAGCCACTCCACACAATCCATGACCGCACGCGCGCGCATTTTCAGCATTCATACGGCCGCAGTCGCACTTCTCTGCCTCGCCGTTCTCTCCGGAGTGTGGGTGACACACGCGCAAGAGAAGAAAAAACTTTCGATCTACAGTTCACGGGCGAACTATTCGGTCGCGGTGCGCGATGTGGATGGCAAAGAGTATGTCGCGCTATCGGAGATCTTCCAGCCGCTCGGCGGAGCGGTGGTTTACGACGGCAGCAAGATCAAGCTGCGCCTCGCCGGATCTTCGGGTGAGTGCGAGCCCGGGAAGCCGAAATGCAAGATCGGCGGCAACAGCATGGAGCTCGCCGGGAAAATCATTTTGCAGGACGGCACCGCGCTCGTCCCGCTGCACTCGCTCCCCTTCGTTCTGACCGGATTGATGGATACGAAGTTCGACTTCCACGAGAACAGCCGGCGCATGTTCCTGGGCAACTACGGGAATACATTCAAAGCCGAGGCAAACAAAGCGGACGCGCCTTCGGTGGCGTTCGAGTTCAGCGCGCCGGTGAATCCTTCTATCAGCACAGAGCCGGGAAAATTGCGCATGGTCTTCTCCACCGACGGGGTCAACTCCGGCAACGAGCAATTCAAGTTCGATAGCGACGCCATCCCCAATGCCACGTACAGCGAACATAACGGAGAGGCCGAGATCGTGGTAAGCGGGACGCGTCCGCTGATGGCAGAGTTCAGCGACGGCGGAAGGACCATCACTGTAAAGGCCGCGCCCGAGCAGGCAAAGGCAGCGGCTCCCGCAGACCAACCCACGCCGCAACCGACGGAAAGCGCTCCCGCGCCTGCACCCAGCAGCGGTGAATCGAGTTCGCAGCCGACAACACCTGTGATCGCGACCCAACCTCTGTTTTCAGGGCGCGGCGGACGATATCTGGTTGTCATAGACGCGAGCCACGGCGGGGACGAAGTCGGAGCAACATTGTCGGACGAGCTAACGGAAAAGGACATCACGCTCAGCCTGGCGCGGCGGCTGCGCAATGAATTGCAAGCGCGCGGTGTGCCGACGCTAATGCTTCGCGACAACGACGGGACGATGTCGGTGGACGATCGTGCAGCGGCGGCGAACGCTGCTCGCCCTACTCTGTATATTTCGGTGCACGCCGGAAGCATGGGCCACGGCATACGCGTCTACACCAGCGTTCTTAACGGCAACGAAAACACTGAGCGTTATCCGGGTGCCGGAGTCAAAGTAAAAGCCGGATTCCTGCCATGGGAGACCGCGCAAGCTGGGTCGGTTGAAAATAGCCGCATCATCGCCACGAGCGTCACGCAGCAATTGAACCAGTCGAAGATCCACGCCAGCTGGTCGCCGGCTCCGGTGCGTCCGCTGAACAATATCGCGAGCCCGGCGATAGCGCTGGAGATCGCGCCTCCGGATTCCAAGCGCGACGACGTGAGCTATCTTGCGAATCCTTCTTATCAGCAGACGGTCGCGATCGGAGTCGCAACGGCACTGGTGAACGCACGCGGGAAGTATGAGGAGAACCGGTGATCTACATTCCTCGCAACATGCTGATCACCGCCGTCTTCCTGCTGGCATGCGTCTTCGCCATGGGATTTTATGTGTTGCACCTGAAGCGACAGTCGGAGCAAGAGGCGGCGCGGGCGCAGCTGGAAAATCTTGCTCCGCACCCGGTCGGACCCGAGGAGCGGATCCCGGTGTTCGTTGCGTACGACGACGATGGCGTGATCCGCGAAGAGAGCGCCTCTGCTCCCTTATCCAACGAGCCGAGCGAGCGTTCGCGAGAGGTGCTGCGGACCCTGGTGAACCGCTATCTGGAGAAGCCGTCTCCGCATCCGCTCGGCGAGGGATCGCAGGTGAAAGACGTGTACATCGTGAACCGCGACCTCGCGGTGGTGGACATCAGCTCCGACTTTGCGAACCGGCATCGTTCAGGGGTGCTGGTGGAATCGCTGACTATTGCTTCCATGATCGAGACGCTCGCGGCGAACGTGCCGCAGATCACGAAAGTGAAGATCATGGTGGACGGCAAGGAGCGCGACACGCTCTCCGGGCATGCCGACCTGATGGGCACCTATAATGTGACGGATGTGCATGCGCTCGTGAAGGCGATGCAATGAAGATCGGCGTCTTCGATTCTGGCGTGGGCGGATTGACGGTGCTCAAAGAGCTGGTGCGCAAGGCGCCGCACGCCGAATATCTTTATTTCGGCGACACAGCGCGACTGCCGTACGGCTCGAAATCTGCCGAGACCGTCGCGCGCTACACCATCTCTGCCTGCAAATTCTTACGGCAACATGGCGCGGAGATGATGGTGATTGCTTGCAATACCGCGACGTCCCTAGCACTTCCCGAGATCACGAAAGCGATGGACGTTCCCGTTATCGGCGTGGTCGAGCCGGGCGCCGATGCAGCAGCGAAGCTAAGCAAGTCTAAAAACGTTGCGGTGATCGCGACGGCGGGAACGGTGGGAAGCCACGCATATCAGCGTGCGCTCACGGCTCGCGGGATCGAAGCGCACGAGCAGGCATGTCCGTTATTTGTGCCGCTTGTGGAAGAAGGATGGGCGGACCATGCAATCACTGAGCAGGTCGCACACATCTACATGGACGAAGTTTTTCGCAACGGCTCGAAAGATACCGACGTCCTGGTGCTCGGTTGCACGCACTACCCGCTGCTCCGACCGATGCTGCGGAGAATCGTCCCCCAGCAGGTTGAGATCGTCGATTCGGCGGAGTCAACCGCAGAAGCAGTAGCACGTCGATTGAACTCACAGCCGGGGACGGCTGTGCCACATAACAGCATCAGGTTTTTCGCGACTGACTCCGTCGAGAAATTCCGCGCACTCGGCGAGCGTTTCATGCAGCAGAAGCTCGAGAACATCCAGCACGTGGACATCGAGCCCTGATTCCTTCCGCTGTGGTACAAAGTTTGCGTGATCTATCGCTCTGATAACCGCGCTCCTGACCAGATGCGTCCGGTGAACATTATCCCGGACTTCATACACACCGCCGAAGGTTCCTGCCTGATAGAAGTCGGCAACACGCGGGTGATCTGCACCGCCTCCATCGAAGAAACAGTTCCCCACTTCCTGCGCAATTCGGGCAAAGGCTGGATCACGAGCGAGTACGCCATGATCCCACGCGCTACCCTGACGCGCACAGCGCGCGAGAGCGCAAAGGGCCGCATTGGCGGGCGGACGCACGAGATCCAGCGGCTGATCGGGCGCTCGATGCGCGCCGTTGCCGACCTGAAGCAATTGGGCGAGCGCACCATCTTTATTGATTGTGATGTGATCCAGGCCGACGGGGGCACGCGTACGGCTTCCATCACCGGAGCATTCGTCGCGCTCGGGCTCGCGCTGGGCAAGCTTGTGGAGGCGGGCACGCTCTCGGCGGCGCCGATCCGCGATTTCGTCGCCGCTACCAGCGTCGGCATAGTCGATGGCGAAGTGATGCTCGATTTGGCTTACGAAGAGGACTCCCGCGCTGAAGTAGATATGAACCTGGTGATGACCAGCGGCAAGAAGATCGTCGAGATCCAAGGCACGGCCGAGCAGCACCCGTTCGACGATGCTCAACTAAAGAAGATGATGGATTTCGGACGGCGCGGGATCGAGTCCCTGATCGCGAAACAACAGGCGCTGCTGAGCAAATTAATGCTGCGGCAGTGATCGTCATTCTGCATCGAACGAAGTGCTAGAATTTCAGGTCGCAATTCAGCAGGAGGCTTTCTATGAAGCTGACTCCCGGAAAACTTAAAGGCATGAAGGCGGTCTCAGACGAGCGCGGCGTGATCGCTGCTGCTGCGATGGACCAGCGCGGTTCGCTGCAGAAGTCGCTCGCAAAAGAAAAAGGCAGCGAGATCACCGATTCGATGATGGAAGAGTTTAAGTCCATCGTGACTGAAGTGCTCACGCAGCACGCGAGCGCAATCCTGCTCGACCCGGAGTGGGGACTGCCTGCCTCGAAGCGCCGCGCCAAAGGCTCCGGGCTGCTGCTCGCTTACGAGAAGACCGGCTATGACAAGACTGGACCGGGCCGCCTGCCCGACCTGCTCGACAACTGGTCGGTGCGCCGGCTGAAAGAAGCGGGGGCGGATTGCCTGAAGATCCTTCTTTATTACACGCCGACGGACGGCGACAAGATCAACGACATAAAGCACGCCTGGGTGGAGCGCATCGGCGATGAGTGCCGCGCCAACGACATTCCCTTCTTCCTCGAGTTTGTCGGCTACGAAGAAGGAATCGACGAGAAAGGTCTGGAGTACGCGAAGAAGAAGCCGGAGATCGTGCGCGCCTCGATGGAAGAATTCAGCAAAGACCGTTACGGCGTAGACGTGCTGAAGGTCGAGATTCCTATCAATATGAAGTTCGTTGAAGGTGCGAAGTGCTTTGCCGGACAGAAGGCCTACTCGAAGAAAGAAGCGATGGACTGGTTCAACAAAGCCGCGACCGCCGCGACCAAGCCGTTCATTTATCTGAGCGCCGGCGTGAGCAACGCGGAGTTCACGGAATCCTTGGAGCTTGCGGCCGAGTCCGGCGTAAAGTTCAACGGAGTTCTCTGCGGACGCGCGACCTGGAAAGACGGCATCCCGATCTACGCGAAGCAGGGCGCGAAGGCATTCGAGCAATGGCTGCACAGCGAAGGCGTGAAGAACATCGAAAACGTGAATGCGCGCCTGAAGGCTGCCACGCCGTGGCATGCCATGGCGGGAGAGATGGTCGGCGCTTAGGTCTTCGCCGCGGTAGATTTCTCTCGTTCGAAATCGGAGGTGCGGAACACTTCTGCCACTTCCATCTTGTAATACTCGTACCATTTGGCGCGTCCGGTCTGCTGTGCCTCGCGGTGAATCGGCAGGTTGCGCCACTGCGCCAGCGTCTCCCGGTCCGTCCACCACACCAGAGTTAAGCGCTCGCCATCGGCAGCGGTAAACGACTTCACGTCAACAAAGCCGGGTTGATCGCGGACCAGTCGGGTAAGTTCGGTGTCCATGGCAGCGTAATCGGCGCCTGCGGCAGCGGTGAGGCGAGAGCGGAAGAGGATCACGATCATGGCAATAATCTTAACCTCAAGGATTGGAGCCTGGCGCTCATAGACCGATGCAATATTTTCATAATCTATTGCGGCGCGCCTGAATCCAAGCTACTGTTTCGAGATACCCAAACGCATGAGCGCAACCCTACAACCTGTTGCCGCGACTGTGGCGGCACCGAAGCTCGAGTATGTTGCGAAACCGCAACGCATCGAGTCGGTAGACCTGCTGCGCGGCGGGATCATGATCATCATGGCGCTCGATCATGTGCGCGACTACGTTTACTACGCCGTCGATCCGGTTAACATGCAGACCACGTTTCCGGCGCTGTTCTTTACGCGCTGGATCACACATTTCTGCGCTCCCCTATTTATGTTTCTGGCCGGGACCGGCGCGTTCCTATCGCTTGGACGCGGCAAAACGAAGCGCGACCTCTCCTGGTTCCTTTTCAGCCGCGGTGCTTTCCTGTTGGTGGCCGAGTACACCATCATGCAGGTGGCTTGGAATTTTTCGTTCCACCTGCTTCCGATCATGTTCATCACGCTGAGCGCACTGGGAACGGCGATGATCTTCCTCTCGGGCGCGATCTTCTTCCCGCGCTGGCTGGTGATCACCGCCTGCTCGGCACTGGTGCTCTTCCACAACGCTTTCGACAACTACCACGCTGCGAGTTGGGGACACTTTTATTGGCTTTGGGCCTTGCTGCATGAACAGAACTTCATCAAGAATCAGCAAGGAGTTGTTTGGCTGCTGACGGGATATCCGATCATTCCGTGGATCGGCGTGATGCCGCTGGGCTACTACTTCGGATCCATTTTGAAGATGGAACCAGCGAAGCGCCATCGCGCTCTTTATCTGCTTGGCGGTTCGCTCACAGCGGCGTTCTTCGTGGTACGCGGGATCAACATCTATGGCGATCCGCTACCGTGGCACGTTTACCCGACCACCGCGCAGACGGTGATGGCCTTCTTCAATTGCGCGAAATATCCGCCGTCGCTCGACTACCTGCTGATGACGATCGGGCCGGGGATCACGGTGCTTCCGATGCTCGAAAACGTGAAGAATCGCGTCGCGCAGTGGGTGATGGTCTTTGGACGCGTGCCCATGTTCTATTACGTTCTGCATGTCTACGTGGTGCACGCTGTT
>JBJMGI010000074.1:0-50920 GCA_045807945.1 Terriglobales bacterium | reverse complement strand
TCGATCGCTTGTTGCCTTCCGTCCAGTAACTTCATTTAGGATCGTCTGGCCCCTATGCCTAAGGCCGGACACCTTCACGTAATCCTGGTGCGCACGCGCAACCCGCTCAACATTGGAGCGGTCGCTCGGGCCATGAGCAATTTTGGATTCAACAGCCTGCGGCTGGTGAATCCGTACACGGAACCTTTTCGCGAGGCGCGGTCGGCAGTGGGAGCTGCGCAAGTTCTAAAGGACGCCCGGGAGTTCAAGAGTGTCGCCGATGCGGTGGCCGATTGTTCACTCGTTGTTGGAACCACGGCATTACGAAACCGCAAGCTGCCCCACGCACTGAAGTCTCCTGCCGCAGCGGCGCCGCTCATACGCAAGCGGCTTGCGTCGCAAGATGTCGCAATCTTGTTCGGCTCGGAGAAAACAGGTTTGTCCGCTGACGATCTCAGCCATTGTCATTGGAGCGTCCGCATACCCACGGTCGGAAATATCTCTATGAACTTAGGGCAGGCGGTTGCGGTTTGCCTATACGAGATCGTGCGGGATAGGAAGAGCGCGCCGCGAGAAAAGATCGACTATGCGACTACGGCCCAGCTCGAGCGAGTTGCGGCGATTTTCTTCGAACTGTTGCGTGAGAGCGGGTACGTGAAACCGAAGACCGAACCGATGAGCGAACGAAAACTACGCGATCTGTTGCGGCGGTTGCAGATATCAGAGGATGACGCCCAGCAACTGCAAGGGATGTTGCGCCAAATAGCCTGGAAGATCGGCGCCGCGGGTGATCGGGCCTGAGCCTAACGCTCGAGAACTGGCAGATCCGCGGCGTATAGATCACTGAGAGCGAGTCGCTATCTGTGAAAATGGAGTGGCCGTGGTAAGCCACGCGCCGAGAGCAATGCTGTCGCTGTCCACCTTGAAGGTAATCAGGTCCCGGTAGCCGGCAACCAAAACGCCGGCACTTCCGGTTTGATCCATTGCCCCGATACTCCAGTTGATGGTCGAGCCGTTGGACCTGCTTGCAGGAAGCGTGACCGTGCTAAGCAGCTGCAGCGCGCTGCCATTCTGGACGTAAACCGACGCCGACGACTGATCGACAACCAAAATATGGTTATTTGGAAGAAATCGCACCGAGCAGGCGAGCGAACACGCCGGCCCTTGTGCAAGGAGCACGCCAGCCCCTGCGCCCTGCTGATAAAGATCCAGACGGCTGGTCCCGTAACTGTCAACACTGTCGAGTTGAGTAAAGTAGGTAGACGACATGGCATACCCGGGGCACGGGATACCTTGGAACCCAGTTGCGCCAGCGACTGAATCCTTCGACGAAGTACTCGCCGGCGCGAACCAATGCCGGGTCAGCTCCTCATTGCACCCTGAGTGATCCATCCATGTACTGGTGGACCACAAGGTGGTGCTTCCGTCGGCCTGAGTCCCCGCTGCTATGAGCGTGGTCTGGCCTCCGCCGTACTCCCCGTCAAAATCCGCCTCGAAGGCGTTGTAGATTGCAAGGAGTTGCGGTGGCGAGGCGGCGCTTAGCGCGAACACTCGAGCAGCAACAGGACAGATCACGGGATATCCAGTCGGATCCGTCGATGGACTGCAAGGCTGCTGAAACGGGAACAGCGCACGCTCACCGTTAGAGTCTTCAACGGGCTGGCGAAAATGATTGACGGTGGATTGGTCCACGAACGATGGCGGCCCAAGCGTTCCGTCTGAACGCACGGGCAGCAGAGCGACCGTCGAAGTCACCGGTCCTGAGGTTGGAAGACTGTCGTAGTTGCAAACGTAGATCGCCGCTTGTGGCTTGCTCGTCGCCATGCAATCTTTAAAACCGTGCGCGGACCAGGCATTGCTTTGAACAAGCATCAGGCTCCCGTCGCGAGTGACTGCGTACGCTTGAACCTGGTTCGACTCGATGGTGTAAACAAATTGTGTGAGCGAGTTGCTGGGCGGCGCATCAGCCATCGGTTTCGATTTGACGGCTGAGCACCCGGTGATCAGTAGGGAAATGAAGGTCAGCGCGATTGCGCAGCAGCGGGCCCATAGGTCTTGCATGTACTTCCTCGTCCCAGCGGGAACTCTGGACAAAGAAGAAGACGGCAATCAGACTCGTGGGGTTTGCTTAGGCCATGAAAGCCTGGGAGGATTGGAGGCGCGGGTCGGAATAACAGTTAAACGAACTCTGTTATTGACCAGTGCGCAAACGCCATTCGGCAGGTGTCTTGTCGGCCCGGTAGGTCTCCCAGCTGCTAGCGAAGCCCAAGTCGTATCCGTAAATCACATTGACCACCAGTTGGTCTGTGCCAATCGCATTTGGGCTCTTTGCTAGGACCGCACCGGCGAGAGCGTCCGCTTCCTCCTCGAAGTCCGGTCTCCGGCGCACGCGGGCTGTAACCGTCAGGTATGTATGATCGTCGCGGGTGACCGTCTTCATCACGGAGACACCTTCGTATTTGTCGTTCTCCTGAATAGCGTGTTGAATGCTAATCATTTGTTGAAGCATTGGCCACGTCAGCATTTTTCCAAAAATCCATGCAGACGACCCCATCGAGATTGCCACCACGAGGGCCAACACTGCCCAATGCCCCTGCCACACAGCTGCGGGAGAGACACCCGCGCTAGTATGGTCTTCGACTACGAAGGTATGACAAATAAGATCGTGAATAGATTGTCGGGTAGCGCGATTAAAAACCGCGAAATATATAATTCCGCCGCCTAACAAAAACAGGAGCACGCTCTGAACGGCGTAGTTCCACATGTTTAGCTTGCCTATTGCGGCGCCGTTCAGGGCAAACGGAAGCAAAAAGATGAAGGAGCGAGACAGCGAGCGGGCTGGAGTTATAGACCGCCCAGCTTGGTCAACCACTCGGACTCCCATAAGTCGCTTTCCAAGTGTTTGACCGCTCCCAATTTCGCTGTTAGCCAAGCCAAAGTATGGCACCGCGACAAGCAATCCAAGCAATCTCCCCCAGCTACCGAGGGCGGCGAATTGGTCGAAGAGGATCGCCCCGAAAATCGCACCCACGATCCCAAGCAAAATGCTATCGATCGCGAACGCCGCAAACCGCCGCCAGAAACCACTGATCGGTTGTGTTGGAGGAGATAAGGGTGCATCGAGCAGATCAGGAAGGATCGGAATGCTGGCCATCGAAAGCCCTTTCCGACTGAAAAGTTGGGGTGAGTCTACGCCAAAATCGAGGACTGCTCAAGGTGAGTATCGCCGAAGCGGCTCAATGATTAAAGATTGGAGGCGCGGGTCGGAATCGAACCGACGCATAAAGGTTTTGCAGACCTCTCCCTTACCACTTGGGTACCGCGCCTCGGAAAGACCATTTAACCACAAAGGACACGAAGGCAACACGAAGAGGCAAAACCAGACAGCTTCGTGAAAACTTCGTGTCCTTTGTGGTTAAGAACTAAGAAAGTTTGGAGCGGGAGACGGGAGTTGAACCCGCGACTTCGACCTTGGCAAGGTCGCACTCTACCACTGAGTTACTCCCGCTCGATGTCAGTCATTATATCGAATCGAGCGGCTTAGAGGCCAATCCGCTACTCGCGCCCGTGCCCCTGTGACTTCTCGGCCAGCGCAGCGTTGGCATCCGCCGTGATCTGGTTGCGTACTTCCCACAACGGCTTGAAAAATACGTGGTCCATGCGCTGTTTCAGGATCTCGACCGGCACGCCGCTGGTGCCGATGACGCCTGGGCCGATGATGCGCTCGGCGAGCTTCAAGTGATGCAGCCGGAAGAGCTGCAGGCGCTCGTCGAAATCGAGCATTTCTTCGGCGACTTGATGCAGCTCAAAGTGCTTACCAGGATTGCGGTAGATATCGACGACCGTCACGCCGGACTTCTTGATGTACGCTTCGAACACCTCCCACATGGGCTTGGTAATGTGCAGCAGCCCGAGAAATCCTGGTGAATCGAGGCCGCTGCCATGCCCGAGAACGGCGCGGATGACGTGATAGTCCTTGGGAGTGATCTGCTCCAGGATGTGCAGCAGCGCGATCGGTGTCTGGAACATCTCGTTGGCTCGCCGCATAAGCCGCGCGGCCGCTCCAAGCTTGCCTTCGCTGATCCAGACGCGCGTGCGTTCCAAATCGAAGATCACCGACTTCATCAACAATTCTGAACTTTGATGGACGACTTGGAAAGTAAGCTCGTCCGGATGCGCCATCTTTTCAGCCGGCTTCTGTAACGTGAACAATTCCTCGGTGCGGAGATAGCGTTCGTAGTCGGTGGCAGCGGTGCCGGGAAGGATGGGCTTGCGGAGGTCCTGATCGTAGTTGCTCATTCGGCCTCTTGGGTGATAGTGGCGCTGGCGCGTTCAATCGTCATCGCCGGGCGGCTGGCGTGACGCGAGACCGCCTGCCAGCGTCCGTTGCGCTTAACCCAAACGTCAGTGAGCAGGAAGTCGCCGGCCGCTTCCTTTTGGTCGCCAGCATATTGCTGGTTGAAGCGGCTGTTGACCACTGCCATCTCGCCGTAAATTCGGACGATGACGTCGCGAAAGCTGAACAACGAATTCTTCACCTTGCCGAACGAGCCGATGTATTCCGCTTTCCCAACCAGCTCGCCGCTGGAGTGAACGCTGGTCAAGGTGAAGTCATCGGCAAGAATGTCTTGCAAGCCGGCCGCGTCGTGCGCCATGACAGCCTTCATCCAAGTGTGCTGCAGCGCGAGGATCTCGCGCTCCTCGGGACCAAAAGGCTTGCGGTCGTTCGCGGGACTGCTTGGCTGATTCATGTCAGTGAGGATCAGTGGCGGGCCGCCCACTGCGGATCAAGATCGGCCGTAACGATCTCACCATCGCGCATGTGAATGATGCGGTCGCCAAACTCGGCTGCTTCGGGGTTGTGAGTGATCATCAGGATCGTTTGCCCAAGCTCTTTGTTCGATTGGCGCAGCATCTTTAGCACGATATCGGAATTTTTGGTGTCGAGATTGCCGGTGGGCTCGTCGGCAAGAATGATGGCGGGCTTATTGACCAGAGCTCGCGCCAGCGCAACTCGCTGCTGCTCGCCTCCGGACATTTCTGAAGGGCGATGATCGAGGCGGTCGGATATGCCAAGCATCTTGGTGATCTTCGCGAGGTAGTCGCGGTCGAGCCCGCCATTCAGTCCGGCGATGTCGGCGGCGATATCGATGTTGCCGGAAGCAGTCAAAGTCGGAAGCAGATTGAACTTCTGGAATACAAAGCCGATACGGCGGCGGCGAAGGCGCGTGCGCTCGGCGTCGGTCAGCGCGCTGAAATCCTGGCCATCGATCATTACCCGGCCGCTGGTCGGGCCGGTGAGGCCACCCAAAATATAGAAGAGAGTGGACTTGCCGCTGCCGGAAGGACCTACGATGGTGACGAACTCGCCCTTTTGCACCGCGAGCGAGACGCCGCGCAAGGCAGGCACGTCTACCTTACCGATGCGGTAGACCTTGGCGACGTTCTCCGCCTCTATCAGTGGGGTCTGCGGGGCCATGGCAATCCCAAGATTTTACACGAGGGGTGCGCGGTTCCTGGCAGCAGCTAGGCCACGCCGATCTGGCTTCCGCCCATCGAGACAGGCGGCAGGTCAACGCGCGTTACGCGCTTGGGGCCACGCTTCTTTACCAGCAGCAAGCGGATGCGCTCCATCAGCTCCATTGGGTCGAACATGCCTTTTGGCAGGAAGACGTCGGCGCGGTTGCTGTGCTCGTAGATGCGGACTTTGCCGGAGAACAGGATCGCTGGTGTTTCCGGCGAAATAGTTTTGATCTGCTCGATGAGTTGGCTGCCATCCATCTCGGGCATGGCGAGATCGGTAAGCAGCAGGTCCACGCCGCCGCGCTTAAATACGTCGAGCGCTTCGCGGCCGTTGGCGCAGGAGATCACGCGGTAACCGCGCGTCTCCAGGATCACTTTTCGGATGGAGAGGAGCTGATCATTGTCATCAACACAGAGAATGGTTTTCTTCGGCTTCATTGGGTCACCGGGTCCTTGGGCGCAAGCCACGGCAACCAGCAAAGACGCCCGGCATCGCTTCAAAAGTATTTTGAAGCGCAGAAGGTGCCAGGGCGCCCGCACAGCGGTGCCGCGGAAATATTCAGTTGTTCTAAAAAACGGGCGAAGAGATGTTGCTAAACTGCGGGGATACTACGGCGGCACGCTGAAGTTTGTAAAGTGTTGAATGCGTCAATCACTGATTTTTCTGTGGAAGTCGTTAAGATAGTGTTTCCTGAGAGCTTAAGCGTGGAAATCTTCAGAGGCAATGACGCTGTTTCCACAGCTTATGCACGCTGACACCTTCAGACGCGTTGGCGAATGAGTAAAATTTTTCGAAATCTCACCCACTTTTGCTTTTTTACGCGTCTTCGCCTTGCGGATCGGTGGTGTCGTTATCGTTTCCGGCGGACCAATCGATCAGGGCATCAAGATTCGCAGCACCTTCCGGACGCTCTGATTTACGTTGCTGACGCTTGGCGATCTTGTCGCGCTGCTTGTCCTGACGAGCGCGCTCTTTCTGACGTTTAGCAAATGTATCGCGGGCTTTTCCAGCCATATAGCGTCCTCCAAGGATCGATGTGAGAGCGACCCACACTAAACAGCCGGTCGCACGTTTTTATCAGCGAGTACTGGCTGGCGGCGGTGTTAACGCCGGCTCACCCAATTTCTGGTAGGCGCGACAAAGGCAAACCTTGCACTCGCCGTACTGCGTTCCTCCGTTTCCCAGTAATCCGGGCCGGTGGTCGCGCTTTTCATGGCCGCATTCACAGGTCGGCTGGGTCATAGGGAACTCTCGCCTAAGACAGAGGAATTCGATGACTGACTTAGAGCGGGGAAACACTGATTTTACCGCCCTTGTTTCTATATGTCAAAAGGGAATCGCTATTATTATCCTGCAGATATAGGGTAGGTGGGAGCATTCGCCGCTGGGCGCCGCGACCCCCAGGAGGTTCTTTGACGCGGGCAGGTTCTGGTGACAATCTGTAGCAAGCAGACGTCTAACTAGCCGATGTTGTTCGACTACAACCCGCGGCGTGAGCGACCAGCGAATTCCATCGGCTGGTCGATGATTGCGCACGTGGCGAGCATTGCCTTGGTGCTTTGGCTGTGCGCGCCCCGCTACCTGCATGAGGTGGACTCACTTCACGGTAGAAGCGGCAACCGCTCGGCGATCGCGCTGCTCTCGCCTGGAATCAGCGCTCCGTTCCGCGCAAAATCCAAAGCCGAGCTCCAGGACAAAAAACTTCATCTTCCGCCCAAGGTGAAGGTCCAGAAAGCTGAACCGACGCCGCACGAGGCCAGTGCTTCCACCGAGAACAAAGTCGCCGATACCCCACCCGGCACCCAGGGCGGCTCGCTTTTGTTCGGCCTGAGCAGCGACCACGATGTGCGCATCGCATATGCGACGTTTGCGCCCGACCCGCCCATTAACCGCGCGGCACTGCCGGAGTGGATCCGCGGCGACGTGGTGGTTGAGGTCGCCATCAGCGACAAGGGTGACGTGGTCGAGACGCGTGTGCTGAAGTCGCTGGGCTTCGGCTTGGACGACGTCATCGCCCAGACGCTGCGCCAGTGGCGCTACCAGCCGGCCAGGGTAGATGGGCGGGCGGTCGCGTCAAAACACGACGTCTATTTCCACTTCCCCAGCTGACCCGGCCGCAAATTTTGCTGTAACCAATCCGCCCGCACCCACTCTTTTAAGCAGGAAGTTAACTTCCACCTAGGAGACGCAAAGTGAAAAAGAACATTTGGACGGCTTTTGCCGCGGCAGTCGCCTTCACGCTGTCCGGTGCGACAGCGCAGGCGCAAAGCGCGCCCGCTCCCACCGATCCGCAAATTGTGGGCATCGTAGTGGCAGCCAATCAGATCGATATCGACCACGCGAAGCTCGCGCTGAAGAAAGCGAAAGACAAGCAGGTACGCGACTTTGCCCAGCAGATGATCACAGACCACGAGGCGGTGCTGAAGTCGGTGGGCGATCTTGGCGCAAAACTCAAAGTGACGCCGGAAGAGAGCGACACCAGCAAGTCGTTGAAGACCCAAGCCGCCGAAACCACGAAGAAGCTGAAGGGGCTGAGCGGCAAAGCATTCGACGAAGCCTATATCGATGATGAAGTCGCGTATCACAAGGCGGTCATCGACGCGGTGTCGAAAGTCCTCATCCCGAACGCGAAAAACGCCGAGCTGAAGCAGGCCCTGGAAGGCGCAGCGCCGCTGTTCCAAGGTCATCTGGAGCACGCGCAGAACATCGATAAGGCAATCGATGCCAAGACGACCAGCGCCTCAGCCGCGCACAGCCACTGATCGGAGGAATACGTGTCCTTTAACTCAAATATGCGATCTGTGATCCTGGTTCTCCCAGCGTTGCTTTTGCTGGCCGCATGTTCGGGTGCGGGACACGCCCCGGCTGCCGGCGCGGGGAATGCAGCTTCCTCCTCCGCGCCTGCAGCAAGTCCGGGAGCACACGTAGTCACCATTAACAACTTCAAATTTCAACCGGCCGATCTGACTGTGAAAGCCGGCGACACGGTGGAGTGGAAGAATGAAGACATCGTGCCCCACAGCGCCACGGACAAAGGAGTTTTCGATTCCGGCGGCATCGCCAAGGGAGGCTCGTGGCAATGGGTCGCGACCAAGCCCGGCACTTACTACTACATTTGCACGCTGCACCCGAATATGAAAGGGCGATTGGTCGTGCAGTAGCACGCCGCGGACTTGCAATGGCCATCCCTCTACCGACATTTGCACCCGAGCACATTCACCCTATCCTGGTGAACTTCACCGCCGCACTCGTTCCGGCTTCGTTCGGCAGCGACGTGCTGGGAAAGATCACGCGCAGGCAATCGCTGCACGCGGCGGGATTCTGGATGCTGATCTACGCGGCGGCGATCACACCTTTCACCGCGTTGGCAGGGTTCGTTTGGAAGCGGTCGGTCGCATCAGCGCTGCCGCCGGAGCAGATCCTCGTGCATCAGTGGCTTGGAATCTCGCTCGCGATATTGTTCCTGGTGCTTGGGGTATGGCGTTGGGTGCTGCATTCGCGGGCTACCAATCCCGGATTTGCGTACCTTGGGTTGTGCCTGGTGCTGGTTCTCGCGTTGATGTACCAAGGTGCTCTAGGCGGACAGATGGCGTTCGGATCTTGACGAAGAATCAGATGGTCGCTTCGCCGCGCATCACTTCCACAACATAGCCGCCAACGCGGACGTTCTTCACTCCATCACCAGCCTTGGTTGCGCGCACGTGGATGAAGCTGGGGCGCTTCATCTCGATCCCTTGCTCGATCACTGCCTGCTCATCGCTCTTGAGCACGCCGTGCTTTACCGCCCAAGAAACGCAATCGCCGGCGGCGGAGCCGGTCGCCGGGTCCTCGCCGTTGTAGAAGATCATGCGGGCGTGAAACTTCGAGCCGTTGTGTTCCACTTCGCGGCAGATGAAGTACATGAACTTCGCATCGGTTGTTCCCAGATAGTCGAAGAGTTTTTTGGTCTCGATCGAAAGCGCATGCATGGTAGCCAGCGACTTCACCGGAACGATAACAAAGGACAGTCCCGTGGAAACGGTTTGCGCTGGAAGATCCGGGTCGAAGTCTGCCGCGTTGAGGCCGGTGGCGCGAGCGATGTCCTCTTTCTTATGGATCTGGCCGAAGACGGGATCGTTCTGCGTCATCTCGCCGAAGAGCTGGCCTTTACCGTCGCGGGAAAACGTAACCGGCACCTTGCCAACCGTCAATTCCAGATTGATCACCTGCTCGCTGGCGCGAAGACGTACGCCGCCATCTTGCGTGCGGCGTCCGGAGCCGTGTAGTAAAAATGCCGTCCCAAGGGTGGGATGGCCGGCAAAGGGGAGCTCCTCCTCGGTGGTGAAGATGCGGACCTGTACTCCCTTTTCGCGCTCGGTGGCGAAGTCACGAGGGAAGATGAAGGTTGTTTCCGCCAGACGCGTTTCACGGGCGAGCGCCTGCATATCAGCTGGAGAGAGGCCGCGCGCGTCGGTAAAGACGGCGAGCTGATTACCTTGCAGCGCCTTCTGCGTGAAAACATCGAGCTGCACGTAGGAATAGCTGGGCATGTCTCTTACCTTACTATCTCGCTGCTGCCGTGGACACCTGTTTCCCCGAAACCCAAGCCGCTGCGCTCAAACACAATGTAATCAGTAGCGAGAAGGTGATGGGTATGTAAAACAGGTATCTCCAACTCAAGACCGTGATGGCTGCGAAGCAAAGGGCGAAAGCCCACAGAGCGCCGCGCATGAGCGCCAACGTTCCGTCGGGAACGCGCGCCAACTGCCACGCCAAGACCGCTGCGAACAAATAGAGGATACCGACGGAGAATCCGGCTGCCACATAGAAATCCCAATAGGTACGGTCGAAACCCTGCACGTCAAAGTGGACCCCGTGCATCGAGCTAACAACGCCGTTCACGCCCCAGGCGGGATCGGACTGACGGAAGCCGAGTGTGTGACCTATGGCGAAGAGCAGCAGAAGAGCAGCAGCGATCCGATACAAGACAGATGCTTTCATCGTTTTCACCTCGGGCTTCGGCTCTAGAAATCCTTTTAAGGCTCCGTTGCGGCGATTTGCGGTAAGGCGTATCCTAACCGCTCATGAGACATGAGTCCATGTACGCCCTCTGTTGTCGCGCTCGCGCGCCGGAGTGCGTTGGCATGGAATTTTAAGTTCCACAACCACCCACCCGGCATCGAAGGGTGGGTTCGTGTTTCCGGAAGCATCGGCGCACTGACCGCCCGATTATGCGATCACCGGCAAACCAAAAATCAGGAGAAAAAGAATGAGCACCGAAGCAGTGACTGTTCCCCACATTCCCCGAATCAACGAGCCTGCGCCGCAGTTCGAGGCGAAGTCCACGCACGGCATCATCAAGCTGAGCGACTACACATCGAGAGGTAAGTGGGTGCTGTTGTTCTCACATCCGGCGGATTTCACTCCGGTGTGCACCACCGAGTTCATCGAGTTCGCGCGCAATCACGCGGAATTCGAGAAGCGCAACGTGCAACTGATCGGAAATTCGATCGACAGCGTGTTTTCGCATATCGCATGGGTGCGCAACATCGAAGAGAACTTTGGAGTCCAAATCAAGTTCCCCGTCATTGCCGATCTCGACCAGAAAGTTGCGAAGGCGTTCGGCATGGTGCACGAAGCGGTGAGCGATACGGCGACCGTGCGCGCGGTCTTCTTCATCGATCCGAAGGGCGTGATCCGCGCGCTGCTGTATTATCCTTTGTCGCTCGGGCGAAACGTTGACGAGATCCTGCGCGTCTTCGAGGCGCTGCAGACCGCGGATGCGAACGCCTGCGCTACTCCGGCGAACTGGAAGCCGGGCGAGCCGGTGATCGTGCCCGCGCCACAGACGCAAGAAGATGCGGCCAAGCGCGTAGCTTCAGGTAACGGCCTCGACGTGAAGCAGTGGTACTTCTCGAAGAAGCAGCTGGCCGAAGCGGCGACGCGCGGCATCAAATAAATCTTTCGGTGCGGAAGCGCATGGGATCCGGTGATCCTTCTGGTCTTCAAAACCAGCGAGCGGCATCTTCGATGTCACTGGTCGGTTCGACTCCGACACGCTTCCGCCAAATTTTTTTATCGCGAGCTATCCTTGCGTCGCCCGTTGCTCTCCTGGATCAAGTCGCTTATATCCGCGGCTGGACGTATCTCGATATTTCCGCACTGCAACTTCACTCCCGGAGATTGGGAGATAAGCTGTATCGCGTGATTCAGGTCTCGGGCTTCGAGTATTTGAATCCCGCCTAATTGCTCTTTCGTTTCCGCGTACGGGCCGTCGGTCACGGCAACCTCTCCATTCTTCCAGCCCACGGTGACCGCCGTGTCAGCGGCCTGAAGAGGTATCTCGGCAAGCAAGTGTCCGTTGTTACACAGCTCTTCGTTGTAGCTAAAACACGCGTCCAGTACGGTGTTGCGTTCGCTCTCAGACATGTTTTCGAACTTGCCGGGTTCGAGATAGCCCAAACAGATGTATTTCATACGGAACTCCTTTTCCTTTCTCAGATAGTCGTAGGCGTTTCAATCGGGCGGCTTAGGGTTGGTCAACGCGGTTACCGGCACTTCAATGTTTATGTGCGGTCGCGGGCGGGCGAGCGATTGTTCCGTCTGACCACCATTCGACAGGAATCACGAACTGCGTCAGGTGCTCCAGCGGGTCAGCAATCGCAATGACAGGTGAACCCGGCAGATTGGCTCCCCAAATCGCGGGATCGACGTCGGAATAGAAGAACATGAGGTGGGAAGGCCAGTGTGGCGCGACGTCGCCGCCATATCCTTCCTTCCCCGTCATGTAGCCCAGGGCTCCCGCTTCCATCGGCGGGAGTTCTTTTTTCGCGACAGCCGCAGCAATGGCTTCGTTCACCTGATCCAGCGTCTTTCCTGCGAGAGCAAGGTCGGTGATCTT
The DNA here is from genome assembly GCA_045807945.1 of Terriglobales bacterium. Lineage (GTDB taxonomy): Bacteria > Acidobacteriota > Terriglobia > Terriglobales > Acidobacteriaceae > CAVQGF01. Next base: position 38,537 of record JBJMGI010000074.1, on the reverse strand, counting down.
CGTGACGCGTAGAAGGTAGGTATGCGCGGCTGCCGCATTGAGACAAATCGGAACCCGCACTTTCGGATTCCAGTAGTCAGGGTCGGCTGCAGATGACCAGCCTCGCCCCACGATGCAGACGAAACCGTTTGTGCCTTTGCCGGCTGTCTCGTAACCGTGAGGTCCAAGTACCTGCACCTCAGCATCGCTGGAAATGGATTTCGGCGCTGCGCTGCGCGCGAGAGCTATTTCCGCGGCGCGATCGGCCATCAGGTACTGCTCGAGCGGCGCCATCTTCGTGTACTTCGCCGCGGCATTCTGTGCCATGGCCTGGCGCGTCATCGCAAGCGCGAGCAGAAGAGCGAAGCTTTGGATCGTGCAAATTGTCTTTTTCATAGTTTTCCTTTGGCTGCCGGCGTGACGCTCAATTCTTTTCCGGGGCGGGCATGAAGAAAATCTCTCGCACCTCGATCGGGAAACGGCAGGCTTTAGCACCCTTGCGCGCCCACGCAATCACCTCTTTCTCGTCGGCGCATTCGAGTATCCATAAGCCGCCCACGTGCTCCTTCGTCTCCAGGTACGGCCCGTCAGTGACGAGCAATTCACCGCTCGGCTGGGGGCGCAGCGTCTTTGTTGGGCCAAGGCCGCCCGCGAACTTCCTGACGCCGGCAGCGATCATCTCGCGATTGAGGGCGTGAATCTCCTCGATCATGGCTTCGTCCTGTGTGGACGGGTCAAAGTTGTCGGGCAGATAACCAGAAACTAGATAATGCGGCATGAGTTCTCCTTAACCTTTTCGTGATTTTTACGATGACCCGTTCCCTTTCACTCAGGAGCCGCAAATCATCGTTCTTCTGACCTATAGTCGTGGCGAACGCGGGAAATCGACAGCTATCGAAAATTTTATTTCAGCTGCCGAATCCGCTCCTGCAGGAATTGCCGCTCCGGCTCCTGTTGGGTCAGAGCCAGGGCTTTCTCATAAGAGGACCGGGCTTCAGCAGTCCTGCCCAGCCGACGGTACATATCCGCCCGCGCGGAGTGCGCCAGGTAGTAATTCGCCAAGGCGCCATTTTGTAGAACCTCATTAATCTGCTTCAGGCCGGCCTCAGGGCCGTCGCACATGGCAATGGCCACCGCACGATTGAGCTGTACAACGGGAGAAGGATGGATTCGGAGTAGCTGATCATAAAGCGCAACGATCTGGCGCCAGTCGGTCGCGCTGGACGATTCGGCCTGCGCGTGGACGGCGGCGATGGCAGCCTGCAATGTGTAAGAGCCGAAGCGGCGGGATTTCAGCGCTTTCTCCAGCAATGCCACGCCCTCCGCGATCTGCTCGCGGTTCCAGAGAGAGCGGTCCTGGTTCTCGAGCAGAATCAGCTCTCCCTTAGCAGAGGTTCTCGCGGCGCGGCGGGACTCCTGTAGCAACATCAGGGAAAGCAGCCCTAGAACTTCCGGTTCGGGCTGAAGTTCGGCCAACAGGCGGCCGATCCGGATGGCCTCGCTCGTCAGCTCGGCCCTCGTGACCTCGGCTCCCGAGGCGGCCGAATAACCCTCATTGAAGACGAGGTAGACGACCTGAAGCACGGCGCCCAACCGCTCGGGCAATTCCTCGACTGTGGGCACCTCGTAAGGAATCCGTGTCTCTCGAATCTTTGCCTTGGCGCGCACAATGCGCTGCGCCAGCGTGCGCGGAGTTGTGAGGAAGGCCTTGGCTATCTCCTCGGTTGTCAGCCCGCAGACTTCGCGCAAGGTCAGCGCAACGCGCGCCTCAGGTGCGAGAGATGGATGACAGCAGGTAAAAATCAGCCTCAGGCGGTCGTCTTCGAGGCTCTCTTCTTGTTCGGCTGTTTCTGCCGAACGCGATTGCGCTTCGATCTGGCGCACGAGCTCGGCTTGGGATGCATCGAACTTCGCCCGTCGGCGCAGACTGTCAATGGCTTTGAAGCGCGCGGTCGAAATCAACCAGGGTCGCGGGTTACCCGGTACTCCAGCTTTTGGCCAGTTGCTCAGCGCGGCGGCAAAGGCTTCGTGCATCGCCTCCTCGGCAAGATCGAAATCGCCGAGCAAGCGGATCAGAGTCGCCAGAATCCGTCCTGAATCCGTCCGATAAAGGGAGTCGAGCAATTCGCGAATCTGCTCAGTAGATTGCTCGGACATGCCAACGACCTTAGCAAAGCAACTACGCCGAATCAATTTGGGGGTAGGAAGTTTTCGGGAGAGGAGTTTACTTTTCCATCTCGCGGGTCCAGTTCTGATAGACCGAGAGCGGTGCGGCGTCTGCTTTGTCGCTCTTGTCGGCGATGAGGAAGCGCTGGCCGTCTTTGCTGACGTCGTAGGAAAAGACGTCTTGTGAGGAGATCGGCTGCCGCCGGTGGCTTTCGAATAGCGCTACCGGCGTTCCCGCATCGAAGTGGTCGCTTGTGGTGACCGGCGTCGCCATGAGCTTTCCGGCGGGCGAAATGAAAAAAAGTTCTTTCCCGTCTCTGCCCCAAACGGGTTCCTTGCCTCCGCCATTCGATACCTGCCACTTGCCGCTGGTGAGCGGATAGGGGACGACATAAATCTCCATCTTTCCAGTTTCGTTCGAGGCGAAGGCTATCCAGCGTCCGTTGGGAGAGAAGCGGGCATTGTTGATCGTCCACTTAGCTTCGATCAACGGCTTGAGTGCATGGTCGTTAAGAGTAAGCGCTAGGAGTTGGTTCAGCTTCCGCATAAGAATGGTCTGCCCGTCAGGCGACCAGTCCCAGGTGGAAGCCAGTACTCCTTCAAATTTCGCGATGGCCTGCGGCTCACCGCTGCCGTCCGAATTCTTGACGTAGTCGCCCCAACCCAAGCCTTCGTTTGTGGAATACGCGATCTTCTTGCCATCGGGACTCCAAATGGCGGTTTGATCCAGGGCGTTGGTGAAGGTGAATCTTCGGCGAGCGCCGGTGTTCGAATCGTGGATCCACACGTCCACGTTTTGACCGTCAGCGTCGGTGGAGTCGACCGCGACCTTCGAACTGTCGGGCGAGAGGCGCAGGTTGTTGAACCAGCCCGGCTCGCCGACTGCCGCGAGCTTCTTCCCGCTGCGATCGAACCAGGTCATAGTGGAGAAGTTCGCTCCGAGCCCCGTCTGTGCGATCAGAGTCTTTCCATCCACCGTACTAAAGACACTTCGCAGTACGGCAGGGAAGCTCAATACATCATCCGCGATGACGCGAGCTTCGCCGGAAACTTTGTAGTTGGAAGCGTCGAATTTCTGCGCGATGAGCGAGCGGCCACGAACATACACAAGGTAGCCTGGCGATACGTATGCGGCGTTACCACCGCTCTCGACAACGCGGTGCCGCTCGGGCGACCCCAATTTCCCCACATAGATGGCGTTCTTTTCCAGGTGCCCTGTGAAGTTTGCTCCCAAGAACAACAGGTGCTGCCCATCAGGCAGGAACACGGGCCAGCGAACGCTTGTTTCAAGTTGCTCAGGGTCCGGCTTTATGAACTCGGATGGGCTTCCTCCGGAAGCTGACACGCTGAAGAGGCCGAGTTGAGCGTCTGGTGAAAAGACGATCACTCCATCGCGATTCCATGTGCCGCCGCGCCCGTTAGGCGCGTCGCAGATGACCTGCATCTGGTTTCGTTCAATGTCGATCTTTTTGAGCTTGCCATCGGCGAAAAAGCCGAGCGATTTTCCGTCTGGCGACCAGAATGGATATGCAGCCCCATCGGTCTGTTCGAGCGCTGCCGGTTGCGCTCCTCCTATGCGGTAGATCCAGATGACGTAATTATTGGCTGCTTGCGAGTAAGCGACCAGAGCGGCATTCTGTCCGTCCGGCGAAATTGCTACTTCGTTTACGGCGAAAGGAACCGTCGCGTGGAAAAGCATTGGCGGAGAATCCGTGCTCGAGGCTTTGAACCAGACGAAGGCCGCGAGGCAGAGCGCTGCGGCCGCGACTCCGCCCAAGATCCAGGCCACCTGCTTCCAACGTGTGGATTGCGACGGCGAGGCAGCGGAGCCGGAAGCTGGCTCGGTAATCCAGCGCAACTCGTCGGCGAGATCGCGCGCGCTTTGCCAGCGCTCTTCTGGATCTTTGGCTAAACATTTTCTGAGCACTCGCTCGAGCGATGCGGGAGTGAGCGGCTGGCTCGTGGTGATCGGCTTAGGGTCGGCCGTAAGAATGGCGGCGATCAAGCTGGCGCGGCTCTTTCCGTGGAAAGCCGGTGCGCCGGTCAACATCTCGTATAGCAAGGCCCCAAAGGCGAAGATATCGGCGCGAGCGTCGACCTCGCGGCCCTCCAGTTGTTCGGGTGCCATGTACTGGAATGTACCGACGATGGTTCCTTCTTCTGTGAGCTTTGCCTGCTGCGTGCTCATCTCAGCAAGCGCGGAGCTGAGCGGCGCGACCGCAGACTCCTTCGCTAAGCCGAAATCCATCAGCTTGGCGCCTGTTTTCGTGAGCATCACATTCGACGGTTTGAGGTCGCGGTGAACGATGCCGTGTTTGTGGGCCGCGGCGAGCGCCTCTGCGATCTGAATCGCCGTGCGGAGCGCTTGCTCGGGCGGCATAGGTCCTTTGGCGAGCCGCTGCTCAAGCGTGTCACCCTCGACAAGTTCCATGACGAGAAAATCTCGGCCGTCGTCGTGGCCCAGGTCATGGAGAGTGCAGATATAAGGATGTGAAAGCCGCGAAATCGATTTAGCTTCGCGCTCGAGGCGAAGCTTGAATGATGGCTCCGAAGAGAGATCGGCGGGAAGAACTTTGACAGCTACTATCCGCTCCAGCCGGGTATCGCGCGCGCGATACACCTCGCCCATGCCGCCGGCGCCGAGCAGCGATTCAACTTCGTAAGGACCAAGACGTGTCCCTGTGGGAAGGCGCATGTGTGCTGGGCATTATGTCACCTCAGGAGGGCTTAGCGACAACGCAGAGGTGGAAGGTGCGTCGCTGCTTGAAGCCGAGTCTTTCGTAGAGATGGATAGCGCGTGTGTTGTTGCTGCGCACGTGCAGAATGGGCGTCTCGCGACGGCGGCGAATGCGCGACATGATCTCTAGCATTAATGACCCCGCGTAACCTTTGCCGAGGTGATCGGGATGGGTGCAGACGGCGCTTATCTCGGTGAAACCGGGAACGTGCAGGCGGACGCCAGTCATTGCGACCAAATTTCCGCTCGCGTCGCGGATGCCGATGAAATCGCCGAGCTCTCCAGTGCGCATGCCGAATGGCCCAGGCTTCGTGAGTTGAGCGAGTGCGAGCATTTCCGCTGCATCGGGTGGGCCTAAAGTGACGAACCCGTTCTTCCGCGCTGATTCGGCTGTACCTTCGTGGACCATCTGAGCGAGCGAAATGGTGTGAACCATCTTCCATCCGGCGGGAAGTGCGGGCTGTGCTTCGAGGAATAACGCGGTAGTATCGCCCGGCTGCTGCAGGCGGGCGAGGGATGCGAACCCTTCTTCATCTGGCTGAGCGAGTGCTCCCAGGGCCGTAACCGCGGGCGGGAAGCGGCGAGCGGACCCCGCAACTTCGGCGAAGTGAGCCTGTGGGCCGGTGAGTGCGTTCCAGATGATGGGGTCGAGTGGGTGCATAGGTTCAGATTAGCTTGGCAGGCCGGAGCGCGATATCCGAATGTTGCGCCCAAAATCCGCGGCTTGCTTAGCCTTCTCTGAGCGAGTAGATTGCAATCCCGATGGCTAAGATTCACGAAAAAAATCTCCTCGTGCCTCCGAACGGCGGCATCAAGCTCAGCGACTACAACCCTGCGAGCACCGGCCCCTACAAACATAAAGACGACGCGCACTCTAAGCTTGCCAAAGACGTTGAGAAGCTTTCCGAGCTGCAGGACGTGCTCTATGCCTCGCAAAATTGCGCGCTCCTGATCGTGCTGCAAGGAATGGACACGTCCGGAAAGGACGGCATCATCAAGCACGTGATGTCCGGAGTAAATCCGCAAGGGGTGCACGTCAAAAGCTTCAAACAGCCATCGAGCGAGGAGCTGCGGCACGATTTCCTTTGGCGGGCGGTCGAACCTCTGCCCGGGCGCGGGTATATCGGGATCTATAACCGTTCTTACTATGAAGAGGTACTGGTCACGCGGGTGCACTCCGAAATCCTGCGGAATGAAGGTGTGCAGGACGCGGAAGATAAGAAACTGTGGCAACAGCGCTACGACAGCATCAACAACTTCGAAAAGCATTTGACGCGCAATGGCACCGCGGTGCTGAAATTCTTCTTGAATATCTCGCGCGATGAGCAGAAGAGGCGATTGCTGGAGCGAATCGAAGACGAGTCAAAGAATTGGAAGTTCTCCGCCGCGGACCTGCACGAGCGCGCTTATTGGACGCAGTACCAAGATGCGTTCCAGGAGATGTTCTGCAAGACCAGCACGGATTGCGCGCCGTGGCACATCATTCCTGCCGACCACAAATGGTTCAGCCGCGTCGCGGTCGCTGACATCGTGATAAAGAAGCTGGAGTCGCTCGGACTGAGCTATCCGAAGCTGCCGCCCCAAGAAGTAGAGAATCTTGGCAAAGCTAAAGCGATCCTGGAAAAGCAGTAACTCACCTACCTGCTGTTTCAAAAAGGGAATAGGCCACGTATCCGAGTAACGGAGAAGGCGCTAGTCCGCCTTTTCTAACCTAAAGTTACGGTATTGCTCCGTTCAGCATTCCGTAAACCATGGCCGATCACGCAAAGTCGCGTTTGCAGGTTTCCCGTGAAGAATTAGAGCGCATGGTTGAGCAGCGCACCGCAGAGCTTGAGAGCGCGAACCAAAAATTAAGACACGAAATCGCAGAACACTCGCGAATGCAGCAGGAGTTGCAGCGCGCCAAAGAAACGGCCGAAGCTGCCAACCGCGCCAAGAGCGAGTTCCTGGCGAACATGAGCCACGAGATCCGCACGCCGATGAACGGGATCATCGGCATGACCGAACTCGCATTAGCTAGTGAGCTTACAAAAGAGCAGAGAGAGTATCTGCAGCTTTCGCGAACGTCCGCTGATTCGTTGCTGCAGGTGATCAACAGCATCCTGGATTTTTCGAAGATCGAAGCCGGGCAGATGGACTTGGACGCGGTCAGCTTCGACGTGCGCACCTGTCTGGAAGACACGCTCGCGTCTTTCGGAGCGCGAGCGAGCGCGAAAGGGCTGGAACTCGCTCTCGATATTGCTCCCGATATTCCCAAACACCTGATCGGTGACGCCGGACGACTGCGGCAGATCCTAGTGAACCTAGTCGGGAACGCAGTGAAGTTCACTCGCAGCGGTGAAGTGGTGATGCGAGCGGTGCTGCAATCAGAGGACGACGATGAGGTGCGACTACTTTTTGAGGTCGCAGACACAGGCATCGGGGTTGCGCCGGAGAAGCACAAGATCATCTTCGAGTCTTTCGAGCAGGCAGATGGCTCCACAACACGAGAGTACGGCGGCTCGGGACTGGGACTGGCTATCTGTTCACAACTAATCCGCCTCATGGGCGGCGATATCTGGCTGGAGAGTTCACTCGGGAAGGGAAGCCGGTTTTTGTTCACGGTGAACCTGAAGCGAGAGCCTCATTCTGCTAAGCGGGCTGAGCCGCTGAGCATCGCCGAACTCGCGAACGTTGCTGTGCTTGTGGTGGATGACAACTCAACCAACAGCCGGATCCTGGAGCGCATGCTGAGCTCGTGGGGCATGCTGCCCGCCGTAGCCGCGGGCGGAACGGAAGCGCTGCAGATGATGGAGGATGCATACGAGAGCCAAACGCCGTTCCCGCTAGTGCTCCTCGATTTCCAGATGCCGCAGATGGATGGGTTCGTGGTGGCGGAACGCATCAAGAAGACCGAGCACCTTGCGACCGCAACCATCATGATGCTGACCTCCGGTGGGAAGCGTGGCGACGCGGCGCGATGCAGAGAGCTGGGCATTGCCGCATACCTGAGGAAACCAATACGGCAGGCGGAATTACTCGATGCCATTCTGATAGTGATGGGCAAGCGCCCGGCGCCGAGCGAACGTCCGCAGGAGCTGATCACGCGCCACCACATGCGCGAGCGTCGCCGTCCGTTGCAGGTGCTGGTCGCGGAAGACAACCTGGTGAACCAGATGCTCGTCGTGACGCTGCTGATGAAAGCAGGACACGAGGTGGCGTTGGTGAGCAACGGCGCAGAGGCGGTCGCGATCTGGAAGTCGCAACCATTCGACGTAATCCTGATGGACATGCAGATGCCCGAGATAGATGGCTTTGAAGCTGTCGCGCAGATCCGAAAAGAAGAGAAAGGGAAGGAGAAGCGCGTCCCAATGGTGGCGATGACGGCGCATGCGCTGGTCGGGGACCGGCAGCGTTGTCTGGATGCCGGCATGGATGGCTACATCTCGAAGCCGCTAGATAGTGTGAAGCTGCTCGACGCGATCGACGCGGCGGTGGGCCGCTCGTTCCACGACCCTACCCAGCCCGCTCCAGGGGCGGTAACTGCGCCGCTGCTGGAAGTTGCTGGCGAAAAAGTGATGGATGAAGTGCTGCTCGAAAAATTGATCGGCGGCGACATGGGGCTGCTCCGCGAGCTGATCAGGATCTACAACGAGACCAGCCCGGAGCTGATCCGCAACATTGATGCAGCCATTCATCAGCAGAACGCGAAAGATCTGCGCGACGCCGCGCACGCGCTGAAGGGTGCGGTCAGCAATTTTGCAGCGCTCCCCGCGCTGCAGGCTTGCGCGGAGCTTGAGGGCATCGCTAGCAGTGCCGATCTATCGAAAGTTGCACAGGCACGCCTGGAGCTTGGCTTTCATCTGGAGGCTTTTCACGCGAAGCTCTCGACCATTGCCGTTGCTGAGGCTGCGCGAGCGTAGACTCGCATAGCGGTTTGCGATACGCTTGTGCCGCTCCGGAGCCTTCCTATGTCCACCCGCTTCTGGATCCTCGCTGCATTAAGCCTCGTGCTGATCGGTGTGCTTTGGCGCGCCAGCGAAGTGGCGGCGCATCCTCCAGCGCTACGTTCTGAGCACAGCGAACCTGCGAAGACTCTTCCGGCTCAGCAGGTTGCGGTCATTCCCGGCGGGAAGCAGTTTCACGATCCGCATTGCCGCTACATCCATGGCAAGGCCGAGATGGTGGATGCCAAGACAGCGGCAGCGGAAGGCTACACGCCTGATCCGCGCTGCATGAAGCAGGCGATGCAGTAGTCTCACGCTGGCCCCTACAAATATTCAGGATCGCGCTTCCAGCCGGCGAGCATGGAATAAAAATTATTCCAGCCGTGCAGGAGGACCATGATGAGGTGTCCGGGGATGAACGTGAGGAAGCCGCACATGGCGAGGAAGTGCCAAAGACGGGTCAGGTGAAAGCCACCGAGCAGGAACGCCAACCAGCCAAGCTGTGCCGGCTTGTACAAAACGAAGCCGGTGATGGTCGCCGCGACGCCAAAAAAGATTGAAGATGTGTACGCGAGCTTCTGCAGCGGGTTGTAGGTTTCGGTGAGCTCGGGTTTCTTGCCGAAGAAGAAATAATGCCGCGCCATGGGCCAGACTCCGCGAATGTCGCGGAAGGTGAAGAGCACCTGGCAATAGTTTCCCGAAACAGCTTGATAGATGACGTATGCAAGGCCGGTGAGCACGAAGATCCAGGCGAAGGTGAAGTGCCACTGCAGCGCCCCGCCAAGCCAGCCGCCGATGGTGGCCCACTTCGGTATGTTGATGAGCTCGCTCTGGGGAATCTTGGCGCCGAAGCTGGGAAAAGCTTTGAAGATGCGAAGTCCCGTGCCGACCATGACGAACAGTGAAACAGCGTTCGCCCAGTGCGCCATGCGAACGACCCAAGGGTGTTCGTAGGCCGCCGACACGGTGCCGCGCTTGCCGGCGACTTCGATGGTCTTCATCTGCACCCCTGCTGCTTTGCTCGCCATTGTTCCTCTAAATCCGCCGAACTATAGTCCGCCAAACCAGGCGTAGCCCTGGTCTTCCCAGTATCCGCGCCGGTCGGGCGTGAGCACGTTGGTCACGCGAAGAGTGGTGATGTATTTCGCCTGCTTGTAGCCGAGCTTGGTGGGCAGCTGCAATCGCAGAGGCGCACCGTGCCCGCGGTCGAGCGGCTTGCCGTACATCTCGTAGCAAAGTAAGGATTGCGGCTGCAGGAGGCTCGCCATGTCGATGGATTCGTAGTAGTCGTCAGCACATTCGACTTCCACATACTTCGCGGTCGTGTCAGCGCCGATAAGATTAAGGAAGTCGCTGACGCGCGCCCCTCCGAAGTTGCCGATCGCGTCCCAGCCTTCGACGCAGACGTGTCGCGTGTTCTGCACGACCTTCGGGAGGGCCTGAATTTTCGACAGCTCGAATTCGCCAGGAGCCTTCACCAATCCTTCAATGGTGAGCGTCCAATTCTCGAGATCAACTTCGGGATCTACGACGTCGTATCCGTTGTAGGGAAACTTTGCGAAGGGGAGGACGTCGGAGTCGTTGAAAGTTCGCGCAAGCCGCGATTTGCTGAAGTACGCGTTGCTTGCCCAGTCGCTCAACGCCACACCCTTCTCCAGCAGCTTGTGCTGCAATTTCGGGATGGCGAACGCTCCCAGCAAGACAAGAGGAGTGAGCTTCAGGACTTCGCGGCGGTTGAGGCGCTTGTAATCCCGCTCGCTTAGCGGGGTCGGGCCAACTTTGGCGGCCGGGACTTTCTCAGCTTCAACTTTTGCAGGTGCAGCCGCCACCGCAGTAGCCGGCTCGGAGACCGCAGGAATCGGTTCGGAGTGTTCCGCTGCCGGCTCAGGCTCCTGCTTGGGAAGCTCGCGAGATTTATCCTCGGGATCGTTCATGGCTCATTGGTAATACGAGCGCACAAGATCAAATGGATGGGCAGAATCTACACCCGATGGAGAAGCAATGGAAGCGCTTTCAGCAGATCGCGATCACGCGGAGCGGGCTTCCCGAGCCGTTCACGATCTTGAGCGGAGCTGCGATCACCACGGCGCCGGTCGCTGGGAGCTGATCGAGATTGGTCAGGCTGGCGAGACCGAACTTGCCGCTGCCGTGCATGAAGAAGTGATTCGAGAACGGCGGATCGAAGCTCACCGCCTTGCCGCCATCGGTGCCCACGGTCTCAACACCAACACCTAAAATGTCGCGCTCGTGAGCGAGGAATTGTGAACACTCTTTGGTCCAACCAGGGGTATGCAGGCCGTCATCTTTCAGGTTGATGTAATCGGACCCTTTTCTCTTCGACCAGCCAGTGCGCAGCAGCACCCATGCCCCGGCAGGAATTTTGCCGTGCTGGCTTTCCCAATCTCTTACTGCCTCGGGGGTTAGCAGGAAATCGGGATCGGCCGCGACGTTCGCAACCACGTCAATGACGCATGCCGGCCCGATGAATTTCTCGGCTGGAATGCGGTCTACGCTGTTGTCGGGGAGATCTTTGCCGCTGATCCAGTGGATCGGCGCGTCGAAGTGCGTGCCAGTGTGCTCGCCTGTCGAGAAGGCATTCCAATACCACGCCGGGCCGCGCTCGTCATAGCGCGAGAGTTCGCGCAATTCGAATCCGGGAGTGTTCGCGAACTGCGGGGGGAGCGGGAGAATCGGGGTCTCAGAGCTGAGCGGCTGCGTGAGATCGACGATGCGAAGTTTTCCGGCCCGAATCTCTTCCACGAGTTGTTGCAGGAGGTTCGACAAGCTGCCCTTACTTTCCCGCCAGCGAACGCACGTGGCGGCTGAACTGAAACCGGTTCTCGAGCAGCGGCAAGTCGGTCACGAACTTACTCGGGCCTGTGGCTTCAACTTTGGCGACGATACAGGCGAGCTCGTCGCCATTGATCGCTTTCTTGACGTGTTTGGTGAAGTCTTCGCACGTGAGGGCGGTCGATACCGCTTCGATGGCGCATCCGCGCGCGACTGCCGCCAAATCTGTTCCGGTTGCCGTTGCTGTTGGGAAGCCGCCTACGGAGAGCAGGCTCTCGTTGTCGAAGATCACATGCACCAGGTTCTTCGGCTTGTATCGCGCGAGCGTGCTCAGTCCGCCGAGATTCATCAGCACTGAGCCGTCGCCGTCGAGAACGACGACTTTTTGTTTGGGAAGTGAGAGCGCAAGGCCCAGGCCGGTAGAGGAAGCCAGTCCCATCGCGTGCTGCAAGTAGAAGAAGTTCGGCCGATGTCCGAGCGACTGCAACTCGGCAGCTACGGCCCCCATGATGGTCACGACGAGGCAATCTTCGATATCGCGATAGATCGAGCGGATGCAATCGAGGCGCAGCATCAGGCTTCCTCCCACATCAAGTCACGTGTGAGAAGAATCGCGACCGGCTGCAGGCTGCTGCCGGCGAGCGTGTAGGCGTCGCGAATGCGCTTTTCGGCTGTTTCGGGCGAATCAAGGAAGCAATAGGGGATTGCGAGGCTGCGAAGCACGGATTCGGTGACGCTGCCCCCCTGCGTCTGCCAGGGATCGCGTTCGCCGAAGCTACCGCGATGGCTGATCAGCATTAGCAGAGGAATCTTATAGAGGTGAGCGAAGGAGACGATACCGTTGATGCTGGCGAGGAAACCGTGGTTCTGCATCAGCATCGCCGAGGGCACACCGGCGAAATGCGCTCCCGCGGAAATGCCCACTCCTTCTTCTTCCTTAGCGAGGCGCACCATGACCATCTCCGGATCTTCGTCGGCCATGCGGATCAGGTGGACCAGCCAGGTCTCGGGAAGAGAAGACATCATCCGAATGCCTGACGCCTTCAGCGCCTCGTAAACTAGCTTCGAATTTTCTAGCGAGACAGGCATGAGTGCAAATCATTCCGGACTGGAGAGAAGTTTAGCCAGCGTTGGCTTGTGCTTCTCGGTCTTTTTCTTTTTATCGTCGGGATCGCGGCGGGTGGCTTTGGGAGTTCCCACACGTTCGCGAGCGAGCGACTTCACTGCTTTGGTCGCGCTGAAGCTCTTGTTGTTGCGGATCTTGCTCGCCACTGTGGCTCCAGAAGATGTGCAATAATCGACGTCGATTCTACAGTCATTATGGAAGAGCGCGAGTTTTACGACGAGAAAGAACAGAAGAAGGCGGCGACGCTGAATTGCCCGCATTGCCGCCAGGCCGCGGAGTACGAGTTGAACTGGCTAGTGCGGACGAAGAAGAAGCAACTGCCACCCCGCGCCGACGACCGCGACCGCGCAAAGTTCGCCAAGGCGCGCTCGTATATGGTCCGAAAAGACGATCTAGTAATGTGCAAGAACTTGCGCTGCCGCAAGCGGATCGAAGTCAGTGGCGTGCAGTCAGTCGCGTTCCTAGATTGAGAATCGCGGTACCCTGGTCCGCAGAAAATCCTTCCTGGAAAGTAAATTTTTCCTATTTTGAAGCAGCATCCCAGTGCTGCCATCTCCTTCAAAATCAGCTACTTACAATCTAAGCTGCTGCTGGAATGAGAGCTGCATCTTAGTAGCTTGATGTTCGGCCCAACCGTATCCTCCCCCGAATCTCGCGTAATGGGCCGAACCAGGAGCTAGTTAATGCGTAACGCAAAAATCACATTCATTCTGATCGCAGTGTTTGCCTGGGCCGTGCTGCCGGCCGCTGCCCAATTGGGCGTGCACGTCGGCGGAGCCACCTCTGCCGTGGGACAAATCGGCGCCGGCCAGAACGTCGGCGCTGGTCTGGGCTCAACCGTTGACACAACCGTAGGCGCAAATACGGATGGTCTGCACAAGACTACCCACGGCGTGACCGACAGAACCCAAAAGACGGCCGACAATACGAAGAAGAAGACAAAGCAGACTGCCGATAAAACTAAGGACACGACCAAGAAAACGGTCGCGAAAGCCGAGGACAAGGCTGACAAGACAGTCGATCAGGCGAAGTCGACCGATGGCGGCGCGGGCGTTCAGGCCTCGAGCTCAACCAGCCTCAATGCTGGCGGCAACAGCGCGAACGTGAACAGCTCGACCAACACCGATGCGAACGCTTCCGGCAATGGAGCCGCAGTCAGCGGGTCCAGCAACACGGGCGCGGCGGTGAACACCGCTACTCCGGAAAAATCAGAGACGAAATCGGATTCTTCAGACGCAAAACAGACGGCGAAGAACTCCAAGGGCCACGGCCAGAAATAACCATTTCAAACCAGCCGTTACTCGCGATCGGGCCGCTTGCATCCAATGAGGCGGCCCGGTTGTTTTTTGCAGGCGACAATCCCGCCCATTTATACTCATCCGTTTGGAGTAAGGCGCTCGAACCCTCATGAAGATACTGGTTTGCATGAAGCAGGTGCCGCAGAAGGATGCACCACTCAAGCTGAACGAGAGTGGCACCTGGATCCGCGAAGACGTCTCCTACGAAGTGAACGAGCCAGACGCGTACGCGCTGGAAGAAGCGCTGCGGCAAAAAGAGAAGCATGGCGGGGAAGTCGTAGTGATCACCGCCGGCCCGGCGCGCGCTTCACAAGTCTTGCGCGAGGCGCTGGCCAAGGGTGCGGACCGGGCCATCCATCTTGAAGATCCGGCATTCGTCTCGCAGGACGCATTCAACATCGCACGCGCATTCGCAGCTGCGATCAAAGAAGAAGAGTTCGACCTCATCTTCACCGGACTGCAGTCCGATGATTACGGTTACGCCCAGACCGGCGTGATCTTGGCGGAGCTGCTGGGCTGGCCGCACGCCACCATCATCATGCAGATCGAGAAGCAGGACGGCGGGATCAAGGTGAAGCGCGAGCTCGAGGCCGGCTACTTCCAGTTCATCGAGATGCCGCTTCCGGCGGTGCTCTCCATACAGTCCGGCATCAACAAGCTGCGTTACGCGACTCTGATCGGCATCAAACAGGCCAAGAACAAGCCGCTTCGTAAGGTGTCGCTCGGGGATGTGCAATCAAGCTTGGGCGAGAACCAGCTGAAGATCGAGAAGCTGTACATTCCGCAAAAGACGAAGAAGACCGAAATGCTTGACGGGGCGCCCGGCGAGATAGCGAAGAAGTTGATAGAAAAACTGCGCAACGACGTGCGCGTGCTGTGATCGGTTTACAGCCCCCGCGTCGCTGCGGGAGGTACATATGCACTTAGACGAAAAAGAACGGCAGGATTATCACGAGGAGCCGACATCGTTCGCCGATCGCGGCACCTCGTGGATAGTGGTCGGCTTCTTGCTGTGGATCAGTGACCTGTTTGCGGTATTCGCAACCGGCTTTTACGACGTTCGCATCGGCCACACGCTGGTTTTAGGGTGGATGATCTTTGCAGCTATCGCAGGCTTCGCGTTCATCCTCACCGGTTGGATGATCAAGCGAAAAGTGCGCGCGCGGCACGATCATTCGAAGTAGATTTTTGTCGAAGGCTCTGTTTAGAACTAAGCAGATAACGAAGGACTGAGAACGGACGCATGGCTGAAACCATTCTGGTGGTCGTCGAGCAGCAGCAAGGGAAGCTGAACCGCGTCTCCTTGGAGACGCTCACCGGCGCGCAGGCGATTGCTGCTGCGACGGGATGGACGGTCGAAGCTGCTGTCATTGGTGGAACCAACATCGGCGCGGCCGCAACCGAAGTCGCCGGCAAGAAGGTGGCGAAGGTGTACGCGGTTCAGTCCGCAAAGCTTGACCCTTACACGCCAGACGCTTTCAGCGCTGCCCTGAAGCAGTTCCTCGCCGATAAGAAACCAAAGCTGGTCTTGATGCCCCACACGTATCAGGTGCGCGACTTCGCTCCCAAGCTTGTCACCAGCATGCAGAAGGCCCTGATCCCCGACACGATCGGGTTCAAGTACGAAGGCGGCAAGCTGCTTTTCACGCGCCAGATGTTCCAGGGAAAATTCGCTGCGGATGTTTCATTTGCGGGCGAGGGTCCGTGGTTCGCGACCTTCCAGAACGGCGCCTTCCGCGGCGACAAGGTCGAGAGCGGCGCGGCGGCGGCGCCAGTCGAAACCGTAAACCTGGATGTTCCTGATGCGCGCAACAAGCCGCACGAGTGGTTCAAGGAAGCCAAGCAGGCAGTAGACTTAACCCAGGCGGAGATCATTGTTTCCGTCGGCCGCGGGATCAAAGAGCAGAAGAACATCGATATCGCGAAGCAATTGGCCGACGCACTTGGCGGGGAACTCGCCGCATCTCGCCCGATCTGCGACGCGGGATGGCTCCCAATGGATCGCCAGATCGGATCGTCAGGTCAGACGGTCGCACCAAAACTGTATCTAGCGCTGGGAATCAGCGGCGCCATCCAGCACATCGTCGGGATGAAGGGTGCGCGCTCGATCATCGCGATAAATAAAGATTCCGAAGCGCCGATTTTCGAGATCGCGGACTTTGGTGTGGTCGGAAATCTTTTCGACATCGTCCCTCCGCTCATCGAAGAAGTTAAAAAAGCGAAAGCATGATCTTCCGCAAGCCTCTCCCCACCATTGAACGCCCGCAGATGGAAGCTGACGTTGTAATCGTCGGTGGCGGGCCGTCCGGCCTGGCCTGCGCGCTGCGGCTTTCGCAGCTCATCGACCGGCATAACGCGCGCAATCCGCAGAAGCAGCTCAGCAAAGAAAACATCTACGTGCTCGAGAAGGCGCGTGAGATCGGGCAACATTGCCTGTCTGGCGCGATCCTAGACCCGCGCTCAATGAAGGAGCTGCTGCCGGATTTCGAAAATGAAGCGCCGCTGGACGCAAAGGTCATCAACGATAGTCTTTATTTCCTGACCGAGAAGCACGCCATCAAAGCCCCCATTACGCCGCCTCCGATGCAGGACCACGGCAACTACGTTATCTCGCTGAACCGGTTCGTGAAGTGGCTGGGGGCGAAGGTGGAAGAAGCAGGAATAACGATCTTCACCGGATTCGCCGGCGCGGAGTTGACCTTCGACGGTGAACGCGTGACCGGAGTCCTCACGGATGACAAGGGCGTGGACAAAAACGGTGAGAAGAAGTCGAACTTCGAGCCGGGGTACGAGCTGAAAGCAAAATGCGTGATCCTGGCAGAAGGGACGCGCGGCTCGTTGACCAAGCAGCTCGTCGGAAAGCTCGAGCTCAACAAGGACCGCAACCCGCAGACGTACGGAGTCGGCATCAAGGAATTGTGGGAAGTCCCGAGCGGACGCATTCCGAAAGGTGAAGTCATATACACGCTGGGTTGGCCGCTCACGACCAAAGAATACGGTGGGGCGTGGATCTACGGATCGAAGGACAACATCGTCTCGCTCGGCTTCGTCACCGGGCTCGATTACCACGACCCACGCCTCGATGCGCAGCATGTGCTGCAGACATTCAAGAAGCATCCGTTCATCGCGCACCTGCTCGAGAGCGGGAAGATGGTGCGCTATGGCGCGAAGTCGCTGACCTATGGTGGATGGTTTGCGATGCCGCCGCTCGCGGGCGACGGATGGATGATCATCGGCGAATCGGGCGGCATGGTGAATTCGCAGCGGCTGAAGGGGATCCACCTCGGCATCAAGAGCGGCATGCTCGCGGCTGAGACAGCATTCGAATCCATGCTGCGCGACGACTACTCGCGGCAGCAGCTTAACAGTTACGCGCAACGCGTCGACCGAAGCTGGATCCGCGATGAGTTGTGGGAGGTCCGCAACTTCCACCAGGCATTCGCGAAAGGGCTCATCCTGGGTTTGCTGCATGCCGGCCTGCAACAACTTACCGGTGGACGCGGCCTCTATGCGCGTTACGCGGCGCACTCCGGCCACAAAGCGATGCAGATGCTGAAAGACTTGCCTGCCGACGGCGGGAAGCGCGCGCCGCTGCTTGGTCCGGCGAAGGGCGACGGGAAGATCTCATTCGACAAGCTCACCGATCTATACCACTCGGGTACGAAGCACGAAGAAGACCAGCCTGCGCACCTGGTGATCCACGATACGAACATCTGTAATACGCGCTGCGTGACCGAGTTCGGAAATCCTTGCCAGAATTTTTGTCCCGCGAATGTGTACGAGATGGTTGAAGCCGCAGACGTTCCCAACGGCAAACAGATACACCTCAACCCTTCCAACTGCGTGCACTGCAAGACGTGCGACATCATGGATCCGTACGAGATCATCACGTGGGTTCCGCCTGAGGGTGGCGGCGGTCCAAATTACGACGGAATGTAGTTCCGCTCCTCGTAGCGAGCTGCGGATTGCAAATCACCGCATATATGCGAGATGATTGTGCTACTCCCATGAAGCTACGCATCGCCCTTTTTGTCGTTCTAGTCTCCTCTTTCACTTTGGCTGCGGATAAGTCCTGCGACAACGGCCGCGGCGGCTACAAGATGGCGCTGGCAGACGGCTTTATTCTTCAGGTCGCACCCAACACTGATGGCAAGTGTTTCGCTGCTCTGACCAATCAGGCTGGGGAACCGCAGTACACGACCGCGGGCGATGAAAGTCATATCGAGTTTTCTGCCACCGGTCGCGACCTGAACGCGGACGGAAAGAACGACGCAGTCGTGGAAACCCTTCAGAATGGGAAACACCATTACGCTGTGCTGACGCCGGGCGCGACGCCTGCACTGGTGCGCGAAATCATCACGAATGAGCAGCTGGCGTTTGAAGACCGGCTGGGCGACGGTAAGATCGAGATTTTCGGACGTGAGCAGGTGTTCGTGGGGATCGATGGCCTGCCGCAGGACGTTTCGCCGGCGCCGATGGCGATCTTCCGCATGAGCGGGAACCGGATCTATCCGGTGATGAACCTTTTCTGGCCGGAGTACGAGGCCGACATCAACCAGGCAAAAGCCTACATCTCCAAGGACGCGCTGGCTTTCCTGCAGGGAGTGAGTCCTAAAGGTGCGGACGAACATAAGCCGGCGGAAGATGCAGCCGTCGCGGATACAAAAGGGCGGATCCTTACTGTAGTTCTGAGCTATATCTATGGTGGCAAGCCTCAGCTTGGCTGGCAGTATCTGATGGACAATTGGCAGGACCGCGACAAAGACCGCATCCGCTCACTGATCATCTCGGCACGCAATCACGGGTTGCTGGGCGAGATCAATGCGAACCCGCCGCAACCCGCTCCCGCAGCGGCGCAGGCCGCACAGCCTGCGCCTGCCGCAACGCCGGTGGAAAATAAGTAACTTCCGCTCTCTGCCGGAATCTATAATCAAACTAATGTTTCCGAACGTTGCGGCCTTCGGTGCTATCCATGGCTGCGGCGGCGGTTCCGCTTAACCGCGGACGAGGGTGCGAGGGGAAACGCTCACACCTCCCGGGTCGCTACGGTGATCCATTGGAAAGGAAACGGTGCTGATGCCGCGCACAGCCCTCTTCGGCTGCGCTGAGCCACTCCCGCCGTCTCTTCTTCTCGAAATAGAAATTTCGAATGCGTCTTCGCGACCAACACGGGCGGTCCATCACCGATCTGCGGATATCGATCACCGACCGCTGCAACTACAAGTGTGTCTATTGCCGCACCGGGAACGAAGGCGCCATGTATGCCGACCTTCCGATGCAGGACTACCTGCGCATGGTGCGGCTGTTCGTGTCGCAAGGCATCGAAAAAGTTCGCATCACGGGCGGAGAGCCGCTGCTGCGGCACGGCGTGGTCGAGTTCGTAGGTGAACTGGCGAAGCTGCGGACGCTTGACGGCAAGAAGCTGGACCTGGCGATCACGACCAATGGACATCTGCTGGCCGAAATGGCGCAGCCGTTGAAAAATGCGGGGCTGACGCGCGCTACCGTCAGCATGGACGCGGTAGATCCGGCAAAGTTCGCCCGCATCACGCGAGTGCAGAACGGGTACGAGAGCTGCCTTGCGGGAATCCGCGCTGCGAAGGCCGCGGGTCTCCATCCCGTGAAAGTGAATTGCGTGCTGCTGCGGGGCTTCAACGAAGACCAGATCATTCCCTTCGGCAAATTCGCGCGCGACGAAGGGGTGGTGCTACGGTTCATAGAGTTCATGCCGCTCGAAGAAGACCGGGTGTGGTCGCCGCAAGTGGTCGTCACCATGGATGAGATCTTGGGAGAGATGGTGAAGTTTCGGCCGCTACAGCAGATCGAGCACCAGCGCAGCGAGACGGCACGTCGCTACACATTCGCCGATGGCGTCGGCGAGATCGGGATCATTGCGCCGGTGTCGCATCCATTCTGCGGCCACTGCAGCCGGGTGCGAATCACGTCAGACGGAAAAATACGCACCTGCCTGTTCTCAGTGTTCGATCACGATCTTGCCGGACGCATGCGCGCCGGCGATTCGGATGCGGAACTCATCTCGTATATCCATTCCGTTATAGGTAAAAAGGAAGCGCGCCATCACATTGGTGAGCCGGGCTTTGAAAAACCTTCGCGCAGCATGGTGCACATCGGAGGGTAGCAATCAGCGTTCAGCCGTCAGCAACTCAGTAAAAGATTACGAGCAAAAGAAAACGGCCCGACATTATGTCGGGCCGTTCTGATTGCTGAATGCTTACCGCTGAGTGCTCAGAAGCTGAAGCGCACCGCGAACTGAATGTTGCGCGAACCGCCGCTACCCAGGAAGGGATTACCGAGACCGACGTCAGGAGTGGAAGTGGATTGAATGAATCCGATACCCCGACCATTCGATGGGTCACCAAGAGGCGCACCGGTGGTCAATCCGTTTGCGGCCATGTCCACTTCGAATCCTGGCCACAGAGGGCTTGCAAAATTAGGATGATTCAGGATGTTAAAGAAATCAGCACGGAGCTGCATGTTGATCCTTTCCGTCAGCTTCGTGTCCTTCACGACCGAGAAGTCCCAGTTCTTGAAGGTTGGGCCGTTCAGCGCATTTCTACCGAGACTTCCGAAATGCTGGTTGGGATTCGCTGCATCACATCCAAAGCCATTCGGATCATTTGGATCGTAGTTGCAGGGTACCTGGAAGGCGGCGGCGTTGATTGCATAGCCGGAGCCGAGTGCGGACGTGCCGGCAAACGGGTTGCCGATGATGTCAGGGCGACCATAGAACTCAGCTGAGCCGTTGAAATCTCCTTCAAACATGTAGTTCACGTTTACCGGTTGACCGGCGCTCAAGGTGACCACGTTGTCCATCGACCAGCCGCTCGTGAGTGGCTTCCAGCTGTGGCCGGAAGGCAGAGCGTAATGCATGGTCCAGGTGAGGTGGTGGCGCTGGTCGAAGTTCGAACTGGCACGCTCGCAGCGGCGGCAGAAGCTGTTGTCGGGCTGGGTAGCGTTAGGAACATAATCCTGTCCGTCGCTAGCGTCGTCGATCGCATGCGAGTAGGTATAGTTCACGGTCGAGGTCAGGCCGTGCATGTCGCGCAGACGCAAGCTGGTTTGCAGCGAGTGGTAGTTCGACGTAGCTGCAGAATCGAAGTCCAGGATGTAGAAGTAATTTGGATTTGCCTTGGCCTCGAGAGTATTGGGGAGTGATTGATTGATGTCGTTGTAGGTGAAGAGCTTGCGTCCAAGCGACCCGACGTAACCGATCTGCACTGAGGCTTTCCGACCGAGCTGCTGCTCCACGTTGATGTTGAAGTTGTGGACGAATGGAGTTCGGGTGTGCTGGTTTACGGTAAAAGCATCGTCAGAGATGCCGGTGAACAGCGCCGGTGCGCATTGGGCCGTGTTCGGGATCGGAATCGTTCCAGCCCCGCACGGAGCGGCGCTGTACCCACCCAGTGCCGGGCCAAAGCTGAAGCTCACCGGTCGCGGGCCCACATCGTTGAATGCCGGACCCGCGTTGAAAGTCGGCCAGGGAAGCTGCCCGCCGAAGAAGTCCTGCGAGAAGCCGTCGTAGTAGATGCCCCAACCCGCGCGCGCCACGGTTTTGCCAGTGCCGAAGATGTCCCAAGCAACAGAGGCTCGGGGTGCGAAATTGTTGTAGTCCTTGGGATAGAGCTGGTTCACGTTGTGGACGAAGCCGTCATTTCCAAGCAGGCTGAACAAGTTGTGCGCTTCACCAATCACGCCGAAATAATCCCAACGCACTCCGTAATTGAACGTAACCCGGGGCATGATGCGCCAATTGTCCTGCAGGTAAAACGAATTATTGTCCTGGTACATGTTTCGGCGAGTATCGCCGAATGCCTGGTGGCCGCCTCCGACGTTGCCCGCGAGGAAAGAAGAGAAATCGTCGAAGCTGATTGCCGAGCGATGGCCGGCGTTGAAGAACTCATCTACCGTCGTCCGGCGGAATTCATAGCCTGCCTTCCAATTGTGGCGGCCGTGAATCCAGGTCATGTTGCCATCAAGCTGCCAGTTCTGGTCAGTGCGGCCGCGGGGATTGGCGACGTTAGAGCCTAGGATGCTGAGTCCGCCTACGGAGATCTGAGGCAAGCCAAAGTCCTGCGCGGTCGCCCCGGTATTCAGACCGATCGAGGCTGGATCAAAGGTGTTGTCCTGGGGATGGAAGCTTTCAGTAAAACGGTTGAAGCCGAAGCGGAGCTCGCCAAGCAGCTTCGGGGTGATGATATGCGTATATGACAGCGAGACCAAGTTCACGGTGGTCGGAGTAGTCGTGTTGTAGCCGGGTGTTACGCCTCCTCCTACCAATCCGAACGGAAAGCTTTGATCGCTGTGCCCGTAAAGATAACGGCCGGTCAACAGGTTCTGGCCAAGGTGCTGATCGATCTTGGCAATGTAGGTATTCGCGTCATTGAAGAAGGGAACCGAGGTATTCACTGTGGCGCTACCGGTCGGACCGGCAGTGCCGTTTCCAACTGCTGGAAGCGTTCCCCAAGGATTCAGCGCCAGTAAATTGATTATGACCGGATCGGTTGCGCCACCTGCAGCCGCAATCTGTGCTTGCGACGGCACGACAATCGTTTCCGGCTGTCCGCCGGATTCACGCTGTCCTTCGTACGAAGTAAAGAAAAACGTCTTGTCTTTGTAGATTGGTCCGCCGAGCGAGCCGCCGAACTGGTTGTTATGGAATTGCGATTGTGGCGAGCCGACCGTGTTGAAGAAGTTGCGGGCATCCAGTGCGCTGTTGCGGAAGAATTCGTACCCGCTGCCATGCCACTCGTTGGTGCCGGATTTCGTGACCATGTTTACGACGGCACCGGAGTTGCGTCCGTATTCGGGTTCTACGTTCGAAAGCACGGGGATCTCGGCGAGTGCGTCAACGGGCAGGACAGTCGAAGGGGTGCCGAAAACGCCGCCCTGGTTGAGCACAGGCAGGTTGCGATAACCGTCGTTCATGTCGGTGCCATCGAGCAGGTAGTTGTTCGAGCGGCCGCGGTTTCCGTTTGAGCTGAAGAGTCCGAAGGAGCCGGGCGAGTCGCTGCCGCCGCCGCCGTCGCCGGTCGCACCCGGCGTCATTACCAGGACTTTGGTGTAGTCGCGTCCGTTGATCGGGATCTCTTGGAGGTGCAAGGCTTCGATCGTGCCGCCCATCGTGTTCGATGTGCTTTCGATCAAAGGAACGTCGGCATTCACCGTGACCACTTCGGAAGTAGACCCCGCCGCGAGCCTGGCGTCCACGCGCTGTTCGGTACCGACGGTGACGACTACACCTTTGAGCGAAACCGCTTTGTATCCCGTCTTACTCACCGCGACGGAATAGCTGCCACCGGGCAGCTCGGTGACGCTGTAAGCGCCTAAATCGTTCGTCGTGGCCGAGCGCGCCAGACCGTTCTCGGTTCCAGTGACTTTTACCTCAGCACCGGGAACCACGCCGCCGCTGCTATCAGTGACAGTACCGCCGATGGCGCCGCGGAAAGACTGCGCAAATGCTGCGGGAGAGGCCACGAGCGCGATGATCATGATCACCAAAGCGTGTTTGAGCCAAGAGACGGACTGCGTCATAAGGAATGCTCCTTGCTTGCCGATTGTGAGCTGCACAAAAGTGTGCCCGCGATTATATCTCCGCTTTTCGGCCACGCAAGTCTCAATTTAGCGGCTTCAACACTGCTTTGCTTGCAACCAGAGCTGGTTTGGAGCGAGAATAAGGGTATTCGCTTACTGCCTTGGAAAAGTGAGTCGCCGGGGTACAAACGCGAATCTTATAGAAGTGAAGATGTAAGTCGGCTTCAACAACCCCGTCGTTCGGGCCGCCACGCGGCAGTGGAATGACTGGAGCCGGAGAAATGCTTTCAACATCCCCGTTCTGCTGCGGATTTTTTTAAATCCAACCGAAGCAGGACTGAAGGCGGAACACAAATTGGCTACGACTGCTATCGCACCTTCGTGCCGGCTGGAGAACTATTTAGTCCAACCGGATGAATCTATGACATCCCGCATCGCGGCGGTACGGCGCGAACTTGCGGGCGATGTCGTCATTCTTGGACACCACTACCAGCGCGACGAGGTCATTCAGTTTGCCGATCATCGCGGCGACTCCTACCGCCTTTCACAATTAGCCGGACAGGCGAAAGCTCCGTACATTATTTTTTGCGGCGTGCACTTCATGGCAGAAAGCGCTGACGTGCTGAGCCGCCCCAATCAAAAAGTCATTTTGCCCGACCTGAACGCTGGCTGCTCCATGGCCGATATGGCCGAGATCACGCAAGTCGAGGACTGCTGGGAGCAGCTGGTCCGCGCGGGAATCACCAGCGACGCGGGTGACAAGATTACGCCCATCACCTACATGAATTCGACGGCCGCCATCAAAGCATTCTGCGGCGAGCGCGGCGGAGTGGTTTGCACATCATCGAACGCTGCCGGCGCGATGAAGTGGGCGTTCGCGAAAACTGAAAAAATCCTTTTTATGCCCGACCAGCACCTCGGCCGCAATACCGCCTACGCCTTGGGAATCCCGCGGGAAGAGATGGTGGTGTGGGACCCGTTCATGCTCTTCGGCGGCACGACTCCGGAGCGGTTGCGCAAAGCGCGCGTCATTCTGTGGAAGGGACACTGCTCGGTACATCAACGCTTCCTGCCTGAGCACGTCGATAAAGTCCGGGCAGAGCACCCGGGCATTCACGTGATCGCACATCCCGAGTGCCGGTGGGAGGTCTGCCGGAAAGCCGACTCGCTCGGCTCGACCGACAAGATCATCAGAACGGTTGAAGCTGCGCCGGCCGGCGCGAAGTTCGCCGTGGGTACCGAGATCCATCTGGTGAATCGGTTGGCGAAAGAGAATCCCGATAAGATGATCATGTCGCTCGACGACTCCGGCTGCCTCTGCACCACCATGTTCCGCATCACGCCGCAGCATCTTTGCTGGGCGCTGGAAAACCTGGCGGATGGAACAGTCGTCAACCAGATCAAAGTCAAAGACGAAGTGAAACACTGGGCGCGCGTGGCCCTCGATAGAATGTTGGAGATCCAATAGCAGAGATGGCAGAAAAATATTTTACTTTCGATGAAGCGCAAACGCTTCTGCCGATCTTAGAGGGCTTGCTGCGCGCCGCAGTCGATTCCAAGCAGACCGTTGAGAGCGTGGACGCGCAGTTCGAAGATTTGAAGCAGCGCATCTTCATGAATGGTGGAATGTCGGTAGACATCCTTACGCTCGCGGGCCGTCGCGCCGAAAAAGATAAAGCCGTGCAGCGCGCGAAAGACACGCTGGCTGAGATCGATTCCATCGGCGTGCAGGTGAAAGACCTCGACACCGGGTTGCTCGATTTCCCGTGCGTCGTGGAAGAGCAGGTCATCCTGCTCTGCTGGAAGATGGGCGAGAAGGGCATCACCCACTGGCATGGCCTGGAAGAAGGCTTCCGGGGTCGCAAGCCGATCGACGAACGCATCACGAAATCAAAAAAGAAGCGCCCCAACTAAGGAGCGCTTCGAAAAAGATCCAGCCGCCTTTTGGGCGGCATTTTTTTTGAGCTATGGCTTCTGCCCGGGTAGCCATTCAGGTGTGAAGTCGGAATCCACTAGCCAGCGGATAGGTTTGATCATCGAGCCGATTGCGTCGGACATGTGGTCGAAATCCAGGTGCGCGATATCATCGTTCGGCCGGTGATATTCCTTGTGCAAGCCGAAACTTGAGACGGTATGGGCCACCACACCTTGCTTCGCTAGTGTGTAGTTATCAGATCGCATGAAGAATTTCGCTTCAGGGTGTGGATCTTGCACCAGCCGCGCTCCATGCTTGGCAAGCTCGGGACCAAGATTCGATCTCTCAAACCCGGTTAGCCATAGAGTGTGCGGCGCCACCGCCGGATCGGAGCGGCCGATCATCTCAAATTCCAGATTTGCGACTATCGAGGTTAGAGGAACAGGCGGATGCGCGAGGAAGTATTTCGCACCATAGCCTCCGAGCTCCTCGCTCCCGAAGAACGCGAACATGATGGTGCGGTTCGGTTTTGAGTTCGCGAGTGAGCGGGCCATCTCGAGCACTGCCGTGACGCCCGAAGCGTCATCGTCAGCTCCATTGAAGATTGCGTCGCCGTTGAGCGCCTCTTCCGGGACCACTCCCATGTGGTCCATGTGCGCGGACAAGAGGATAACCTGGTCCTTCAGTTTTGGATCTGTGCCGCGCACGATCCCGATCACGTTTCGGGTAGTCAGCTTGCCATTCTGCACGGCGTTCTTGAATCCGCGGCTCAGTTGGGCTGGCATACGGTCGAGCGGCAGCTTGGAAAGGTCGACGTCCTGCACCACGGTTTGGATGAAGCCGCCGGGCAGCGCGGGCTGGATCCCATACTGCTCAAGTTGAGCAGCGATGTATTCCGCCGCGAGAAGCTCGTTGGCAGTGGCGCTGCCTCGGCCTTGCATCGCGTCAGACGCGAGAAAGTGCTCATGAGCACGGATGCAGGGCTTGCAAACGTCGTTCTGGTCTTCGCAGAGGGCAGCCGTGGTTGTGACGAGGATTAAAAGAGTAAAAAGTATTTTTCGCATGGCTGATGCAGACGTGTCTCTCTTTGTGAGGTGAAGTGCAATTATACGGTGAGCTGTTGCTCGCATGGCGGCCCGCATCCGCATCAAATTTCGGTTTGCTACAATCGCGCAATCACAGTGACGCACAGCAAGGTAAAAACGATCGGCATCAGCACGGGAGGCGGCGATTGCCCGGGCCTGAACGCGGTGATCCGCGCAGCGGTGAAATCGGCAGTCCTCAAACACAAGTGGAAGGTCATTGGGATCCAGGATGGATTCGATGGCCTGATCTGGCCGGAAAAGTCGCGCGAGCTTCAGCTGAAAGATGTCAGCGGAATCCTGCCGCGCGGCGGCACCATCCTCGGCACCACCAATCGTGGCGATCCGTTCCATTACAAGATGCCCGATGGCTCGGTGCAGAACATCTCCGACAAGATCATTCACAACGCGAAGCAGATGGGCATTGATGCGCTGATCGTCATCGGCGGCGATGGGACACAGAAGATCGCATACGAGCTACAGAAGCTCGGCATGAATGTGGTCGGCGTGCCGAAGACTATCGACAACGATCTGCAGGCGACTGAGGTCACGTTCGGTTTCGATACGGCGCTCCACACGGTTACCGACGCCATCGACAAGATTCACACCACGGCCGAGTCGCATCACCGCATCATGGTGGTGGAAGTGATGGGGCGCGATGCGGGATGGATCGCGCTCGAGTCCGGTATTGCCGGCGGCGCGCACGTGATTCTGATCCCGGAGATCAACTTCACGATCGCGAATGTTTGCAAATTTGTCGAGGAGCGCGAGGCCAACGGAAAGCGCTTCACCATTGTTGTGGTGGCGGAAGGCATCAACATGCCACCAGATCTCGAGATCTACATCGGCAAGGAGCGGCGATCGTCTTCGCGCCAGGGCAGCATGGGGAACCTGATCGGCGATGCGATCGGTCACGTGACCAAGCGCGAGGTGCGCGTGACGGTGCTGGGCCACATCCAGCGCGGCGGTTCACCGTCGCCTTTTGATCGCATCTTGAGCACGCGGTTCGGTGTGGCGGCGGTGGACCTGATCGCGACTGGCGACTTTGGCCGCATGGTCTGCCTGATGAACTCGAACATCGAGAGCTGCGAGATACAGGACGCGGTCGGCCAGATCAAAGTAGTCGACCCCAAAGGCGACATGGTGCACACGGCGCGCGCGACCGGCGTCAGCTTCGGAGATTGAAGTCACAAGCACACTTGCTATATTGGTATGTGCTCCGCCGTACATTTATCTTCGCGTTCGTTCTAGGGACAACTCTGTTCCTCGCAACGGGCTGCAAACGCAATTCCGCTCCCAAGGAAAAAGTCTATGTCGCCGCGCAGCAGGTCACGCTGCGTGACCGCGTTGCCGACGTGTACAACAAAGTCGGCAACGTGAAGAACGGCGACATTCTCGATGTGCTCGAGCGCAGCAAGAACAAGCGTTGGCTGCGCGTGCGCGATGCGGCCGGCGAAGAAGGTTGGATCGAGCAGAAGTACATCGTGGACCAGGGCGTGTACAACGCGGTCCAGAAACTTGCGGCGGAGAGCAAAGGTGCGTTGGTGCAAGGGCACGCCTCCGCCGACACCGACCTGCGCATGCGAGTGGAGCCGCAGCGCGATGCCGACTTCCTTTACATGCTGAAAGAGAAGGACAAGGTCGAAATGCTGAAGCGCGCTTCGACGGAGAAGGCGGTGAAAGCGGTGCCGATAATCGACCCGAAGAATGCGAAACCTGCTGATCCTGTCTATGAAGATTGGTGGCTGGTACGCGGAGCGGACGGCCATGTGGGATGGGTCGTGGGACGCAACTTGGACGTGGACGTCCCCCTGGAAATCGCCGAATACGCCGAGGGGAAGAAGATCATTGCCTGGTTCAAGCTCAACGAGGTGCACAGTAACGCTCAGAAGGACAGCAAAATGGTCCCCCAGTACCTGATGGCAATGAGCGAGAACAAGGGCGGGCTGCCGTACGACTTCGACCAGATCAAAGTTTTCACCTGGAACCAGCGCCGCGAGCGGTACGAAACGGCCTACAAAGAGCATCTGGAAGGCGAACTGCCCATCCAGGTGGGCACCCAGGACTTCGGCAAAGAGGGTCGTTTGCCCGTTTTTAGCCTCCGCGCCAAGGAAGACGGCCAGCCGCTCCAGGAGCGTAAATACAGCCTCAAAGACGTGATCGTGCGGCGCGTTTTGGCGCTTGGGGAGGCACCCCCTGCCAAATCCCGGCACTCCCGCCGGTAGCTTTTCTCTCTGATTTTCTCTCTGAAGCAGGGCATCGAAGCCTTAGGAACCTGAATCCAAGTTCCCCAGGAGCCGACTGACATGGCTGAGAAAGTCAAGAAACTGAACCTCGAGCGCGATTACAAGAAGTTCCTTTATTTCATCGATGGCAGCGGGAATGTCTGCTCTAAGCCGAAATCCGGCGAGGGCGAGACCAACGTGCTTGTGCCCAATGCGGTCGAGCGCGACAACCAATTCCTGTACTTCATCGACAAAGAAGGCGACGTGGCGCGTTCTCCTCGCGCTAGCAGAAAGAAAGCCGCCTAAACCGCCGTCGGGCCCCGTAGCTGTCCCCAAGCCCCTATGTACGTCTTTCGAGAGAACCACCGGCTCGCGCTGGCTGGCCGCTTGCTCAATGAGCTAGCGGAGGCCATGCGCCGCGCTGATTCGTCCAGCGAACCAGAGCACATGCAGGATGCGCTGCTGCGCGCCGGCGAATTGGAGTGCTCGCTCGCGGACGCGGGCCAGCAGGTGGCAGCATCGCAGGTTGCAGGAGTCACCGATTGCCTGGCTTCGGCGCTGGTGCGCGGCGACCGGTTGGCCGTCTCGCAGTGGTGCTTGCAGATACTGAAGTCGGTTGGCATCTCCGGCGAGCTTTCGGTGAAGATCCCGGAGGGATTCGCCTACTATGCCCTGCATCCGCTTGATTACGCGCGAGTGGTTGACGAAAAGCTGAACAATATTTCTGGAGCCGCGATCCTCGGCATCCGTACGATCGGGACCACTCTCAGCGCAGTGGTTGCGGCGGAGTTGCGCCGGCATCGCATTGCAGCGTCTCGAGTAACGGTGCGGCCGCACGGCCATCCATTTCGAAGAGAGTGCCGGTTCTCTACTGAGCAGCGCGAGTGGATCGCCGAGCGGAAGCGCTCGAGCGACATGTTCCTGATCGTCGACGAAGGGCCGGGGCTGAGCGGGTCGTCATTTCTTTCGGTTGCGAACGCGCTGCAGATCGAAGGCGTGGAGCCGGAGAAGATCATTTTTCTGTGCAGCCGCGTCCCGGAGATCGCGTCATTCTGTTCTGAGACCAGCCGGGCGGAGTGGCCACGCTTCCGCGCCATCGCCGCGGCTTCTTCGTTTCTGCAATTTGAGGATCATCGAGACGTTTCCTGGGGAGGTCTACGGAAACAGGTATTCAGCGAGCAGTCCGCATGGCCGGCGGCATGGACGCACATGGAGCGACGCAAATTCCTGTCGCACAACAGAGCGTCGTTCCTGAAATTCGAAGGCCAGGGAAAATACGGAGAGGCCGCATTCGAGCGCGCGAACAAACTCGGCGAGGCAGGGTTCGGTCCGCGAGTATGGGGCCGAGAGGACGGCTTCACGCGTTATGAATGGCTAGAAGGCGAGCCGATGCGCAGCGATCAGCTGGACGAGACCCTAGTCGAGCGCATGGCGCAGTATTGCGCGTTTCGGGCGAATGAATTTCAAGCCAATGATCGTTCGCGAGATGCTGTGTCAATCGAAACGATGACACGGGTAAATCTGCGCGAGGAGTTTGGAAGTGACGAAGTGGATCTCGATCTCACGGTGCTGGTGGGCGGGCCGAAGGTGATCACCGACTCTCGCATGATGCCG
Organism: Terriglobales bacterium; assembly: GCA_045807945.1. Classification (GTDB taxonomy): domain Bacteria; phylum Acidobacteriota; class Terriglobia; order Terriglobales; family Acidobacteriaceae; genus CAVQGF01. The sequence continues at coordinate 8,127 of JBJMGI010000074.1, read as the reverse complement.
CATGCGTGGGTCCGTAACTCGGATGGCAGAATCCTAAAGACCGATGGCAGCCTGCATGGTGACGACCACTTCTTCCCGGGGCCGTGCGATATCGCATGGGACCTGGCGGGAGCAATTGTAGAGTGGGAGATGGGCGACTGCGTCGCCAAGCATTTTCTCGCAAAATATTTCGAGATCACGGGTGACGACGCGCGCCCTCGCATCCAGGCATTCGTAACTGCGTATGCTGCATTCCGAATGGGTTATTGCAAAATGGCGGCCGCTGCAATGCCCGACTCCGACGAAGAGCTTCGATTGAAACGGGATTACGCGAAGTATCGAGACGCCCTGGCAGCGCGATCGCGCCAGCCGGAGCTTGCGCGCGCAGCTTAAGAGTAGAACTCAGCGATGCTGTCTACCACCCGCTGCTGCTCTTCAGGCGTGAGTTCAGGGAACATGGGAATCGCGAGCACTTGTTCCGCAGCGCGTTCCGAGACTGGCAGATCGCCCGCCGCATAACCCAGATAAGAAAAACATTTTTGCAGATGCAGAGGAACGGGGTAATAGACCTCGGTGCCGATCTTGCGCTCAGAGAGGAACTTGCGCAGCTCGTCGCGCTGCTCAACGCGCACCACGTACTGGTGCACGATGTGGAATGCCTGCTCGGAGGTGTGCAGCAAAGCTACAGGTTGCGGTGCACCGGTGTCGGATCTTCCAACCAGTCCGGCGGCGCGGAACAAGCGGTCGTATTCCTTCCCGTTGTGCTGGCGATGCTTGTTCCAGTTCTCGATGTACTTCATCTTCACGCGCAGCACGGCAGCTTGCATCGAGTCGAGCCGGCTGTTCCATCCGATCTCGTCGTGATAGTAGCGCTGCTTGGAGCCGTGGTTGGCGAGTACGCGGACATGGTCGGCGATAGTGTCATCGTTCGTCGTCACCATGCCGCCGTCGCCATAGGCGCTCAGGTTCTTGGTCGGATAGAAGCTGAATGCCGCGGCTTTGCCGAAGGTTCCGGCGCGGCGTCCGCGCCATGAAGCACCGAATGCCTGCGCCGCATCTTCCACGATCGCAGACTTGTGCTCGCGGGCGATCTTTTCGAGGGCATCCATGTCCGCGCATTGACCATACAGATGCACGGGCATAATCGCCTTGGCGTAATAGCGGTCGAAGGCAGCCTCTACGGCTTTCGGGTCGATATTGAGAGTTTCGGAATCGACATCGACGAACACAGGACGCGCGCCGGCGCGCAAGATCGAACTGGCGCTTGCGAAAAAGCTGAATGGACTTGTGAAGACCACGTCGCCGGGCTGAACTCCGAGAGCCGCGAGAGCTAGCCAGAGCGCGTCAGTCCCGGAGGCGCATCCGATCGCGCGTTTTGCGCCCAGGAACGCAGCCGCTTCCTGCTCGAATTTCTGCAGCTCCTCGCCACCGATGAAGTGTTGCGTGGAGCAGACGCGCTCGAGAGCTTCCTGGACTTCGTCCTTGATCTGCGCGTACTGCCGCTTCAAATCGAGCGTAGGGATAGCCGTGCCGGTGGCGGCGCGCGGAGTTGTGGCTGGCTTGCTCACTTCCCTGAAATTCTACTACGAGCCAAACATCGCATAGTGCCCTGCTGCCACCATGAAAAACAGCATGGGAAGCGAGAGCCATGCGTTCGTCCGCGAGGCCAAAAATGCCTGGCGGGCGAGCACTGCGGCGTCGGGATGTGGCGTTCCGGCCAGCACACCGTTGATGATCTTCTTGTTGTTGCGCCAGATGATGCCCCAGACGTTCAGCATCATCATTAGGCCCATGCCGCCCCCGATACCGATGGAGAGCACGTGGTTACTGAAATAGGGCTTGGAATTAAACGACAGAAATCCCCACGCGGCCACACTCACCAGCGCGGCCATGATCACCGCAAGGACCATTCCCTTGATTCCTTTCATCACCACAATCAACTCGTATTCGATGACAAAGACCAGGATCCAAATCCCGAAGAAGGTGCCATGCAGCATGCCAACGCTGCCGCCGCCGTTGCGCGCTTCCGATGCTGACCAGATCATCCAGTAGATCAGCCCCGCGAGCACGGTCACGACCGAACCCCAGCGGAACCACCAGAGCGCGCGCAGCGTCATGGACTTCATGATCGTGGGCTTCATCGGGGCTTCCGCTTCCTTCATGAAGGGGACGTTCACCAGATTGAAGAAGTAGAGCAGCCCGATCCAGGTGACGCCGGCAAGAACGTGGATATAGCGGAGCAGGATGTAAGTGTTTGACGGCGCGTCTTGCGGCGGGTGAAAAGGAATCGCAAGCATCGGAATGCCTCCGTGCGCAGGATTCAGAGTTGCAGGCGCAGAAACATAGATACTCCCGTTGTCCATCGAACACAATGAAATTGTGAGTAGCGGAAGGGAAAAGAAGAGCCGCGACGAACGCCGCGGCTCAGCCAAACTGTTATGCGGCGTTGGAGTAAGCGTCTGAACCGTGCTGCTTCACCATCTTGTTATAGACGCCCATCAGCAGAAAAGCCGGCGCCCATTGACCAACGAACAAAGCCCAATTGTCCTTACCGATGGCCTTCAAGGTTGCTGAAGCTGCCATCGCGCCGATCGCTGCTCCCAAATAGCCGCTGCTGGGGATCTTGGATGTCTGGGATTCGAGGGCTCCGGTGAAACGATCTTCCTGCTGGCCCTGACGGACTCGCGTTTCCATATTTGTCTCTCCTTTGGATTAATTGATGAATGCGGTTGGATGGGCTGCGGGGGCGGCAAGATTGCCGGGCGTGTGCACAATCGCGAGCTGGATGCCGTCCAACCGCGAAAGGGTTGAAAATTAAGGTGCCGCGCCGTATCGTACTTGGATTGATTCCGCCCTCGTTTTTGCGGCGGCATCTTCTGATCGCCTGAGACAACCGGGTGAGCATTGAACGCGAGCGGAAGAGCGCGCGAGAGATGCGAGGGCGAAGCGGACCCACCGCGGAGCCCTGAAAGGGAAAGATCGGCATATGGACGCGAAGCCGGCGCAGCAGAACATACAGGATTCCTTCCTCAACGCAGCACGCAAAGAAAAAGCTCCCATCACCATTTACCTGCTCAGTGGCGTGAAGCTCACTGGGCGCATCCGCTCCTTCGATAAGTATTCCGTGGTGCTCGACACCAACAATCAGGAGCAGCTCATCTTCAAGCACGCCATTAGCACCGTGGTGCTGAATAAGGGCTCGCATCACGCGCATGGTGCTGCCGGCGCGGCGGATGCCGGAGCAACCGGAACCGAGGAGTAGCCCATTCCCGTCCGCCGCTCCCAGGTCGTGGACGACCCCACACAGCGCAACGAGCGCGCCTTCCTGATCGGACTCGATTCCGGCCGGCGTTCGCGTCCGTTGCAGCAGGCGAAAGCCGCTCGTGAAGCCGCTGCCACCTCAACGCGCAAAAAGGCCGATGCCGCCGAGCATGCGCCTGAACTTCCTTTCAGCGCTGAAGACTCATTAGCTGAGCTGCACGAGCTTGCCTCCAGCGCGGGCGCCGAAGTGGTCGGGGAATTTTTGCAGCGGAAAGAGAAGCCTGACCCGGCGACGCTGATAGGAAGCGGGAAACTGGAAGAAATCGCGGGCGCCGCGGCATCGGCGGAGGCCGATCTCATTCTCTTCGATCACGACCTCACGCCTTCACAGCAGCGCAACATCGAAAAGATATTAGACGCCCGCGTGATCGATCGCACGCAGCTGATCCTCGACATCTTCGCGCGGCACGCGAGAACGCGTGAAGGCCAGTTGCAGGTCGAGCTGGCGCAACTGGAATACATGTTGCCGCGGCTTACGGGACGCGGCATTGAAATGTCGCAGCTCGGCGGCGGCATTGGCACGAGGGGCCCCGGTGAAACACAACTCGAGACCGACCGCCGCAAGATCTACCGCCGCATCCGACACGCAAAAGAACAGCTGGAAAAAGTGCGCCGCATCCGGCAGCAGCAGCGGCAACGGCGCGAGTCGGCGCCGGTCGCGACGGTGGCACTCGTCGGCTACACCAATGCCGGCAAATCCACTTTGTTCAATGCCATGACGAACGCCGGCGTGCTTTCGTCGGCGAAGATGTTCGCTACCCTCGATCCGACCTTGCGCTCGGTCACGCTGCCGTCGAAACGAAAGATTCTGCTCTCCGACACGGTGGGATTCATCCGCAACCTGCCGCACGCGCTGGTGACGTCGTTCCGCGCGACACTCGAAGAAGTGCAGCGCGCGAGCCTGGTGCTTGAAGTTTCAGACATCAACAACCCGCACGCGCGCGAGCAGCACGAGCAGGTGGAGAAAGTTCTTGCCGAGCTCGAGGCGGAGAACAAGCCGCGACTTCAGGTGCGCAATAAGATCGATCTGCTGCCTCCGGGAGCGCGTGACGCCTCGCGCGAAGACACGCTGGCCGTCAATGTCTCGGCAGCGAAGGGGATTGGCATCGAGAATCTGCTGGAGAAGATCGACTCCCTCACCATCGAAGACTCGGTACGCCGGGTGAAGCTGCGCGTGCCCCAATCCGAGGGCAAGGTCCTCGCGATGCTCGAAGCGGATGGAAATATCCTCAAACGCAATTACCGCAGCGGATTCGCTTATCTCGAAGCGGAGTTGCCGGAGTCGCTGGCGCGCAGGGTGAAAGAGTTTGTGGCTCGATAAGGTACTCAAGCTTCTTGTATCGGAATTCTTCCTTCTTCTTCGGCGGGTCTTCGCCGTCATCCACGCTCGCGGTGACCGAACCGTCTGCATTCTTCAGGTACGTGACTCGCTTCGGGAAATCGTGCGCGCGGTTTTCGAAGACAGCTTGGGAAGTACTGCCGCGGACGAGTTTGAAATCGGTTGGTGGTTGGCCGTTGGGTTGAGCAACGTAGAAGATGCCGTCCACCCGCTCCTCTATCCGCAAGAATTCAAACTCCACAACTCTATTCTTATCGCGTGAGATCGTCCGTTCCACCCCTAACATCATTCCGCCCGCGGGCGTTGTCCATGCTTCTTCGATGGTGAGGTGATCGTTGCTCAACCCCCAGTGCCCGCCTATCCATGCTATGTCGGCAAGGGATGTCGTTTGTGTGGAGCCAGAGGCACTGAACAGGGTAACTGTGGCAAGTAGGACGAAAATGGAAATGCAGCGGATGCGGCGCATTGAAGACTCCTTATACGGTTGCCGCCAACTCTAGGGGAGGAGCGCTGAGTCTGTCTTGGAAAAATGCGACGCCTGCAAAAATGCACGCGCCAGGTCTGACTCGCGCGCCAGAAGCTTGGTAGGAGGTTCGCCCGCAAGCTCGCGAAAATCCTGAATGAGATGAGCTTGGTCGTAATACCCACAGCTGTGTGCCACTGTGACCCAGTCACGTTCCGATTCGTAGGCCTGAAAAACGTTCTGAAATCGGATGATCCGCGTGAATGCCTTGGGAGAAAGCCCGACCTCCTGGGAAAAGCAGCGCTCAAGCTGTCGGCGGGAAAGATTCACCTCGTCAGCCAATCGCTCGATCCGGACTGCGCCTCGTGAATGAAAAACCATTTGTACCGCGTGCTCGATCCTAGTCTGAGTTTGTGAGGACTTTAGGGATTCGCGCAGCGACCGATCCAAGCACCGCACTGCTTGCGCGGGAACATCGGTATTCAAACAGCCCAGCGCTTGTTGTATGTGTGATGGCAGGTCGTCAATCGTGGGCATCTGGTCAGTGAATTCGCCCATCGGAGCGCCCAGCCACCGTGCGGAAGTTCCAGGGCGCAAACGGATCCCAACGACCGACATCGACGAAGAAGGGAAAACCAGTAGCGGACGAGTGATTTGTCCCGCGAGGAAGCATCGGCTTTGTTTTTGCAAAGACGTGCCAACCTGCATCAGCGGCGGCTCACCGAGATGAAGGATGATTTCGGCTCTACCATCAGCCACGATCCGCTGTTGCGCAAGGCGTTCGTTGGCTGAAGATTCAAGAGTCCAAAAACATTCGACGAACCGCCCGAGCAAGGCACTGGGTGCGTATTGGCGGTATCGCATCGCTGAGGATTCTACTTCACTGAGGAGCTTGAAGTAACCGGTGACTAAATGCTTGGATCTTTCGGATCAGTTCTTCTCCCACAGCAAATTCCAGATCGTTATGGCCGGCATTTTCGACCCAGAAATTCTCCTTCGGTTCTGGTGCCGCTGCAAACAGTCGCTCACCATTACTGAACGGGATCACGTTGTCTCGGCGGCCATGGATGACCATGACTGGGCACTTCACGTGGGGAATTTTAGAAATGTTCCGAAACTTGTCGAATGGCACGAGCGGTACTTTCGTGAGAACGACGAATGCGCTGGTGAACCCGCTCTGCACGATCAATCCGCCGGCCCGCTGCCGGGATGCGAGATCGATGGATGCGCCGTTGCCGACGGAGCGTCCGTAGGAGATTATTCGCGCGGGTGGAATGTCCAGCGTGTTGGTCAGGTACGCGTAAGCCGCATTCACATCGGCGTACACATTCTTTTCCGAAGGGGTGCCTTCGCTCGTGCCATAACCCTCATAGTCGTAGGCGAAGACAGAAAATCCCGAGGCTTGCAGCTGGTCGAGCCAAGGGCGCAGGTCGCCGATGTCCTCCGCATTGCCATGCGAATAAAGAATGGTGAACTTGGCGGTGGGATTCCCAAGGTAGATCGCGGAGATCCTCTCGCCGTGTGCCGTCTGGATTTTTGTGATCTCTGCGGAATCTTTGTAGCTGGAGCGCTGCGGCTGGAAGATGAGCTTGTCGGAAAAGAAAATTCCGACGAGAACAAGGGCTAGATATGCGAGGACAAGGAAGTAGAGCAGCATGCGGACTAACCGCTTGACCGTCAGCACAGGTGCACAAGCATACCGCAGCAGCAAAAGCCTGCTTGAGGTGGAGCTGCCGAACTCGTCGGCAAGGAAAGTGAGGAATTGAGGCGAGGTGGCGATTATTTGTTATCGCCGTTGTTTATCAACTCAACCCGGTCGATTCGCCGACTAGCAAAGGCCTGAAGCAGATAGACCACCACAAACAGGAAGAATACATTTGCGGCATATGCAAAATGCACTTGGAAGGTCTGCAAGATTATTCGGTTCTGCAGAGTCAAGGCGAAATCCAAAGTGTAGGTCGGTTCCGTGAGAGCTTGAAAAAAGACCACGCCGAATAGAAATACGGCGCTGATGATCAAATCGCGCGTTCGACGGCTACGAATCCTGAGTTTGTGCAATGCCTGATTGCTCTCCAGCAAGACACCGGTCTTCAGGATGATGCCAATAGACGTAACTGCGTACAGGCTTAAGCCAAGTAGTAGCACATAAAAGAATTTGTAGACAACAGAGAGCTGATGCCAGATCCCCCAAATGGCTAAGCGCGTCATTGCAAGTTGGACACCAGTAGATAGCGGAGGGTTCCGCTGAAAATTAAAATGGGCCGATTGCCAAGAAGCGGTGACGAGTCCTTGGCAGCCAGCCCATTCGATCCTGAATCGGATCGGAGGTGATTCATCTATCCTACCCCCGCGTCGTTTAATGTCAAGCTATAAGCGGGGTTCCTGCACGATTTTTTGAACCACGATTCAGTCTTGCGAGTGTCCCTCTCAGAACTGTCGTAAGGCGCGATTTCATTGACACTTTCAGAGCCCCACTGTTAAATTAAATAGTTCTCTACCCCCTGTTTCTCCGACTAGTAGAACAGCCAATCACCTATGGACAAGGTCTTACACCAGATAGGCGAATTACTGCTTGGATCGGTGCCAACGATCCTGCTTTTCCTGCTTACCTGGGCGATGTACAACTTCATTGTCCATCGCAAATTGATGGCTGTGCTCGATGAGCGCCGCGCCAAGACCGAAGGGGCAGTTGAAAAAGCCAGGCGCGACATCGCGGCCGTGGAAAAGAAAGCCGCCGAGTACGACGAACGCATCCGGCAGGCCCGCCAGGCAGTGTTGAAGGCCGCAGAAGAGCGTCGCCGGCAAATCATGGATGCGCGCGCCAAGACTTTGGCCGAAGCGAAAGCGACTGCGGAAACCCAGGTGAAAACCGCTCGCGCAGCGCTCGAAAAAGAAGTTGCAGCCGCGCGCACTGGACTACAGGCCGAAGCGGAAGCGCTGTCCGCAGTGATCGTCCGCAGCGTGTTGAGACCGGCCGGCACTGCCGTCCCCGCAGGCGGTGCGCAGTGAAGAATCTTCTGCGAGT
>JBJMGI010000073.1:0-19029 GCA_045807945.1 Terriglobales bacterium | reverse complement strand
GCACTGCAAGGAGCGCCTCGGCGTCGGCCACAAGCAGACCACTCCCGACGGCGTCTTCTCGTTAGAAGAAGTTGAGTGCCTCGGCGCGTGCAGCTGGGCGCCTGCGGTACAGGTGAATTACGACTTCCACGAGAACCTCACGCCCGCAGCAATGGATCAAGTCCTCGATTCCTATCGCGCGAAAGGGAAACAGTAATGGCCGAATTGGTTTCCCATCCCGACGAAGTCCGCATCGTTTCCCAACGCTTCGGCAAAGGTGCGACTGACATCGACACCTACCTCAAGCTCGACGGCTACAAGGCCGTACAAAAAGCTTTGCAGATGACGCCCGACGCGATCATCAACGAGGTGAAGACCTCGAACCTTCGCGGACGCGGCGGTGCCGGCTTTCCTACCGGCATGAAGTGGAGCTTCGTTCCCAAAGAATCCGCCAAGCCGAAATACATTCTAGTGAATGGCGATGAATCCGAACCCGGTACCTGCAAAGACCGCCTGATTTTCGAGCAGGACCCGCACTCGGTCATCGAAGGCGTGATCATCGCGGGACTCGCCGTCGGCGCGCAAAAGGGATACATCTACATCCGCGGCGAGTATCGCTACCTGCTCACAATCATGCAGAAGGCGATCGACGACGCCTACGCCAAGGGCTTTCTCGGCGATAACATCTTTGGCTCCGGCAAGAAGTTCGATTGCTATTGGCACACCGGCGCCGGCGCTTACGAAGTCGGCGAGGAATCGGCGCTGATGGAGTCGCTCGAAGGAAAGCGTGGCGTTCCGCGCATCCGTCCTCCGTTCCCTGCTGTTGTCGGACTCTGGGGCGGCCCCACCGTCATTAATAATGTCGAGAGCCTGGCTTCCGTCCCCCACATCATTCTCATGGGCGGACAGAAGTTCGCCGACTACGGCCCGCCGAAGAACGGCGGCACCCGCCTCTTCTGCCTTAGCGGACATATCAATAAACCAGGGGTTTACGAGCTACCTCTCGGGTATCCCTTGAAGAAGATGATTTACGAGGTTGGCGGCGGAATTCCCGGCGGCAAGAAACTCAAAGCGGTCGTCCCGGGCGGCTCTTCAACCTTTATTCTTACCGCCGAGGAAGCCGAAGCCATCAACATGGATTTCGACAGCTTCTCCAAGCGCGGTGAATTCCTCGGATCCGGCGGCGTGGTCATCCTTGACGAGACCGCCTGCATGGTCAAGTTTGCGCTCCGCATCATGAAGTTTTACGAGCACGAGAGCTGCGGATGGTGTATCCCCTGCCGCGAGGGAACAGATTGGCTCAAGAAGACCCTGACCCGCTTTCACGCCGGCGCGGGAATGAAAAAGGACATTGATAACATCAAGTACCTGGCGCAGAACATGCTTGGACGCACCTTCTGCCCGCTTGGCGACGCCGCTGCAATTCCAACAATGTCGATCGTGGACAAGTGGCGCGACGAATTCGAAGCGCACCTCGAAGGCAGGCCGTGTCCCTTCGATCCGAACGCAGCAAAGCGGCAAAGCATGCTGCCGGTGTTCACACACTGATTTGGGCGGGGCAGGCGTTTACGCCGGCCATAGATGAAGTTTTAGAATTGTCATCCCGAGCGAAGCCGGAGCGATCAGCGACGGCGAAGTCGAGGGATCTAGGTTTTGTTTTTGCTAGCAATGGCGTTTTGGGCGGGGCAGGCGTTTACGCCGGCCAATAATAGAGTTCTAGATTGGCGGCTTTAGCCGCTGGGGAAAAGTGATCGTAAGAACCACCAGAAATCTGCTTATTTTAGTGGCTTTGGCCGTTCTTGCAGGTTGCTCCTCGGCGCCTCATTACACGGTGAAGAAGTTTTCCTCTGGGAGGGAAATAAAGATTTTAGGCATGGGGCCTATACGGTTGGGAAATGGAACCACAACTCTCATGTTCAATTACCAAACGGATCTCGACATTTCGAACATTGAAGGTCTGAAAGCCGAAGCCGACGACATTTGGTCGGTGCTGAAGTACGACGTTGCAAAAAACAACTTTGATAGTGCGGTGATCAGCGCACACGATGTGCCAAAGGGTTTTTTAATCAAAAACGGTCGTTCCTATAACTTTGTATATGAAAAGGGTGCCGACGGTAACTGGCACAGATTAGAGAAATAAGAGAGTTCATGGCTGACGTAACCATCACCGTAGACGGCAAAAAGATCACCGCACCCGCGGGGACGCTGCTCATTGAAGCCTGCAAATCCGCCGGCATCGAGGTCCCATCGTTCTGTTACTACCCCGGACTATCACTTCAGGCCGCCTGCCGCATGTGCGTCGTCCGCATCGACAAAATGCCTAAGCTGCAGACCGCCTGCACCGTTCCCATCACTGACGGCATGGTCGTCACCAGCGAGAGTGATGAAGTGAAGCAGGCGCGTAAAGCGACTATCGAACTTCTTCTCGGAAACCACCCGCTCGATTGCCCCGTCTGCGACGCTGGCGGCGAGTGCGAACTCCAGGACATGACCTTCACCTACGGCGCTGCAGAGTCGAAGTTCATGGAAGCCAAGCTCCATAAGGACGAACAGCAGTGGTCGCCGGTCGTCTACTTCGATCGCCCTCGTTGCATCCTTTGCTACCGCTGCGTGCGCGTTTGCGGCGAAGGCATGGACGTTTGGTCGCTCGGCATCCAGAACCGCGGTGCGCACTCCGTCATTGCTCCTAATAAAGAAGATCATCTCGAGTGCGAAGAGTGCGGCATGTGCATCGACATCTGCCCTGTCGGCGCACTCACCTCAGGCGCCTATCGCTACAAGACTCGCCCATGGGAGATGAACCACATCGGCACCACCTGCACGCATTGTGGCGACGGTTGCAAAACCACTTTAGGTGTTCGCCGCTCCGACAGTGGGATGGAGATCGTTCGCGGCGACAATCGCGATAAAAGCGGCATCAACGGTGACTTCCTCTGTATCAAAGGACGCTACGCCTTCGACTTCGCCAAGCACGAAGACCGCCTCACGCAGCCGCTCGTCCGTAAGGATGGACGGCTCGTCCCCACATCGTGGGAAGAAGCCATCGTCGCCGCTGCCGCCGGCTTAAAAGCCGCCCGCGATAGAAAAGGTGCGAACGCGGTCGGAGTCATCGGCTCCAACCGCACCACCAACGAAGAAAACTATTTATTGCAGAAGTTCGCGCGCACGGTACTCGGCACCAACAATATCGATCACCACCGCACGGCTGACTTCCCTGCTTTCGCTGCGGCACTCTCCGGCAAAGAGAACGCCACTGCGACCATGCGCGACGTGCTGAACGCGCCTGCGGTTCTTCTCATCGGGAACGATCCTTCCGATCAGCATCCGCTGGTCGCTTGGAATATCCGCACCTCCGTTCGCCTGAATCAGGCTCGCCTTTACACCATCAACTCGGGCGACATCAAGCTCAAGCGCCAGTCGGTTGTGTACGCAAAGGTTCCCAAGGGTACCGAAGGGCGTCTGCTCACCTTCTTCTCCGGAGATGATTCCGCAGCCGCGGGCTCCGAATCGAAGTCTCGCGAAGCGCTCGTCACCATGCGCGAAAAATTGCGCGGCGAAAAAGAACTGGTTGTCATCTTCGGCAGCGAGCTTCGCGCCGCCGACATTGCCACGCTCGTAAAGACGTTCCCGTCAGCCAAGTTCATGTGCCTCTCCGATTACGCCAACTCGCGCGGCGCTGCCGACATGGGTCTGTATCCCGACCTGCTCCCTGGCTATCAGCCTGTTAGCGGTCAACCTGGGATGCACTTGCAACAGATGCTCGCCGCCGCAAAAGACGGCAAGATCGAAGCGCTCTACATTGTCGGATCGAATCCCGTAGCGCGCTACGGGGTAGACGCCGCTTCGCTTGAAAAAGCATTCGTGGTCGTCCAGGACATGTTCCTCACTGAGACCGCCACCGTTGCAGACGTGGTTCTCCCGGCCTGCAACGCCTACGAGAAGAACGGAACTTTCACCAACACCGCGGGCGATCTCCAGCAGGTGAAGAAAGCTGCCGACTTTGCTCCGGCGAAGCCTGATTTCGAGATCATTGTCCGCATCGCCGACGCTCTTGGCGCGAACATCCGCGAACTCGTTCCGTTCGGCGGCGAAGATCGCGCTGACATGGGGCAATCCCGTGGCGCCCAGTCCGGCGAAGTCGACCGCAATGCGGTCTGGCTGCGCGCACAGAATCTCGAGCCAAAGATTTCGCCGTTCGATCCCGCTGCGCTCTTCGACGAGATCCAGCGCACCGTTCCCGGCTACGATGTTCCGCGCTTGAATCTGCTCGCCGGCAACGACGTTCACACAAACGCCGTCGGCAAAGGTAAGGGCTCACTCAACTCTGCGCCCGAGACCATCGTCCCGGCAAACGACATTCTCTTCACCTCCGGCACGCTGGGCCGCTACTCGAATACCTTGAACTCCGTCATCGAACAACGCCGCAAGTCGCCGGGCGAGATCACCATTCCGGTGGACGCGATCAAATGACCTGGCCGATCTTCATTCTCGTCAGCATCATCAAGGTCCTGCTGGTCTTCTTTATTGTGATGACCGCGGCCGCCTACACCGTCTGGCTCGAGCGAAAGCTCATCGGACGAATGCAGAACCGTTGGGGACCCACGCGCGTCGGCCCCTTCGGCCTGCTGCAGCCGATGGCGGACGGGATCAAGTTCATCTTGAAGGAAGACCTCACGCCGCCGTACGTGCACAAGACTTTGTTTGTGCTGGCGCCGATGATCGCGTTGGTCCCTGCGTTGTTGCCTATCAGTCTCGTGCCCGTGGGAAATACGATCACGGTTGGTGGTGTAACCACTCCGCTCCAGGTCACCGGCACTGTGCTCAACGGCGTCCCTGTTGACATCAACATCGCCCTGCTCCTGATTCTCGGGATAACGTCGGTCGGGGTTTACGGGATCGCGCTCGCAGGATGGTCATCGAACTCGAAGTACGCGCTGCTCGGCTCTCTCCGCGCCAGCGCGCAAATGATCAGCTACGAAGTCTCGCTCGGAATCTCGCTTGTCGGAGTGCTGCTGATCGCGAACTCGCTCAGCCTGCGCGAGATCGTGAACCAGCAATCGGGTAGCTGGTTTCCGAACGTTGCGTGGCTGAGCTGGATCCCGCGCTGGAATATCTTCCCGCAGATCATCGCGTTTTTCACTTACGTGACCGCGGCGTACGCTGAGACGAACCGCATTCCGTTCGATCTTCCCGAAGCCGAGACCGAGCTCGTCGCGGGGTACCACACTGAATACAGCTCGATGAAGTTTGCCATCTTCTTTATTGCCGAATACTGCAATATGTTCACCGTCTCTTGCATCGCGACCGCGCTCTTCTTGGGCGGATGGCACGCGCCGCTGAATATTGCGACGCCGCACTTCCTACCGCCGATCGCGCAGGTCTTGATGCCAGTCTTCTGGTTCGTTCTCAAAGTCGTCGCGTTTATTTTTGTTTACATCTGGATCCGCGGCACGCTGCCGCGCTTCCGCTATGACCAATTGATGTCCTTCGGCTGGAAGTTTCTATTTCCGCTCGCGCTGGCAAATGTTGTTGTTACAAGTTTCGTCGTGGCTTATTTTGCGAAGTAGGTTCGGACAAGAACGAAAATTGCTTTCGGGTGGAGCAGGCCTTTAGGCCTGCATATACAAAGTGTTTTGCGTTGTCATCCCGAGCGAGCGCGAACGTGAGTGAGCGCGAGTCGAGGGATCTGGTTTTCGCGGGCTTTTGCCTGCGAGCGACAAAAACATGCTGCATCAGATCTTATTTTTCATCTTCGCGGCGGTAGCGGTAGCGGCGGCCATCAACCTGCTGCTGCAGAAGCACCCCATCAACAGCGCGCTCTCGCTCGTCGTCGTAATGGGTGCGCTCGCGGTGCTTTATCTCTTGCTCGGCGCTGAGTTCGTCGCTGCCGTGCAGCTCATCGTCTACGCCGGCGCGATCATGGTGTTGTTCGTCTTCACCATCATGTTGCTGAATGCGGGAATAGAAGAGCGAACTCCTGGCAGTACCGTCGCCACTCTCATCGGAGTTCCCGGCGTCGCAGCGCTCATCGGCCTCTGCGTCTTCGTTTTCGCGCGCGGGCGTCTCGGTGAATCCGGCTACACCATTGGCCAGTTCCACGCCAGCACGCAAGACATCGGCCGCCTGCTCTTCCAGGACTACCTGCTTCCCTTCGAAGTCACATCGGTGCTTGTCCTGATCGGCATCATGGGGGCCGTCGTTTTGGCCAAACGTGACGACGCGTCACCGGCGGACCGCGCGCCTGAGATCACCGCTGAAGCGCCGCGTCCTGAATCGCAAGAACCCGCAGAAAGGATCCACGCGTAATGGTCCCGATCTCTTACTATCTCGTCCTCAGCGCGATCCTGTTCTGCCTCGGCGTTGCCGGATTCCTGCTCAAGCGCAACATCATCACTATCTTCATGTCGATCGAGCTGATGCTCAACGCCGTGAACTTGTCCTTCGTCGCCTTCTCCGCCGAACTGCACCGATTGAGCGGAAACATATTCGTCTTTTTCGTGATGGTGGTTGCCGCCGCCGAAGCCGCCGTCGGCCTCGCCATCATCATTGAGGTTTTCCGTACGCGCGACACGCTGAACATAGACAAAGTAAATCTGCTGAAGATGTAAGGGCCCCGAGAACAAACAAGAATGAACGAAAACCTACATCTCTGGCTGATTCCGGTTCTCCCGCTGGTCGGCGCAGCCATCAACGGACTCTTCGGCCGCCGCTTCCCGCAGCGCGTCGTGAATGCCGTCGCGCTCGCCTTTCCCGGCGCCGCACTCGTGCAGGCACTGTGGATCGCCTCACAGTTCGGCTCACTGCAAACCATTCCTCACATCGAGGTCCTCGGACGCTGGATCCAGGCCGGCTCCTTCACCGTCAACTTTGGATATCAACTCGACCAGCTCTCCATGATCATGCTGCTGGTCGTGACCGGAGTCGGTTTCCTCATCCACATTTATTCCGTCGGCTACATGGCTCACGAGGGCGGCTACTACCGCTTCTTCGCCTACCTGAACCTGTTTATGTTCTTCATGCTGACGCTCATCCTCGCGAACAATTACCTGCTGATGTTCGTCGGATGGGAAGGTGTAGGCCTCGCCTCGTACCTGCTGATCGGCTTCTACTTCCTCAAAGACTCAGCCGCGAACGCCGGTAAAAAAGCATTCATCGTCAACCGTATCGGCGACTTCGGCTTCCTCATCGCGATGTTCCTGATCATGCGCGAGACTGGGACACTGAACTATCTCACCGTCTTCTCGCATATCGGCCGTCTCCCTGTGGACATGCACTGGGGAACCCTGACCATCACCGCGCTTCTGCTCATGCTCGGAGCCGCGGGAAAATCCGCTCAGATCCCGCTTTATGTTTGGCTGCCCGACGCGATGGAAGGCCCCACGCCTGTCTCAGCGCTGATCCACGCTGCCACCATGGTCACAGCCGGCGTTTACATGGTTGCGCGCTCGAACGTCATCTTTAATCACGCGCCGCACGCGCTGATGGTCGTTGCCATCGTCGGATGCGCCACCGCGATGTTCGCCGCCACCATCGGCATCACGCAGACCGACATCAAGCGCGTCCTCGCTTACTCCACTGTCTCGCAGCTCGGCTACATGTTCCTGGCCTGCGGCGTCGGCGCGTATGCCGCCGGAATCTTCCACCTCATGACGCACGCCTTCTTCAAGGCGCTGCTCTTCCTCGCCGCTGGTTCGGTCATCCACGCACTCTCGGGTGAGCAGGACATGCGCCATATGGGCGGCCTTCGCAAGCTGATTCCGTGGACTTTTGGCACGATGACCGTCGCGACCATTGCCATCGCCGGTATCCCGCCGCTGGCGGGTTTCTTCTCCAAGGACGAAATCCTTTGGCAGACGTTCTCCAGCAAAGCCTTCTCTTCAGTCGCGGGCTCCGAGTTGAACATTGTTCTCTGGCTGCTCGGCATCATCACCGCGTTCATGACCTCGTTCTACATGTTCCGGCTCTGGTTCATGACGTTCTTCGGCGAGCGCCGCGAATCGGCATCACCGTCTCATGATCCCGCGCATGCCGCATCCCACGGTCATGGTGACGATCACGATCCTTCACAAGACCACGCTCATGCACACGGCGTTCACGAAAGCCCCTGGTCGATGCTCGCGCCTCTGGTCATTCTGGCTGTCCTCGCAACCATTGGCGGATGGGTCGGCATTCCGCACGCTCTTGGCGGCTCGAACCATTTCGAATCGTTCATGCGGCCGGTCTTCGAACATGAAGCTGCAGCCCCGGGCGCGCACAACACTCCGAATGCTGAGGCACCGAATCCCGCGCAGGCAGGAACCGCAGAACCGCACGGTGATACCGGCACCGAGCTCGCGCTCACCGGAGTCTCCGTTCTTACTGCACTCGGCGGCTTCGGACTCGCGTACCTCTTCTATTACAAGCGTCGCGAGCTTCCCGACCGCATCGCCGCCAGCATGCACGGGCTGTATCAAACCGTGCTGAACAAGTATTACGTTGACGAGATCTACAACGCCATCATCGTCCGTCCGCTTATGTGGTTCTCGACGAAAGTGCTCTGGCGCACCGTGGATGTCTCGATGATCGACGGCACCGTGAACCACGTCGCCGCTGACACACGCGGCATCAGCAACCAGACTCGTCGCATGCAGTCCGGGAACGTTCGCAGCTACGCCGCATGGGTCGCGGCCGGCGCTGCCGCCGTGCTTGCCTTCATGATCTGGGCCGGGGTGAAAGGAGTGTGGACGCGATGAGCTGGCTCGACCACAACATCCTCACCGTCATCACCTTCTTGCCCGCCATCGGCGCGGCCATCTTGATGGCCTTCCCGCGCAGCGAAAAGGGTGATCGCGCCGTCAAATGGTTTGCCCTCGCAGTTTCCATCGCTGCCTTCGTGGCGTCGCTGCATCTTCCTTTTTACTTCAACAGCGCGAACGCAGGCTTTCAGTTCGATATCAATAAGGTTTGGATGGCCTCGCCGAATATCCACTACCACCTCGCGGTGGACGGCATCTCGCTATGGCTCGTGGTACTGACCACGTTCCTCGTTCCCTTCAGCATCATCATCCAGTGGAGCTCGGTGCACGGCCGCTTGAAGGAATTCTTTATTCTCATGCTGCTGCTTGAGACGGCGATGCTCGGCGTCTTTGTCGCACTCGACCTCTTCCTCTTCTACGTTTTCTGGGAAGCCACACTGATCCCGATGGCGCTGATCATCGGCATGTACGGACACGAGCGCCGCATCTACGCCGCCGTTAAATTTTTCCTGTACACCATGATCGCCTCGGTCTTCATGCTCGCCGCGATCATCTGGCTATACGTGAACACCGGCAGCTTTGAGTTCACCGCCATCCGTGAGGCACTCGCTTCAGGACACCTTGCGCTCACGCCGACGACATCACTGCTGCTGTTCCTCGGCTTCTTCGTCGCCTTCGCCGTGAAGGTCCCGCTCTTCCCGCT
Organism: Terriglobales bacterium; assembly: GCA_045807945.1. Lineage (GTDB taxonomy): Bacteria > Acidobacteriota > Terriglobia > Terriglobales > Acidobacteriaceae > CAVQGF01. Next base: position 9,612 of record JBJMGI010000073.1, on the reverse strand, counting down.
GCACACCTGGCTACCAGATGCGCACGTGGAAGCTCCGACCGGCGGCTCGGTGCTGCTCGCCGGCGTCCTGCTGAAAATGGGAACCTACGGCCTACTGCGCTTCAACGTCGGCCTCTTCCCGGATGAAGCTCGCGCGCAATCCGGATGGATCGTCGCACTCGCCATCATCGGCATCATCTACGGCGCACTGGTCGCGATGGTGCAGCCGAATCTGAAGAAACTGATTGCGTATTCGTCCGTCAGCCACCTCGGATTCATCGTCCTCGGCATTTTTACCTTCACGCAAGCAGGCACCGACGGCGCGATCTACCAAATGCTGAATCACGGCGTGTCTACCGGCGCGCTGTTCATGTTAGCCGGCATCATCTACGACCGCCGCCACACGTACGAGATCTCCGAATTCGGCGGCCTTGCAACGCCGATGCCTGCATACGCATTCATCTTCTTGCTGGTCACGCTCTCCTCCATCGGATTGCCGCTCATGAATGGCTTCGTCGGCGAGTTCCTCGTCCTCAGCGGCGCATTCCTGCAAGTCCCACTCTGGGGGATTCTCGGCGCCACCGGCGTCATCTGGAGCGCGTGCTACATGCTTTGGATGTACCAGCGCGTCTTCTACGGCACGGTAAAAAATGCCGTGAACAACACGCTTGGCGATCTCGATATGCGTGAACGCGGCGCGCTCTGGCCTCTCGCCGTTCTGGCTCTAATCATGGGCGTGGCGTCGCCGCTCTGGATCAAACCTATGGACGCAGCCGTTGACGCAATCCTTAGCGGCCCGCCGGCGCAGACCTCCGACAGACAGCTATCGACACGAGCAGAGGGGTCGCACCCCTCCACGTTGTCATCCCGAGCGCAGGCGCGCAGCGCCGGAGCCGAGGAATCTAGGTCTTCGAACAATTTGAGAGCGGGAGCCTCCGGCGAATGAGACCGATCCAGATCACCAGCATCGAGTACATCCGCGTCCTTCCCGAGCTCATTCTCACTTTGTTCGGCGCCGCAATCATGATGGCTGAAGCCTTCATGAAGGGACGTGCGAGCCGAAAGCCGCTCGGCATTCTTGGCTTCGTGGGCGCAATGCTCGCCTTCGCGGCCTCCGTATTTCAGTGCCGCGTTGTCGAAGTCAACGGGCAACAGGTCTCCCCGTACATGGGGTACGCATTTTTCGACCTTGTGCGCGTGGACCACTTCAGCATCTTCTTCCACGCGGTCATCTGCCTGGTTTCGGCATTCGCGATTCTCGCTTCTCTCGATTGGGTTGACGATCAGATCGATCGCGTCGGTGAGTACTATGCCCTCATCCTGCTCGGCACAGTCGGCATGGTGTTGATGTCGTCTGCCATGGAGCTCGTGCTCATCTTCGTCGCGCTAGAGATTTCCTCGATCGCCTCGTACGTCCTCGCCGGTTTCCGCCGCCGCTCGGCTTCAAGCGCCGAATCCGCGCTGAAATATTTCTTGTTGGGCTCTTTCGCCACGGCCTTCTTCCTTTACGGAGTCGCTTTGATCTTCGGTGGTGTTGGCACAACCAACATCAATGGCATCGCAGCCGCCATTCAGAATAATGCGCACCCTGTCATCATCGGGAACGCGGTTCAGTGGCTTCCGATCAACTATGGACTGGTGTACGCGGCAGTCGCGCTTATGTTCGTCGGCATCGGATTCAAGGTCGCGGCCGCGCCTTTCCACATATGGACTCCCGACGTTTACGAAGGCGCACCTTCACCTGTCGTCGGATTGATGTCCACCGCTCCCAAGGCTGCGGCCTTCGCGGTTCTGCTGCGCATCTTCTTCGCGGCTGCTACTCCGGGCTGGTTCTGGATGGTGTGGGCCGTCGCCGCTCTTTCCATGACGCTCGGCAACATCGGCGCGTTGGTGCAGAACAACATCAAGCGCCTGCTGGCGTACTCCTCCATCGCGCACGCCGGTTATCTGCTGGTCGCCTTCGTTGGATACCGCAGCTCAGAACCTGGAACAGTGCAGTACGGGATCACAGCCGCCATCTTCTACGCATGCAGTTATGCGTTCATGAACCTCGGCGCTTTCGTCGTCGTGTCGCAGATTGCAGGCCCGGACGAGCGCTTTACATCGCTTGAAGATTACGCTGGACTAGCGCGCCGCTCACCCGTTCTCGCGGCAACGCTCACCATCTTCTTGCTTTCGCTGATCGGCATCCCGCTCACCGGCGGCTTCTTCGCAAAGTTCTACGTCTTCAGCGCGGCATTGCACGGCAACCTCATCTGGCTGACCGTGATCGGCGTTGTTAACAGCGCCGTCGCTGCGTACTACTACCTGCGCGTCATCGTTGTCATGTACATGCGTGAGCCCGCCGGGAATGTGGACGCACCGCTTGCCGCAGTTCCCAACGGCATCGGCGTAGCAATGATCTGCACCGCCGCCATCACCATCTTCCTCGGCGTTTGGCCTCAGGGTGTGATTAATTTTGTAAACCAGTCCGCACGGGATCTGTTGCAGTAGTTATTTCACTATTCGAAAATTGCACTGCGCTGTGACCAGCACCGCCACCGGATCGCCGTTCTTGGTGGCAGGAGAGAATTTCCACTGCTTCACAGCTTCCAGGGCTTGCGCGTCCAGCTCCGGCGTTAGCGATTGGACCACTTGCACGTCGCTCGTGGAGCCGTCTTTACCCACGACAAATTTGACAACCACCATCCCCGCGATCCGCTTTCGTCTCGAGAGATCGTCGTACATCGGGTCGGGACCGTAAACCAGCTTGGGAGCCTGCACCTCGCCACCCACCCGATACACGCCTGTGGGTAGATCACCAGCGCCTTTTGCTTCTGGAGATGGCGGCTGATTGTTACTCGCTCTAGCTGGATCGGGCTCCGCTGTTTGTTGCACCATCCTTCTTACCAGCAATGCTCTTCCATTCTTCCGCCACCACGCCGCGACGCTTTGTTGCACCTCAGTGATCTGCTTCTGCGAAAGGTGTGCGGTTGCGGTGGCGATTCCCGCCTTTGCCGCCCCCATGTTGAAGGCATCCGCCATGTAGAACCAGAAATAGGCCTTCTTGTAATCCGGAGGTCCGGCCGTGCCGTCGGTCTGCATGATTCCAAGGTTCACCATCGCACCGGGGTGCCCGGCCGCGGCGGCTCCCTCATACCACTCCATTGCCTTTTTTATATCTACGGATTGACCTAATGTTCCGCTCTGATACGCATATCCAACCGTGAACATCGCGGGACCGTGTTTCTGCTCCGCGGCGCGTCGGAACCATTGAAATGCTTCTTCTGGATTCTTAATTACGCCGCGCCCCTCGGCCAGCATCAGTCCGTACCTTACTTGTGCTTCCGAGTTCCCGTGATCGCCTGCCAGTCGGTACCATTTCGCCGCCCCGCCTTCATCTCGGGGGAGTTCCTTGCCCGCATCCAGAATTCCCGCCAACTTTAGCTCCCCGTCCACACCGTGACCCGATAACTCGACTGCGGTTCGCTGAGCCGCCTCATGCCCAGCTTTGTCTCCTAGCTCATCAGCCAACAGCATCCAGGCATAAGCTGTGACCGGGTCTTCTGGAACCCCTTCCCCGTTGTAGTAGGAAATTGCTACGTTGAACACGCCGGGACCGTACTTCTGGGCTGCTGATTTCTTGTACCAGCTGAAAGCCTGGTCGAAGTCTTTGGGCACCCCCTGGCCGGAGTGGTAAAGCACGCCCAGCGAATTTTGCGCCACTGGATTTCCTTGTTCAGCCGCTTTGTGGAACCACTCCGCCGCCCGGCTGGGGTCGCTGTCTCGGTATGCCAATCCCAATTCAGTTTGAGCCTGTGGATCGCCTGCCTCCGCCTTTTGCGTGAGGGCGTGAATGTCTGCTGAGGCCGCAGGTTCGGCTCCCGCGAGAAGCGCCGCTGCCAAGATTCCCCCCAGCACGAGAAAGCTGCGTTTCAACATGGCGAATAATCTCGCGCTCTTCCAGAGACTTTGCAACAGAAAAGTTCTGCTCGGTTAGAATGGGGCGCTGCTTCACATTCCGCGACAAATTACATGAATCCCGCCCCGCTCGAGGCGCGTAGCCGCCGTCATTTATACGTTCTGCTGGTCGTCGCATGTGTTATTCGCATCGCAACCATGCTCCACTTCCACACTTACAGCGGCGCTGGTCCGGAAGCCTGGGGCTTCGAGACTGGGATGATCAGCAAGTCTTTGGCTGAAGGGCACGGCTTCGCATCTCCCTTCGGAGGCAACACCGGTCCGACCGCTTGGTTTCCTCCGCTTCACCCGGCGATTCAGGCACTTATCTTCAAGATCTTTGGAATTCAAAGTACAGCTTCGGCAGTCGTCATGCGCCTCTTCGACGTCGCATGTACCCTTGGCGCGTTGCTGTTTCTTTTCCGTATCTGCCGGCGGCTCTGGGGAGAAGAGTTCGCATTTCTAGCGACATGGGCCTGGGCACTCTACCCACGCGCTATCTGGTTCGATGTAACCCTGATCTCGTACGCGGTGCTGTCAGTTCTGCTGCTGCTCGCAGCGTTGGATCTGGCATTGTCGTTCGAGTCCTCCAACACCCTCGACTGGGTACGCCAAGGCGTGCTATGGGGGATGATCGCGCTGGCAAATCCTTCGCTGCTTTCGCTTCTGCCTATTTGCTGGCTAGCCACTGCACTCCGCACCGGATTCGGGAAGAAAGAGCTGCGCGGCTTTGCCATTTCTGCACTGCTATCCGTAGCGCTCGTCCTTCCTTGGAGCGTGCGTAACTATGTCACCTTCCATGCCTGGATTCCCGTTCGCGGCAACATGGGACACGAGCTTTACAAAGGCAACCGCTACGGAGCTACCGGCGACCAGGACTACGCCCTCAATCCTTGGAACAATCCTGCCGAATTGCGCGAGTACATTCGCCTCGGGGAGCGGGGCTACGTTATAGAGCACAAGCGCTTGGCGATGCAGTTCATTCATCAGAACCCAGCAGGCGCGTTCCGCCTGTTTCGTCGGCGCATTTTTTTATTCTGGGACCTGTCGCACCCGCCCATGACATTCGGCGTCAATGAAAACCTTAACGGCTCGCTCTACTTTTGGGTCGGGATATTGGGCCTCGTGGGACTCGCAGTCGCGTTCTTTATTGAACGAAAGCAGCGCGGAATGTTCTCTAAACAAGCGGGATGGTATCGGGTTGTGCCCCAGCACCGCACCACTTGGCTCTTCGCAGCTGTGGTGTTGGTGTACCCGCTTCCGTACTACATAACTTTTCCGCTCGACCGCTACCGGCTCATCATCGAACCCATCCTACTCATCTATGCCCTGCACCTTTTGACCGGATTCCGCGCATTCAGAACGCAGCCGGCAGGAGATTCCGCTGCTCAGGTGATACACGCCGTCTAATCCGCTAGAATCAACTGCTCATGCGCCTGCTGCTCGCCATTCTGCTGCTTACGGGTGTCGTCCTCGCCGATGACGCCAAGCAAGCTTCGCGCGACTTTCACGAGGGCCTCAAGCTCCAGCAGAAGGAGCCGCAGCGCGCCTTCGAACTCTTTCAGCAAGCCAGCGATCTCGCGCCCACAAACGTGGAGTATGCCACCGCACGCGAGCTTCTACGCCAGCAGCTTGTATACGCCCACATCCAGGAAGGAAATCGTCTTCTTGCAACCGCAAAACCTGCCGACGCACTCAACGAGTTTCGGTCAGCCCTTCAACTCGACCCGACGAACGACTTCGCCTTACAGCGTATCGGCGATCTCGCGCCGCCTGATTCGGCGTCTTCACACGCGCTCCAGCGCGTCTCTGATTCACGCGAGATCGAACTTGAGCCCTCGCCTGGTCAACAAAACTTCCATTTCAAGGGAGACACGCGCGCCTTCCTTGAGCAACTTGGCCGCGCCTTCAAGATCACGGTGCAGTTCGACGATACCTTCATCTCTCGTCGCGCCAAGATCGATCTCGACAACGTGGATTTCTACACCGCGCTCCAGGTGGTGAACCAGATCAGCAAGTCCTTTGCGGTTCCGATTGACGAAACTCACCTGCTGCTGCTGGCCAACACGCCCGACAATCATCGTCAGTTCGACCACTTCTCGCTGCGAACCTTTTATCTACCCGAGCCAAGCACTCCGCAGGACATGAACGAGATCGTTTCGCTTCTCCGCGGCGTCTTCGACATGCGTTTCATCCTGCCGCAGTCGACCCAACACTCCCTCACCGTTCGCGCGCCGAAGCCCGTGCTTGATGCGGCTACGTCATTGCTGGAAAACCTCGACCAGGGCGCTCCGCAGGTCATGCTCGACATGCGCGCCTACGAGGTCAACAGTTCGATGATGCAGAACCTCGGGATCCAGCTCCCAACCAGCATTCAGGTTTTGCATGTCCCCACTGTGCTCGCGTCGCTGACCAACAACTCAGGCACGCAGGACCTGATCAACCAATTGATTTCAAGCGGCACCATCAATCAAGCGACCGCCGAATCGATTCCGGCCCTACTGGCGCAGCTGCAGACGCAGAACAACCCTTTGCTCAGCCAGGGATTCGCCACCTTCGGCGGCGGGAACACTCAGTTCGCGGTGCTGTTTCCGCAGATTGCCTTCAATTTCTCTTACAACGACTCCCGCGTCAGGACTCTTGACCAGCTGCAGCTTCGTGCCTCGCAGAAGAACCCAGCAACCATGAAGATAGGCTCGCGCGTTCCTATCCTGAACGCTAGCTATGCTCCGGTCTTCAACTCTTCTGCCATATCGAAGGTGCTGGCCAACCAAAGCTTTATCCCTCCGTTTCCGTCGTTCTCATATGAAGACGTCGGACTCAACCTGAAAGCCACGCCGAAGATTCACCTGCCACCAGAGATCGTCTTTGATCCTCAATCCCCCGATCACTCCAATGGGCAATCAACGAATCCGAGTGGCAGCGTCACTCTGGATCTCGACCTCCAGATTCGTGCGCTCAGCGGACAATCTCTCAATGGTGTGCCTATCATCTCGAACCGCCAGTTCACGGGTTCGGTAAGCTTGCGCGAAGGTGAGCCCGCCATCATCGTGGGATACCTCACCACTAGGGATCAGCGTTCTCTTTCCGGTCCCGCTGGGCTCGGCCAGGTTCCAGGTGTGGGACGCGTCTTCAGCAACGATAACAAGCAGAAGGCGAGCACCGAGTTGCTCATCACCATCACGCCGCACATCCTCCGCGGACGCACCCCAGGCCTCGCCACCGAGCAGTGGCTCCCACCGGGCAATTAAATGTTGTTGGTTTTTACTGGGTACTGAGTACCGGGTACCGGGTACTCATTTGTAGATCGTCACCTGGTCCTGCGGCCTCTTCAGCTCGATGACAAATTCTTTGTCCGGCTGATCGATCTCGAAGTCGTCCCCGTAGGTCTGGTAGCCCTGAGCGACTACCTGCACGCGCAGCTTACCGTACCGGATTCCCTCGATCTCGGCCTTCCCGTCCTGATCGGTCTTCAGCTCCAAGCCGCCCTTTTCCTGCTCCCCGTCTTTGTTCACGGGGTGGAGCACAACGCTGGCGTTTCGGACAGGTACCTTCTTCCCCGCCCGGATCACGCTGAAGTGCAGGTAGGAGTATTTCTTCTCCTTCTTGTCGCCCGCCGCAGCCAGCCCCGCCAGGGCTAGGCAGACCGCCACCAGAACCACCTTCCGAGCTGCTGTCATGCGCTGATTCTAGGCCAAAGTCGCCTCTCCTCCAACTTGAGTCGGCTACGCTCAACTCCCACTTGACACCCCAATTCCCTGAGCCGTATCATTTAGCAGACGCCTTGATAGACTGCTAAGGCGGTTAGCAGACACCCTGCTCGACTGCCAACGGCGTAAACCAGCAGCAAAACTCATAGATTTTAGGTCCACTTACCCAACTTTGATAAGGAGCTGAACCATGGCAGCAAAATTAACCCCCCTGCATGACCGTATTCTCATCCGTCGCGTTGAGGAACAAGAATCGGTTCGTGGCGGAATCATCATCCCCGACTCGGCAAAAGAAAAGCCGCAGGAAGGTGAAGTGATCGCCGTCGGTAAAGGCAAGTCCAACGACGAAGGCAAGGTCTTCCCGCTCGACGTAAAAGCTGGCGACCGTATCCTCTTCGGCAAGTATTCCGGCACCGAAGTCAAGATTGACGGCGAAGAGCTGATCATCATGCGCGAGGAAGAAGTCCTCGGCATCCTGGCCACCTCCGGCAAGCACAAGGAAATGGCCGGCTCGCGCCGGTAAGTTCCGACAGCCCACAAGGCTTGTCATCCCGAGTCCGCCGTGGCGGGCGAGGGATCTAGGTTTTAAAGAATTCCCGCAGGCCTGAGCCTGCACAACTGATTAGGAGAGAAGCAATATGGCTAAGCAAATCATTCACGGCGAGGAGTCGCGCCAGGCTATTCTGCGCGGCGTCAACATTCTGGCCGACGCGGTAAAAGTCACGCTCGGTCCCAAGGGCCGCAACGTCGTCATCGAGAAGAAGTTCGGCTCGCCCACCATCACCAAAGACGGCGTCACCGTCGCGAAAGAGATCGAACTCAAGGACACCATGGAAAACATGGGCGCCCAGATGGTTCGCGAAGTCGCTTCCAAGACCAGTGACGTTGCCGGCGACGGCACAACCACTGCCACCGTTCTGGCGCAGGCCATCTACCGCGAAGGCGTGAAGACGGTCGCAGCCGGAGCCAATCCGATGGCGCTCAAGCGCGGCATCGAGAAGGCAGTCACCGCGGTTTGCGGCAAGCTCGACAAGGAAGGCAACCGCATCAAGGGCGCCATCGACGAGCTCTCCAAGCCCGTCACCGGCGACATGATCGCGCAAGTCGGCACCATCTCCGCCAACAACGACGAGACCATCGGCAAGATCATCGCCGAGGCCATGAAGAAGGTCGGCAAAGACGGCGTCATCACCGTCGAAGAGTCCAAGACCATGGAGACGCAGCTCGAAGTCGTCGAAGGCATGCAGTTCGACCGCGGCTACCTGTCGCCTTACTTCGTCACCGACCCTGAGCGCATGGAAGCTTCGCTCGAAGACGCTTACATCCTCATCTACGAGAAGAAGATCTCGTCCATGAAAGACCTGCTTCCCCTGCTCGAGCAGATCGCCAAGAGCTCCAAGCCCTTGCTGATCGTTGCCGAGGACGTGGAAGGCGAAGCGCTCGCCACCCTGGTCGTCAACAAACTGCGCGGAACCCTGCAAGTCGCGGCCGTCAAGGCCCCTGGCTTCGGCGACCGTCGCAAGGCCATGCTGCAGGACATCGCCACCCTCACCGGCGGCAAAGCCATCACTGAAGATCTCGGCCTCAAGCTCGAGAACGTCAAGATGGAAGACCTGGGCCGCGCCAAGAAGATCGTGGTCGATAAGGACAACACCACCATCGTCGAAGGTAAAGGCAAAGGCACTGAGATCCAGGGACGCGTGAAAGAGATTCGCGCCCAGATCGAAAAGACCACCAGCGACTACGACCGCGAGAAGCTCCAGGAACGCCTGGCGAAGCTCGTCGGCGGCGTCGCCGTCATCAAGGTTTGTGCAGCTACCGAGACCGAGATGAAGGAAAAGAAAGCGCGCGTGGAAGATGCCATGCACGCAACCCGCGCAGCAGTCGAGGAAGGCATCGTCCCCGGCGGCGGCGTGGCTCTGCTTCGCGCCAAGGCGGCGGTGGCCCAACTTACTTCCGACAACTCCGACATTCGCGCCGGCAT
>JBJMGI010000072.1:0-25109 GCA_045807945.1 Terriglobales bacterium | reverse complement strand
TGCGCAAGGCCGCAGCCTTCACCCAGGAAGAGTTGAACGTCTTCGCGCTCGTTGCCGCTCAGGCCGCCGCCGCGATAGATAATGCTATGACGCACATGCAACTCGCCGAGCAGGCGGTGCAGCGCTCCGCGCTGGAAAGATTTCTCGCTCCGGAAGTTGTCGAGATGGTCGCCGCAAACCCGAACGAGATCAAGCTCGGCGGCGTCAATCAAAAGGTCAGCATCCTCTTCGCCGACATCCGCGGCTTTACCGGCATCGCCGAGAAGCTGGAGCCGCAGCAAGTGGTCGAGATCCTCAACGAATTCTTCGGACGCGCCACCGAAGTCATCTTCGACCACTTCGGCACGCTCGATAAATATCTCGGCGACGGTCTCATGGCCATCTTCGGTGCGCCGTATTCCAAAGGCAACGATGCCGCGCACGCCGTCCGCGCCGCCATCACCATTCAGCGGCTCATGCAGCAGATCAATCGCGACGCTAAAGCGCGTAAGTGGCCGGAGCTTGAAGTCGGCATCGGCATCAACACCGGCATCGTCACGGTCGGCAATATCGGCTCGAAGCAGCGGCTCGATTACACCGTCATAGGCGACGAGGTGAACATCGCCGCCCGGTTGATGTCACACGCCGGGCCCGGCCAGATACTCATTTCGACCGTGACGGCGGACGAGCTCGACGAGAGCTTCACCATCAGCGGATTGAAGCCCGTCACACTAAAAGGGAAGTCGCAACCGGTTCCCGTGAAGATCGTGCGCTGGCTGGAAGAAGCGAAAGCGGCGAAGAAATCCTAGAACCAACCCTTCCTGCGAAAATAAATCAGGATTCCCACAGTCGAAGCAATCATCAGCGCCGTCGCGTACCAGGCCCCGTGCGGATCCTGCATCCACGGCAGGTGCAGGTTCATCCCGAAAAATCCCGTGATGATCACCAGCGGCAGCGCGACCGTGCCCCACACCGTCAGCACCTTCATCACTTCGTTGGTGCGGTTGGCGACTGCGGAAAGATAAATATCGAGCGAGCCGGTTACGAGGTCGCGGTTCGTTTCGATCAGGTCGAGCGTGCGGACGAGGTGGTCATACACATCACGGAAATAATGATCGAGATCGTCATTTACGATCCCGTTCTCGCGCCGCAGCACCGCGTTCACCAGCTCGCGCATCTCGCTGGTCGCGCGCCGGAAGTAGATGAGCTGGCGCTTGAAGTCGAAGATCTGCCGCAGCACCTTGGGCTCGGGCCGCTCCAGCACCGCGCTCTCTATGTCAGAGATCTTTTCCGATATGGCGTCGAGCACCGGCAAGTACTCATCCACGATCGCGTCCGTCAGGAAGTAAAAGATGCGGTCCAGCCGCGTGACCTTTTCTTCAGCTACTTTTTTCGCCACATGGGCGATAAGGTCGCTTTCGCCCGTGTGCACCGTGATGAGAAAGTCGCGGCCGAGAAACATACAGAAGTCGCGAAACTTGAACGCGGGCTTGGTATGGATCCGCTTCAGGATTGAGAAGACGTAAGTATCGTGCTCTTCTTCCTTGGCTCGTTGCGGAGCATGCCGGCAATCTTCGATGTCCAGCTCGTGCAGATTGAATTGCCGGGCCAGTTGATCGAGGTCAGGCGAGGCAGGATCGGCAACGTCGTACCACGCGAGCGTTGGCGCGGGCTGGTGCATGGCGGAATGTTAACAGGAGCCCGCATAAACAAGGGACGTCATCCCGAGCGAGGCCGAGCGCACGCGAGGGCGAGTCGAGTCGAGGAATCTGCATTTGTTTAGCTGATTGCTGACGGCCTGAATGCTGACTGTTACTACGCCCTTTTCTTCCCACTCGGCTTGGCAGCCGGGGTGTCCTTCCACGGACGCTTTGGCCGGGCGGCCTCAGCCTGATCGCGGTCTTTCACGCGATCGTAGTGATAACTATCTGAAACCGTACCGAGCGATTCGTTGTACAGGCTCGACATCCCCGTCGCTTCCTTCAGCTCTTCCGAGAACTCGTGGACAGCCTTCAAGTGGTCGGCCGTTGCCGGGACCTCGCTCTTGGTCGTCATCAGGAACTTCTGGTAGCCACGGTCCACCAACTTCGATATCTCACCTTGAATAAGGTAGCCAGGATGCGCGAACACCTTCACGCCGTCGCCGTCCGGCTGTATCGCCGCCGACACGCCGTACTTCTTCAGGAACACGCGCTTCTCTGTCCCCGGTGCTTCCAGGATGTCGAAGCCGTGATCGCGCAGCCACTGAACGGCGTCGTCGAAGCTGCGCTCTTGAACTTGTCGTGACATAAACCTCTTAAGCTGTGCAGTCGGATACGGAACCGCGAAGTCGCGTTGCCCGCCGTTACTGCGCGGGCATAGACTACAGAGTGAACACTCTCGCACAAGATTCCTGGTTCCGCAAATCTGCCATTGACTAGCTTGGTTCCAACCAGCTTGAGGACGGCGGCAAAAGCCGCATCAGCATTGGGCGAAACTCTGCTCGATCGCATAGGCAATACCCCGCTGCTGCGTTTGGAGAAAATTTCCTCACAGTTCCCCGGAATCGAGATATTGGCGAAGGCGGAATGGGCGAATCCCGGCGGATCGGTGAAGGACCGCGCTGCTTCTCGCATCGTGCGCGAAGGGATGAGCACTGGAAGATTGCGCGATGGAGTCGCGCTACTCGATGCCACCAGCGGCAACACCGGCATCGCCTATGCGATGCTCGGCGCCGTGCTGAAATTTCCGGTCGTGCTCTGCATGCCCTCGAATGTTTCCCCCGAGCGCAAAAAAATCTTGAAAGCGTATGGCGCCGATGTTGTCTTCACCGCGCCCGACGAAGGCTCCGACGGCGCCATCCGCAAAGCGCAGCAGATGGCTGCCGCGCATCCCGAAAAATATTTCTACGCTGACCAGTATTCCAACGATGCCAACTGGCAGGCGCACTACTACGGAACCGCGCAAGAGATCTGGGAACAGACCGAACGTCGCATCACGCACTTCGTCGCAACGCTCGGAACCAGCGGAACGTTCGTCGGCACCACGCGCAAGCTGAAGGAGTTGAACCCGAGCATCCAGTGCATCTCGCTCCAGCCCGATTCTCCCTTCCACGGCCTTGAGGGCTTGAAGCACATGGCGACAGCCATTGTGCCGAAGATTTACGACGCGAAGCTCGCCGACCGCGATCTTGAGATCTCGACCGAAGCCGCCTACGACGCAGTCAAACGCCTCGCCCGTATCGAAGGCTTGCTGGTCGGAGTCTCGGCCGGAGCAGCCCTCGTAGGTTGCGAGACGATTGCGCGCGAGCTGCGCGGCCCGGCAGTGATCGTCACCGTCTTCCCCGATTCCGCCGACAAATACTTGAGCGAGCGCTTCTGGGATGAATAGGGACCCTTGGGTGGAGCAGGCCTTCAGGCCTGCATATACGCAAATTAAGAATGTGGGGCTTTAGCCCCTGCCGGCAAATGCTCAGAATCTCCCACTCCGACTGGACTTTCCTTCGCGCCCACGGCGAACAGACCTACCCGCACGAGTGCTGCGGCATCCTCCTCGGCACCATAGACATAGATAAAGATGAGCGCCAGGTGAAGCAGGTCATCCGCGCCGGCAACACTCGCCTCGATTCTCTGCACAAGCGCTACAGCATCGATCCCAAGGAGCTGATCGCGGCACAGAAGCAGGCTCGTCTCGCCGGGCTCGACATCGTCGGCTTCTACCACTCGCATCCTGACCACCCGCCCCGGTGGTCGCAGACGGATTTCGCCGAGGCCCACTGGATCGGCTGCTCCTACGTGATCACCAGTGTCACTAAAGGCAAAGCGGATATGACGAACTCCTTCGCTCTCACCGGCAGCACCGAAGAGGACAAGAAGTTTGTGGACGAACAACTGCAAATCACCTGAAGCTGAAATTGTCATCCCGAGCGAGTCCGCCGTAGCGGACGCAGCCGAGGGATCTGGGTTTTCGCTACAATTTGAAACAAACACCCACTCACCGACATCAACTATCTACGCATGAAGATCCACATTCCAACTCCGCTGCGCGTCTACGCTGAAAAGAAACCCTCGCTCGAAGTCTCTGGAGCGACCGTCGGCGAAGGCCTGCGCAACCTGACCTCCGCTCATCCTGATCTCAAGAAGCACCTCTTCACCGACGAAGGCAAACTCCGCGCGTTCGTCAACGTGTACGTAAACGACGAAGACATTCGCTATCTCAAGAACACCGACACCGCTGTTGCAGAAAACGACGAAGTCGCTATCGTCCCCTCGATCGCGGGTGGTAAATAAGAATGCCTGTCGACCTCAAATCCGCCGCCACTGCTCTCAGCAACGAAGAGATTCTTCGCTACTCTCGGCACCTCATCATGCCCGAGGTCGGCATGGAGGGTCAGCAGAAACTCAAAGCGGCTAAAGTTCTTTGCATCGGCACCGGAGGCCTCGGCTCGCCGCTCGCGCTGTATCTCACAGCAGCCGGCGTTGGCACGCTCGGCCTTGTGGACTTTGACGTTGTCGACTACACGAATCTGCAGCGCCAAATCATTCACTCCACGCCCGACGTTGGACGCCCCAAGCTCGACTCCGCGGAAGAAAAGCTTCGCGCGCTGAATCCGTACGTTGATATCAGAAAATTCGAAACGCGCCTCACCAGCGCGAACGCGCTCGAACTCTTCCGCGAGTTTGACGTCATCGCCGACGGCACCGACAATTTCCCCACCCGCTATCTCGTCAACGATGCGTGCGTGCTCACCGGCAAGCCCAACGTTTACGGATCCATCTTCCGCTTCGAGGGTCAGGCGAGCGTCTTCGCCACCAAAGACGGCCCGTGCTATCGCTGCTTGTATCCCGAGCCGCCTCCGCCGGGTCTCGTTCCGTCCTGCGCTGAAGGTGGAGTGCTGGGGATTCTCCCCGGACTCGTCGGGATCATCCAGGCGACCGAAGCTATCAAGCTGATCCTCGGCGCGGGCGAGCCGCTGATCGGCCGTCTGCTCATGGTCGATGCGCTCGCGATGAGCTTCCGCACTTTGAAGCTGCGGAAGAATCCCGAGTGCCCCGCCTGCGGCGCGCATCCTACGATCACCAAGTTGATCGACTACGAGCAGTTCTGCGGCATTCCCGCCGCCTCGCACCAGGAGCCCGCGGTGAACGCGAACGACATTACTCCCGAAGAGCTGAAGCGGCGCCTCGACGCTGGCGACGATTTATTTGTGCTCGACGTTCGCGAGCCGAATGAATATCAGATCGCCAACCTCGGCGGATATCTAATCCCGCTCGGCGACTTGCCCAAGCGCGTGCACGAGCTCGACTCCTCGCGCGAGATCGTCGCCCACTGCAAGATGGGCGGCCGTAGCGCGAAAGCTGTGGACTTCCTCCGCCAAGCCGGCTTCAAAAAGGTCCGCAACCTCACCGGCGGCATCACCGCCTGGTCAGATAAGGTGGATTTGAAGGTACCGAAGTACTAGCACCAGTCGAATTTTGTTGACTCTCCCTCTCCATCGACCATAATCGGCTACTCACGTGTTCGCACGCGAAGGAGCTTCCATGTCCAAGAAGTTGGCCATCATTGCAGTCTGCCTTTTTGCAAGTTCTTTGTTCGCGCAGGATAAGGCGCGCGTCTTCGTTACCGACAGCAAATCCTGGGAGATCTCCGGGCACTCCGGTGGCTCCAGCGGCGCATTCGGCGGAGAAACCCACGGCGGCGCTCGTCCGCAGACAGCCGAGATCATCAAGACGTTCGGTGAAAAATGTAAAGACGTCACCGTCACCATGAAGCAGGAGAAGGCCAACTACGTCGTCGTGCTCGAGCACGAAGGCGGAAAGAGCTGGATCCGCAAAGACAATAAGGTTGCAGTCTTCAATCAGGACGGCGACTCCATCGTCAGTCACTCCACGATGTCGCTCGGCGGCTCGGTTGACGATGCTTGCCACGCGATCATGAAAGACTGGCCGGAAAAAGGTATCGCCCGCGCAGCCGCGGCCGCCAATGCCACGCCGGCTGCAGCAGCCGTCGCAACTCCTGCGATGGCGATGCAGATGCGCGCTCCGGAACTCGCGGCGAAGCTCGCTGTATCTTCCACGCCCGCGGGGGCGGACATCGAGATCGATGGCGCCTTCGCCGGCAGCACCCCCTCTTCGCTCGACTTGAGCACAGGCGAGCACACCGTTGCCGTGAAAAAGAGCGGATACAAAGATTGGCAACGCAAGATTAAGATCACCGGCGGCAGCGTCAACCTGGCGGCGGATCTCGAGAAGAATCCGTAATAGTCCGCGTTGATCTTTCGACGTGGCCCACAGCGGCCACGTCTTTTTTTTTGAAAACCATCTAGGTAAAACGCCCGAAATTCCTGGTCTGATTCAGGCGATTGCCGGGTTGAGAGTTCCTGGATTTGAGTCCATAATCCCTTCCGCCCTCATTTTCTGCAGGAGATCCCATGTCATTTCTGCTTCGCCCACTTCTTCTTTTATGCTGCTTCTTCTTCCTGCTGACTATGGTGTGCTACGGGCAAGAGCTCGAAAAGCGTCCTCCGCAAAAAACCGTCGCTCCGTCCCAGCCCGATGAGCCCAACACCGACCCGAACTATAAGGCTCTGCGAAAGATTGGCCCCGGAGAGATCTTTCAGCTGAAAGATGTTGTCCTGAAGCGAGACGCCGCAACTTTCACCCTGAATGGCTCTCTCACCTTTCTTGCTCCAGTAAACGGAAAGGTGACCGGTGCTGTTTTCTACGGCAAAGGAGCGCTTTCCCTTGTGCCGCCGGTCGAGGTCGAGCGCAAGAACATCGCGCTGCTCACGAAAGAGCCGGCTCTGCACGAAGAGTTCGATCGCATGGTGCTCCGCTTCACTGACGACACCTATGCAGAGATCAAGAAAGTCGGACAATCGGGCGGGGCCTCAGGCGGGGACCCTGTGGACGCGCTCAACACAGTGAACACTCGCTTGCGCAAAGATCTGAAATACAACCTGCACGGCCGCATTCTGGAAGATGTATTGAATGATCAGCCCGGCGGCCTTTTCATCGCATTCATCGACGGCAAGAAGGTCAGCAGCCGTTTGTTATTCGCAATGGACCCGCATGGTGCGCCACCGCTGGTGGAGATGAGCGTCGCGCCCGAAGAGATCGAACTCGCCACTTACGAAGATCAGAAAACGGGTATCTGGTCAGCCTTCCACTACACACCGGAATATGCGAATGGCACCGCCTCCGGCACGCAGGCGAATGACATTGTTCACATCGAGCACCATTTTCTCGATACCAAAATAGATAAGTCAGGAAAGATCGAAGGCACTGCCGTCACGACTGTCGTCTCTAATGTAGATGGCTTGCGCGTTGTGCCATTCGATCTGTTCCACACCTTGAAGGTGCGCAACGTCTTAGATGTGGATGGTCATCCTTTGTCTTTCATTCAGGAGCAGAACAAGGACGAAGATCCCGACTACTTCGTGGTTCTGCCTAAGCCCATAGCAAAGGGAGAAAGCATCGTCATCAAGACCATCTACGCTGGTCCCGACGCGGTGTACTCCGCAGGCTCCGGAAATTACTATCCCATTGCGCGGACGAATTGGTATCCGAACACCCGCATCGGCGACTACGCCAATTACGACATGACTTTCAGGATCCCGCACGGGCTCAAGATGGTCGCCACCGGCATCCCACTGCGTGAATATGACGAGGGAAGCGAAACCATCAGTGAGTGGAAGACCACCGTTAAGCAGGCGGTGGCCGGCTTTAACTTCGGCAACTTCAAATCCCAGGAGGTGAAGCTCGAGAGCCTCGGATATACCGTCACCGGCTACACCAATCTCGAGCCGCCTTCCATCCTGCAGGGCTACAGCGGCTGGGGAGCTGCGGGCACGTTCAGCACGACTGGGATGATGAAAAAGGCGGTGGCTGAGGGGCAGCTTTCCATGCAGCTCTACACCGACTACTTTGGAACGGTTCCCTACAAGAACCTCGCGATAACTCAGCAGTACGCTCCAGGATACGGTCAGTCCTGGCCGGGGCTTATCTATCTGCCACTCACTTCTTTTCTTGATTCCACCACGCGTCACGCCATCGGCTTCGATGATTACCACGGCTACTTCAAAGTCGTGGGTCCGCACGAGATCGCACACCAATGGTGGGGACACGCCGTTGGCTCCGATTCCTACCGCGACGAGTGGATGGGAGAAGGCTTCGCCGATTTTTCAGCTTCCTTGTTTCTGCAGAGTTTTTACCGCGACCACGGCAACAGCGACTATCTTGATTTCTGGAAAGATGAACACGACCTGCTGATCAACAAGAATCAAGAAGGCAAGCGTCCTATCGATATCGGGCCGGTCACCCTGGGCTATCGTTTGGGCTCCACCAAGTCAGGCTTCGATATTCCGCGCCGCCTCATCTACCCCAAGGGCGCATATCTGCTGCACATGGTGCGGATGTTGATGTGGAATCCCCGCACTGAAGACGGCGACTTCAAGGATTTGATGAAGGACTTCGTCACTACCTACTACAACCGTCCTGCGACCACCGAAGATTTCAAGGCCATGCTCGAGAAGCACATGTCTCCCGCCATGAATGCGCGCGGCGATGGCAAGATGGATTGGTTCTTCGACGAATACGTCTACGGCACCGCGCTGCCCGACTACAAATTCAGCTACGCCTTCGAGCCCTCTTCTGACGGTTACGTGCTGAACGCTTCCCTGACGCAATCGAACGTTGACGATAAATTCGTGATGTTCGTTCCCATTTACCTCGATCTCGGGAACGACAAGGTGATCAAACTTGGAAACGTCAAGATGGCGGGAAATTCCACCAAGCCCATCAAAGTCCCTTTGAACGGGATCAAAGAAGCTCCGAAGCGCGCACTGGTCAATTATTTTTACGACGTGCTTTCCACCCAGGGAGGGAAATAATCCTCGTTCCCGGCGAAGCTCCCCGCTAGAATGAATCACCGATGATTGCCCACCTGCGCGGACGCGTCCTCTCCAAACGGCCCAGCCATGCCGTTGTAGACGTCAATGGCGTCGGCTACGAGGTTGCGATCTCGGTGCCTACGTTTTCCGAGCTTCCCAACGCGGGCGGCGAGGTCGCGCTCCACATTCACACGCACGTCCGCGAAGACGCACTTTCGCTCTACGGTTTTCTTCGTCCGCAGGAAAGAGAATTGTTCGAGCGGCTGATCTCGGTGAGCGGCATCGGCCCCAAGCTCGCGATCACCGTTTTGAGCGGCATGCAGGCAGAGAAAATGGTTGCGGCTATCCGCGGCAATGACGTCGCAACGCTTACAAAAATTCCTGGCATCGGCAAAAAAACCGCCGAGCGCATGGTACTTGAGCTGCGCGACAAGCTCGAGAGCTTCGGCGTTGCCGCTGCCGTAGTAAGCCGCCATTCGCCGATGGAAGAAGACGTCCTCTCAGCGCTCACCAACCTCGGATATCAGCGCGTTGCCGCCGAGCGCGCCCTCGCCGCCGCCGGAAAGAACGGCGGCTCCTCGAACTTCGATCAGCTTTTCCGCGAATCGCTTAGCGCGTTGTCGAAGTAACTAAAGTCGCACGATGGGGAGGCGCGGCCAAGCCGCACCATAGGAATGGCAAGCGTTATCACACATGCCCTGGTCGGGGCCGCCCTCGAACAGGCCTCGAACCCGAAATGGCGGAAGGATTGGCGCTTTTGGCGTCTGCTGGTGACGTGTTCCATCCTGCCTGACATTGACTCGATCGGCTTTTTCGCCCGAGTTCCGTATGGCTCACTTTGGGGGCATCGGGGGATCACGCACTCCCTGCTGTTCGCGGCGGTGGTGGCGGTTAGTTGCGCGTTGGTACTTCGGCGAGCATACCCACCCTCGTGGAATCTGGGCTTTTTATTGTTTCTGGTGATCGTGTCACACGGCGTGCTGGACGCCATGACCAATGGTGGGCTGGGGGTCGCTTTCTTTTCTCCTTTCAATCCCCACCGCTACTTCTTTTTGTATCGGCCAATACAGGTTTCCCCTATTGGCATCAGCCGCTTCTTCAGCGATCGCGGGCTAAGCATTTTAATCAGCGAAATGCTCTGGATATGGTGCCCCGCGCTGCTGTTTGCTGCGCTTGTACGAATGTCACACCGGTGGCGAAGAGGGGACGCGCTGCCGCTCCCCGCGGAGCCAAATCACTTTCAAGAAAATTAATGTAGTGCCGAATGGAGTTCGGAATGTGCTCCGCTCGCGATTTCCGCGCTATAGTTGCGCCATGCGGAAGCTCGCCTGCATCGCCTTGTTGTTCTGCTGCACCATGGCCTTCGCACAAGGCGCGATCGGGCCCGCGCTCGCGCTCTTCCCGGTGGTTGTCAGATTCATCACTAAGGTGTTCCACATCGGCGGTCCTTCAAACCCAAAGGGTGTGCCCACCACCCAAATGACACCCGGCATCACCCTCGAGATCGCCGACGCGAAAGTTTACGCGGCGCAGCAGCCCTGTCAGAACTGGACGTGGGCCGCCGCCGTTGAGTCCATCATCGCGCCATACTCGGTCCCGCTCACGCAAGACGATATGGTCACGCGTGTCGAAGGCGGCAGCGTCTGCAAAGACCAGAGCCCCAACTTCGAGCGCATGTCGCGCGCTCTCTCGGGGAATCTCTATCTCGAAGACGGCCACAAGATCACGCTCGAGGCGCGAAACGTTACCGGGGCTCCCACCGTGATCGATGACATTCTGCTCTCCATGAAAAACAATCATCCACTCATCCTCTTCTGGAAAGGGCACGCCTATTTGCTTAAGGGAGTGGTCTACAACGAGTTGATCATCTCGACAAACGGCGCGCGAGTCTTTGAGATCCAGGAATTGAAGCTGCTCGATCCCGCGCCGAGCAAGCCCGAAGAGCGCGAGGTCTCATTCCTGCGCGACCGCGACGATGCCGATCAGATCGATGGTGTAATGGATGTGCAGGTGAAACCAGAAGATGGGCAGAGCTGGATCCATCCTGAGACCGAATATCAGAAGAACCACACCTCCCCCGCGGAACGCCCGGTTGGCGTAACGCCTTCCATAACTCCTTAAGCTAGGGTCCTTCGCGAATCTCCATATTCTGGTCGATGTTGAACGAGTGCGGCACTCCAGCCAGCGGAGGCCCCTGATAGGTCGCCGTGATGCGGAAGGCGTTCTCGCTGTAATCCGCACTGTACTGATAAGCTCCGCGCCCATTTGCTGCCATGGAGATATCGCCATCCGCGCGCAAGTCGTCGATTGAAACATACTTCGAGTTGCTCGCCCAGTAGCGTCGTTCACCCTGCGCGATCGCATTCAAGTCGTTCTTCACTCCGACGATGTCGATCGTGGCGCGCGGCCCGGCTTTGCCGTCTTCACTCGGCGAGACCGCCACGGTGTTCTTCATGTAGAGGTAGCCGACGATACCCGTTACCAGGAGGAGGGCAATGAATCCGAATGACCTGCTCATAACAGCACCTCACGCAACTTTTACCACGGAGAACACAGAGGAGCACAGAGGAAATTTTTAGAATTGATTTGTCATCCCGAGCGAGTGCCCGGTTTTGGCGCGAGTCGAGGGATCTAGGTTTTGCTTCGATCTAAATCTAAAATCACAAATCCTTTGCCGCCCCCAGCCGCTTCACCGTCCGCTCTTTCCCCAACGCAACCATCACGGCAAACAGACTCGGCGCGACGGCCTGCCCGGTCAGCGCGACGCGTGCTCCGTTGATCAGCGCTCCGGCCTTAAGGTTTTTCTCCGCCGCAAAATCGCGCAGCACCTGCTCAGCCGACTGCTCAGTGAAGCCGTTCGAGGTCGCATATCGTCCTGCCAACTCACCCAG
Source organism: Terriglobales bacterium (assembly GCA_045807945.1). Lineage (GTDB taxonomy): Bacteria > Acidobacteriota > Terriglobia > Terriglobales > Acidobacteriaceae > CAVQGF01. Next base: position 13,370 of record JBJMGI010000072.1, on the reverse strand, counting down.
CATTTCACGGACCGAGCTTTCCTTCAGGAACTTCTCGATTGCCGCTGGATCGTTCGCGTAATCATCCGTAAAGAACGCGCGGAAGATCGTCGTGAAGTCCCGCAGATTGCGCGCGCGCGGTTTCAGCAAGTCGATAGTCGCTCGCAACCACGTGGGGTCCGAGTTCTGCGGCACCACTCCCGCCTTCTTCCATTCCACTTCGATCAGCGGCAGCAATTGCTCAGCCGGATACGCGCGGATGTACTCGCTGTTGTACCAATCGAGCTTCGCGCGATCGAACACCGCGTTAGAGCGCGAGATCCCTTCCAGCTCAAACTTCGAGATCAGCTCCTGCTGCGTGAAGATTTCTTTTCCTCCAGCTTCGCCCGGAGTCCATCCCAGCAGCGAAAGATAATTGCGGAACGCCTCTGGGATGATTCCCTCATCGCGATAAGCAACCACACTCGTTGCCCCATGCCGCTTGCTCAAGCGCGTTTTGTCCGGACCAAGGATCAGCGGGACGTGTGCGAACGTCGGCAGTGCAGCACCGAGCGCGATGTATTGCATGATCTGCTTCGGTGTATTCGATATGTGGTCAGCGCCCCGGATAATGTGCGTCATGCGCATATCCACATCATCAGTGACCACGCTCAGGTGATACGTCGGAACGCCATCCGAGCGCAGCAGGACGAAATCTTCTATCTCCGCGTTCGCGAACTCGACCTTTCCGAAGACGGCATCGTCCCAAGATGTTGAACCTTCGGGCACTGCAAACCTGATTGCCGCTGCCTCGCCAGATGCCTTCCGTCGCGCCGCCTCTTCTTTAGGAATGCTTCGGCAAACGCGCTCATACATCGGCGCGCGCCCTTCCGCTTGTGCTGCCGCACGACGCTTCTCCAACTGCTCCTTCGAGCAGAAGCAGTAGTAAGCGTGCCCGCTCGCGATCAGCCGCTCGGCATTTGCGCGATAGAGCTCCATGCGCTTCGATTGGAAGAACGGTCCCTCGTCCCAATCCAGCCCCAGCAGCTTCATGCCATCGAGGATTCCGCCCACCATCTCTTCCGTCGAGCGCTCAAAATCGGTGTCTTCGATCCGCAAGAGGAACGTCCCGCCGAAGTGCCGGGCGAAGAGCCAGTTGAACAGCGCGGTGCGGGCGCCGCCTACGTGCAGGTAGCCGGTCGGCGAGGGTGCAAAACGGACGCGAATAGGGGGATTTGTCATGGAAACTAGGGCTTCTTTGATGTTACGGGCGCCTTCCCGATAGTGCAAGCGAAGCCCTTCATTTTCTTACGATTAACGAAAGTCGTGCTATAGTTCCACAGCCCTAAAACCCCTTTTTGGAAGGGCTTGCTTTGCAGCGAGCGACATTCCCCTGGTTGCCGCTTCAGTTTGCGAAGTGCAATGGATCTTAACCAACATATCGCGTTTCTCCTGGCTGCACTCGCAGCGGTGCTCTTCTGCATCGTCCTCTTCCTTTACGCGCGCAAGCACCGCGCTTACGGCGTGCTTCTGCAGCAAGCGCATCGCCGCGCTGAAGAGCTAGAACTCCTCACCGACATCGGCCAGGCCGTCAGCTCGCGTCTTGACCCAGACGAAGTCCTCCGCACCGTACACCGCGAGCTTGGCCGCCTCTTCGACACCAGGAATTTTTTCGTCGCATTTGTGATTGAAGAAGACGAAGAGGTTCGCTTCGAGCTCGAGGCGGTGGCAGGCCAGGTCCTCGAAAAGCGCACCCGCCCCATGACCAACGGCATCACCGAGCACATCGTGCGCACTGCGCAGCCCCTGCTCATCCGCTCCCAGATGGAAGCCAAGCGTGCCGAGCTCAAAATGCGCCCCACCGGACGTCCTTCCAAATGCTTCTGCGGTGTTCCGATCTTCAGCAACGGACGTGCTATCGGCGTGATGGCCGCCTTGCATTACGAAGAAGAAAATGTCTACGAGCAGCGCGATCTGGAGATCATGCAGACCGCAGCTGGCCAAGTCAGCGTAGCTTTCGAGAACGCGCGCATGTTCGCCGAAGAGCAGCGCCGCGGCCGCTATCTCACCTTTCTCAACTCAGTATCGAAAGCCGCGATCTCCAGCCAGAGTGCAGACGAGATGCTGCCTGGAATCGTCAGCGAGATCCAAAAGAATTTTCAGTTCGATCACATCGGTCTCGGCATGTTCGACTACGCGACGAAAGAGATCGAGATCAAAGCCGAAGCCGGTTCGAGCACGCAAGCGCTCGGCCGGCGGATTCCGCTCGGGGTTGGCATCCTCGGACGCGTCGCCCGCAGCAACGAGCTCACCCTGGTGCAGGGTGAAGGCGAGCAGCGCTTGCTCGGCCTTTTGCCCGACGCACGCTCCGTCCTCTGCATTCCGATCCACTACGCAGAAACCTTGCTCGGAATCCTGAACGTCGAAAGCCGGCAGGAGAACGCCTTCGGCAAAAACGACGTCATGATCCTGCGCACGCTCGCCGACTTGCTCGCGGCCGCGCTGCACAACGCATTCGTCTTCCAGAAGATGCAACAGCAGTCGATCACGGACGGGCTCACAGGCATCAAGACGCGCCGCTTCTTCTTGGAATCGGTGCACGCCGAGTGGCGCCGCGCCTCGCGCACCGGGCGCTCGTTCTCCGTGGTGCTCATCGATCTCGACAACTTCAAAACTATCAACGACAACTTCGGTCACCTCGAAGGGGACCTGGTGCTCTCGCGAATCGGCCGCATCCTCGAGCAAAAATCGCGCCAGTCGAACATCGTTGCCCGCTACGGTGGAGACGAGTTCGTCATCTTCATGCCGGAAACCAGCGTGGAGCAGGCGCAGGTCCTCTCCGAACGCCTGCGCCTCTGGATCGCAACCGACCCCATGCTCAACGAGCGTCAGCTCACAGCCAGCTTCGGCGTCGCCACGTACCCGCTGCACGGCTCGAGCGTTGAAGACATCATCCGTGTCGCTGACTCCGGCATGTATGTCTCCAAGCACGCCGGGGGCAACAAGGTTTCCACGCCTGATGATTTCGGTCAGGAAGAGCACATCGTCACGCACAAGCAGCTGGTCACCACTTACATGGAAGGCTTCCTGCAGCGCGAGAACAACGGCCCCGGAGCGGTGCAGAGCTTGGTGAACACGCTCGAGCAGCTCTCCGCATCGCTGGATCCGTCCAAAGCCGTCGAATCGCTGATGGAGGCTGTTCGCATGCTTACGCGCGCTGCCGAAACCCGCGAGGTGTACGCCGCCGGACACGGCGAAGCCGTCGCGAAGCATTGCAGCGTCATCGCTCACGAGCTGGGTTTATCGAATGACGAAGTCAGCCGCATCACCTTCGCCGCGCGCGTGCACGACGTCGGCAAGATCCTGATCTCGGAGCGCATCCTGAATAAGCCGGGGCTTCTGACCGAAGAGGAATATCACCTGGTGAAGCTGCATCCGGTTTTGGGAGAAGAGGTCGTGCAGGTCATTCCCGGCTCGCACTCGATGGCGGCGATGATACGCCACCATCACGAGCGTCCTGATGGCGGCGGCTACCCGGACGCACTCACCGGCGAGCAGATCCCGCTCGGCTCGCGCATCATCGCGGTGTCGGAGGCATTCGTCCACATGACCGCCGAGCGCCCCTACGCCGTCACCCGCACTCCCGCCCAAGCCATGAAGGAATTGGAAGATCTCGCCGGCTCACAATTCGACGGCATGGTCGTGCGGACTTTCACCCGCCTGCTGCGCGGCTCCATGTCAGCCGCCGGCGGGCAAGCCTAAGTTCCTGTCGGCGCTCACGTCCTCGTGCGCGCGGCACTTCACCAAACTTTCCTTCGGATCTGCATTTTGGGCCCGCGCTACTTCTGCACCGGCACTCCGTCCAGCGAACTCAACCTGCCCACCGGATACAGCCCAACGTGCTGGTCCCAATACGGCGAGCGCCGGAAGAAGAACCACAAGCGCGCATCGGGATCGCCCGCAAATTCAGGATCGGTCAACACTTTGTTCTCGAACTCCTGCTTTAGCTTGGGATCTTTCGCCATCATCTCGCGCGCAAGTTTCTCGACGACATACGGCTCGCCATATTCCTTGACTTCAAAGATGGCGTTGAACAATCCCCAGTTGACCGCCGAGTCTGGCCCCATCGGCTCCAGCCAATGCATCGCGACTTTCGCCGCGCGCTGGTCCATTGGCACGATCGCCGAGCCCTTCGGGAAATTGAGCTTCTCTCGCGTCTTCTCGCAGCTCAGTCCGCTTCCGGACTGTGTGCCGAGATCGCTGTTGCCCGCGAGCGTGATGTGGCTCTCGAAGGGCTTGTCGCTCCACTTCGCCGCGCAGCGGTAAGTATCAACATCGCTGCTCCAAGCTTCGGAGGTGCGCATCATCTTCACGCCATGCGCGTTCAGCACGTCGATCACACTCGTCCATTGCGCCGGAACGATATATGCCCGCGGGACCGTTACCGAGTAGCTCGGTGCAAGCTGATCATGTAGAGGCAGATCCACTTCTTCGTTATCGTGTGTGTACTGGTTCCAAATGGTTCCCGAAACGTCGCTCAGTGCGCGTATGCGCTTGTAACCAAGAAAATGGAAGGGCGTTGAGGCAGCTGTCGTCTTCAGGCGCAGCGGGAACTGCTTCTGCGAATCGTTCCCCTGACCTGCGGCGACGGTCGCTGCGTCCGCATCACGATTCATCTTGATCAGCTTGTCGGCGTCGCGATTCACTACTTCAAGGATTGCCCGCAGCAGCTCGTAGTTTCCCGTAACGCGCGTCTTGTAGTCCTTCAGCATGTGTATCTCGATCAACAATCCCGGACGGTTCTGCACGACCATGTACCCGGTCGAGAAGCGCGGAATGTCCTGCTGCACCGAAAGCCCTTTCACCGGGTCCGCTTCGCCCACTCCGACGTATTGCCCGATCACGTGACCGGCATCCGTCACCGACTTCTCGACGTATGGCTTCAGCACATCACGCTGCCAAGTGGCCAGTGCGGGATCCACATCAGGACCGACATCGATCATGTATGTGGTGTCGTATTGATAGTCAGCGCCGTCAGTTACGTGGTCATCGACAAAGAAGTCCGGCAGCCACTCATTGAAGAACTTCAGGAACGCGCGCGTCTCCACCGCGTCGGCCTTCAGGTAATCGCGATTCAGGTTCAGGTTGTTCGCCTGAGTGCGAAACCCCATCTCCGCAGGCCCGTTCTGGTTTATCCGGTTGTACGGGCTGCGCCGTTCGTGTCCATCGGCGTTATACATTGGAATAATGATGATCACGGCACGGTCGAGCAGCTTGGCTTGCGTCTTGGTGATCAGCATCTCGCGCATTAGCGCCAGGCAGGAATCCTTGCCGTCCATCTCGCCCGCATGGATAGAGTTCTGTATGTACATGACGGGGCGGTTCGCTGCGCGCAACTTCACAGGGTCGAAGACGCCGTCCTTCGATACGATCACCGCCCAGAGGTCTCGTCCTTCGCCCGTCTTGCCGAAGCTGACGAGCTTCACCTGCTTCGGCGCAGCTGCGGCCACGCGGCGCACGTATGCCATGGTCTCGTCATAGTTCGGTGTAGTGCGGTAATCGGATTTCTCCGCCGGCGTCGCCCAGTCCTGATTCGTTTGAGCTGTGAGTGTAAGGGAGCAAACAGACAAAAAGAGGGCAGTCAGTAGGCGAGACATTCTCATTCGATAGTTTCCTTATTTTTTAGGGTACTTTGCGGATTTACGTTGACCAACACATCTTCCTCCTCCAGCGTGTCCGAACTAACTGCGCCATGAACTTCTTCCAGTAAAATCGCAACGTGCGCGATGGCGGCATTGTCCGTGCCCATACCTTCCGGCGTCTTGGCTTTGATTCCCACCGCGCCGGCTTCGATCTTCAACAATTTCGCGACTTGCGCTTGCAGTTTTTTCGCGTGCGGCCCTATCTTCGGCTCCGCCAGGATCAGCGTGCTGTCCACATTCGAGACGCGATATCCTGCGCGCTCAACCTGCCGCAACGCTTCCTTCAAGAAAATCACCGAATCCGCGCCCTTCCACTTTGGGTCACTCGGAGGAAAGTAAGACCCGATGTCGCCCGCCGCAACCGCGCCAAGCAACGCGTCCGTGATGGCGTGCAGGAGCACGTCGCCATCCGAGTGGCCAGCCAGGCCTTTGTCGTGCGGCAGCGTCAGCCCGCCGATTTTCAGCGGAATGCCCGACTTGAATTCGTGCGAGTCCCACCCGTAACCGATTCTCATAGTTATCCAGCTAAGTTCGATCGCCGCCTATCTTGTGAAAGAAAGAATTCTGCCAACTCCATGTCATCAGGAGTCGTGATTTTTATATTCCTCGCCGACCCCATCACCACAGCGACCTCATTGCCCGCACGTTCGGCCAAAGAAGCTTCGTCGGTCCCGGTGAACCCGTCGGCGATAGCATCGTCGAACGCCTTCTTGATCACTGAGTAGCGGAATCCCTGCGGCGTCTGTGCCATCACCACGCGCTCACGAGGAACGGTGGAGGTAATGATCGCGCCGTTAGCGGTTCGCTCTACCTGTTTTACCGTGTCCACCGCCGGCACTCCGGCTATCGCCGCGCCTACGCGCGACGCGGCCTCGATCACCGCGTTGATGATGTCGGGATCCACGAACGGACGCACGGCATCGTGGACCAGCACCACGTCGTTCGGACTTGGCTTCGTCTTCGCCAACATAGCCAGCGCGTTGGCCACGGACTCCTGCCGGCTCTCGCCGCCTTCCACCAGGTGCACCGGTTTCGAGAGCTTCTCTTCTTTGATCTGCTTCTTGAATCCCTCCATCTCGTTCTTGCGCATTGCCACGTAGATGTCGGTCACGGGATAGGAAGCCGCAAATTTTCGCAGCGTGTGTACCAGGATGGGCGCATCACCGACCTCGGTGAACTGCTTTGAGACAGGAATTTTTTTCGCGGACTTACCTTTGGCATCGGCAGGAGCCATGCGCGTGCCGAGCCCCGCCGCCGGAATGATGACGAACACCTTCATGGGGAGAAGAAGTATAACAACCGCCCCATAAGCCGGCGGCCAAGGCCAAACTTGATTGTCATCCCGAGCGAGTGCGCGCTTTTGGCACGAGTCGAGGGATCTGGGTTTACTCCGCCGGCCTGTCCGCGGTCGCCGGCATGATCGGCTGCGGCTTTCGCTGCTCGGCTACAGGCGCGGGCGGCTTCGCCTGCTGTAGCTCCGCAGGCACCCGATAGCTGCCGCTGGCGTTTCCGCGGTCGTCGAACTTGCCGAAGATCATCTTGCCCGCGGTCGTCTGCAGCACAGAGGTCACCGAAACATCCACGTTCTTGCCGATCATCTTGCGCGCGTTGTCCACCACAACCATCGTGCCGTCGTCCAGATAGGCGACGCCTTGGTTGTATTCCTTGCCTTCTTTCAGGATGAACACCTTCATGATCTCGCCCGGCAGCACGATCGGCTTCAGCGAGTTCGCAAGCTCATTGATGTTCAGCACCTCGACGCCTTGCAGCTGCGCCACTTTATTAAGGTTGAAGTCATTGGTAAAGATCTTCGCGCCTTCGTACAGCTTTGCCAGCTCGATCAGCTTCAGGTCCACTTCGCGGACGGTAGGGAAGTCGTCTTCCACGATCTGCACCGTGACCGTCGTCGTCTTTTGGATTCGCTGCAGGATGTCGAGCCCGCGGCGTCCGCGGTTACGCTTCAGCGAATCGCCCGAATCGGCGACGAGCTGCAATTCGCGCAAGACGAATTGCGGGATGATGAGCACGCCATCGAGGAACCCGGTATCGGCGATGTCGGCGATGCGGCCATCGATGATCACGCTCGTGTCCAGGATCTTGTACATCTTTTTGCTCTGCTTTTCGCCGCCGAAGATGCCGCCCAGCGCCGCCAGATTCAGCAGGTCGCCTTTGTTCGCGCCCACGATCAGGCCAACGTAGGCCATCAGCATCATCACCAGCAGCTCAAGGAAGCGCTGCGTGTTGCTGGGGACCAGGCTGTCTTGGATCACGTGGCTGAAGAGGAAGGCGCCCAGAATGCCCAGCACGCTGCCGATCACGGCGCCGATGAGCCGCTTCAGGCTCATCAGGCGGAGCCGGCTTTCAAAGAGGACGATGGCTAGCCCGATGCCGACTCCCGCGAGTCCGGCTGGGTAAGGATGCAGCCCGAACGGCGTCAGATAATATCCCGCCACCGCCATCGTGCCGATGAAGATGATGCGAATGATTGCCAGATCCATAAAGGACCCCCTGCTCCGCCGTGCCGGACTTAGACAGGAGTTCGTGCCGGGAAAATTTTGGCGCGCTCAGGCGTCCTATCCGATGTTCCTAATCGGCGGAGCGATATGAAGTATGAAAGGCTGCTCCGCCCCGTGCCGGCGCTGATTCCGGCAGCGGAGACGTTTATGGCCGCCAGTATACTCCACGCTCCCGCGCCCCAACAGCACAGGCAAGTTATCCATTCAGTAAACATTCCAACGCACATTAGTGTTGACCAGATTACTAAGGTCAAGGCATCTTGTTTGTGGCCGCAAGAACGAGTTTAGAAGTTGGGCCGAACAGGGAGATGAGCGGCCATCATCCTTCTCGAAACTGGGAAGGATCTAAAAGAGCCGGCGCAAAATCTCGGGGGAGAACGCGCCGGTTTTTTATTTCCCCTGACTTTGTGTAGGCGCACGTCCTCCCGCGCGCAGGAATACAATCCCTCCCAATGAAAGCCATAGTCGTCACCGGCCGCGGCGGTCCGGACGTCCTTTCCCCGCACGATGTCCCGAAGCCCGAAGCAAAACCCGGCGAGGTCCTCGTCAAAATCTCGGCCGTTGGGCTCAACTTCGCCGACACCGTCCAGACGCAGGGACTCTATCCCGGTGGCCCCAAGCCCCCTTACATCGCAGGCCTGGAATTTGCTGGAACCATCGACGGCACGAGCGAGCGCGTCATGGGCGTGACTCACAGCGGCGGGTGCGCTGAATACGTCGCCGCTCCGCGTGCCGCACTCTGGCCATTTCCAGCGAACTGGAGTTTCGAAGAAGCCGCCGCCTTCCCGGTGAATTACCTCACAGCATATTTTGCCTACTGGCGCGCCGGGCTACTGAGCGGAAGAAAATCCGCCACCGTTTTGATCCACGCAGCCGCAGGCGGAGTCGGCACCGCGGCTATCCAGATGGGAAAGATTCTCGGCATCACTACCCTCGGCACTTCCTCTTCCGCAGAAAAACTTGCACGTGCAAAGGAGCTCGGACTAACCCACCGCATCAACTACAAAACGGAAGATTACGAAGCTCGCGTCGCCGAGCTCACCGAAAAGCGCGGCGTTGATGCCGTCTTCGAGATGCTCGGCGGCGAGCACACCGCGAAAAGCATCCGCTGCCTCGCCGAGAACGGGCAGATCGTCATCTACGGGCTCGCCACCGGCGAGCAGCCGAAGTTCGACTTCATGTCCATGTTCCAGAAGAACGCCGGCGCGCACGCGCTTTGGCTCACGCCGCTGGTGCGCTACCCGCAGTTAATGGGCGAGGCCTTAAAGACCACGCTGGAGTGGGGCGCTTCCGGCAAATTGCGTCCCGTGGTCGGGCATACGATGCCGCTGGCCAAAGCAGCCGACGGCTTCCGGCTGATGATCGAACGCAAGAATTTCGGAAAAGTTGTGCTGCTGGTCTAAATCGTCCGACGCCGATAAAAGATGTTGAACTCGAAACCGCCGTTCGGTGGGAACAGCTCGTGCACTTTCTTCAAGCGCTCGGCATAAAACGTCCCTAGGGCGCGCACAAAACGTCATTCATGTAGTTGAGAAGAGCGCGCTTGGGGAGGTCTTTCACACCTTCCAAAGGAAGGATTTGTTCCACGGAATTATTGCCAACCATGCGCGCTTCGCCGAGTCGGATCACTTTCCCGCTACCCAGCTCAACGTAGATCGGCACCAGCATCTTAAAGTCGTCCGACACATTCGACTGCGTGATCTTGATATTCATGGCTGGCTTCCCGTCGTTCCCGGGATTGAAGTTGTAATCCAACCGATAACTAGGAAACGCGGTCCCGTACACATACGAATCGAAGAACCAATCCATCTTGTGATTCTTGTCCAGGTCCATCTGGGGAGTCATGTGCTTCTCGACCATCGCCTTGAAATCTTCTGTTGTAGCCGGCTGATTAGCATAGGTGGTCACGAATTCATGCATCATGGCTTTAAACGCAGTCTCACCCGTCCTGTTGTTCCACATCATCATCCGCAACATATGAAGGATGTACCCACCTTTGGGATAGATGAGCCGACGTGTAATGTTCCCCGCCTTAGTTGAATTGTTACGGTAGCCGAGCGTAAGAAGTCCAGTATCGATGGCGCGGTAGCCCTGAGCGTTCTTTTCCGTCATCAACGTGCGTTCATCGTTCCAAAATCTCAGGAACGCGGCTTGGTCGCGCAGGCCGATCTGCAGATAGAGAGAAGCAGAGAATTCGGCAAAGCCTTCACTCATCCATTGGTCGCGGTAGGAATTCCACCCGACCGTATGTCCCCACCACTGGTGGGCCACTTCGTGCGCGGCAACACTGGTCCAATATCCACGGACATCGTCGAGCCCGAGCTGGTGGCGGACCGTGCTGTCGAAGAATGAACAGATGGGCATGTAAACCAGGTTTGGCCAAGCCTGACCGAAGGTGCATGGCACTTGCTGGGTCATGGAGACTCGGGTCGCCGTGGGCTTCCCAAAATAATCCTGGTAAACCTGTGTGGCTACGAGCGCTTCAGCCAGCGGCTTCTTTAGAAGTTGGGTGGTGTCCATGGAACCGAGAGCTGCCGATTCAACATGGCTGAACTCTTGCAGGTTAGCTTCAGCGGGCTTCTGCATGGACCGGAACACGTCGGGAAGCTCATGGTCGGCGTAAGACTCGATTAGCATACCGAAGCTGTTCTTTGCTTCTTCGCGTTTGAAATCGCCAAAGTTGAACCCTGCAACCGCGAGAGGCGCTTCACTCTCCCACTCGCTCAGGTTTTCTTTACCCTCATCGTAGTGGCGCAACAATTTTCCATTCGCCACCACAGTCAGCCCTCGAGGCACGCCGAGAGTCAATTTATATTGTGCGTAATCACCGAACCAGGTGTTCGGATACCAGTTCTCACGCGCCACAAGGTTGTAGTTGTTTGCGCCTGCGGCCTGTACCGCATCTTTACCCGAGTAGGTCGTTGTTATGACAAATGATTCACCAGAGGCCAGTGGTTTGGGAAGGACAACGAAGAATTGCGGATCTTCGTCTTTAGATTCCTGCACGAATTGAAGCGACGAACCGTCACTGGCAACGACACTCTGGACCCGAAGGGTGCGATAAAGGTCAAGCGGCACGACGCGCAGACCATCTACGAGTGAAACAAAGGTTGTAGTAGCCGTGGCGGACAATCTACCGTTGCGTTCAATGTGAGCTTCAATGTTGTGCTTTTGGGCATCGACAAAACCGTTGATTTGTTTGCTGCTCGCCGCACCGGTCTTATATTCATCGGCGAGATGGAAGGCCGCCCATACACCATACTTTTGCGTAAACCCCGAATCGTAGGAAAAAAGAAAAACTTCTTCCGGCCCGAGACGGCCGAAAGGAGTGAAATCTGGGATGCCGTGCGGATCGACTCCGAAAACCAGTTTGCTGCTATACCGCTTACCGTGAATGAAGGCGACGAAAAGGCCGCCTCGAGTGGGACTAAGCACGTCCTGCAGGATTCGCCCCTCGAGGTTGTAGGCGAGCTGTGTCTTGTTGTGAAGATCGCCCCGCACATCATTCAGGATGCCGCCATCGACCGCAGCCCCCGGCGAACCCTGCTTCTTGATCTCTTCGTCGGTACCATCCGTAAACCGCAGTAGCACTTGGCTGAAAGTCTCTTCTATTTTGGGTCCGCGAGTGAGCATGGAAAGACTCTTCTTTTCTACGTCGATCGGGGGCACCATCGAAAAAGCACCTTCCCCGGAAAAGACCGCGCCCGTGACCTTTCCATTTACGGGAACAAAAAAAGTAAAAGTCCCTGAATGAAAGGTGAATTCGCCTGCGTCGCGCTTCAGCACCAGATTGTTTACCGTAAAGCTTTCGGTGCCGAGGCTGATGTGGCGCAACTGCTGATATTCAGGATTGAAATTCGGCGGTTGTGCCCGTGCAGGCTCTGGTGCTCCCACGGCTGGTTGGACAGGCCGCTTTTCGAGTTCCTGCGCCGGGGCGAATAGGGTGGAGAAAAGAATGCACGATGCTGCAAAGAGATTTGCCACAGGACGCTCCAGCGATCCAGAGTGGCCGGATTATATAGCTGAAATCGAAAAAATCAGGTTCTGCGGCGGCAGAAAATATTGAACTCGAAACCGCCGTTCGGTGGGAACAGCTCGTGCACCTTCTTCAAGCGCTCGGCCATGGCGGCCGGTGCGAGCAGCGGATACTCTCTCTCGCGTAGCTCGTAGTAGTCCACATCCAGATACAACGACAACATATAGATTGCGATCGCATCCGCAAACGCCGCGCCAAAGTAGTCGTTCTTGGCTTTTTCCGTCCCAGCATTTCCTGTCGCGGTCGCCTGCTTCCGGAACTCATGCGCATCCATGCTGGTTTCGCCGCGGACTTTCCTATCTACCTGCGCCCAAACCAAGTCGGCAAATTCCTGTGAGACGCCGGCGCGCTCCACGAACGCGTGCCCTACATTGATATAGAACTCGAAGGCGACGGAGAATTTGTCGTCCATCAGCCGCGTTGAAATGAACACGCACTGCGAATCGCCGAGCGTCATATTGCGATGGCAAATGGCGCGATCCGACAGCGCCACGTCATATCGATCGGCGATCAGGGTCTCGGTCTTGTCGCTTTCACCGTCGCTCACTGCGAGCGGCACGAAGTAGTAGGCCTTGCGCGCGTCCACCAGTGCGGCTGCGATGGCGCGCGGAACCGCCGCGACCATCTTTTCCAACTCCGCTGCCGATATCGCCGTCTCGCCGCTCGCGGCGTAGCAGACCCCGTTCGCCGCCTGCTGTACCGGGGTAGCCCGGATCACATCCGCTGCCGGGCGCGTTAATACCTGTGAAGGTGTGACCACTAGCTGCATTTTATCCCACCCTCCGAAAGCACGGCTTTATTTGACGCTGCGAATCGCCAGCCGCTACACTGCTCATTCTTATCCCGCTTGTGAAGGACTCCCACTCCATGTTTAAACCCTGTTTGTTCGTCGCCCTTGCGGCTGCGCTCGTCACACCTGTCTTCGCCCAGGAAAAACTCGACCTCGAGATGCTCACGCGCATCCGCCAGGAAGGTTTCCGCCACTCGCAAGTGATGCAGACCGCGAGCGAACTCGACGACCGTATCGGCCCGCGCCTCACCGCCTCGCCGAATATGGCCCGTGCCAATGAGTGGACGCGCGACCAGCTCTCGCAGTGGGGTCTCTCGAACGCTCACCTTGAATCCTGGGGCACCTACGATCGCGGATGGCAACAGCAG
>JBJMGI010000071.1:0-6742 GCA_045807945.1 Terriglobales bacterium | reverse complement strand
TTGCCCGGTGACGCCGGAGATACTGAGATCGCCGGGGCCGCCCTCCATGTGCACGTTTCCAGTCACGTTGTTGATGGAAGTGTCGCCGTGGTCGCTGCTGATATCGACGTTCCCCTTGATGTCGCGTAGCGAGACGTCGCCGTGGTCGTTGTTGATCTTGACGTTATTTTCGAGATCGGAGATCGCAATGTCGCTGTGATTAAGATCGAGATCGGCAGCAGCCTGCCGCGGCAGGTAGATCTCGAGATTGGTTTCTTCTGCTGGGCCGGTCCAGAAACCGATCTGGACCTTCGGCGAGGTCTGGCGTCCGCCGCTGCGCAGCGTGACCATGTTGCCTTCGGTCGAGAGCGTGGGTTTATTGTTCTCAAACACCTGTTTCGCCGCGGCTTCGTCTTTTCCGCGCACCGTTTCGCTCACGTGCACTTTGATTTTCTTTTCGTCCCAGACGCGGATCACGACGTTGCCGTGATCATTGCTGCCTTTGAAGCTTGCGCCATCAGGGAACGGCTGCTCGATATCCGCCTGGAAGGTGTAGCCGTTGCTCCCCATATCGACACCGATACCAGACCAGTCGACACGGGATGCGCCCGTCGCCGCGAGACCGAAGATGATCAGGAAGATGATGAAGACCACCCCGCCGGCGCCAATGCCAGGAGTCTCGTAACCCTCCTGCTGGTTCCGGTAGTGCTCGAAGATCTTTACCAAGCCCCACATGATGAGCAGCACCGGCCAGAAGTGCGCGAACCGAAACAGCAGGGTTTGAAAGTTCAGGACACCCATTGTCGCCATCAGGCCCAGGATGCCGACCGTGATCAGCACGATCGGGCCGGCCATCGAGCGGCGCCGCGGCCGCTGATACGGCGGCGGCGGAGTCTGCGGCGGCGGAACGTTGGGCGTCTGCGTTGGGTTACCCATGGTTCACCTCGCTTTCCTTCTGCTCGTCGGCAACAGGAGGAGGCGGAGGCGGCGTGTAGCGGCTGCCGGGTTCGCCGGGGCCAACGTGGCCTTCGGTCGAGCCGGACATCTGGAGGAACTTGATTCCGCCGATCACGATCAACAGCGCCGGCCATGTCCGGCTGAAATCGATGCCAAGGAACCCGTCAAGCAGGAACAAGATACCGAGCGTTAGCAATACTGCCGGCCCCGTCAGGCAGCTGGTCTGGCACCGCATGCAGTGGCAGGCAAGGCGCTGGCGCGACTGCACTATGCGCATCGCGCCAAGGTAGACGAGAATTAGGGGCCATCCACGACTGATGAAGTGGAAGCTGAAGACGTTCCCCAGCAGGAACAAGAATCCGAGAAACACCAGAAACATTGCGCCGCTCGGCAGTCCTTTGCCGGTTGCACGGAAGCTCCCAACCCATTCCGGAGAAGAGAGCCCAAACGGATCTGGGGCAGGCACTCCCATTTGTTTAGCACGCGCGAGCCGAACCGAGTCAATGATCTGGTAGATGTACCAGAAGGCGATCGCCAATCCGAAAACGGGTTCGAGTCCTCCGCCAAAATTCGTGAGAGCAAAGATGAGAGCGGCATAGATCGATATCTGCATCACGCCGCGCATTACTTCGCCGCAATAGACCGCTCCCAATCCGGGGAGAATAGACAAGATGCCGGCGATGGCGGGATTTGGCCCGCTGCCGCGTGGGGCATAAGTCGGGTCGGCATAAGCGCGCGGCGGAGGTGGAGGAACGGCCGCAGGTGCTGCCTGGCGCAAGCTGTTGGCGATGCAATCTTCGCAATAGATAACGCCCTTCACCTCACGGGTGCATTGGGCGCACATGGCTTTCCCGCAGGTGCGGCAATAGGCAGTGGCGGGCGTGTCGTTGTGGATCGCACAGTTCATGCGGTCCTCCTGTCGTTACGGGTTACGCGATTCGAGACCGCGGATTTCAGGGAGAGGTGGTGCAAACTCCGGTTGTAGCTCACGGGCGCGATCTCAGCATTCTCCTGCTCGTAGCGCTTCGCATTATCGCGTTCGTTATTGTTAGGACGGTTGCTCATGTTGTCATCGCGCTTCTGGTTCTGCTTGCGCTCGGGCTTGGAACCGTCTTTGTCTTTACCTTCTTCTTTCACCGGGATAGCTTCCTTGATCTCGCGCGCCTTCGACTGCAACTCGTAAACGATGCGCAGGTTCTCGTAATAGCGGACCATCCGTGACGAAGTGGCGTAGTAAGTCTTTTTTATCGCGCTGGGACGAAGGTCAACTTTGCTGATGTCGCTCACCTTCACGCCGGTAACGTTCAGCAGCAGTGAGAGTGAGAAGAACCCCATGGCGAAGGTGCCGGCCAGCCGCGGCTGGAGCAGCGGAGTGAATATGGAGCGCACGCGCTCTGCGAAGCCGGGTTTTGCGGCAGCTGCTTTGGCGACCGCCAGATCGCGTTCCGAGGTTGCGGCAAGAATGTTGTGCACCAGGTTCGCCGGAGGCTCAACTTCAGCCAGAGACTGCAACCAGCTAAAGCCGGACTTCGCGTCCGCAAACAGCGGCCCGCAGACTCCGCAGGAGTCGGCATGCGAGCGGAAGCGCTCTGCCTGCTCGCCCGTCAGCTTGCCTTCCACGGCCTCCATCAGGAGGGCGTCGAACTCGCTGCACGGCATTCCGGATTGGGTGTTGTCTACCATCACATCACCTGCTTATAAGTACGCTGTAAGAGGCGCGAAAGTTCCGCTCGGCCCCGGTTGATCCTGGACTTCACGGTTCCTTCCGGAACCCGCAAAGCCGTGGCTATTTCCGTATAGTCCATGTCCTGTAAGTCACGCAAAATCACTGCTTCCCGCAGGTCTGGCGAGAGCTTCTGCAGGGCCTGTTGTACCAGCTTTTGAGTGTCTCCGCGGCTGACCTTCTGGTCGGGCGAGACCGCAGCCGTGTCCTCGATCAGGTCACCGCGGCTGGTGGAACCCGAGTCAGAGTCGCTGGATGCAGGGGCGTCCAGAGAATCGGTCATGCGCTCCTGCTTGGTGCGGCGGAAGTGGTCTACCAGCAGGTTCCGGGTGACGGTGGTCACCCAGGTGGGGAAGGCGCCTTTGCTGGAATCGAAGCTTTTGAGAGTACGGAAGACCTTGATAAAGACTTCCTGGGCGAGGTCTTGAGCGTCGTCAGGAGAGCCGGTGAATCGGTAACAGATGTTGTAGACGCGGCGATTGTGCAGGCGGACGAGATCGGCCCAAGCAGCACCGTCTCCCTCGACGCAGCGGCGTACGAGAGCTGCTTGCTCCTGGTCTTCCGTCAGAGGAGTGGGCGGCAACCGTCGCTCCTGGGCGCGAGATGCAACGACTGATGATGCTACTCGAATTGGGGCAGGACAGGCCAATCCCCAGATGGATACGCGATTTTGAAGGAGGAAGTTCCCTTACTTCAACATGCCCTGCTGGGCGATGGCGATGTTGTCGCGGGTGGTGTTCTTGACCGAGTACATCATCTCGTCGGCCTGGCGGATGATCTCGTGCGCGCTCTTGGCGTCCTCAGGGTAAGTGGCTAGTCCCATCGAGCAGCGTACGTTGAGCTTCAATCCTTCGGTGGCCATGAATTCGCTGACGCGCATGACCTCGAGCAGGCGCCGCGCGACGATCAGTGCCGCTTCCTTCGACGTTTGCGGCAGCAGAATGACGAATTCGTCTCCACCGTAGCGGAAGGCGTAATCGATCAAGCGCAGGTGGCTCTTGATCAGGTACCCCACTTCGGCCAAGAGCTTCGAGCCGACGAGGTGACCGTGAGTGTCGTTGACGCTCTTAAAGTGGTCGAGATCGATGAAGATGACGCTGAATTCGTGTCCGAAACGTGCCGAACGATAAACCTCAGCCTCGAGGGTTTTGTAGAGATGACGCGCGTTGTATAGGCCGGTGCAATCGTCGGTGATCGTCAGTTCCTGGATGCGTTCGACCGCGCGCGCGTTATCGATCGCAATAGCGGCGTAATCGCAGAGAGCATTCAGGAAAAACATTTCGTTGTCGCCGAAAGTTTCCATCGGGCAGTTAATGAGCTGGATCACTCCCAATGAGCGGTGCTTCGCGCGCAACGGCACGCAGATGACGCTCTTGGTCTGCCATTTCGTCATCTCGTCGATGCGCTTGGCGAACCGAGGTTCGGTGTAAACGTCTGGGACGATAAGGGACTCGCCGTGTTTGGCGACCCATCCGGCGATACCTTCGCCCATCTTCAAGCGAAGAGTTTTGAGCGAGTCGGCAGCGGGGCCGACCGCAATGGCGAAATAAAGTTCGTCAGTGGTCTCATCGACCATGAGCAGCGACCAGGTATCGGGACGGAAGTATTCCGCCATCTTCTGCATGATGGTCTGGAGTACTGAATCGAGGTTCAGCGATGAGGTGAGGGCCTTGGCGACGTCGTGAAAGACGCTTAGCTCCTGCACCTGCCGCTTCCTGTCCGCGCCTACCTCGCTCATGGGAAAAGGGTCCTGGTGAGGGTGTCCACTGTGGCGCGTATTATATCGCCCGGTTTTCCGATTCAGCAACCCGGAAGATACGCTTAGTTCCTTACGGGTAACGTGGGTCCACCTGCACCGAAACCGTTTACTACGAAAGGCTTAGACCATTCGGGCGTTGACAGTGGGGTGCGGTTTTCCTATGATTTGCGAACTCCTCCTGCGAGATCTCTGGCAACAAGGAAAAACATGGCATCGTTCGGTGAGCGGATCAAACGCGAGCGCGAAATGCGCGGCGTGTCGCTGGAAGAGATCGCGGAATCCACCAAGATCGGCAAGCGCAACCTCGAGGCGCTTGAGACCGAAGACTTCGACAAACTTCCTGGTGGCATCTTCAACAAAGGATTCGTTCGCGCCTACGCGAAATATCTGGGGCTGGACGAAGACCAAGCCGTGACGGATTTTCTTGCGGCGGAGAATGCGGCTTCCACCGGAATACGGCTCGCCGCAGATCCGGTTCCCGCACTCGACAGCGCGGCGAACGGCGATGCTGCTGGAAAAAAATCTCGCAAAGAGCGCAGCAAAGAATTAGAAGCCATCGCGGCGCGCCGCGAGGCTGAGAAGAAGAGAAATCCTCCGCTGAATCCCACCAACGCGGGGAACACGGTCTGGGTCGTGATCGCAATCGTTTGCCTCGGCGGCGGATCGTTTGCCTGGTGGCGACATTCGCATCCCGAGCACTCGCGTGCGCCCATTGCCGCAACGAGTCCCGCTTTGCCCGCTGCAGCGACGCTCCCACCGGTGGTGCCAGCGCCAGTTACTACTTCTTCCAATACTCCAGTGACAATGGCACCGGAGAATGCGGTCCCAGACTCAGCGGGCAATGACGGGCTGGTTCATCTGAAGGTGCATGCAATCCAAGACTCCTGGATACAGGTGACCGTCGATGGAAAAGTTGTGCAGGACGGAACGCTCGATGCGCTAACCGACAAGTCTTATTCGGGAAAAGAGCTGATCTTCAAAACAGGGAACGCGGGCGGAATAGAGCTGAGCTATAACGGGAAAACGCAGGCACCTTTCGGAAAAGACAATCAGGTTAAGCAGATCAAGATAAAGCCGGAGAAGAAGCCGGCGACGTAGGTCGTCTCGCTACACTCGCGAGCGCAGCTTCTCAACAATTCTGTTGAGTTCCTCGATCGCCTTCGGATCTTGCACTACGGGGCGATTGACCAAGGGATCGAGTTCGTCGCATCGTTTTCTATACTCCTCGATTTCAGGATCAGACTGCCGCGTCTCGGCAAAGTCGTTCCATTCTTGTGGGTAGGCGCTCTGTCTGCGCAGGAAGCGATCAATCAGGTCAGCGACTTCTTCGTGAGACATCCTTTTTTTCCACATAGGAACGCTCGCAAATTTTAAGCTGAACCGGAGCACGGGCGAGGACGCCCGTGCCTACACGATCAAATCTAAGATCCACAATCAAAAATCAAAAATTTTAGCTGGCTTGCTTTTCCCGCTGGTAGGGCTTCTGCTGATAGCGGCGAGCTTCGTCGAGTGCGCCTTGCGTATTGTCGTTGGTCTGCAGGGCTTGGCGATATTCGTTGGTCGCGCGGTCACGCTGGCCCGTGGCGTCGAAGATCTTGCCGAGCTGCACGTGGCTCCAGACTTCAGTCCAGCGCGGGTTGCCGTCGCCGTTGAGTGAAGCGCGATAGGCGTTCGCGGCAGCCTGGTAGTTGCGCTGCAGGAAGAAGACCTCAGCGATGCGGTACTGCGCGAGCGAGCTGTTCTTGTTGACGTCGAGCGCTTTCTGGAATTCGCGCAACGCGGATTCGAAGTCGCCCTGCTGCACGAAGTCTTGCCCACGCTGGATGGCGACGCGAACCTTGAACTCCGCGGAATTCTTCAGGACGTGGTCATTGGGATCGAGGGTGATGCGGCGCGGCTTGCCGAAAGTCTCGAGGACGTACGGCGAATTCGTCCCTTTCACCTCGATGCGCTTCATCTCGGTCTTTCCGTCGGTATCCACTTTTACTTCTACCGGCATCGCGAACAGGTCGAGGTCCTGCGAGATCTGGCCGGCGATGCGGAAGCCTTTTCCCGCGCGATAAACGGTGTACTTGTTCTTGAATTCAGGAGCGCCCGTGGAATCGAGCCACTGCGAGAAGAAACTTTGCAGCTTGGAACCGTAGTGCTTCTCGGCCTCTTCCTGGAAATCTTCACTCGATGCGCTTTTGCCGGCGGTGATTGCGGACCTCGCCAGGGAACGCGGCCTCGACCAGAGCTGGATGCCGCCGCTCGATGGCGCCGAGCATACGGCTGTTGCGCGCCACTGGCGCGGCGGCTCCGTGCGCCGCCTGCGCCGCATCGTC
>JBJMGI010000070.1:0-14241 GCA_045807945.1 Terriglobales bacterium | reverse complement strand
TCGAGAAACACATCCCGTTGCGGATCCGTGCCGAGCAACTCCGCGGGAACGTCGTACCCGAGCATCTTGACCAGCGCGGGATTCACATCGAGGAAGCGGCCTTCCATATCGGCGCGGAAGATTCCGTAAGGGGCATTCTCGATCAGCGAGCGAAGATCGCGCTCTGAGCGTCGCAGCGCTTCCTCTGCCGACTTGCGGCGCAGCAACTCTTCTTTTTCGTGGAGCGCGCGCGTTACCACGGGAGCAAGGCGTTCCAGTCGGCTCTTCAGAACGTAATCCGTTGCGCCCGCCTTCAGGCTTTCGATCGCGACTTCCTCGCCGATGTTGCCGGACACGAGAACAAAGGGAAGCTGTAGCCCGCGTTGCAGGAAAAGCTTCAGAGCCGTTAGACCGTCGAAATCAGGAAGACTGTAATCGGAGAGGACGATTTCAAAATCTGCCATCGCGAGCGCCTGAACGTAGGTCTCGCGACGGTCCACTCGACGCCACTGGCAATCGTAGCCGCCATCCTGAAGCGCGGCTATGTTCAGCTCAGCGTCTATCGGATCGTCGTCTAGTAACAGGACTCGCAGTGGAGTAGCCATCAGTTCGTTCTGGAGCCCCCACTTCCATCCGGCGGTTGGTTCAGCACTACCCAGAATAGTCCGAGCTGGCGTACGACTTCGAGGAACCCTTCGAACTCCACGGGCTTCACCACGTAGGCATTCACGCCCACGTTGTAGCTTTCAAGGATGTCGCGTTCCTCGCGTGACGACGTCAGTACCACGATGGGGACGGACTTCAGCGAGGTGTCTTGTTTCACTGCGCGCAGAACTTCGAGGCCGTCCATCTTCGGCATCTTCAGGTCAAGCAACACCAGAGCAGGCATGTCGTGCTCTCGCTCGCTGAACTTTCCCGTGCAGCGAAGATAGTCGAGTGCTTCCACTCCGTCGCGAGCAACAACAACGCCCTTCGCCAGGCGATGGTGTTCGAGGGCAGCGAGTGTGAGCTCGATGTCTTTGGGATTGTCCTCGACCAGCAGAATGCGCTTGGTGGGCATCGTCTGCATCACTGCACCGTTCCCTTCCGCAAACTCAGATAGATCGTCGCGCCTTCGTTCGGCTTTCCTTCGGCCCAAACCGCTCCACCGTGACGGTGAACAATGCGCCGCACGGTCGCCAACCCTATGCCGGTGCCTTCAAACTCTTCTTCTCGATGCAGCCGCTGGAATACTCCGAAGAGCTTGTGTGCGTACGACATATCGAATCCGACTCCGTTGTCGCGCACCATGACCACGCAATTGTTCGCCGAGAGTGCTCCGTGGTCGACAGCGTCATCAGGCACCACGGTGCCGACCGGCGCCGGTGTGATCTCGATTCGGGCTTCCGCGCGCGGACTGGTGTACTTGATGGCATTCGCGATCAGGTTCATCCACACGACACGCAGCAGCGGAGGATCGCCCTTCACGACCGGCAGATCAGAGATTTCCCAATGGATGGTGCGGCCCTCGCACAAATGGGCGAGCTCTTTACGCACGTCGTTGACGATGTTATCGAGCGCAACGGGTTGCGAGCGCATCTCAACGCGGCTCGTTCGTGAGAAGGCGAGCAGGTCGTCGATTAGCGCTCCCATGCGCTGCGCCGAATCTGCAATGGTCTTCAGGTAACGCTGCGAAGCGCCGTCGAGATTCGGGCCGTCCTTTTTACTGAGCAGCTGCACGAATCCGTTGATGTGCCGCAAGGGCGCACGCAGGTCGTGCGAGACGGAATACGAGAATGCTTCTAGTTCCTTATTCGCAGCTTGTAACTGTGCAGTGCGCTCGTTAACTCTCTGCTCGAGCGATGCGTTGAGCTCTTGTAACTGCTGCTCCGCCTGCTTGCGGCGACTGATGTCGCGATAGATCGCGTAAAACGAAACCTCGCCGCCGTCCACTCCGACCGAGGTTCCCAAAATCGATACATCCACGAGCGTGCCGTCTTTGCGTTTCCGTTTGGTCTCGGCGCCGACGGTGTTGCCCAAGGTCGTGTCCTGCGTGATGGAGCGTGCTTCCTTCTCCAGGTCTTTGGGCGCGATCAGCTCGTCAAGATAATGTCCGATCGCTTCCTTCGGGGTGTAGCCGAAGAGGTTTGTGAATTCGCGGTTCACACGTACGACCCTTTGGTCCGGCCCCTGAATGGCCATCGCCTCGGGCGCGTGTTCGAAGAGTTGTTCGAGGTGAGCTTTCTGCAACAGCGATTCTTGTTCGGCCAGCTTGCGCTCATGCACGTCTATGCCGATGCCCATCACCGCTGGTTCACCCTGGTACTGGATCGGAGCGCCGGAAAAATTCATCCAGCGATCCTGCCCGTTTCCAACGCGAACCTTTATCTCGAGACTCGGCGCGAGCCGCTCACCCTTGGCGCGGGAGACCAAGCGTCGGCGCACCAGCTCCTGCATCTCAGGACTCACAAACTCGAGAATGTTTTTCTTGAGAAGCTCGTCGCGGGTGTAGCCAAGAATGGCCTCGCTAGCCGGGTTCACGTATATGACCTTCTCACCCCGATAAATGAAGATTGCGGCGGGCGCGGTTTCCGCGACGGCGCGGAACTTGCTTTCACTCTCCTGAATCGCCTGCTGGTGCCGCTTGGTTTCGATCGCACTCGAAATCTGCTGCGAGACGAAGGTCAGGATCTCTTTCTCGCGCTGCCCGTACCTGATGTTCGGTTCGTAGCTCTGCAGCACCAGAACACCGAAGGTCTCGTCGCCTATCTTCAGGGGAATCCCCATCCAGTCAAGGGAAGGCGGACCATAGCGTTGCACTTCGCCGTGACGCTCAAGTTCGATCAGCATCTCTGGAGTGGCTAGCAGCGGCTCGCCGGTGCGCATTACGTACTCCGTCAAGCGGTTTGCGTAAGGACGCGATGGGTGCGACGTTGGGGTCCGAGCCGGGTCACGCTCATCCACAAAGTACGGGAAGTGGATCATGTTGTGCGCTTTGTCGTGCAATGCGATGAAGCAGTTACGCGCGTACATGAATTCGCCGAGCACGGCGTGAATGAACGCGTACAACTCGTTCAAGTCTTGTGCCGTGCTGGCCTTGCTCGCGATGCGATACAAAGCAGACTGCAGTTGTTCCGACTGTTTCCGCTCGGTTGCATCAAACGCGGTGCCCAGCAGCGCGCGTTTTCCGCCGTACCAAACGATGCAGCCGCTGAAGTCCCACCAGCGTACCTCGCCGGTCTTGCGCACCATTTTGAATTCCATGCGGAGGGGCTCGCCCTGCTCCATGGATTCCGGTGCTCGAAAATTTTCCAGGTGTTTGAAATCCGGATGCAGCAGGTCCCAGGCCGGCATCGAAAGCAGCTCTTCTTTGCTGTAGCCGGTCATCAACTCGGCGGCACGGTTCACGTAAAGCAACTGACCGTGGTCCTGCACGTAGATAGCGGAAGTAGCCGTATCCGCCACAGCGCGGAATTTGCCTTCACTCTCGCGTAATGCCGAGTCGCTGCGCTTCTGCGCGATGGCCGCCGCGATGTGCTGCGAAACGAAAGTAAGGATTTCTTTGTCGCGCTCGCCGTAACGGACGTTCTCTCGGTAGCTCTGTAAGGCGAGCACGCCGAACGTGACATCCCCATCCTTGAGCGGAACGCCCATCCAGTCGATGGAGGGGGCACCGATGAGCTCGACCTCGCCCTGCCGCTCCATCTCTTCGAAGACTTCTGGAGTCGCGAGCAACGGCTGCCCAGTGCGCAGCACGTACGCTGTAGCGCCCTTCCCGAGCGGCTGCGGAGCCATGTCCGTATCAACTTCGTCCACGAAATACGGGAAGCTGATCATCTCGGTCTTGGGGTCGTACACCGCGATGTAACAGTTATCAGCCGGCATCAGCTCCGAGAGAATGTCGTGAATGGCGGCATACAGTTCGTCGAGATCACGCGATTTGCTTGTGGTTTCCGCGATGCGATAGAGCGCCGACTCGATCTTCGCTCCGCGGTGGCGGTCAGTTATGTCGCGGTAGATCGCGTAGTACGCGTGCAGGCCTCCCCCAACATTTATTGGGGTCACCACTACTGAAGTATTGAGCAGTGTTCCGTCACGCCGGCGGCGGACTGTGTCCTTTTTGACGGTACGGCCGGCGAGCACGTCCGCGGCCACCCGTTTGCCTTCTTCTTTCAGGTCGGCAGGAACGATCAAGTCGTCAATGACGACGCCTTCGTTCCCTTCCAGCGGAAAACCGAACATCCGCGTGAACTCGTGATTCATGCGCTGGATGCGCATTTCTTTGTCCACGATCACAATGGCTTCGGGCGCCTGCTCGAACAGGTGCTCCCAGTAAGCCTTTTGGACTTGGAGTTCGTTCTCAGCGTCTTTGCGCTCCGTGACGTCAAGGCCAATACAGAGTACGGCCAAGCTCCCCTCGTGCGGGATCAAGCTGACCATGAAGTCGAGCCAGCGGATTCGCCCGTCTTTGCGAACGATCTTGATCTCATACCGCGGCGGCGGATTTCCGCCGCTCAGTCTTTCCCTGCTGCGTTGCTTTACGAACTGGCGATGGTCGGGATGCACCAGGTCCCACATCGTGATCGTGCGCAACTCCTGTTGCGTGTACCCGGTGATGTGCTGCGTGGCTTCATTGAAGAAGACGAAATGATCGCCCTTGTAGATGAAAATCGCCGATTGCGCCGTTTCTGCCAGTGCGCGGAACTTGTTCTCACTCTCGAGCAGCGCCTCGTGCTCGCGGCGGCGGTCGCGCAGGTCGCGCGCGATACCCTGCATGCCCACCGCATTGCCCTCTTTATAGATGAGCCGGTTGTTCACTTCCATCGCGATGCGCTTCCCATCTTTGGTGAGGATCTCAAGTTCGTAAACGCCGACGATGGGCTCGCCCTGGAACTTCCGCATCATCGTCTCGCGCGCGTGCTGCTTGTACTCCGGCGCGACGATGTCCACGATGTTCATCGTGAGGCCTTCTTGCTTGCTGAAGCCGGTGAGCTCGACGGCGGTCTGATTCAGGTAGGTGATTTGTCCGGTGAGGTCGTGCGTGAAGATGACATCGCTCGCGTTCTCGATCAGTGCGAACGAGTCTTCGTCCAAGCCTGGTATCACGATTTCTTTTTTTCTCGCAGCCACACCGGTAGCCGCGGATGAAGCGGCGGCGGAACGGCTTCCCGTCGCGGGAGCTTCCGGAGGACGCGAATGTCTGGTCATGGGTGGGCCGGAGTTAACGCATCTTATAACCCATTTCCCTGCGGAAAACTATAGTTATCTCCCTGAATCCTAAGTACTTTAGTAATCAATCGCTTGATTCGAGCAACGCCATTCAGCGGCGGCTTGCTGCGAACTTCCGCATGTGATAAACCAAGCTCTTCGTGCCTGCCCTCGCTCAGGAGCGTCGCAAGTATTTCCGCGCATTTCCGCGCTTCGCACTTACTGTCAAAGTGCGGGTGCAATACTCCAATGGCCTCGAACAGGTTGAACTCACCGGTACGACCGTGGACGTCGGCCTCGGCGGACTCGGTGCGACGCTCACGGAACCGCTCATCTCTAAGGAACGCGTTTGGTTGCAATTCATCGTGCCGGGGCGCGAAACTCCGGTACGCGTACTTTCAAAACTCCGCCATCTCGACAACGGACACTACGGCTTCCAGTTCCTGAACATCACTGCTGAAGACCGCGAAGCCATTCGCGCTTCTTGCGAAAAACTGCCGCAGATCTAGGCAATCGCTAGAGATTAGAATCAAAAAGCTTGCCTTCCCCCGCTCCCATCTCCATCTCCGTGCGCTCGTACGCTCGGCTGGTCCGTTCCAATCCGAACTTCCGCCGGCTGTGGATCGCGCAAGCCATCAGCGAGATGGGCGATTGGTTCTATTCGCTCGCCATCTACAACCTGCTTCTGGAGCTGACCGGCCGCGCGGAGGCGGTTGCACTCGCGGTGATCCTGCAAGTACTGCCGCAGACGCTGATCGGCCCGACCTCGGGCGTGATCAACGACCGCCTGAGCCGAAGAAAAGTGATGATCGCCGCTGATCTTGCGCGTGTCGGCATCGTGCTCTGCATGCTCTTCGCGCGGACTCCTTCTACCGTGTGGATCGTCTATCCACTGCTCTTTCTCGAGAGCCTGATGGCTTCGCTCTTCGAGCCGGCACGCGCGGCCGTAATACCGAACGTAGTACAACCGGAAGAGACAACGATCGCGAACACGCTTTCCGCAACAACCTGGTCCTTCGACCTGGCTATTGGTGCAATGTTCGGGGGAATTGTCGCAGCGTGGCTCGGGCGCGACGCCGTATTCATCCTGAACGCTCTTTCGTTTCTGGGCTCGGCATGGCTGATCTGGCGGATGAAGTTCAACGAGCCGCACCTGAATGCCGCTCCATTCCATGCTCGCGAGTTGGTTTCACTTGCGCCCGTGATGGACGGGATCCGCTACATGACCCGCGACCGCCGCATCTTCGCGTCAGTGTTTCTGAAGTCGGGCGTCGGGATTTTGGGGTCGAGCTTTGTTCTATTGCCCGTGATGGGCGAGCGGCTTTTCCCGTTGCGCTCTGTGGCGGCGGATCCGCACCGTGCGTCCGTTCTCGCAATGAGCGTACTAATGGGCGCTCGCGGTTTCGGCGCTCTGCTGGGGCCGCTCTTCTCGGCGCAATGGGGTGGGATCAATCTTAAGCGGCTTCGCCGGGGTTCGCTGCTCGGTTATTGCATGTACGGAACCGGATACTTGATCGTCTCGCAGGCGACGAATATCACCGTGGCGTGTCTTGGCATCATGTTCGCCCACGCCGGCGGGTCAATGATCTGGGTTTTTTCGACGACGCTTTTGCAGATGATCACGGAAGACAATTTTCGCGGACGCGTTTTCGCGGCCGAGTACGGCTTCCTCACTCTCGCGATCGCGATCGCGACGTTCCTGGTCGGCTTTGCTCTCGACCATGGGCTTCACCCTCAGCGCGTCGCCATGTTGACCGGTCTTGCCGCGCTGGTTCCTGTCACATTGTGGTCGCTCGCGCTCGCCGGCTGGCGAGACGAAAAGGGCGTCAGCGCGTCCAAATGAAACCGAGGTTAGGCCCGGTTCAGAGTTGCTCGTAAGTTCCTGAGAAGCCGGAAAAAAAGCTTTTGTCGCGCGTGAATAGGGCTATAATCGCGGCTAATGGCTGGGTAGCGCCCGCTTGCCGGCCACCAACAAGCGGCACCAGGTCTCTCCCCGGCACTGAGGTGAAGCATGTCGCACTGGATGACTACACTGCTGATCATGTGGGCCGTGCCCACGGTAGTGCTGATATTCCTGCTGATCTACAAGAGCACGCTGACCATGCATGAGGACGACCAGCTCTTCCTCGACGATGCGGAGTCGGCACTCGCACAAGAGCAAGCCGAACTCATGCAGCGCATGGATAAGATCCAGCCGTACATTCGCGGACTGGGCGTAGTCTCCGGCTTGCTGATCGTGATGATCTTCGGTCTTTGGATCTACGACGGCATCAGCAGGATGTAGTTCACGTCAGCTAATAGCTGACTGTCCCACCCGGCCCCTCGATCGAGGTTGAGGTGTTCTCCGCATTAAACGTTTGAGACCCACGCGACGAGCGTGGGTTTTGTTTTTGAAACGAATCTCTTCTTGTACTATCGAATAGGTATGCGCACCCGCTCACTCGCTTTAGCCTTGATTTTGTTCTCAACGTTTACTGTCGCTCAAGACAATTCAGCTCCGAAAGAACTTCTTGGCACCTGGGACGCTTCGCTCAACAACGGTACCGAAGGGGTGTTCTTCCGGTTGGAGGTCAAGCAGCATGACGGGAACCTGGAAGCGGCTGTACTGAATGGGACTGAGCGCATGCCGTTTACGCGCGCGCAGTTCGCTAATGGTGTCCTTACGTTGCGTTTTGAACAATACGATGGAACTCTGACTGCAAAGCTGGATGGAACAGCGGCGGGCGCAAAACTTAATGGCAAGGACGATCATGGCCGACTCACTGGTGAGTACTCTCGTCCTTATGCGAAAGGAACTGTCCAATACCCGTTCGTAGCCGTCCCCACACTTTCCGAACAATCTGCGATGGAGCTCGGGTTACGCCTCCCTCCACATTTGCCGGTGACGGTGCCGGAAGTGTGGGATGAGGGGCACCCTTACTCGCCCCACGTGATGTCGGCAACCGGATTCACCGGCGAGTGGCTCTACAAGCTGCTCGATACGAAGGGCCAGCCCCTTGAAACAGGAGTGGCCGAACTGCACATTGACGATACCGCCAAGGCAACCGGTACGCTCATCCCGGTAAGCGGCGACACGGGATTATTGGCGGGAGAGGCAACGCTTACAGAGTTAAATGGACAGCGCGTGAGTTCCTCCTTCTACCTGACCCGTTTCGATGGAATCCACGTCATGCTGCTCAAGGGAGATATTCAGCCTGATGGTTCACTAGGCGGCCAATTCGAATCCGGCAAGACCGCTCGCTACACCTTCACCGCCACCCGCAAAGAGGCCGCGAAAAAAGAAGATCAGCCGGAAGATCCGTTCGCGCTGACCAAGGTCAAAGATCCCAGCGAGCCGTTCCGGTTCTCTGCTCCGGATCCGCGCACCGGAAAAGCCGTGTCGGCGAGCGATCCCGAATTCAAAAACAAAGTAATCATTGTGGACATCATGGGAACCTGGTGCCCCAACTGCCACGATGAAGAGCCGCTGCTTGTGGACTTATACAACCGCTATCACAAAGATGGACTTGAGATCGTGGGACTCGCTTACGAATACACCGACGATGCGGCGCGCAACGCGCGCCAGATCGAGATTTTTCGCAAGAAGTACAACGTGCCATACCCGATCCTGATCGCCGGCACAACTGACGATGGGCAGGTCCAAAAGACGCTGCCGCAACTGGTGAACTTCGGCGCTTTCCCCACAACAATCTTCATAGCACGCGATGGCCGCGTGAGCAAGATCCACGCCGGCTACACCGGGCCGGCGACAGGCGAGCGCTTCCCGCAGGTGCAGAAAGAACTCGACCAGATCGTGCGCGACCTGCTTAAGACAGCGGCGACGACTGCAGCACGTTAGAAGACAAGGACGCGGGTTCGACGGAGTGGAAGCGGCTCAGGTCGATGGCGAGGTTCGCGTCTTCCGGATTGTCGTAGAGATTGCGGAACTTCGCGCTCCACACGATCTCATCGGCAGCATAAGAAGAGCGCGAGTGCACCTGCTGGGAAAAAGTCTCGTCGATTCCGGTGAGCAGGATCAAAAACTCCGCGCCTGCTTCCTTCAGCATGCGGTCACTCCAGCCGTAGAGCGGACTCTTCTCGTCGATAGGGTGCACCACCGTCCAGCTTAGCGGGAAGAAGACCACCTTCTGCCGCTCGAGCGGAAGCTGATAGAACCTCCTCACCGGGTGACCATCAACCATTTCGAAGCGGCTGAAGTTCAGCTTGGCTTCGAGTTCGATCAATTGGTTCTTGCGCGCGTTCGTGATGCGGAACATGAAAGCGGAAATCTCTTTGTAAGGCGCGATCACCGCCTTCTTGCTGAAGATGATCTTCGCGGTCGGGCGCGAGAAGCGCGCGAACAGGATGCCGGTCGCCAACGCCAGCCACAGCAATCCTATAAACGATTCCACCGTGACCACCAGGTTCGCGGCAACACCGATCGGCGAGATGTTTCCATAACCGATGGTCGCGAACGTATCGATGCTGAAGAAGAAGGCCTGCAGCACTCGCGGCACGCCAACGTATCCGGTGAGCGCGGCGGGACCGCACGCCAGGTACGCGCCGGCGAAGATCAGGTTGGCAATCAAATATCCCAGCAGCAGCAAAGAGAAGAACTTGGTCCAGCCCATGGTGAGCATGGAGTGGTAGAGACTCAGCGATTCCCAGTATCCCAGACCTTTGCGGGTCACGTTGAAGCTGCCATCTTTATTCAGCAGGCGGATATTGCGCGTCTCAGCTACTACGCTGCCAAATCCCAGGTCTCTGTCTTCATCGCGGATGATCGCTTGTGTGGCCACGGTCTCACTCCTTCGCCGCTCGGAATCCTCATCTGATGATTCACAGCGGCGCTTCGTCGCTAATTTGTAGCATAGGAGTAAGAAACAGCGAGCCTAGGAAGCTTTTTTCACACTGGGAACGAACGCATCGGGATCGCCGGCTTGCGCGGGTGTGGCCGCTTCTTCCGGAGGCGGCGTTTGCTCGACCGCAGGAGTCAGCGCGACCACCAGATCCACCGGCGACTCTTGCGTCAGCACCGGCTCAGGCTGGGCGGCTTCTGCCGAGGGCAGATGCACAGTCATGTCGGCAAGGTCCTTTTCAAGGTCACGGACGAACTCGAACTCGTCTTCTGTGAGAACAGCTTTGCGCACCGGATGCATCACCGCATTGCGAATGCGGTTCAAACGCAGCAGGCGCTCCTGCAGGTCTTTCTTTTTGTCTTTGAAACGCTCAGGAAGGTAGCGGCTCAAAATCGCCCACTTCTTGTCGAGGATCTCGCGCAAGCTGATCAGGTGGGTATAGCAGTAGGGATCTTCGGCGGGCTCGGGATCTTTTTCCCGCAATGCGGCGCAGTCAGCACGGATCACGTCCGGCACTCCCGACCGCCACCATTGCTCTTCGCCGAATTCGGCAGTGAATGCCTGCTTGATGAAATCATGCAGACGCAGCTCGAGCGCACGTATCAGCTCGTACATGTCTCCGAGAACTACGCGCGCTCTCCGATAACTGACGTAAACAGCCACGTCGATCCGGTTGCATTCGATTCCCCGACGGTGGAGCTCACGGCAGATGAAGGTCGGATTCGTGTTCTCCTTGTCGCTGATCACGGCCTCCACTGCCGCCCGCAGCTCGCGCGGGATGGAAAAAGCAACGTCAGACCGGCGCAGGCTTCCCTCTCCGATGTTGAGGGCCAGATACTGCATGGTGACAGCCGGAGTGGTGCGCATTTGCCGCGCGATCTCGGTAGGCGGTAAACCTTGCTTCAACAGCTCGAGCGCCTGCTGCTTCTTCGTCATTCATCTTTCGATGCCGAACTGCCGGTTCGTGGGGGCTGAGGCGGCGCAGCCCGGACGAGATTGCGACGGATTAACTCGCCAATCCAGCACCTCTTCGGACCCGTGGACGTTTACGCTACACTTATCTGAGCCTGCGAAAGTGGCGGAATTGGCAGACGCACCAGACTTAGGATCTGGCGGGGTAACCCATGAGAGTTCGAGTCTCTCCTTTCGCACCAAACTACAGTTCCCAGTTCCCTGTTTTCAGTTCCCAGCAATTTACTCCGGTACTGATGACTAGTGACTGCGAACCGAGGACCGAGAACTCGACAATGGCCCAAATGCCGCAGCAGCAGCCCGACGTGAAACTCACTGCTACCAAGGATTATCGCGATAGCTATGCCAACTCCGTGCAGGTGCGCGTGAATGTGTGGGATTTCTTCCTCGTCTTCGGCACGCTGAAGCAGCAAACGCCAACGGAGGTCGAGGTGGAAAACTTTCAGGGTGTCTATCTCAGTCCCCAGCAGGCCAAGGCGCTACTCGCCATCCTGGGACAGAACGTCGCGCAGTACGAACAGGCCTTCGGCGAGATCAAACTCGATCCCAAGATGGCCGCCGTCGGTCCCATCCACTAAAGCGAAGTGTGAAGTACGACTGACGATTGAAAAATCCTTTTCACGCCGGAAGCCGTCCCTTCAATTCGGTTGCACTGTTGCTGCTGATCTACGCGGTGCAGCTGCTGCTGCACCTGCCGCTGCTGCGCCTTCCCTACTTTTGGGATGAGGCCGGGTATTACGTGCCCGCCGCTTACGACATATATAAAGACGCGGCGCTCATACCGCACTCGACAACCTCAAACGCTCATCCGCCACTACTGATGGCTTACCTTGCGCTTGCGTGGAAGCTCTTCGGATTTTCGCCGCTTGTGACTCGCTGCGCCATGCTGCTGGTCTCGGCGTTCGGATCGCTTGGTGTGTACCGGGCTGCAGAAGAAGTCAGTAACAAGAAGATCGCGCTCGCGTCTACGATTTGCCTCGCGCTTTACCCGGTCTGGTTCGCGCAAAGCTCGCTGGCGCAGGTGGACCTCGCTGCGGCTGCGCTTTGCATTTGGGGACTCTGGGCCTATCTGCGGAAACGTCCCATCGCAACCGGCGTTTTCTTCTGCCTGGCCGCGCTTGCGAAAGAGACGGCCATCATCGTGCCGGTCGCGATCTTACTGTGGGAAGTAGCAGCTACCCTAAGAAATCAAGGGTCATCCCGAGCAAACCCAAATCAAGGCGAGGGCGCGCCGAGGGATCTGCATTTCGAGCTTCTAGTTCCGCTACTCCCGCTTGCTCTCTGGTTCCTCTACCACCATCACCGCACCGGATACTTCTTCGGCAACCCCGAGTTCTTCCGCTACAACGTCTCGGCCACACTCAGTCCCGCGCGCATCTTCTTCGCCGCGCTCCGTCGCGGATGGCAACTGTTCGGGTACATGAACCTGTACGCGCTCACGGTCGGGATGATCGCGGCGATGTTCCTGCCGGCGCTGCGCGATCAAGTTGATGGGAAGGAAATCGAGCGCGAGCGCATTGCGATCCCTACACAGCTGCTCTTCTTAATGATCATCGTCGCGCACTGGATCGTCTTCTCGTTCATTGGAGGCGCGGTGCTGGCGCGCTACATGCTCCCGGCGATCCCGCTGGTCATCATCATCGCGGTGTCGACCTTGCATCGTCGCGTGCGCTACTGGCCGGTGTTGGTCGGGCTGGTGTGCGCGATGTTCACTGCGGCTCTCTTCGTCAACCCGCCGTACACGTTCGCTCCGGAAGATAACCTTGCATACGCCGACTACGTGCGACTGCATCAGCGCGCGGATTCCTTCGTTCAAGCGAAGTATCCGCACAGCCGTGTTCTCACTGCGTGGACGGCGACCGATGAGCTGAGCAAACCGTTCCTCGGTTACGTGACGAAGCCCGTCGCAATTACTTCCATCGAAGATTTCTCATTGCCACAGATCCAACGCGTGCAACAGGAGCCCGAAACGTATGACGTCGGACTCGTCTTCAATACGAAGTATGCTCCAAAAAAGCAAATGTGGATGCCCGCATTCTGGCGACGCGCGCAGGAGCAATATTTCGGACTGCACGACGACCTGCCGCCGGAAGCTGTGGCGCAGATGCTCGGCGGAACGGTCGTTTTCAAGGAAGAACGTGGCGGACAATGGGCAGCGGTGTTGGTCTTCGAGCGCTCTCGGAATGCCCGGCTACGCTGATAATCTGCGCGCCGTCCGGAAAATCTCAAGAAACATCTTCTCCGTCAGCTTGCCGGTATTCGTATTCTGCAGGGACGGATGATACGACGCGAGCAGCGTGACCCCATTCGCAAATTTGTAAGTTGCGCCGTGGCCGAACAGGAAAGCAGCTTTGCTGGTGATGACTCCCGCACGCTTCAAGTGATTCAGGTATGCATCGAAGCCGATTTTGCCCAGCGCAACGATGACCTTCACCGACTTCAGCCCAGCGAGTTCGCGATCGAGGAACGATGAGCAGGCGACAATCTCCTGCGGTGTCGGCTTGTTAATAGGAGGCGCGCAGCGGACGGCGGCTGTAATGTACGCGCCAATCAGTTTCATCCCGTCATCGCGGTGCGTAGCCGAGGGCTGGGAAGCGAATCCAGCGGCATGCAGCACCGGATACATGAAAAATCCTGAGCCATCACCGGTAAAAGGACGACCCGTCCGGTTCGAGCCGTGCGCTCCCGGCGCCAAGCCGAGGATCAACAGCTTGGCATTCGCATCTCCGAATCCCGGCACCGGCTTCGCCCAATATTCCTGATCTTTGTAGGCGCGGCGCTTCTCTCGCCCGATCTTCTCGCGGTACTCGACCAGTCGCGGGCACAGTGTGCACACGGTGATCTCATTGTTAAGAACGGTAAGCCAGTTGGAAGACACTGATAACGATTTTAATCGCTCAAGCGACTATCCGCGCCCGCGGAACTGGATGATCCTGCGGCGATCGCGCTTAGAGGGTCGGCCTTCTGGCAGTTGTTCAAACTGCCGCATCGCCTTATGCTCGGCGGCAGCTTTCAATCGCAGCTCTTTGCTCGCGTCGGTTTCGCGATACAGCGTTTGCGCGACCGAGGCCGGTCCGCGCACCTCGCTTAAAGCCAACACCTCGACTTCGAATTCCCCGCCCGGACTCGTGATGCGCAGCATGTCGCGGACGTGCACTTCGCGCGCCGGTTTTGCAACCTGTCCTTTAGATTGGATCCGGCCGAGCTCGCAAGCTTTCGCCGCGAGCGCTCGCGTTTTGAAGAAGCGCGCGGCCCAAAGCCATTT
>JBJMGI010000069.1:0-3042 GCA_045807945.1 Terriglobales bacterium | reverse complement strand
CCTAAGAGGTACTTCGCCAGCTTGCGCGCCATTTCCGTTTTGCCGACTACAGTTTGGCCCAAGAAGAGGAACGTACCAATCGGCCGACCCGGAGAACGCAACCCGGCGCGGCTGCGTCGGATAGCACGTGCCAGTGCGCTGATAGCTTTTTCCTGCGAGATCACGCGCTTGTGCAGCTCTTCTTCCACGCGCAACAACTTCTTGGTTTCTTCTTCCTTGATAGAGGTGATGGGAACGCCGGTCCAGCGCGAAACCACGTCTTCGATATCTTCTTTGCCGACGACGCCGGCCGAAGATTCATCCAGGTGATATTTCTCGCGCAACGCGCGCAGGTTCTCGCGCTCCTTGCGTTCTTCGTCGCTGTAGAAACGTGCCTTCTCGAACTCGTGGTTCGCGATGGCGTTCTCCATGCGATGAACAATGAACTTGATCCGCTTCTGCACCTCGGTAATGTCGTCAGGCAGCGAAGTCTGGCGCAGCTTCACGCGAGCGCCGGCTTCGTCGATCAAGTCGATAGCCTTGTCCGGCAGGAAACGGTCAGGGATGTAGCGGTTCGAGTGCGAGACGGCAAGATTGATCGCTTCTTCCGTATACGTGACCGCGTGGAATTTCTCATAGCGGTCTTTGATACCGGTAATGATCTTGATCGCGTCGGGCTCGTTCGGAGGCGGAACCTTCACTGCCTGGAAGCGACGCTCGAGCGAGCGGTCTTTTTCGATGGACTTGCGATATTCCCCGGGCGTCGTCGCGCCAATGCACTGAATCTCACCGCGCGATAGCGCCGGCTTCAGGATGTTGGCCGCGTCCAGCGAACCTTCCGCCGAACCCGCGCCGACCAATGTATGTAGTTCGTCAATAAAGATGATGGAGTTCTGGCTGTCCATCAGTTCCTTCATGATGGTCTTCAGTCGCTCTTCGAATTGTCCGCGATACTTCGTGCCGGCAACGATCAATGACAGATCGAGTGCGAGCACGCGCTTGTCGGAGAGGAACGACGGAACTTCGCCGTCAGCGATTCGCTGCGCGAGTCCTTCGACGATGGCCGTCTTTCCAACGCCCGGCTCGCCGATCAGCACAGGATTGTTCTTCGTGCGCCGGCACAGGATCTGCACCATGCGCTCGAGTTCGGCTTCGCGACCGACTAGCGGATCCAACTGGTTGTCCATCGCCGCCTGAGTCAGGTCGCGCGAGAATTCCGAAAGCAGGGAAGCTTCACGCTGACGCTGCGGCTGGCTCTTTTCCTGCGTGGTGCGTGCCAGCTCTTCGCGAATTGCGGAGAGGCGCAGCCCGCGCTCATGCAGGATCTCTGCCGCGAAGCATTTCTCTTCGCGCAGCAGCCCTAATAGAAGATGTTCCGTTCCGATATGTTTGTGCGAAAGGCGTTCCGCCTCTTCCGCTGCGAACGCGAGCACACGCTTGCATTCGTTCGATAAGGGCAGGTCTACCGAAGTAGACACTTTCTCCCGGATCGTGGTGTGGCCTTCGATCTGTTTACGGATCGATTCGACCGAGGCGTGCGAACGCAGGAAGCGATTGGTCAGCGCTTTGTCTTCGCGCAGCAGGCCGAGGAGCAGGTGTTCGGTCTCGATATAAGGTGAACCGAACTGGCTGGCTTCATAGCGCGCAAAGAAGATGACCCGGCGCGCTTTTTCTGTGTAACGCTCGAACATGTTCCCTCAATAAGGCCGCGTCCCCGCCGGCTTGATTACCGGTCAGATGCCGCCTCGTTGTCCCTTGCTACCGGCAACTTCCGCCGGGCCTAGCTCAGTACGGATAACGTGTTCGTCCTATTATCCGTAGAATTCACTCAAATATCTACTGTCTTTTGATACTCGCCGGAACCAAAAGACTCATCCCGCCACCAGACTCGCAGGTGCAATCTCTTGCACACCCGCCCTCGCCATGAGTAAAACCCGTTCACACCGCCGCGCAAACGCATGGTTGTGAGTCACGATCAACGACGTTAACCCGTGCTGCTTGTGTAACCGCTCCAGCAGCTCGAAAATTCCCGTCGCCGTCTCCATGTCCAGGTCTCCCGTCGGCTCGTCCGCCAAAAGCAGCTGCGGACGCGTGATCAAGGCCCTCGCCAGCGCTACTCTCTGCTGCTCGCCGCCGGAAAGCTCTCCCGAACGATGGTGCCCGCGATCCGCCAATCCCACCTGCTCGAGCCAGTCGCGCGACTCAGCTCGCGCCTTCGTCTCTGCTTCGCCGCGAAGTAAAAGCGGCATGGCCACGTTTTCCTCGGCTGTGAACTCAGGTAGCAGGTAGTGGAATTGCCACACATACCCAATAACCCGATTGCGAAAGTCGGCCGCCTGCTCGCCCTTAAGCTGATGCAATTGGACTTCCGCGCACTCTACCGTGCCCGAGGTCGGCGCATCCAGCGCTCCTAATATATGGAGAAGCGTGCTTTTGCCGCTTCCCGAGGCGCCGACAATCGCCAGCATCTCTCCCTTACGTACCTGGAAGGTCAGGTTTTCAAAGACCACTAACTCAGAACGTCCTGAGCGATACACCTTGCGCAGCTTCTCAACCCGCAGGATGTCTGCTGTAGTGATTGGATGCAATCAGCTCTTCCCTCGTCACTCTTTTTACCGCCGCCAGGCGCGCAACCTTTAGCAAAACCGCGGGTTGCGGTTGCCTCGCGGGGCTGTGGAACGAAGGGCTAGTGTAGCGGAAAAGGTCTTAGGAAGGCCCGGACGCCATGAGTTTGTTCAGGAATCGAAACAAGGCTCTCATT
The DNA here is from genome assembly GCA_045807945.1 of Terriglobales bacterium. Taxonomy (GTDB): domain Bacteria; phylum Acidobacteriota; class Terriglobia; order Terriglobales; family Acidobacteriaceae; genus CAVQGF01. Next base: position 302 of record JBJMGI010000069.1, on the reverse strand, counting down.
TTGGGCAAAGTGCAGTTTTTCTTTCGCTATGACTGAGCCGGATTTTAGGAATCTGTTCAGAAATCGAAACACGGCCTTTGGCGATGGTGTTCTTCCACGATTACTTTAGTAAGTTACCTCCGTACATTGACCGCCTCTCGGAATCGCAATACTCTGCGCCTAGGTAAACCCCCAATGAAGCAGACCGAGAAACCCGCAATCGAACCCGAAACCAACGGCGAAGAGTTCCGCCGCCATCCGCGCCGCGACGTCGACGTTCGCATTAAGATCGCAATCAATAACAACGGCGTGCAGACCTTCGT
>JBJMGI010000068.1:0-8855 GCA_045807945.1 Terriglobales bacterium | reverse complement strand
GCGTGGCCCAACCACGTGAGCTTGATACCTTGCAGGTCCATGCACGCTCCTCGAACCAACGATTCTATGCGGCAGGTGCGGGACTGTAAACGGCGGAGCTAGGCGGAGGGCAGAAAACGAATGTCGGGCAGATTGCGATAGCGCTCGGCGTGGTCCATGCCGTATCCGACGACGAACTGGTTCGCTACTTCGAACCCGACATAATCAGCCTTGAAGGGTTTCGCGCGACGGGAAGGCTTATCGAGTAGCGCGACGACCTTGAGTGCCTTCGGCTTACGCGCGAGAAGAAGCTGGTAGAGATAGTTCAGTGTAAGCCCGGTATCCAGGATGTCTTCCACAAGCAGCACGTTGCGGCCCTCGATGGACTCGTCGAGGTCCTTCTGCAAGCGCACTTCGCCGGTGGAACTGGTCCCTTTGTAGCTGCCGACGGAGATGAAATCGAATGACGCGTCCACCTCAATGGCGCGCGCCAGATCGGCCAGAAACACCGCGGCGCCCTTAAGCACGCCAACCAGCAACAGGGACTCTCCGCTAAAGTCGTGTGAGATCTCCTCCGCAAGCTCGGCGACGCGCGCCTCGATCTGTTCGCGGGTGAAGAGGATGGGAAGCGCAGCCATGAATCCGCGATTGTAATCGCCTCTTTCGCAGCTTGTTATACTTTTCTGTTCGCAGCCCGAGCCCAAAGCCGCAAGGAGCCGTTCGCGATGGCAATGAAGGCAAAATCATCAGCTGAAATGGCGGGTCCCACCCGTGCCGAATCCGACAGCATGGGAAAAATGGAGGTCCCGGCGAGTGCCTACTGGGGCGCGCAGACGCAACGCTCGCTGCAGCACTTCGAGATCGGGCCGGACACAATGCCTCCAGAGCTGATATGGGCCTTCGGCGTCCTTAAGAAGTCCGCGGCGCTGGTGAACCAGGACCTTGGCAAGCTTCCCGCTGACAAGGCCAAGCTGATCGTGCAAGCAGCAGATGAGGTGATCTCGGGAAAGCTCAGCGAGCACTTTCCACTGAGCATCTGGCAGACCGGCAGCGGAACCCAGACCAACATGAACGTGAACGAGGTGATCTCGAACCGCGCCATAGAGATTGCTGGCGGGAAGATGGGGTCGAAGCAACCCATTCACCCAAACGACGACGTCAACATGTCGCAGTCATCGAACGACACGTTTCCCACGGCGATGCACATCGCAGCAGCGCATCGCGTGAAGAATGTTTTGATCCCGGCGGTAAAGTCGGTGCGTGACGCGCTCGACGCTAAAGCCGAACAGTTCAAAGATGTGGTGAAGATCGGACGCACTCACCTGCAGGATGCCGTGCCGCTGACCGTAGGGCAGGAGTTTTCGGGATGGGTGAGCCTGCTGGACCGCGACATCAAGCGGCTGGAACAGGTGCTCGATGGACTGTACGACCTCGCGATCGGTGGCACTGCGGTCGGAACCGGATTGAACACGCATCCTGAATTCGCCGAGCGCGCTGCCAAGAAGATATCGGAGCTGACCGGACTTCCCTTCCGCTCGCACCCCAACAAATTCGCAGCGCTCAGCGCGCACGACGAGATCGTCTTCGCGCAGGGCGCACTTGAGACGCTTGCGGCCTCGTTCATGAAGATCTCGAACGACATCCGGTGGCTGGCATCGGGCCCGCGCTGTGGGCTGGGTGAGCTTTCCATTCCGGAGAACGAGCCCGGCTCCTCCATCATGCCGGGAAAGGTGAACCCCACCCAGGCCGAGGCGATGACCATGGTCTGCGTCCAAGTACATGGCGCAACGGCTGCGATCGGATTCGCTGGCTCGCAGGGGAACCTGCAACTGAACGTTTACAAGCCGGTTATCATTTACAACTTCCTGCACTCGGTCACGCTGCTCGCCGATGCCTGCGACGAATACGTGAAGTACATGGTGACGGGTATCGAGGTTGATCGCGCGAAGGTCGATTGGTACGTGAAGAATTCTCTGATGCTGGTGACCGCGCTCGCGCCGAAGATTGGTTACGACAAGGCCGCCAAGATCGCCCACACCGCACACGTGGAGCACACTAGCTTGAAGGAAGCGGCGTTGAAGCTCGGCTATCTATCAGCCGAAGACTTTGATGTGCTGATGCGGCCAGAGAAGATGACGCGGCCAGAGTAATCAGCTGCGCGGGTCGATCACCGAGAGAGTCTCGGTAAGCTTCGCCACCAGCTTTCCTTGTTCATCGAAGATCTCCGCTTCGGCGGTCGCGATCTGTTTCCCGCCGCGCAGAACCTTCCCTACGCATGTCAGCTTGTTCCCTTTTGCCGGACGCAGAAAGTTGATCTTGAACTCGATGGTGATCACATCTTTTTCGCCGGTAACGGTGCGGGCGGCGCCGCCGGCGGTGTGATCGCCTAGGGTAGCGATCACGCCCGCGTGGATGAATCCGTGCTGCTGACGAAAGGAATCGCGGATGGCGAGCTCGGTCTCGACCGAACCTTCCGAAACTTTGGTGAGCGTGATGCCCAGCTCCTCGACGAAGCGGGCCTTTTCGAAGATGGAGCGCACGCGTGCTTCGAGCATTGTCATTTTGTACTGATGATGCCTATCACCGGATCAAAAGAGGATGCTACGTCGATCAAATGGTTGAGGCAGATAATCTTGTGATGAGTAAAGAGATTTTGATGACCACCCGTATCTTTCCCCAGTAATTCTAGGAAATGCGACTTCTTATACGTGCGAAAGAACCTTCCCGTGAACTCCTCGTCTTGGTACTTTCCACAAGAGCCGACCGCTTCTTCCGTGACTAGATACGCGACATAGCGTCTCCAAGTGATTTCAAATGTCCTGCATCCTTTAACGGACTCTATCGTTGCTGCCCCTTTGGCTACTTCGGCAAGACCTGGAAGATTCACTTCGCCAGCTCGGCTCCGGTTCGCAGCTGCCTCTTCAATAACGATTCGTAATGAATTCTCGCGCGGCTCGGATAATTCGCGAAGGTACAGATACACCGCATTATTGATTGCATCGATACCGGCCGTCTGCACGAACACCTCAATACGCCCATCGCAGCAGCGTGGTCCCCACGGTGAAGCCCGCACCAACGGCGGCGAGAAGAACGAGATCGCCTTTTTTTAATTTGCCGCGCTCGCGTGCGGTCTGCATGGCGAGCGGAATGGTCGCCGCAGTGGTGTTGCCGAACTCGTCGATGTTGACGATCACGGCGTCTTTCTTCAGTCCGAGGCGATCACCTGTCGCGCTGATGATACGCAAGTTAGCCTGGTGCGGGATGAACGCGTCGACGTCGCTGCCTTTGAAGTTGTTGCGGGTAAGGATCTTCTCGCTCGCCTCCGCCATCTTCCGAACGGCGAATTTGAAGACGGCCTGTCCGTCCTGGTGGACGTAGTGCATGCCTTTGTCAACGGTCTCATGCGACGGCGGGTTCAAGCTTCCGCCCCCCGGCATATTCAGCGAGACGCCGCCAGAGCCATCGACCTCATGGACGAAATCGACAAAGCCTTCTTCGCCGTCCGCAGCCGGCTCGAGCAGAACGGCACCGGCGCCATCGCCGAAGATGATGCATGTAGTGCGGTCTTTGTAATCGATGATGGAAGACATCACGTCCGCGCCGATCACCAAAACCTTTTTGTGTGCGCCGCTCTGAATGAACTGCACTCCCGCCTGCAAGGCGTAAACGAATCCCGAGCATGCGGCGGAAACGTCGAATCCCCAGGCGCCTTTGCTGCCAAGCTTGTCCTGGACCAGGCAGGCGGTCGAGGGAAACATCATGTCAGGAGTAACCGTGCCCACGATGATGGCTTCAATTTCAGTCGGCGCGATGCCGCGCTGCTCGAGCGCGATCTTTGCGGCGGCGACGGCGAGGTCCGAGGTGCCGACACCTTTGTCCACGATGTGCCGCTGGCGGATGCCGGTACGCTCCATGATCCACTTGTCGCTGGTCTCGACCATTTTCTCGAGGTCTGCGTTCGTAAGCAGACGCGGCGGAACGTAGGTTCCGAGTGCGGAGATCTTGGCGCGAACCAGCGGACGTGCGGCTTGACTCAAAATCGGACTCCAGAAAATGTTGAAGAATTGTGCGGAGGAACTTGCGAGCGAAGCTCGCCTCCGCCTTAACGGCCAGTGATTATGCCAGGCACCGGGGTGCCCACTGCACACGCACGAGCCCGTTACCGTTGCTTCCTTCCGGACCTGGCGGGGTTGGCGGGATTGCGTCGCGCGGGTCCCGATACCTGACGTTCGATTGTAACAAAGCACGGCGCCGGAACTCCGCGCGCTTCCTAGCAGCGCTACAATGTCGAGCGATGGTCACCGCCGCGGTTCGCGCGCCCAACCAATCGCAGCTCGCGATCGAGCGCTTTTTTCAGAGCTCGCTCTATCTGCTGGTGCTAAGCGGATTCATGCTGCTGGCGAGCACCGGGCGTCTGGACGCGCTCTCGCTGCTGGTCGTCTCGGGTGCGCTTCTGCTACGTGGTGCATTGTTGCTTCGCGGACGCGAGTTCACCATCCCCGAGCAGTGGACGAATTACTTCACTATCGGATACGTCGCGTTCTACGCCTTCGACTATCTCTTCCTCTCGCGGACCTTCATCGCGGCCACCGTCCACCTGACGCTCTTCAGCATGGCTGTGAAACTGTTCGGCGTTTACCGCGAGCGCGACAACATCTATCTCGCGCTGCTCTCGTTCGGTATGGTGCTCACCGGCGCGGTGCTTACAGTCGACAGTACGTTCTTCTTCGCGCTAGCGTTTTTCCTGCTGCTCGCCACCGCCACCTTCATCAGCATGGAGATGCGGCGCTCTGCCCGACAATCGACAGTGTGGGCGCGCGAGCATGGTGGTGACGACCGCGCACTGCGCACTGCGCTCTCCGTAATCACCCTGGTGCTCCTGCTGGGAGTGCTCATCTCCGCGGTTGGCCTCTTCTTCGTTTTACCGCGCCGCGCGGGCGGATACCTGAGCGCGTTCGCTCCGCGCGATCAGTTCATCAGCGGGTTCAGCGACACCGTCGAGCTCGGGCAGATCGGCCAGATACAGCAGTCGAGCATCGTGGTGATGCACGTCAACATCGCGGGCGATACGACCGGCCGGCATCAACTTCTATGGCGGGGCGTCGCGCTCAATCTTTTTGACGGCTCACGCTGGCAAAGCCAGGAAAATTTCACCGTCATCAGTCCGCGTTTCCGTAATTACGACCTGGGATTCAACTACGCGCAGACCGAAGGACTCGACGGCGTCGCACGCGGCCCGGCGGCGCTGCTGCGATACACCGTCAGCATGGAGCCGGTCGGAAGCGACGTTTTCTTTTTCGCGGGCGAGCCCAAGGAACTGCGCGGCGATTATGGCGCGCTCTCCATGGACTACAACGGCTCGCTGCACAACGGAGGAACACGGGGCATCATCACCACGTACGAAGCCACCTCTTTGATCCCGTTTGCGGGTGCTAAAGAGTTATCGGCGGCGGGGCGCGACTTCCCTGCTTTTGTCACGCTGAACTATTTGCAGCTGCCGAAGCTCGATCCGCGCGTGCGCGATCTGGCACGGCAGGTCACGACGAGTGCAAGCTCCGAGTATGAGAAAGCCGCAGCTATCGAACGCTACCTTCAAAGCACTTACGTGTACACGCTGGATTTGGGGACGCAGCATCCTCAAGATCCAATCGCGTATTTCCTCTTCGACCGGAAGAAGGGACACTGCGAGTATTTTGCGTCCTCCATGGCCGTGATGCTGCGCACGCTGGGCATTCCGTCGCGCATCGTCAACGGATTCCGCGGGGGCGAATTCAATGACCTGACCGGCAGCTACATTATCCGCGCGCGCGAGGCGCACTCCTGGGTGGAAGCGTACTTCCCGCGCTACGGATGGGCGCCGTTCGATCCCACTCCTGCGGCCGCTATTCCGGCGAGCACACGTTGGAGCCGCGCCATGCTTTACGTGGATGCAGCGCGCGAATTCTGGCGCGAATGGGTTGTCAATTACGACTTCATCCATCAGATGGATGTGAGCCGCCGGGCTGACGAACTCAGCCGCGGATTCTTCGTGAAGGCCGACCTGCGTTGGAAACTTTTCTACCGCTCGATCGTGAATCGCGCCCGGCACGCTCGCGACAGAATCTCGCCCGCGAAGACCAGCGCTTTGGTTGCAGTGATTGTCGGCGCCTTTATTCTTGTTTTTAATCTGCGCAGGATGGTGCGCGCCGTTCGCCGGGGTAGGATCGCGAAGGACCCAGCGTCCGCTCCGAAGCTTGCCGCGACCATCTGGTATGAGCGCATGACGGCTGCAGTGTCCAAGCGCGGCTGGAAGAAGGCTCCGGCGCAAACACCGGCGGAGTTCATCCGCATCATTGAAGATCCGGGGCTGCGTAGAGCGGTGGAAAGATTTACCGAGCGGTATCATCGCGCGCGCTTCGGCGACTCCGCCCAAGACGCGACGGCGCTGCCGAAGCTTTACGAAGAGATATCGGCAACGAAACCTAAGTAGCCGCCGGTGCAAGGCGCGCAATGTTAAAATAGCTAGATTCCATGCCTATTTCTGCTCCAGTCAGAGAGAAGCCGCAGCCGAAGTCTGCCACTACGAAGGTGGGCTTTGTGAGCTTGGGCTGCCCCAAAAACCTCGTAGATAGCGAGGTGATGATGGGCATGCTGGCCGCGTCCGGCGCGGAGATCACACCTGACGCCGAGATGGCGGATGTCATCGTGGTGAACACCTGCTCGTTCATCGATACGGCCAAGCAGGAGTCGGTGGACACCATTTTGCAGATGGCTCGGCATAAGCAATCAGCCGGGGGACACGCGCAGAAACTTATTGTGGCTGGGTGCTTGGTGGAGCGCTATCGCAACGAGATCCAGAAGAACATTCCCGAAGTTGACGCGGTGGTCGGCACGGGAGAGTTGGAAGCGATCCTGAGCGCGGCGGGCATAGAGCCGCGCAAAGCGGTCCCGCAGAATTCTCCTTTTAACATTTTGACCTCGCGGCCGGAGGCGACGTACTCGAGCCCCCATTCGCATTCGCGTCCGGAAGGCGAAGCGCGCGAACGCAGCGGCCGCTTCAGCAAGAGCGAGTGGGACGGCGCCATCGCCGACCTGCCGAATTATCTCTACACGGAAACAACGCCGCGCATCCTGACGACGCCCGGCCACATGGCCTACATCAAGATCGCGGAAGGCTGCGATCATCCGTGCAGCTTCTGCATCATCCCGCAGCTGCGTGGCAAATTTCGTTCGCGACATTTCGAATCCGTGATCGCCGAAGCAGAGCGCCTAGTCGAATCTGGAGTGCGCGAACTCACGCTCATCGGCCAGGACACCACCTGCTATGGCGAAGACCTTGGCCTGAAGGACGGGTTGGCTCTCCTGCTTGAACGGCTGGCGAATATTCCTGATGTCCGCTGGGTGCGCTTCCTATATGCCTATCCCAACAAGATCACAGGCAAGCTGCTGGAGACGATCGCCGCAAATCCGAAGATCTGCTCTTACGTTGATGTGCCACTGCAGCATGCGTCGGCGAATGTATTGAAACGCATGAAGCGTGGCGCGAGCGGTGACGTCTTTTTGAAGTCAATCGAGAAGATGCGTAAGACGATTCCAAATCTGACGCTGCGTACTTCGTTCATCGTCGGCTTCCCCGGCGAGACGAAACAAGATTTCGATGAGCTCGTCAGGTTCGTAGAAGCTGCCCAGATTGACTGGCTTGGCGTCTTTGCCTACTCAGACGAAGAAGGCGCGGGCGCGTTCGCGATGGATGAGAAAGTTCCCGCGAGAGAAATCGAGCGCCGCCGCAAGAAGCTGATGCAAGTGCAACAGCAGATCAGCCGCAAGAAGAAGTCTGCACTGATCGGGAAAACATTCGACGTCGTTCTCGAAGGCCCATCGCAAGAAACCGACCTTCTGTGGGAAGGGCGGACGGAAATGCACGCGCCCGAGATCGACGGCAAACTCTTCATCAACGACTTCGGCGACTATGACGAATCCGAGATCCGCAAAGGCGCCTTCTTTCGCTGCGAGATCACCGAAGCGCACGACTACGATCTGGTCGCGCGGCTTATCTAAGCGTCTTTCCTGCTTGAAAGCACCCCGGAAAAGGGCTACTCTGACTTCAGCTCTCGGTTTTCCACAACCTCTTCCACACCCTTACAATTAAGTAGGTCCGGCGCCATGCAGGCGGTTGCTGCATTTCGCGTGCGATATGCTGGGGTCAAGCTACCGAATGCACCATATATTGGGGCTGGGTGCTTGACTGGCAATAACTTAGCAGGTACATTGTGCCTATCAGCTTCCCTGCGAACGGGTGCGGGGATAGGCCCTTTACCCCTGCTCCAGCCGCAGGTGAACTCGGCTTTGTGATGCGCCACTGAGTCGAAACGCCGGAACCGGATCGAAGGAGTGGGTCTTGCTCAAATTAAAGAAGCTGCAAATCCTCGGATTTAAGTCCTTCTGCGACCGCACCGAACTGAAGTTCCACGGTGACGGTGTCGCGGCCATTGTTGGTCCTAACGGCTGCGGCAAATCCAACATCTCTGACGCGATCTCCTGGGTTCTGGGCGAGCAATCGGCCAAGAGCCTGCGCGGCGCGCGCATGGAAGATGTGATCTTCATCGGCACCCGTGACCGCAAGCCTACCGGGATGGCGGAAGTGTCTCTGACGTTGATCGATCCCTCCGTTTACGACGGACCGGTTGACCTGACCGCCGAACCCGAGATCGAAGTCGTGGACGAGGTCGGCGACGATTGGGACGAGGCCGCTCTTCGCGAGCAGGCGCAAGCCGATATGCAAGCCGCGACTGAAGACGCTCAGCCGGGAAAAGTTCTAAACGAAGAAGAAGTGGCAGCAGCGAAGGCCGCCGGAGTCGAACTAGTGGAGTAGGATGTTCGTGTTGTTTTGAATGATG
>JBJMGI010000067.1:0-52937 GCA_045807945.1 Terriglobales bacterium | reverse complement strand
TTGCCGCGGTCAAGGATGCTCTGCCCGCCAAGCACGAGAATGTTTACGTCAGGAAGGATGCAGACCTCGGTATCGGAATCAGTGGAAGCCATCACCTGCTTATTCAGCAGGGACTCTCGCATCAACTTGCTGGGAATATGGGCCCTTTTAGGACGGCTGACTGCGGGTGAAGCCATGAACGACCCTCCGGGACTACGCTGTTGCCGGACACACCTTCAGACGGGACTCGCGGTGAATCACTTTCCGACGTGAATTTGTGCGACGGCGGGAATGTCTGGGGTGAGAAGAACTTTAGGCGAGTTGCTGCCGGGTGTCAACGAAAATTGGCGCAAGCTGGCGTTGCGCAACTCCCAGTTCCGTATCATTACTATGATTTTCGCCCAGACTAGCGGGCTCTGCCTCCGCCACCACCCTGGCCCCGTCCGCCACCTCCACCACCACCGCGGCCGGAACCGCTGCGCATTCCGGACTCACTCGATGGAACAGCTACAGCGATGCCGAGGTGAGGAGCGACGGCCTCGTTCACCGGAACTGCAGCCGGCTCTCGCGCAAGTGATTTGTCTGAAGCTTCAGCTCCGCGGAAGGCGAGCAACACGAAATAAGTAATGAAGCCGCTAAGTGTTCCGGCAATCACGTTCGGAATGAGTTTAGCTGCCGGGAATAACAGGACAGCGTCGCGCGAGCGGATCAAAAGAACGGTGACGAATTCGGTGGAGGTGCGTGCGACCGCGAGCACCAGTCCGAAAGCACACAGAATCGCGATGGGGACAAGCTTGCGTACGCCGGTTGCAGACTCGCGCCGAATCAGCCGGCGCAGCACGGGCCAGCCGAGATCAACGACAAATCCGGGAGCGGTGTGCTTCAGTATCTCCATCGCGCCGTAGCGACCATCACCCTGCATGAATCCGAGCACGCCCATGATGGTGCCGCACACCGTGCCGCCCCAGCGCGAATAAGTGAGGTCGGCGGCGAGGATATAAAGAGGATAAAGAAGCAGCGTTTTGTATCCGCTGAAAAATGGGATGCCGGGAAGGATGCGCAGCATCTTCAGCGACATCATTACGAGGGAGATGCCGGTGATCGCGGCGACATCGTGCGCGACCTTTGAATCAAGCTTCCCCGCCGATTGTTCGACCACGTGCGATTGCGCACGCTCCATGTTCTGCTGAATCGATTGCGTGAAGACGGTGACGTCGCCGGAAAGCATCCGCTTGATGGCAGCCAATGCTTCGCCCGCTTGCTGCCGGATGCGGGCGAGGCCACGCGGGGCATCACCCAAATCGGAACGCATTCTGCCGCGACCGCGTCCATCGCCTGTTCCCTTTTTCCGCAAGCCGCCGAGAAGCGCGAGCGTGTAATCGATGGAATAAACGAACAGTTTGGGGAATCCAAAGCCGCGGAGACCATCTACTAAATCGGTGCCGCTGCCTGTCAAACGCACGACTGCGGACACCAGGATCACAGTCATGATCTGCAGGCACATCAGCACGGCGGTCTTCGCTCCGGTGATGTTGAGCGAAATCGTCCGGAGATTTGCAACCGGCTTCCAAAGGAAGATAGCGTCGGTCGCCTGCGAATCGCTCGGCAACAGCAGATAAGTTGCGAGCAGGAAAATGAAAAGCCATTTCAGCCGCGTTGCCGAGTGGAAGATCTCCACCGGCTCAACATTTGCCGCCAAGAGAAACAAGAACTGCAGGCCTAGCAGTCCGGGGACGATGTACCAGCTATGCGGCGCGGTCACGTGCCAGGCCGGAGCGGCGAATGCGAGCGCCGTAACAGCGATGAGGTAGAGAACTTTAAGCCGCGGGAAGCTGCCACTTTTGGAAGACGTAGCGCCGGTCCCGCTGGGCGGCATCTTCGGAGTTTCGGAAAAATCGTCCGAACGGCGGCGCAATAGATGGCAGGAGTAAGTCTTGATGATCAGCCAGACCTCCTGCCCTACTTTTAAGCCGAGCGATTCGACCGCACTCGGCGTGAGATCGACGGTGATGGGGACTCCGCAGTCCACTTCAGCGACGACCATCACTCCGAGCCGCGCGACCGAACTTAGCTTTCCGATGAAAACGTTACGAGCGCTGAGCGCTTGCGGGGCTTGGGTGGACAGCAGGATGTCCCCGGCGCGAATGGCGATGCGAACGCTCGCGCCCGGCTCGATGCGCGCCAGCGGAACTTCGAGTTCCAAAGCCTTACTGACCGGAACGGCTGCTGTTTCGCGGGCATCACCGGACTCCGGTGACGGGCCGTCGTGCTGCTCGGTGGTGATACGGCGCTCGAGTCGGCACGCCATCGTCCCATGCGATTCGTAGTGCGCGACCACAGTCGAGTCGAAGATGTTCTCAAAGCCGGCGAGCTGCGCCAGCATTTCGTGACGCGGCGCTGCAAGCACGTCCTGCGGAGTTCCCTGGGCGATGACTTTGCCGCGCTCGAGCGCGACCACGCGCTCACCCAAAGAAAAAACCTCGCGCCGGCCGTGGGTGACGTAGACGATGGGGATCTTGCGGGCGTCATTCCAAGCGCGCAGGTCGTCCATGATCTTGGATTTCGTGACGCCGTCAAGCGCGGAAAGCGGCTCGTCGAGCAAAAGCACGCGCGGTTGCATGACCAATGAACGAGCAAGCGCGACGCGTTGCCGCTCTCCCCCGGAGATCTCGTCGGGGCGGCGATGAAGAAGGTGCGGTACGCGAAAGGATTCGAGCACCACCTGGGTGCGCTCGTTCATTTCTGCGCGGCTGAGGCCCTTGAGCCCGTAGTGAATGTTTTCTTCCACCGTGAGGTGCGGAAAGAGCGCGAGATTCTGGAAGACGTATCCGGTGTGCCGCTTCGAAACCGCGACGTCAACGCGCGAGGCAGTGTCGAACAGAACGTTTTCGCCAACGCTGATGTGGCCTACGTCTGGCTTCAGCAAGCCTGTGATGCACTGCAGGATCGTCGTCTTGCCGGAGCCGGAGGGACCGAACAGGATGGTGATGCCAGGACCGACTTCGAACGCAACATCAAGCAGAAACGTCCCCGTGCCTCGCGAGGAGAGTGTTTTCTTAAGCTGAAGCTGCAGGGAGTTTGTGGAGGTCATTTCGCGGGCGAGGCTCCCCACATGCGACGGTTCAATGCGTAAACGACCGACAAGACTGCGAAGGAGAAGATCAATAACAGCAGAGCCGTTTCGCCCGCGCCCTGATAATTGAAAGCCTGCACATTGTCGTAGATATCGATGGAAACTGTTCGGGTGACCCCTTCAATATTTCCGCCGACCATCAGCACTACCCCGAATTCCCCAAGCGTGTGCGCGAAGCTGAGGACCATGCCGGTGAGAATGCCGGTGAATGAAAGCGGAACGATGACGCGGAGGAAAGTCCGCAGCTTCGATGCGCCGAGCGTCCACGAAGCTTCGATCAGCTTTCTGTCCACACCGGAAAAACCCGCAGCAAAAGGTTGAACAGCAAAGGGCAAGCTATAGAGCACGGATGCAATCACCAAACCTGGGAAGGTAAACGCCAACCGCTGATCGAACAGGTTCTGCCAGAGCTTGCCGACCCAGCCGTGATTCCCGATGGCCATCAAGACATAGAAACCAAGCACGGTTGGCGGTAAGACAATCGGCAAAGCGACCACCGCTTCGATGATGAACTTCCAGCGCCATCGCGAATACGTGACCCAATAGGCGATTGGCAAGCCGATGATCAACAGGATCCCGGCGACCCAGCAAGCGAGTCTCAGGGTAAGCGTGATGGCTTGCCAGTTCATCGATTGAAGGTGGTGTTGGCCATCATCTTCTCATTAAAAAGAAAAAGGGCACAGGGGAAATCCCCTGTGCCGCTCAGATTTCGCACTTCAGGATTTCTTCTCTTTTTTCTTGTCTTGCTTCTTCTCTTTCGATTTCGGCGCGTCGGCCACTGTCTCAGGCAGCTTGAATCCGTAGCGCTGCATGAGGGCCACGCTTTCGGGATTCTTCAGGTACGCCAGAAACTGCTTCGCTTGGTCTTTTTTCTGCGATGCCTTGATCACGATCGCACCTTGGTCCAGCGGCGGATACATGTCGTGCGGGATCTCGAAGTATCTGCCCTTATCCGCCATGGCAGGCGCCATTGCCAGAGAGAGAGCGATGATTCCCACGTCCGCATTGCCGGACTCAACGAACTGCGTAGCCTGCGAGATGTTCTCGCCGAAGACCAGCTTGTCGATGAGTTTGTCGTAGATGCCCTGTTGAGTCATAGCAGCGACCGCGGCGCGCCCGTAAGGAGCGTGCTTCGGATTCGCGATTGAGATCTTGCGCACGGCAGGTTCGAGCAGCAACGCGAGGCCTTTGCTCACGTCGAGCTTGGAAGTTGCCGGCACCCACATAACGATCTTGCCGGTGGCGTACTGGTACAGCGTTCCGGGTTCGCCCAGACCGGCGGCCTCAAGCTTCTTCGGATAATCGATATCGGCAGCGAAGAACATGTCGAAAGGCGCGCCGTTCTGGATCTGCGTGAAAAAGTTTCCTGAAGAGCCGAACGTCACCTTCACAGTGGTCCCGGTCTGCTTCTCGTACTTGGCGGCCAGCTCTGTCATTGCGAAGTTGAGATCGGAAGCAGCCGCCACATTAAGCTCGTCGGCGTGTGCAAGGCATGCACCTGCGATGAGCACTATTGCGAACAGCGTGGTAGAGATTGTTTTCATGTTTGTCCTTAGAACTTGTAGATCACGTCGAATTGCATGCGATTGAGATAAGGGTCCTGCTCTGAGAGCGGCAATCCCGGCGGCAACGCCGCGTTCTGCAGGTTGCGGTTAAGCGTGCGCCCGATCCAGTCGGTAAAGGAGAGGGTGGTGTTCTTCTGCACCAGCCACTGCAGGTAAACCTTGTTCTGGATCACATTCGTGGGGGCCCGCAATTCGCTCTCGTTGAAGGCGGAAATCACAGCGTCCTGCTCGATGCGGCCGAAGGCGTACCCGACTTGCAGGTCGTGCTTCTCTTTCTGGCTTCCCAGCGCAGCTTCCGCCCAAAGAGCATGGTTGTGATCGCTGGCGGCGCGGGTATTGTCGAGGAGATCGAGCGTGAGGTGCAGGGGATATTTGTCCGACCACGTCTTCACACCCGCGTCGGCGATGAAATCCGCATACATGAACTTGGAGGCGTAGCGGATGGTCGTACCGGCGCCGAAGGTCGCGTTCGTGTTGCGATTGCCAGCGAGCGTCTTGGCAATGATGGCCTTGATGACCGGATCGGCGTTGATCCAGTTCAATCCGGTCCCGGCTAAGGTGGTGGTAATGCGTTTGCCGAACTGCATCGTCATGCTTCCCTGTCCGCCGAACGCGACCGAGTCGCCGCCGAAAGCGACGGGAAGGTTCGTGCCCGCGACTTCGTTGTAGACCAACTGCATGCCCACGAGCGAAACGTTGCGCACGATTCCCATGTGCTTCAGGTCGAACGAAAGTTTTTCGGCGCCGCCTTCGGGGTTCAGGTCGGGATCGAGCCAGGCGGAGGTCTTAAACCAATTCGGAGCGAATTTTCCGGCAGTGAGCGTGAGCCATTTGTGCGCGACCGGCTGATAGTTGATGTAAGCCTTGTCCACGCCGATGGGCTTGCGGCTGAAGAACTGGCTGTCGGTGAAATTTGTGGAGACAGGGTCGTTCTCCGTGGTGCCGGTGGCGAGTTGGAGGCCGCCGACGAAGTCCTCGTTCAACTTTCCTTCGGCACCGATGCGCAGGCGGACACGAGCGCGATAGCGGTCTGGCGTGTCGGCTTGGAAGATCGGCTCGAAGCGCACGCGAATATCTCCGATCGGACGGAAGCGGCGGACTACGCTCGCGACTTCATCAAGCTTCTTGTCGCCTGCGTCTTTGTCGAGCTGCTCTTTCGTCTTGGCTTCGGCGGCGCTGAACTCAGCGTGGTCGGCGGCCTTCTTCGCGTCGGCGACGGCGGTCTGAGCGTCTGTCGCGCTGCTCTTCGCCTGATCGGCGGCGCTCTGCGCCTGCTGCGCAGACTGCTGGCCGCGCGCGTTCATCTCCATCAAGCGTTGAACGTCGGCGCGCAGCGCTTGCAACTCCTGCTGCTGCGAGCTGACGGTTTCGCGCAACGCATTCACTTCGTCAGCCGAGGCAGTAGCTGCGCGTTTGGGAGTGGCTTTCTTTTTGGTTTGGGCGAAGCAGCCGCCAGAAAGCGACATCAACAGTGTCGCGATCACAACAATCTTCATCCTGACTCTCACGGTTGTTTCTCCGAAGTGGGTACTGCGATTGATGGAGCGAGGGCCTAGACACGCACGATCATTACTTCCGTGGACTTGATAAGAGCGGCTGCGACTTCACCTTTTTTCAACTGCATCTCGTGCACTGCGTCGGCAGTGATGATGGAGGTGATGTGCTGGCCGGCGATATTGAGCGTGACCTGCGCGAGGAAACCGCTGGTCTTCACACTGACAACGCGCCCCACCAACTGATTGCGTCCGCTGATGCGGCGAAAATTTCTGCGCAACTCCGTAGACTTTTCGCCTTTATTGGCCGAGCGGGGAAGAAAGCGCTCCAGCTCGCTTTCAGGCACGCGATGGTGACCGCCCGCGGTCTTGATGGTGCGGATCTTCTTTTTGTAGATCCACAATTTCAGCGTCGGATAGCTGATGCCGAGCATGCCAGCCACTTCGCGTGGCTTCAACATCTCTTCTTTGGACATAAGTTTTTTGGAAAGCGGTAACGTTTTAAGCCAAATCGAATCGTTATGTCAATACGGCTATATCCGTATTAGCGACTCGCAGCATTGCTGCGGATTTCCCGGCGCACTCGATCGGAAAGGTAGCGATCCAGCTACTCTGGATTGACACCGGCGCAGAGTGCCGCCATACTTCATCTGTTTCCTCCCCGACATTTGTGCTGTAGGTAAATCCTCGCCGGGAGCCCGCATTGCGCCTGAGTAGATATCCATTGATTGCAGCAGTCCTACTGCTGGCAACAGGCGCTTGGGCGCAAGCTCCGGATTACGCGATAAACATCAACAGCCCCCTCACCCTCTTCCCTAACGTCCAAACCCCTGTTGTAGGAACGGTGACTGCGCTGAACGGTTACGACACCAGCAACACTGTGGATTTTCATTCTTGCGGATTTTTTAACTACCCGTACACGTGTCTGTGGGTTGGGCAGCTTTTCCCAAGCGTTGCGGGCACTCCGATCTCGATGTTTGTTACCGCAAGCGGCGGGCCCGCTGACGTCCCCCTTACAGTTACTGCAACCGGGAGCGATCCGCTTCATATCACCCATTCGGCACCACTAGTTTTGAACGTCGTCGATTTCACCCTTGGCGCCCTCCCGGCGAACTCCGCCAGCGTGAACAACGGTAATAGCACCAGCATTATGTTCACCGTCGGTTCAGGAAACAACTACGCCGGAGCGCTGACTTTGAGCTGTCCTGGGCTGCCCTCGAACGGAGTGACGTGCGCTTTCTCCGGGACTGGTGTGAGCGGCAATACGCTGGACCTGGCTGCGGGTGCAACCCCGACGATCACCGCTACTTTCCTGAGCACGAGTGGAACTGGCGGGAGCAGTTCTGTTCCGACTTCGATTCAAATTGACGCTTCTACTCCTAGCTCGCGCACAAAGAGTGCCGGGACTTTCACCGTCAACCTGACAGGAAACAACGGCGGCTCGGACGTTTCCGTCGGCCCAGTTGCGCAGTCGCCAGTGAATACGGTCACCAGTGCCCAGACCGTGACCTACACGTTCGCGGTTACGAACAATGGGCCGGACAGCTCGCACAATACGTCCATCACCTACAACGTTCCTGCGGGATACACCTTTGTCGGGACGGGCAGCGGACCGAACTGCATCGGAACCACAACGATTGTCTGTAACGCTGGCACTGTCGCCTCGGGAGCGAGCGCTAACATCACCATTATGGTGACGCCGGGGCTGGTCGCTTCGCAGCTGATGACGTTTACCGGCTCCGCAGATGAACCAGATTCGAACCCCGCGAATAACTCCGGCACAGCGGCAACGAACGTAAAAGATTTCACCGTTGGACTGGGTACTAATGCGATCAGCATCCCGCAGCCGCCGGCAGGACAATCGAGTTCGCTCACGGTTCCGGTAACCATCACCGGGCTGAACGGCTTCAACAGCTCTACTGGATTGGCGTGCGTTGGCCAGCCGGCCGGAGTCACTTGTCTCTTTACCCCGTCGTCCGTCACCCCCACCGCTCTGGGGGTGAACTCCACATTGAAGATCACCGCCGCGAGCACGGTTGCGCCGAAGGTTTACAACCTACAGGTAAAAGGGACGGCCGGAACTCTCATCCACACCCAGCCCTTGGCTGTGACGATCGGAGCTCCCAACTTCACGCAAGCGGTCACGCCCACGACGCAGAATGTGACCGATGGTTCTTCCGCGAGCTACACCGTCGTCTACACCGCACTAGGCGGCATGACGCAAGACATCGCCGTTGGTTGCGGCGCACTTCCAGCAGGCGTTACCTGTACAGCGGTTCCCGCGATCGTCACTCCGAACGTGACGCCGGGTAATCAGTCCATCGTGACTCTGCAGACGACCGCTGGATCGACGCTGGTTGCGAACGCAACGGTTGCGATCGTTGGAACCAGCACCTCGCTGAACAATCTGACGCGCTCGACGAATGTCACGCTCGCTGTGAAGGACTTCTCCATCACCGCGAACACGGCGACGATCGCGACCAACGTCGGCTCGAATATTACCGACACCATCGTGGTGAAAGGTCTGAACGGATTCACCGGTACCGTGGCGCTTTCGTGCTTGATCGTGGGAACTCCCGCGGGAACGAACTGCACGCTCTCAAATGTCAATCCGGCAGCATCCTCGACCGGCACGAGCGTCACCGCGACGATCACTTCCGACGCGACGCAGACGCCGCAGGGCACCTACACGGTCCAGGTTACGGGCACGAACTCGGGGCAATCGAAGACGGCGAGCTTCACGCTCAACATCAAAGACTTCACGCTCGGCCTAGGCTCAAGTGAAGTCACGCTTCCGCAGCCGCCCTCTGGTCAATCGAGCACGATCACGCTTCCTATCACGGTCATTGCGCTGAACAGCTTCAACACTTCGACTGCGCTCTCCTGCCTCGGCCAGCCCACGGGAATCACCTGTGCGTTCTCGCCGGCTTCCGGCATTCCGACCGCTGGCGTATTGCATTCCACTCTGACCATTTCCGGCGCGAGCGCGGCCGCTGTTGGACCGCACGACATCACAGTGAAAGCAACCGCGGGCACGCTCATCCGCCAGCAGACGCTCGAAGTCGATCTATGGGGCCCGAACTTTACCGAAGCCGTTACGCCGACAACGCAGAACGTTACCGCGGGGTCGTCATCTGCTCCTTATAACGTCACCTTCACGCCGCTCGGTGGCATGAACGACGATATCGCTGTCTCCTGCACGGGAGTGCCTGTGAACGTGACTTGCACTCCGGTGCCTGCGGTCGTAAATCCGGGCACGGGCTACAGCTCCGCGATCACTCTAGGCACAGTCGCCGGCACCGCAGCGGCGAACTCGACGATTGCAATCGTGGGCACAAGCTCCGGGATCAGCGTCACGCGCTTCGCGAACATCATGCTCTCGGTGAAGAACTTCTCCGTCACAGCGAACACGGCGACTGTCGCGACCAACGTCGGCTCGAACATCACCGACACCATCCTGGTGAAAGGTTTAAATGGATTCACCGGCAACGTCGCGCTCAGCTGCGTGATCGTCGGCGCTCCGGCGGGAACCAACTGCACACTCTCGAACGTGAATCCCGCGGCGACTTCAACGGGCGCCAGCGTGACCACCACCATTACCTCGGACCCGCTCCAGACTCCGCCCGGCGCTTACACCGTGCAAGTCACAGGAACGAGCAGCGGCCAGCAGCAGATGGCGAGCTTCACGGTTAACATCAAAGAGTTCGCGCTGGCAACAGGCACCGGCGCGATCACCATCCCGCAGCCGCCGCCGGGACAGTCGAGTTCGCTCACCATCCCGGTCACGTTGACCGCGCTGAACAGTTTCAACACTTCAACTTCGCTCGGCTGCACCGGCCAGCCCACGGGTGTGACTTGCGCCTTCTCCCCGGCTTCGGGCATTCCGACAAGTGGGGGCCTGGCTTCAACGCTCACCATCACCGGCGCCAGCACAGCAGTGCTGGGTGACTATCCCATCACGGTGAAAGCGACAGCGGGGACGCTGATCCGCACGCAGCCTCTCGCCGTGCATCTCTGGGGTCCGAACTTCACGCAAGCCGTCACGCCGGCGACACAGAACGTGACGAATGGAAACTCCACCACGTTCACCGTGAGGTTCACAGCTCTGGGCGGAATGACTGACACGATCACGGTTGGCTGCGGCACTCTGCCGGCCGGTGTCGTTTGCACTCCGAACCCGGTGCAGGTCATACCCGGAGTCACGCCAAACAACCAGTCGGTTGTGACCCTGCAGGCAACGGCGGGAACCACGCCGGCGGCGAATGCAACTGTGGCGATCACAGGTGTGAGCCCTGCGCTGAACAATCTGACACGCTCGACGAACGTCACCTTGTCAGTAAAAGATTTCAAGTTGCAGCCGGCGACTGCGACGATATCCGTGAATGCAGGCTCGAACATCACAGACTCGATCTCCCTGCAAGCACTCAACAGCTTCTCCGGCCCATTGACTCTCTCTTGCACGGTCGTCGGTGCACCCGTCGGAATCGGATGTACATTCCCGACGACTGGAAGCACCGGCAGCTCGCAGACGCTAACCGTTACCACTACCGGGCCGGCGGTGCCGGGAAGTTATACGGTACAGGTTACTGGAAGCAACGGCGGCCAATCTCGAACGGGCAACGTGACCGTAAACGTAAAGGGCATTGCGATCGGCGCGGCGCCATTGGTTCAGTCGGTACCGAGCAATGGCGGCCAGGCGAACTACACCGTCACCACGACCGCGTTAAACGGCTTCACTGGCGCCGTCACGTTGAGCTGCGCCACGCCGTTGCCGACGGGAATCACCTGCGGCTTCGGTTCTAGCAACACCACTACCCTCTCGGTTACTCCGACGGTCGCGGGCACGACGACTAACTTGCGCGTCACTGTTGCAAATGGGACCGCGGTCAACCAGTACAACCTCGCTGTGAAGGCAGCTCTCGGCACCACTCTCACCCCCATTGCGCCGATCGCAATCAACGTTGGGGTTCCAAGTATCCTCAACCTTTCCCAGCCGATGGGTGCGTGGGGACAGACGGTGATCATCACCGGAGTGGCATTCAATGCAACGCCCGAGCTGAACACGGTGATGTTCAACGGAGTGCAGGCAAACGTTTCACTGGCCACTCCGACAAGCTTGACAGTGCAAGTGCCCGCAGGCAGCACAACCGGAAACGTGACGGTCACCACGTTTGCGACGTCGAATGCGGTGCCATTCACGGTGCAGAACCTGACGCCGACAGTTACGACGGTGACTCCAAACGCGCTTACAGTCGGCGCGCCCGCGACGATGATCACTCTTTCCGGAAGTGACTTTGTTCCGGGCGCACAGGTGATGCTAGACGGGGCAATCGCTCTCGACGCGAACTTCATTTCGCCAACCCAGATCACCGCGACGGTGCCACACGCGCAGGCTTTAAGCGCGCACGTTTACTCGTTGACCGTATTCAATCCTGCGCCGGGAGGCGGAACATCAAGCGCCTCAAGTCTCGTGATCACCTCGGTTAATCCGGCAACATCAACCGTTGTGGCAGCTCCAACGAGCAACGTGCTCGCAAACAACATCGCTAGTTCCACCATCACCGTTACGGTGAAGACGACGGCGGGAACCGGAATCTCCGGCCAGACTGTACAACTTGCATCAACGGGCAGCGCTAACACGATCGTGCCGGCTTCGGCGATCACGAACGGCTCCGGTGTGGCGACGTTCACGGTGAAGTCCACGAAAGCCGAGCTGAAGACGATCTCCGCGACGGTGACGCTAAATCCTGGCGGAAATCTGATGTCATTGAATGCACAGCCGACGGTCGGCTTCGTCGGGGATATATCTACGATCTCGGCGTCGCTGAGCACCGCAGTGGCGGCTCCTGCTACGGGAGTGCTTGCGGATGGAATCACTCAATCGGCGATTTCCGTGCAACTGGTGGACGCGTTCGGAAATCCCGTTTCCGGACAGACGGTCAGCCTGAGTTCGAGCGGAAGCGGCAACGTTCTCAGCGCACCCACGATCACGGACGCGAATGGTACACACACGGGAGGCATCGGTTCGACAACCGCCGAAACCAAGACGATCACCATCACTGCAAATCCCGGCGCCGGCCAGGTGGTGCTAACCACGCACCCCACGGTCACGTTCATCGTTCCAGTGGCACGCTTCGTTTATATTGCAAACGCTGGCGACAACACCGTCTCCGGATATACGGTAAATGTGGCCACAGGACAGCTGCGCCACAATGGTTATGCGCTCACCGGCACTTCTCCGGTTGCAGTTGCGTTGGATCCATCGCGCAGATTCGTCTATATCGCCAACAGCGGATCGGCAAACGTTTCCGCATTCAGCATCGCGAATGATGGCCACTTGGATGCAATCGGTGGATCTCCGTTCGTGGTAGGAAGTGGACCGAAGGCGCTGGTCGTGGACAGAAGCGGCAAATTCCTATACGTGGCTAATTCGACTGATGGCACGATTTCAACTCTGGACATCGACCCGGTAACGGGAGCGCTGTCGAGCAATTCGACAATCTTCGCCGGGAGTGGCCCATCAGCTTTCTTCGCTGAGCCGCGAGGAAAGTATCTGTACGCGGCGAATAGCTCAGGAAGCATCGCTGCGTTCGCGATCGACCCGCTTTCGGGCGTTCTCTCGACCCTCGGAAGTTCTCCATTCGGGGCTGGCGCCGGGCCAGTGGCTCTCGCCGGTGATCGAAACGCCAAATTCCTATACGCGGTGAACAATGGCACCTCCGACGTTTGGAGTTACCAAATCGACCTGAACACCGGAGCACTCACCAATACCGGAATGATCGCAACGGGAACAGGTCCTACCAGCGCCATGGTTCATCCTTCGGGAGCGTTTGCATATGTGACCAACAGCGCAGGAACAGTTTCGATGTTCAGCGTGGACCAAGCCGACGGACATCTCACGGCATTAGGAACACCGACCGTGAGCGCCGGCAATTCACCCGCAACGATCGGGATCGACCTCTCGGGTCAGTATGCATTCGTAGGAAATGCGGGTTCGAACGACCTATCCATCTTCAACGTGAACCGTGGAACCGGACAGCTCACCGCCGTGACTGCGACCAGCGCGACGGTTCGCACCCGCGTAGCACCGTGGGCTATCGCCATCGTCTCCGGAATCGCGCCGGTCAGCTACGCCCCGAAGTTTGCATACGTGGGACAGGACTCCGGCAATGTCTCGGGTTTCTCTATCAATCCTTCTGATGGAACTTTGAGTAGCATCGGGGGTGTTAGTGGACTCAGTGACGCACGTGCGATTACGAGCGATCTGCGCGGGAAGTTCGTTCTTGTCGGGATCTTCTCTACAGCAGGATCGTTGCGTTCGTACCGGGTGGGGGACACTGGGGCGCTTTCATTCGTAAACCCTGCGAGTGCAGGAAACCTTCCTTTTGCAGTGGCGATAGAGCCTTCCGGGCGATTTGCCTATGTAGCGAACAAAGGTTCGTTCAACGTTTCCTCCTTCGCTATGAATGCAACGACCGGGGCGGTAACTCGCATTGCTAACGAGACTGCTACCGGAACCGCTGCACGCGACATCACTATAGACCCGACGGGACGCTTCTTATATACCGCTGACGACTCGAATGGAAAGATCACTGCCTTCCGGATCAACAGCAACGGCATCTTAAGCCAGGCCGGTAGTCAGATGAGCCTGGGAGGGGCCTTCGGGGTAAAGACAGACCCGGCGGGAAGGTTCTTATACGCGGTCGGATCGGGCACGCCGTCGGCAGCCATCTACTCCATCAACGCGAACGACGGTTCCCTATCGCCGGCAGGAAGCGGGCCAAACGTGCTGAGCCAGCCGCATTCGGTAGAAGTTTCTCCAAACGGAAGGTTCGCATACGCTGCCAACGTCGGAGTGAATACGACCTCGGGCTTTTTCGTAAACCTCGCCAATGGAGGCCTAAGCAGCACCAACCCCGGGTCGTTCAACACCGGGAATAATTCCTTTCAGGTCCGGTGCGATCCCACAGGACAATTCCTATATGTCCCCAACAAACTAAGCGGTAACGTTTCTATTTTCACGATTGACCAGGCGACGGGCAGCCTAACGAAGGTGACGGACCAAGCGGGGATAAGTGGTCCTCACCAAATCGCTATCACGGGCCAAATCCAGTGAGAATTGGCGGTTACTTCCCGTGTAACCCCACATGTTACTAGGATTACTAATCCCTAAATCGCACAAGCTAATGGATTTAATGCGATTTTTTGTTTGACACCTAGGTAAAAGACCTCTACACTTCCGCCCATCCGAGAAAGCGTCGTAAAACGCCAGTTGCAAGGCGTGGGCTCCATTTCAGAGATCCCTGGAGGATCCATGTCGCACCTCGTCAAGATGTTGACCATTACCGCACTTGCGGTTTGCGTGTTGTTGAGCATGAGTGCGTTTGCGCAGTCCACTCCCGACAGCTCTTTAATGCCGAAGGTGGCGACACCTGAAGCCCCATCGCCCTCTGGGTCGAACTGGATGTCACATCGGTTTGAACTTTCAATACAAGGCGGGGGAGCCTTGGGCGGCAACCTTGGGAACCCTGATCACGGCTCATGCAAAGAAGGCGTTCCAAACGGATGCGAGGTGACCCAATCTCTCAACCACGACATTAGCGGTGGCGGTATCTATCCTTCGCAACTCTCTGGGATTCGCATGTTCCAGCGCTTCGGCGGAGTGAAGCCGGGAAGCGGGGCGTTTATAGGTTTGCGACTGGGATGGAACTTCAATCCCAAATGGCAACTGGAATTCACGTGGAACCACTCGCGATCCGACGTTGCATTCGACAATCAGCGCCTGCTTGACCAAAATATGGCGATTTTCGTAGCCGGCGGAACGGGAAATAATTTACCGCGTACCGCTACATTCATCGGCAATGCTAATGGCAAGCCGCGTGGCGATCAGAATATGTGGTTGGTGAACCTTAATCGCAATTTTAATGTGGGCAACCGCCTGGTGCCCTATATCGGTGCCGGCGTCGGTGCTGTGAGCTGGTACGGCGGTCCGCGCGTAGCAATTGACGCGTTCACGGCAAACGACACCCCATTTGAAGAGGCGATCTTTACAAAGAATGCAGGAAGCGCGACCGGCTTCGCCTTCGATGTACAGGCGGGAGCCAAGTACTACGTGACTTCGCATTTCGGCCTGCGCGGGGACTTCACCAACGTATTCAGCTATCCGCAGCTTGACAACCGATTCAGCGCTATTGACGCCAGCGGCCATAACGGTGTGGCCGGCGCATTGCAGCCGCTTACCGGCCAAACCGGCCAGAGCGGGCGCTTCAGCCAGAGTCTGTTCAGCGGCGGCGTGTTCTGGAATTTTGGCGGCGAGCTTGCTTCGACAGGTGGGGCGGGTCACAGCGGCGATCGTGAAAGCTTGAATGATCGCTTCGAGATCAGCTGGAATTTTGGCGCCACGCGTGGCAGCTCCTTCTCCGGAGGAGACACTACATGCGCAGAAACTGTCGCTCTTAGCTGTGATCTCTCGCAGGACTTCAGCCGCTTCGGGATCGGCGTCTACAACACGAAGCTCGCGCAAGCGGCTCCCGCGTTCCTGACCAATGGTGGCATCGAGCCTGGTAGCGGCTGGTCAACATCGGGCCAGATCGGGTTCAACCTCACTCCCGAATGGCAGCTGGAATTCCAGTACATCCACTCGGGCACTGGCACCCACTACACGAACGAGGACCAGCGCGATATGGTGGTGAGCCGCTGGTTCGCTGATGAGCGTTGCTGCAGCAACACCACCCCTGAAAGCGATAAGTTGTTTATGTATGCAGGAGGATTCGACGGCACCGCGCGAGGAAACCAGAACACCTATCTCTTTAATGTGAACCGTAGCTTCAACACAAAATCACGGTTGGTTCCTTACATCGGAGCGGGATTGGGTTGGGAGAACTGGTTCGGCAATCCTCGCACCTACATCATCGCCACTGCATCCGACGGTGCCGGCGGTTTGCATCGCATGGACATTGATAAGAGGAGCAGTTCCGAATCTGGATTTGCTTTCGATTTCGGAGCCGGCTTCAAATATTATGTCGCGCGTCATTGGGGCTTCCGCACCGATGTGAAGGATGTGGTCAGCTTCCCGGGCGATTTCAAGCAGACCTTCAATACGATCGACGTTGACGGCTTCCTCGGCACTCCCGGGGCTGTGGTCGCGCCTAGCGGCGTCGTGAAGCAAAATACCGGGTCATTCAACCAGATCCACGCTTCAGGTGGCGTGTTCCTTACCTTCTAGTTCAACGCTCAACCTTCACCAAGGCGAGGCTTCGGCCTCGCCTTTTTTTGTAGTCGCAACGTGAGCCGTTTTACGTCTAACTAAGACATTCCTAAGGTAATATCTCTGGTTCTCATCCTTAATCGAATCGACGATACTTCGTACTCCGGTGCGCACTCGTGACCCAAAATAATAAGAAGTGGCTCGTCGCGGCGGCGGTGGTGCTCGCCATCATCGTGCTGGCCTCGTTCGCTTTCACCCGCAAAGGCCAGACCGAATACTTCAAGGACAAGGTTTCGCGCGGCAACATCAAGCAGGTAGTCGACGCCACCGGTACCATCAATGCCGTCACGACGGTACAAGTAGGATCACAAGTTTCGGGCACGATCTCTGAGCTGCACGCCGACTTCAATTCTGCAGTGAAGAAGAACCAGGTGATCGCGCGCATCGATCCTTCTTTATTCGAAGGAGCGGTACTGCAGGCGCGAGCCGATCTGGAAAAGTCGCGCGCGAACACTTCGACGGCGAAAGCCAATCTGGAGAAAGCAAGAGCCACGGCTGCGCAGGCGAAGGCTGACTTTGACCGCACGTCGACGCTCGCGGCGAAGGGAGTCTTCAGCCAACAGCAGCTCGATCTGGCACGCGCTAACAGCGAAACCGCGAATGCGGCGGTCGCAGCGGCGCAGGCGGACCTGAACCAATCGATCGCGGACCAAAGTCAGAAGTCAGCTGCCCTCTCCGTTGCGCAAACCAATCTGGATCACACCATCATCCGCGCGCC
Organism: Terriglobales bacterium; assembly: GCA_045807945.1. GTDB lineage: Bacteria > Acidobacteriota > Terriglobia > Terriglobales > Acidobacteriaceae > CAVQGF01. The sequence continues at coordinate 35,782 of JBJMGI010000067.1, read as the reverse complement.
CATCGATGGAACCGTCGTAAGCCGAAACGTGGACGTGGGACAGACCGTTGCCGCTTCGCTGCAGGCGCCAACCTTGTTCTCTATCGCGCAGGACCTCACGAAGATGCAGGTCTATGCGAAGACGGATGAATCCGACGTAGGCGGAATCCGCCCCGGGCAGGAAGTCACTTTCAAGGTGGACGCTTTCCCGAAAGAAACTTTTCGCGGCGTGGTTTCGCAGATCCGGATGAACCCCACGACAGTGCAAAACGTGACCACTTACGATACGGTGGTGAACTTCGATAATCCCGAGAGGAAGCTCTTCCCCGGGATGACTGCGTACGTGACCATTCCCGTCGCAACCGCGGATGCCGTGCTGCGCGTATCGAATATGGCGCTGCGATACAAGCCCGAACTCGACGCAACGAAGCTCGCTGAACTTTGCAAGCAATACCAGATCACCGGGCCTGGCTGCGGCGGAGGCGGTGGACGCGGTGCGGGCAATGGAAGTGGAGGCGGTCGCGGCCAGGGTGGCGGAAGCGGGCAGCCGAATGGCAATGGCGGTTCCGGCGGACAAGCTCAAGGCCAGCGCAATGCTGACCAGGCGATTCTATGGAAAGTGCATCCCGATAATTCTCTAGAGCCGGTGAAAGTAAAGATCGGAATCACCGACCACACCGTCACTGAGATCGCGCAGGTTGTGCAAGGCCAGCTGCAAGAAGGCGACCAGGTTATTACCGGCGCAGCGTCGAAATCTGGCCTCAGGCCGCAGACCGGCGCTCCCCTACCGGGAAGCGGAGGCGGTCGAGGACGCTAACGCCCCGCGATGGCCACCATCTCTCAAAGCGCTGCTTGGGGTTCCACATCAGTCGCGGGCGAAAAGCTGATCCAGGTGAAAGACGTGCACAAGTACTACGACCTGGGCGAGACGCAGGTGCACGCGTTGCGTGGGATATCGGTGGAAATCGCGCGCGGTGAGTTCGTCGCCGTGATGGGATCGAGCGGAAGCGGCAAGTCCACGTTCATGAACATCCTGGGCTGCCTCGACAAACCCAGCAGCGGATCCTATTGGCTCGAAGGTATCGACACTTTGAAGTTGAGCAAGCGCGAGCTTGCCGCCATCCGGAATCAGAAGATCGGGTTTGTGTTTCAGGGATTCAATCTCCTGAGCCGTACTACGGCGTTAGAAAATGCTGAGCTGCCGACCATGTACGCGAACATCGCCAGGGAGGAACGCTCGATCCGCGCCCACAAAGCGCTGGAGATGGTGGGCTTGGGAGATCGAAGCCATCACTTCCCTTCGCAGCTCTCGGGCGGGCAGCAACAGCGGGTCGCGATTGCGCGCGCGCTGGTGAATCAGCCCGCGATCCTGCTGGCCGATGAACCGACGGGCAATCTTGACAGTCGAACGTCCGTCGAGGTGATGGAGATCTTGCAGCGCTTGAACGAGCAGCAAGGTTTGACGATCGTCCTGGTGACGCACGAGCAAGACATCTCGCAATACGCGAAAAGAAACATCGTGTTCCGCGACGGCAAGCTCGGCAAGGACATTCCAGTCGCAACCAGGTTGAGGGCCGACGAGGTTCTCCGCACCATGCCGACGATCGAAGATTGAGGGTTCGCAAATTTTTTAGGGACGAGCAGGAGCCTTGATGCGCAGATGTTGCAAAGCCGTTGCGATGTTCGTAACCGTGTTCCTGCTACCGTTCTGCTTCGCCGATGACGCGAACGCGCCGAAGCAGACGCGGCCGCCCGATTATTCCAAGCCCCACTCTCATATTCCCGACTTCTTCTTCCCTTACATTCCTCGCGGCGTGCCTCCGCCGAACTTCACCAACACCGACCGAATGAGTCGCGTGATCCGCGACGGGAAGCTGCAACTCTCTTTGAACGACGCCATCGCACTAGCGCTCGAGAACAATCTCGACTTAGTCATCGCACGGTACAACTTATCGATTGCAGATACGGATGTGCTGCGCACGAAAGCAGGAGCGGCCGCGCGCGGTGTCCCGACTGGAGTTGTTCAGAACACGCCCGGCGGAACCGGCAGCGGAATCGGATCGACGAGCGGTGGAGGCAGTGGCTCTGCTTCCGCGACTGCTGGAGCATCCAGCGGTGGGGGAGCGGGTGGAACCAGCGTGGGGTCCGGGGGAGCCGCGACAGGAGTCGCCGGGCAGGTCAGCTCGACTACGGGTGTGGGCTCGAGCTTAGATTCTTACGACCCGTCTTTCTCGTCGAACATCGGCATCAACGATAACCATACTCCGTTATCCAACGCTGTGACGAGCGGCACGAACGCTTTGTATGGGCATAGCGGCTTCGTGAACATGAGCTACGGGCAAGCCTGGGCGACCGGCACCAGCATGAACTTTGGGATCCAGAATCAAAGAAGTTACAGCAACAGCATTCGATCGCTGCTAAACCCGAATTACACATCAAATTGGGCCGTCACCGTGCGGCAGCATCTGCTCACGGGGTTCGGCCTAGGGCCGAATCTTCGGTTCATCCGCATTGCCCGCAACAATCGCGAGATAGCCGACGTTGCTTTCCGCCAGCAGGTGATCTCGACCATTTCCCAGATCCAGAACATCTATTGGGATCTGGTGAGCGCCTTCGAAGCGGTAAAGGTGCAGGAGCGCTCGGTCGCGCTCGCCGAGAAGACAGTCAGCGACAACCAGGCGCAAGTCGATGTGGGCACGATGGCTCCCATCGAGATCGTGCGCGCAAAAAGCGATCTGGCTGCCCGGCGGCAGGACTTGATCATCGCGCAATCCACGCTGCAGTTGCAGCAGCTGCTGATGAAGAACGCAATCGCGCGAAACGTCACGAATGATCTGCTCGACCACGCTGAGGTTGTGCCCACGGACATCATGCAGGTTCCGGCAGAAGAACCCGTCATCCCGACTCAAGATTTGATCGCAGACGCGCTCGCGCATCGTCCTGAGCTGGCGCAGGCGCGCATCGATCTAACGAACCGTGAGATCACGAAGTCTTCTGCTCGCAATGCGCTGTTGCCCACGGTGGATATCTTCGGAACATATGGCGGAAGCGGGCTCGCCGGTTCTACAAACGCACTCTGCCCTCCCGGATCCGGCTTCGGCTGCGGCGGAGGAGGGGGCGGTGGGACGGGTGGCGGAACAGGAACTGCTCCGATCCCGTTCTTAGGCACCTACGGTGACGCCTTCGATACAGCGTTCAGCAGAGATTTTCCCTCGTACGCCGTTGGGCTGAACGTTACGATCCCGATCCGCAATCGCGCTGCGCAGGCTGACCAGACAAGGTCTGAACTTGAGCTTCGCCAGGCGCAGGCACGTTTGCAGCAATTGGAGAATCAAGTCCGCATCGAGGTCCGCAACGCGCAATTCAGCGCGCAACAAGACCGCGCGCGTGTGGAAGCCGCGCAGGCGGGGCGCGACCTGGCGCAGCAGACGCTCGAGGCCGAACAGCAGAAGTATCAGGTGGGAGCCTCGACGAATTTCCTGGTACTACAATCGCAGCGCGATCTGGTACAGGCGGAATCGAATCTGGTGTCGGCGATGACAGCGTATGAAAAATCGCGAGTCGAGCTGGACCGTGTTGTCGGGCTGACGCTCACTAGGAACGGGATCGTCATGGACGACGCCGAACGTGGGCAGGTTTCACACGAACCGGCCGCGCCGGGAGTACAACCGCGGCAAGATAAACCCTAATGGACATACTCACCATCATTCGCATCGCCCTGCGAGCGTTGGCCCGCAATAAAATGCGCTCCGGGCTGACGATGCTCGGGATCATCATCGGCGTGGCCGCGGTGATCGCGATGCTGGGAGTGGGCGAAGGCGCGCAAGCGGCCCAGCAGGCACAGATCGCGGCCATGGGATCGAACATGCTATTCGTCTCCAGCGGCACCGTGAACCGCGGCGGATTGCGCTTGGGTTCGGGCGCGACCAAGACGCTGGTCTACGACGATCTCACTGCGATCCAGCGCGAAGCGCCGGCCATCGCGGCAGCGGCGCCTGGGACGCAAACAACGGCGCAGGTGGTTTACGGGAACGACAATTGGTTCACGCGGATCGTTGGTACGGAGCCGCAGTATTTTGAGATCCGCGATTGGCCATTCCAATCGGGGACTCCGTTCTCTCAAGATGATGTGCAAAGCGCCGCGAACGTGGCGGTGATCGGGGAGACGGTACATAAAGATCTCTTCGGCGCCGCAGACCCGATCGGGCAGGTGATGCGCATCAAGAATCTTCCTTTCCGCGTGGTTGGCCTGCTCACAGTTAAAGGACAATCCGCCGCGATGGGCGATGACCAGGACGATCAGGTCTTCATTCCTTACACAACGCACCAGAAAAAACTCACGGGTGATACCTGGCTGCGCTTCCTGATGGTCTCGGCGGTATCGAAAGAGGCGAGCTACACCGCGCAGCAGCAGATCGAAGCATTGCTGCGCGACCGCCATCACATCCGTCCAGGGCAGGACGATGATTTCATGGTCCGCAATCTCGCCGATATAGCCGACTTCGCGGAAGCGCAGGGACGGCTGATGACTCTGCTGCTCGGCTCGGTGGCGAGCATCGCTCTTGTGGTCGGCGGAATCGGGATCATGAATATCATGCTGGTCTCGGTTACGGAGCGCACGCGCGAGATCGGCATCCGCATGGCCATAGGCGCGACAGAAGAAGATGTGCAGCGACAGTTCCTCATTGAAGCGGTGGTGCTTAGTATGTTCGGCGGACTGATCGGGATATTGCTCGGGATCACCGTATCGCGGTTGATCACGACCTTCGCCGGATGGGCAGTCATTATTTCTCCGCTCGCAATCCTTGCGGCGGCGGTATTCTCAATGTTTGTCGGTGTGTTCTTTGGTTTCTATCCGGCGCGCAAGGCAGCACGGCTCGACCCCATCGAAGCCCTGCGCTACGAATAGACGAGCGGCGCAACCTTTTCCACGCAACAGAGTCTCATCTGCAGGGTGAAATCCGCTCCGCCTCGAGCTGCGTACTTATATTGGTGAATCATGCTGATCAAAAAGCCGTCTGACATTAATCTTCCTTACTCTGAAGTGACTCCAAAAACCGCGTACCTTGATAGACGTAAGTTCCTCACCGGCTTAGGTTTAGCCGGCGCAGCGACGCTGACAGGATTTGAAGCTCTTAAGCTGGCACAGCCGGACGAGGTGGCGCACGCGAGCACGAAGCTGACTTTCGGCAAGAGCGGCTACAGCGACAAGCAGACTCCGACTTCATTCAAAGACATCACCACTTACAACAATTATTACGAGTTTGGCACCGATAAAGATGAGCCGGCGCAATATGCGGGAACTCTGAAGACGCGCCCTTGGACGGTGGCGATCGAAGGCGAAGTCAAGAAGCCGCAGACGATCGACATCGATTCATTGATGAAATTGGCCCCGCTCGAGGAACGCATCTATCGGCATCGCTGCGTTGAAGGATGGTCGATGGTGATCCCGTGGATCGGGTTCCCGCTCAGCACGCTGATCAACAGCGCGCAGCCCACGTCTAAGGCGAAGTACGTGCAGTTCATTACCCTGTTCGATCGGCAGCAGATGCCGCACGCAGGAGACGTCCTCAATTGGCCATACTCCGAAGGCTTGCGCATGGATGAAGCTATGCATCCGCTGACGATTTTAGTTTTTGGTCTCTACGGCGAAGTTTTGCCGAACCAGAACGGCGCGCCGGTGCGGATCCATGTGCCGTGGAAGTATGGATTCAAGAGCGCAAAGTCGATCGTGAAGATCCGGTTTGTGGAACAGCAGCCGCCAACGACATGGAATTCCATGGCTTCGAATGAGTATGGGTTCTACTCGAATGTGAACCCGGAGGTGGACCATCCGCGCTGGAGCCAAGCAACGGAGCGCGTGATCGGCGCGGGATTGTTCGCGGCGCGGAAGCCCACGGACATGTTCAACGGTTACGGAAAGCTCGTGGCCGGGCTGTATAGCGGGATGGACCTGCGGAAAAATTATTGATGTCGCGCGCCCGGCTCATTTCCATCTTCAAGGTCGTCGTTTTTATCGCGGCACTGGGCCCGCTCGCATATCTTTTCCTTAAAGCTCTGCAAAACGACCTGGGGGCGAACCCGGTAGAGTTTGTGACGCACGCGACCGGGGACACGGCCTTGATCTTCTTATTGTGCTCGCTCGCGATCACTCCACTGCGGAAGATCATAAATCTTCCAGACTTGATCCGTTTTCGCAGGATGCTCGGGCTGTACGCGTTCTTCTACGCTTCATTGCACCTGCTCACGTTCGTCGGGCTCGATCATCATTTCCATTGGGCAGAGGTGCTACCGGATGTGTACAAGCGGCCATTCGTCACCGCGGGATTCACGGCATGGTTGTTGATGGTTCCACTGGCGCTGACCTCGACGACGTGGTCGATCCGCAAGCTGGGCGGCAAGAATTGGCAGGCGCTGCATCGGCTCGTGTACTTCAGCGCGATAGCCGGCGTGGTGCACTACTGGTGGCTGGTCAAGCAAGACATCACCGACCCCGCGATTTATGCAGTCATCCTAGCAGTGCTGTTGGGTTATCGGCTGGCGCTGAAGTTTGTAGATCGAAGGCGGAGTGCGGCTCCGTCGCTGGTGACCGGGAGCTGACTGGAATTGAAGTTGGTGAGCGCGGATGGATTCGAACCATCGACCCACGCCTTAAAAGGGCGTTGCTCTACCAACTGAGCTACGCGCCCACACATTTACAAATCTAACACAGGCTTAAGGGCTTACCCCAACATAGCCGGCCCCAGCGAGAGCAGCAGATCAACCTCGCTTCTTAACCATTGTTTGATGGTTCTCTTTTGCACGACTTGACTGCTTGCCGGCTCGCAATTTGGTTGACACGCCGCTCCGCGGGTCTATACTCCTCTTCTCAACTCTCTTTGCCTTCCCCAAGGCGCTAAAAGGGAAAGCCTGCGTCGCGCACGATGCCGCCGCAGTCCATGCTTCAGCTCGGCGGGCCCCGCAACAAAAATTGAATAGCGAGGACACCCTATGCGCACCACCTCGGGTACGACGCACCCCTCTCCCTTATACGCCTTGATCTTGACCACGTTCGCGATACTTGCGTTCGCTCCCTTCTCAGTCGCGCAGAATGGCAACGGCAACAATGGCAACGGAAACGGCAACCCGCATATCCCGAAGCTCGTGGTCGACGCGGATGGATCACACTTGACGCCGCTGGCGAAGGGCTTCAAATCGACTGCGCAAAAGCATCGTGACAACAAGCGCGCCCACGGCAACACGGCTTGCCAGGACCCTTCTGATTCGGACTCGCCTGGACAGAAGCGCAAGAAGGCAGCCGACTGCGACACCGAAGACGTCAGCGTGATCAACGCGCCCGACCCGGACAATTGCCCGCACTGCGGGTCGGAGGATGTGACCGACACGAACGGCCACACCGTCGGCAAGCATTTGAAGAACCAGGTCACCATCGGCTACAGCAAGCCTTCGCAGCGATCTGACCAAGACGGCAACCCGCTGACCTCGTGGCCGGCGTTGGCGATCAACCCGAATCGGAAAGTTCCGCAGCCTTTTCAGGACTCGGACGGGAACACGATCGATCCCAGCATCGAAGACAACTCATTCGACCCCAGCGCAAACAAGCAAGACGATCCGAATTCTCTTTCCGGCAAGCGGGGAGACGCGGGCAGTGTGGACCCGAAATACACCAACGTGACGCACTTCCACAACAACCTGTCGAGCCTGCCGCTCGGGGGCAGCGACTGCACGAATTTCGGCAGCGGCAAGTCTTTTACAGCTCACGACGGCAACGGCAAGAACGTGAAAGACAGCAAGGGCGACGACATCACGGTAACGCTGCCTGCGCAGGGTTTCGGTACACAGAACGCGGACGGTACTTGCGACGTGACACGAGCCATGATCGTAGCTATGAACAAGGCTTATGGCAAAAAGAACGGCGACAACAAGAAAGCCTTCGATGCCGACGACAATGGCAACTGCGACACTACTACGGATGCATCGAATCCTCACTCCGCCGCCATGAAATGCGGCCAGGAGCGCCGCACCCAGCACATCGAAGAAGACTATGTCGCGCACTGTGCACCGAACGCCCAGTATGTGGATGGGGTCTGCGTGAAGGGCAATAACGGACCGCAGCAGTTTGCAGCCTTTTCACGGCTGACTTCACTCTCGTTGCTGCCGAGTTCGACCGGATCTCTGTTCCGGGACAACTACGCGATGATGGGCTTCACGCTGGCTCCTCCCGAGGTCAGTTGGGGCTACAGCATCGATGAAGAAGGCTGCATCGATCTTGGTTTCACGGACATTTGCATCACTTTGTTCGCAGCGCGCGTCGGCTACGATTTCGATTTGGCGGCCGGACTGCGGCTTCCGGTGCAACTCGAGGTCAGCACCGGTGACGGCATAACTCCAATCAACGATCTAAGCGTGCTGGCGGGCAACAGCCTGAGCCTGAACACGTCTTTGACTGCAGAGGATTTCAGTGCGCAGCAGTACACCGACTTTTGCAACGCAAACGGTATTGCAGACGGCGTACTAGTCTCGGACTGCAATACCTTCGGCTTCCCTGAATTCTTTTCGTCGGAGATCCACAAAGTCGTTCCTGCCGTCGAGGTGGACGGTCAGGAATTGGTCGCTAAGTGGGCAATCTTCGCCGGCATCAAGGTTGTGGTCATGGATATCACCGTGATCGACATTGGGATCGATTCAGCCGGCGACTTGCCAACTCTCGGCACGATGAACGCGATCTGGGAGAATAAATTCACCGCTGCCGGACAGACCGCGATCACCTTTATCGGGTCTGAGCTTGGCGGCGGTTCCATCGATACCAATCTGGCCAACTCGTTCCTGGATACGCTGAAAAGTAACAATCTGAATTGGGCCAGCTTCACCACACCCTTTGGTGGTTCGGTGGACCCGGTCAGCCACACGGCGACCGGTCTTAAGTTTCCGTTCCTGGCCAATGGGTTCCACCTTTACGCCGATTGCGTAAAGGCGGCGCTGAAGGGCTCGTTCCTAACGATCAAGGGCAAACAGAAGCCCTTCTGCACCGGTCTCTTCCTGGACTATGCCGGCGCCACATTAGGAATCGGCCTGACGCTCGTGCCCGAGGCCAACTCGACGCAGATCAATGCCTCATGGACCGCCAGCGGAGACGGGCACGTTGGTGGATCGGACGACCCGGCGGAGTTGAAGTTCACCCAGGTGGTCGATCCTAACGTCGTAGGAACAGGTGCGATCGACGTCACCAATCCGCCGATCGGGCCGATACGGTTTGACGACTACGACAGAAACACCGATTACGCGAACGTGAGTATCGACAACTTCACGTATCTGCTCAACAACTTCGGACTCGAGTTGGACGCTAACATCGAATTTGGGGGTATCTTGTCCCCTATTCCTGACCTGCCCTCGTTTCCGATCCTCGATATCACCTTCAACCTCGGTGATAACGGGATCCCGATTCCGCAGCATCGCGGCGAAAAGCCGATCACCTATCCAATATTCGTGAAGAACTTCGCGGCGAGTGTGGTTGGATCACCAGTGGCAGCAACGTTCAATCCCATCTTGCCAGTTGGGGATAGCAACAATCCTTACAACAAGCCTGCACTCGGTATCAAACCCGGACGCGGGCCCGGCAGCTTCAGCTTCCAGATAGTGAACGAGGGCAGCGTCGCCGGGAACTTCGAACATTTCCAAACAGTTCTTCCTGACGCGAACTCAGCCTTCCCGTTCCTCGCGCCCGGATGGACGTCAACGATTGCGCAGTCAACCGCCTCCGGCCCGGCTCACGCGCTGGCGGGCGGACCTTTCACCGTCACGGTAACGCCGCTGAAGGACCCTTCCACGCGGCCGCAGGTCTACCCGGTCACGTTCAAACTGGATAGCACCGAGGCATTCGACAACAACATGGCGGCGGTGGATCCTTCAGACATTTACCGGCTGGGTGCCAACGATACCGTTTACGTCAACGTGTTGCCGTATTTCGATCCACGCATCACTTCAACGCCGCCGAGCTCTAGCGGAAAGCCGATCGCCCCTGCGCAGACGTACGGGGAAACCGTCCAAAACCACGGCAATGCGCCCGACCAGATCAGACTCACCTACGCTGCCACTGATTTCAATACGGCGGGTTGTACGCTGACCACTCTGGGCAGCGGCGCCGGTTGTCCGTATCGCGCCGTGCCTACTGCCATCCAGCCTTCGTGGAACACGGCTGGCGGGCTCACGACGTTGTTCGATTCGCCGCTGGCGAGTCCCGCGGTCGGTAACGTAGAGGTGCTGGGGAATCGGAATACCGGATTCACCATCGACGTACCGTCCGATTGGGCGGGCATGACTGACACAACTTACTCATTCCCGATCACGGTGACCAGTCTCATTGACGACGGCGCTCCGCCGGCGGCGAACACCGTCAACATCACCCAGACCGTGATCGCAACCAAGGAGAGCATGACCCGCTACATCGGGCTCGAGATCGCTGACTTCATCGCGGCGATTCAAATCGCCAACGCTGCGGGCGTAAAGACGGCGGGGATGTTGCCCGTCGACACCCACCCACTAAGCAAGATGCACGGCGATGCACTGGCGTCCATCCTGGCAGGCGATCTGGGCGGCGCCTCCAAGAACCTGGCTACCGAGATCAAGCTGATGCTGGCGATCCAGCGGATGGCCACAAAGGTCGCGGCGCCCTACGGTGCCGATCTCACGGCGCGATCGACCGCAATCCTGAATGACCTGGCGAAGGCGCAGGCCAGCACGATCCCTTCAAACTAGTTGGTCCGAATGAATCAGAAAGCCCCGACCTTGGTCGGGGCTTTTTCGTGCGCGTGAGAGACGTTAAGGTCGAGCTTTTTATTTCGGCGAACTCGCAGACTGGACCTCAACTACGGTCGACGACTCTTCGATCCGTCCCTCAGTGCCGGCCTCGACATAGCAGGGATTGGAATCACAGGTAACCGCTGCGATAGCGTTGGAACCTTTGCCCACGATCATGGTCCAGTTTTTCCCTGCATCGATCGATTGCATGAAGCCGGAAGTGCCAACTGCAACGAGATGCTCCTTATTCAAATAGGCAACACCCGAAAGGTAAATCGTCGTCTTTGGCCAAGTAGCCGGGGTCCAGGTGTGACCTCCGTCACAAGTGATTGCGATATTGTTTACCGCTGATGTTGGTTGAGCGTAATCCCCACCAACGGCTACCCCGGTGTGAGAGTCGCGAAAGGCGAGCGAAAAAATCCCCTCCGACGCCTTCCGGTGCGCGATCGAAGTCTCGCTGACGGTCCAAGTCTTCCCGCGATCAGTTGAGTGAAAAACTCTGGCCGCCGCTCCTCCCGAGGCGAACCACACATTCTTTTTCCCCTGTGTGACCAGGCACGTGCCGCTTGCGGCGAACGCGCCCTCGCCTTCGATGGCAGCCGGCAAAGTCTCGGGTGGAATGTAATTCCATGTTTTTCCGCCATCGTCAGTTTTAATCAGCTGGAAACGGCCGTTCACGGGATCGCCTACCGCGATTCCATGATCGCGGTCCCAGAACCCCATGCAATCAAAAAAGCCTTTTGGATCTTTATTAATGAACTGCTGGGACCAGGTTTGGCCGCCGTCGTTGGTCTTGTAAATCCGCGATTGTTCACCGGGACCTGCCGCAAGTAAATAAGCCGAATCGGCGCTGAAGGCTTTAACGTCCCTGAAGTCGAGAATCGCCGCATCGGGAACCTGAGCCACTTTCCAGGTAGTTCCTCCGTCGGACGTTTTTACGTACGTCCCGTGTGTTCCACTCGCCCAGATCACTTTGCTGCTGGGAACGCTGAGACCGCGAAAGTTTTCCGCCGTCGCAGGCTTCTGAATCTTCTGCGCCTGGGAGAAGCACGTGAACAGGACGGCTGCGCCAAAAAGAGCGAAGTTCTTCATCCGGAGAGTTTCATCGATGTGGCAGAAAATCGCAAAGAAAATGGGCGGCCGAAGCCGCCCATCACATCCGCCAGATTAGCTTAGAACCGGAACTGCGGTCCCGCGGCTACGCGCAGGTTGTTGTGCGCGCCGTTGTTGAAATACATTTCATCGCCAACATCAACACGCAGACCGATCGGGCCAGCGAACGCTTCCACGCCGACACCAGGATAGAAAACGCCCATAGTATCGCCGGTGGTAACGCTGCTCACTGAGCCAACGAATCCGGAAACTGGTCCTTTGTTCGAGGTGTTGAAGTTGATGAAACCACCCTGCAGCGTTCCGAAGAAGCGCCATGCGCCGGTGCCGGAGATGAACTTCGGACCGAACAGGCCGGTCAAGCTGCGGAGGCCGGTGCGGTTGAAGCTGCTGAATCCGCCGACGGAGGTGACGCTGGTGGTGTTGCGCTCAAAGTTGTAGGCCATCTGAGCTTCCAACTGGACGTGCCGGCGCAGGTTGAAGTCGAGGTTCGCGCCGACGCCCAGGGTGTTCAGGTCGTTGGCAGCAGCGAGACGCAGGTAGTTCGCCTGCACGCCGAATTCGCCGTGATGATACGGGCTGCCCTCATCATTCTTCTGGGGAATGGTGCTGGAGCTGGCAGTGTCCTGGGTAGTGGTCGAGCTGGACGGCGTGGTAGTGGCGTCCTGTGTGGTCGAACTAGACGGCGCGGTGCTCTGCGGCGTGGTGCTCGGCGCGGTTGTCGTGGTGGTGGTGGTCGTTTGCTGCGTTTGATCACCAGTCGTCGTCTGGGTGGTGCCGGTCGTGGACGTGCCAGTGGTAGTCGACTGGCTGCTGGAAGGAGCCGTAGTCGTCGTGGTCTGGCTGCCACTCGACTGAGTGGTGTCTTGCGCCAACAGAGCGACCGAACAGGCCAATGTCAGAACAAGTAGAAATGCGAGCTTTTTCATTTTCGCTGAGTCTCCCGTTTTCTAAAACCCAGGCACCTCCGGGCAGGCTCAGCCTTGCCAGGTGGGAACAGCCTGAGATTACTTACTTCGATGTAACTAGCGCTGAGGGGGTGGCCAGAACTGTGGCTGCTCTAAGGTGTTAGATTTTCGTGAGATACACGGCCTACCGCTCGGTGACGCCTTCGAGCATGCTAAAGAATTGCGGGAACGAGATGGTGACCGCTTCTTCGCCATAGATCTGGCTTTCGGAAGATGCTTTGAGCGCAGCCACCGCGAATGCCATGGCGATGCGGTGATCGCCGCTGGAGTCGAGTTGAGCTCCATGAAGTTGCTGGCCTCCGGGTACGCGCAGGCCGTCGTCGAATTCCTCGACGTTTGCTCCCATGGCGCGGAGGTTTTTCGCGACCGCGGCGATGCGGTCCGATTCCTTAACGCGAAGCTCGCGTGCGTCGCGTATCTCGATGCCATCTTCTGTATACGGCGCGATTGCAGCCAGCACGGGCAGCTCATCTATCAATGACGCCGATTGCGCTCCGCTGATTTTGGTTCCGCGCAGGCGACGATGTTCCACCTTTACCGTTCCAACCAGCTCACCGTGCTGCTCCCCTAGATTGATGACGGAAATCTTCGCGCCAATTGCGGAGAGTACATCGAGCAGAGTGGCACGGGTTGGATTCAGTAACACGCCTTCGATCACCAGGTTTGAGCCCGGGAATAACGCAGCAGCACACAGGAAGAACGCCGCGGAAGAGATGTCGCCGGGAATGGCAGCTTCTATGGATTGGAGCTTTTGCCCGCCTGCCACGGTGACGCGGTTCTTAGACCTCTGCACCTCGGCCCCGAAGGCGCGCAAGGCGAGCTCGCTGTGATCGCGGGTCCGAACCGGCTCTTCTACGCTGGTTATCCCTTTCGCGAAAAGTCCAGCGAACAAGATGGCTGATTTCACCTGCGCGCTTGCCACGGGAATGGAGTAGTCGATGGCGCGCAGCGCTCCACCCTTAACGTGCAGCGGTGGCAGTCCGCGTTCAGCAGCTTGAATGCGAGCGCCCATGAGCGTGAGCGGCTCAATCACGCGTGCCATTGGACGATGGGATAAGGATTCGTCACCGATCAGCTCGCTCGCGAAATCCTGGCCAGCAAGAATGCCGGCGAGCATCCGCATCGTAGATCCGGAGTTTCCGCAGTCGAGAGCAGTGGAAGGTGGATGCAATCGCACTCCGAGCCCATCAATCTCGACAGATTGATCTTCACGTCGCACTTTGGCACCGAGCTGGTCAATGCAGCGCAGCGTGCTCGCGCAATCATCACCGCTGGAAAAATTGTGGAACTTGGAGGTCCCGCTCGCGATGGCAGCGAGCATCGCATAACGGTGGGAGATGGATTTGTCGCCCGGGAGTCGAATCGCGCCAAGAACATTTTTGGCAGGGCTGATGATGATCATTCTGACCCCTCGCGAAACATTGCCGAAAACCTCAACATCCAGAGTTGCCTCACACTGCAGGATTTATTCGGGTTAAGTAGAACTGCGTAAGACAACTAAAACTTCTGGCGACCACTCCCATTGTCAGCACGAATAAACGTTCGTGCCGAGCTTGATAAGGGTTTCAGAGCCTGCCCTCGGTCCCAGAGTCATCTCACATCATCCTACTTTGGGTGCCGACATGGGCCGTGGCGTCGTTAAGTTATCGCTGTACCTTTCCCTAGCAATTCTTTTCAGTATCGCAAGCGCGGCGCAATCCGACCAGCGCGACGCATCGGCATGGCACTGGAACGGATCCATAAGCGGAACACTGCACACCGTCCAAGGCGTTCCGGTCGCGAACGCACGTGTCGAGCTGCTCGACGGCGGCACCGGCCAGGTGAAAGACTCCACCTACACCAACCCAAACGGCTCGTTCACGCTGATGCGGATCGCAGATGGAATTTACGAGGTGGTCGCGGTCTCCGGGCTGGAAGAAACGCGAGAGCGTCTTCAGGTGCACGGCGAACTTTCGATGTTGAACCTGGTGCTACGGCGCGCTGGAGAATCTGCCACCCGTGCTGGCAATCGCGCAACCGTATCCGTCGCGCAGATGAAGGTACCTGAAAAGGCGAGAACTCTACTTGCCAAAGCGCAATCGGCATTGGACAAGCGCAAATTGGAAGAGGCGAACCGGTACTTGGCGGAAGCGCTGCACGTTTACCCTGATTTTGCGGAAGCACTCACGATGCGCGGACTGATGGACCTAGATAACAAGCGATTGGATGACGCTGCGGAAAACCTGCAGAAAGCCACCCAAGCGGACGCGAATTACGGGATGGGCTATATCGTGCTGGGCGCGGTGTACAACATGCAGTCGAAGTTTGACGATGCCATCCGCGCGCTTGACCGCGGTCTGACGCTGATGCCGCAATCGTGGCAGGCAATGTTCGAGCTCGGGAAATCGGAACTGGCGAAGGGCAACTACGAAGTGGCAATGCGTCGCCTGAACAAAGCTGGCGACCTTGCTCCGCAAGAATACCCGCCGCTGCATCTTGCGAAAGCGCACGCTCTTCTCGGCATGAAGAACTTCAGCGAGGCAAGCAGTGAGTTGGAAGCTTATCTGGAGCAAGACCCGAAGAGCCCGAATGCTGCGGCGGTCCGCGAATCGCTCGACCAAGTGAAAGCGTTTGTCGCTAGTTCCAAGTAGGCGCTCACCAGCGGTGCCGATCGAGAAACGGTCGTAGCACCTGCAGAAACTCTTCAGCTCGCTCCAGGGGTGTGTAGTGCCCTGTTTGCGGGATCGCAACCATCTGACTGCCGGCAATCTTCTTATTCATCAGCGCAGCGTCTTCGGCAGGCACGAAGGCGTCTTCTTCTCCACAAATAATCAGTGCGGGAACATCGATTGTATTTAATGTCGAAACGGAGTCTGGACGCGCTGCCATTCCGCGTTGCACGGCAGCGAGGCCTTCGCGGTTCATGGTGTCCATCATGCTGCGCGCCCGCGTGACAATATCGGGCCGGTTGCGCCGCGTGCTCTCGCCCATCAATTTCAGAATTGCGGCGTCGAGAAAAGCAGCAATGCCGTTCTTTTCGACATCTTCCGCCGCCTTGAGCCGATTCGCGCGACCCTCATCTGAGTCAGCCTGAGCGCGGGTGTTGGAAAGCACAAGCAAAGCAACGTGCGACTTGAACCTTCGCCAGAATTCGAAAAGCAGGTACCCGCCGATAGAGACGCCGACGAAAGCCGAGCGTTCGACCTCACAATCACGGCAGATCTGTTGCAGATCTGCGGCATGGTTCGCCATCGAGGCGCCATCGCCAGTTGTCGATTCGCCGTGGCCGCGAAGGTCGGGCAGAATCAGCCGGTAGCGGGACTCGAGCGCTGGCATAAGCGGGTCGAAGAAGTGCCGATTGGTTGGGAATGGGTGCAGCAGAACAAGCGCAGGCCCACTTCCCCGGACCTCGTAAACGATCTTGGCTCCAGCCCGTTGAGTAGAGTGCACCGCCACGCCAAAAGTATATCCGCGCCCTGTTTACGGAGTCGGTGACTGGTGGGCATTCATCGGACTCGGCGCCTGGACCAGTTCTGGTTCATTCGGCATAACGATCCAAGCGATCACGTACGCCAAAAATCCAGTACCGCCGAAGATGGCAACGAGAAGCCACACGATACGGATAACGGTCACGTCGAGATCGAAATACTCCGCAAATCCAAGGCAGACACCCGCAACCGTACGACCCTGCTGAGGACGCATGAGCCGTTGCCGCGCCTTTGGCGCACACGCAACGCGACGTCCACAATAGGCGCAGAGGTTGGCGTCATCCTGAATGACTTTGCCGCAGTAATTGCAATACATATCGCCTCCTGAAATGGAATACGATGCGCGACCGCGGGAAGTTCCCTACGGTTCTTTGTAAGGATCGCGAAGATGGCGTCGCGCCCGGTCAGCTTCTGTGGAATCAGTGCTGGCGGCGATCACGGATTCGTACTTCTTTGTCGCAAGTTCGCGCTTTGAGACGAGGTCGTACATCTCACCGGCGGCGAGATTCGCCCGGCGAAGCAGCCCGACGTCCGCGCGAGGGAATGTGCCCACCGCGTCGTAGGCCAGAGCGGCCTCCTGGAATTGCCGCTGGCCCCGAAGCGCCTCCCCCAATCCCCAGTCCGCGAATTCCAGGTGAGGATCGTGGTACGTGCCTGACTTTGCCGAGTCGAGCACCTTGCGGTAGGCAGCAATCGATCCCGGTCCTTTGCCGGAATCTTTCAGGATGTTGGCGACTTCCAATGCGAACAGGAAATTCCTGGGGTGCGCAGCTGTGAGACTTCGAACAACTTCGAGAGCTTCGCTGTAGCGCTGCTCGCGTCGAAGAAAGAGCGCCAGTATGACTTTGGCATCAACACTGGTTTCTCCGTTCGCCTCGCCAGCTTCTCTCAGCAGCTTGAGACCGGTTTGTTTGTTGCCGCCGAGGCCAGCGATGTGCGCGAGCATCCGTACGGCCCAGGGTAGGCTACCGGCAACATATTCGTGAGTGCCAACGATCGTCTTGGCGTCGCTGAACGTGGGATCCAGTTTGAGCACGCGCTCGTGATCTTCGCGTGAACCTTTGGCGTTTCCGAGCGCGGAAAGCCAGGCTTTCTGCACCAGACCGGTGTAGGTGGACTGCATGCTGCGGGTTACGCCGCGTGCATACAGAGCCTCTACGTCGTTCGGGTCTTTCTCGAGACGCTCCGCCGCAAGCTTCAATGCTCTAGCTTCCAGATCCTGGATGCGCTCCTTTACCTTTGCATCCAGAACGTATTCACGCTTCTGCTCAAGGAAGGAGTTATTCGAATAGAGACTTGTGTCGAGGGCGCCGATACGGTTCAACTCTCCAAACATCACGGCAGCAAGAAGATGGTTCACCGCAGCTGGATCGTCAGGATGGGTTTCCAAGACTTTCTCGAAGGCGCTGGCGGCGTGTTCGTAATCCGCGTCGTAGTAATGCTCGAAGCCGGTTTTGGTCAGCGCATCATTTTTAATGCTCACCACCGGGAGCGAGCGGTCCGGCGCCTGTGCCCAACCTATTCCGGACGGCGCAGTGAAGAGGAGCAGATACCCAAAAAGACGAACCAAGCTGAATGACACATTTTGGTAAGGTCTCATCGGAATAGGTCACCAGCAGTTTACCCGATGTGCGCCCTCTGCTCCGTGAGGATAAATTCACTTCGCTGTAAGAGAGGCGTAAGGAATGTTATCCGTTAAAAAAGATGTTTGGGATGAGGTAGAAGCATCACAAGCGCTCGGAATCTCTCTTTCGCGATTGCACAGCTTACTCGACGAACACGTGTTTACGGCAGTTCACCCCAGGCCGGATGGGTGCACTTTCCGCTCCTCTGACCTGGTGCTGCTCGAGTTTTGGCTGCGCTCCGAGCCCAACCCTAAGGTAGTGCGAATGCCCCGTAGGTGAAGTAAAAACTTCCCCCACTTCCCTACGTTCTCCCCTTTTTAGAATTTAAGTCTTTTGAATTGTTGGGCGTAGCTCTGCCTGCGATTGGCTCGCGAGTTGCATTAGAAGGGGTGGAGATTCCCCAATGCAAGAGACCATTCGTGAGATCGAGGGCCGGCAAGAATTCTGGCGCCCCGCACAGGAACAGCTTTACGCGAACACCGTCGCGCCCCCGCAGGCGTGCGGCGAGTGTGGCGCGGATTACGTCTTAGGGTCGCGTTTTTGTCACGTCTGCGGAGCCGGGCGCGATGAGAGCACCCGCGAGACTTCGTCTAACTTGCGTGACAAGATGGCATTTGTCACTCGCGTCCCGCAGGCACTCAGTCTTTCCCTCGCATCAACAGTGCTGTTCGCAATTGGGGCGTTTTGCGCCCTCGCCGCGATCGTAGTCGGATTTATTTATTCCGCGACAACACTGGTGGATTGGCAAGCGGTGCAGATCTGGAAGATGGAGTGGATGCTCGGCTCGATCATCGCGATGTTGGCGGCGCTGCTGCTGAAAAATTCCGGACGCGCAGACCGCGCGAGCTAAATCTTTTTGCGGCGGAGCGCGGCGGCGGATTTGAGCCCACCCTTCAGCCGCGTGTCCCACCGGCCGGCGAAAAGAAAATCTACAAAGCCGCGCATCTGTTCAGAAAAAGCCTGACTGTATCCATACCACCAGATCTTGTTCATGCGCGGCAGCAGATCTGAATCCACGTACTTCACGCGCACCATTTCTTCTAATCCCATTCGCCCGTGCGTGCGTCCGATGCCGCTCGACTTAATGCCGCCATGCGGGGCTTCGCAGATAGCGAATCCGGTGATGCAATCGTTCACCATGACTGTTCCTGCTTGAATGCGTCGCGCCAGGGCTTCGCCGCGCGCGCGATCACGCGTCCAGATGCTGGCGGCGAGACCGAACTCAGAGTCGTTCGCGAGTTGAACCGCTTCATCTTCCGAATCGAAGCCCATGATGGGCAGCACAGGGCCGAAAGTCTCTTCACGCATCAACGCCATCGAGTGATGCACGTTGGTGATCACAGTGGGCGCGTAGAAGTTCGGACCCATCTCGCTCAGCCGCTTACCGCCCACAAGCACTTTGGCGCCGCGCGCGACTGCCTCTTGCACATGCTTCTCAACAAGCGCTAGTTGGCGCTCGTGGATCATCGGGCCGACTTCGATATCGGTTCGTGAGCCGTCACCCACGCGCAGCTTGCCGGCTTTGTCCGTACAGGCAGCGAGGAATTGCGGGAGCAGGCCGCGATGCACGTAGCAACGTTCCACTGACAAACAAGTTTGTCCGGCGTTGACGAATGCTCCCCACACGGCAGCGCTGGCCGCGACTTCAACGTCGGCATCTTCCAGCACGATCATGGGATCTTTCCCGCCCAGCTCGAGCACCGCGGGAATCAGCTTGGCCGCGGCGGCTTGTGCCACTTGCCTTCCGGTGCGCACGCTTCCGGTGAAGACGACCTTGTCGACGGGCTTGTCGCAGGAGAGGAGTGCGGCGCCCGCGCTCCCATCTCCGATCACAACTTCGACCACCGATTCCGGCACGCCGGCCTGCCGCAGGATGGTTTGCAATCGCAGTGCGCAGAGCGGCGTCAGCTCAGAAGGCTTGAGGACGACCGTGTTTCCCATTGCAATCGCTGCCAGCATTTCCGTAGTGGGGATAGAAAACGGGTAATTCCAGGGAGAGATGATGCCGACAACGCCATGCGGCTCGCGCAGCAAATATCCCTTCTTGGTCTTCATGATGGGATTCGCGTGGCGAATCCTCTCGGGATGAAGAAATGAAACGGCATGTGTAGCGCAGAATTGAGCTGCGTCCAAGGCCGGGATCATTTCGGTAAGTAGCGCTTCAACCTGCGGCTTGCCGGCTTCGCTGGTGATCAGGGCTGCGACTTCGTCGCGCTGGCCATTGAGGATCTCAGAAAATTTCCGCAGGATGCGCGCGCGGGACTTTGGGCCAATCGCACTCCACGCGGGCTGCGCGGCGCGAGCACGAAGGATTGCCGCTTGCACATCTGCAGCAGAAGCCATGGGAAGGTCGGCAAGCAATGCTCCCGTTGCAGGGTTCGTCACCCGGATGCTCGCCGATTGAATGCCGCTCGCTGTCGCCATCTTCAATATTCCACGTTCACCAGATACAGACCTTCCGGGCCCACAGTTGGGCCGGCGGCGGAGCGGTCTTTCAGGTCGAGGATACGCTTTAAATCCTTCGCGCTGATAGTCCCTTTTCCGAGCAGGAGAAACGTGCCGACAAGGTTGCGAACCATGTGGTGCAGGAATCCGCTGCCGCGCACTTCGTAGATCAGCTCGTCACCTTCGCGCCGCCAGCGGGACGAAAAAATCGTCCGCACTTTACTGCGGTCATCATCTTCCAGCCCCTTTTCCGGATCGACCGCGGCGAAGGAGGTGAAATCATGCTCCCCCTCGATCAGGCTTGCAGTTGCGAGCATGGCAGCTTCATCGAGCGGATAGGGATAGTGAGTCACGAAGCGGGCCACAAACGGCGGGCAGATGTCGGTACGCAGCAGGCGATAACGATAGGTCTTCGCCTTCGCGCAATCGCGCGGATGAAAGTCTGGCGGGACTTCTTCCGCCGAAAGCACGCGAATGTCGGCGGGCAGCACATCGTTCAACGCGGGCAGCAGGTTCGGTGCGGGAATCGGCTTGTCGGTGCGGAAGGTCACAACCTGGCCCAGAGCATGCACGCCTGCATCGGTGCGGCCTGAGGCCTCCGGCAGCTGCGTGGGGCCACCCAGCACACGCCACAGCACACGGTGCAACGTGGACTGGATGGTGGGTCGATTCGGCTGCATCTGCCAACCGTGGTAATCCGTCCCGTCGTATGCGAGAACGAGCTTGATGTTGCGGGCCATTGAAAGTCTCTCAATTTGACCACAAAATAAATTTGCATCCGTACTTGACCTGCGGTCATTTATGACCTATAGTCATTTTTGACTTATGGTCAAAACAGAAACTACTCCCGAGAATCAGGCAGACAGCAGGCGCGAGCGGCGTAAGGAAGAAACACGCAGCCAGATCTTCCAAGCGGCGATGCGACTGTTCGAGCGCAAGGGCGTATTCAACACTACGGTCGAAGAAATCGCCGCATCGGCCGACGTGGCCAAAGGCACGTTTTTCAACTACTTCCCTTCCAAGGAAGCCATTCTGACCAAGCTCGCTGACCGCCAGGTTGGAGTTGTGAAGAAAGCAGCCGAGCAGGCGAAGGATGCGCCCACGATGCGACCAATCCTGATCAGCATGGCGCACGACCTTGCGGCCGGTCCGGCGCGCAGCCAGATGATGCTGCGCAGTCTGCTATCGGTGGTGCTCAACACCAACCTGCTACGGGAGGTTTTTCAGAAGAATTTGGAACTGGGACGCCAAAGCATGGCGACGATCATGGAGCGCGGGCAGAAACTCGGCGAGATCCGTACAGATCTGGCGCCGCTCGAACTGGCACGCATTTTCCAGCACGCGATGTTCGGGACGCTGGCTATCTGGGCGGTTGGCGGTCCAACCGACCTTTCACCCTGGATCGATAAGACGTTTGACGTTGTGTGGTGCGGCATTGCTGCGCCGGGCGGCCCCTCGTTAGGCAAGGAGAAGAGCTTGTGAAAGAAGAGCAAGGAGAGAGTCTTATGAAGAAGAAAGTCTTCATACCTATCTTGATAGCAGTGGTACTGGTGAGCATCGGCGCACGCACGTGGTGGCACCGCGGCAGCGATGCGCTTTCCGCATCGGGCACGCTGGAGGCACGCAACATCAGCGTGGGCTCCAAAGTCGGCGGACGCGTGAGCAAAGTTCTGGTCGCCGAAGGCGATCGCGTTCAGCCGGGGCAAGTCCTCGTGACCTTTGAAGACTCAGAGTTGAACGCTCGCTTGCTGCAAGCGCAAGGCCGCTACGAGCAGGCGAAAGCCAACTACGCAAAGCTGGTACACGGATCGCGTCCGGAAGATATCGCCGAGGCGAAAGCGACGGGAAAAGCGAGCGAGAGCGAGATCTTCGCAGCGCGCGCAACGGTGAACCGCGCGGAGTCCGACTTATGGAACGCTCAGCAGAATTGGGAGCGCAACAAGAAGCTGGTCGCGGAAGGGGTGGTCTCGCAGCAAGCCGCCGACGACGCGCAGATGAGATACAAGTCCGCGGCTGCCGACTTAAAGAACGCGCAAGATGCGGCTGCTTCTGCGGAGTCGCGCTCTTCGGCAGCAAAGGCAGCGGAAGCACGCACGGTGCGCGGCAATCGCGCCGAAGATATCGCTTCCGCGAAAGCTGACCTAATGACCGCCGAAGGCGCCCTCAAGGAACAGCAAACACTTTGGGATGAGCGCGAGATCAAATCCCCTGCGAATGCGACGGTCGAGGTACTCGACATTCGTCCGGGAGATCTTCTCCCGGCGAATGCAGCCACAGTAAGGCTGCTGGAGGCTGACCAGTTCTTCCTGGTGGTCTATGTTCCGCAAGATCAGATCGGGCGGATTCAAGTCGGGCAGCAGGCGGAAGTATATGTGGACACTTTTCCGAAGCAGCCCTTCCACGCGAAGGTCGAGCAGATACGGCAACAGGCTGAATTTCTGCCACGCAATGTTCAGACCAAAGAAGAACGTGAACACCAGGTCGTCGGAGTGAAGCTGCGCGTGGACAACCGCGAAAACAAGTTGCGCGCGGGCATCAGCGCTGACGTGAAATTCGTGGAGGCAAAATGAGCGACGCTATCGTTGCCCAGGACCTCGTCCGCAAGTTCGGCGACCTTACCGTGGTGGACAAGGTCAGCTTCCAGGTGAAGCACGGCGAAGTGTTCGGGTTCCTCGGCCCGAACGGCTCGGGAAAGACCACCGTTATCAAGATGCTCACCGGAATACTTCCACTTACCGGAGGCAAGGGCGTTGTGGATGGGATCGATGTCAGCGAGAACCCCGACGAGGTGAAGCGCCGGATCGGTTACATGAGCCAGAAATTTTCGCTGTACGACGATCTCACGGTCCTCGAGAACCTGCGCTTCTACGCGCAGGTGTACGGACTGCGGGGTGCGGAGATCAACCGCAAGATCGAAGAGACGATGGCCCGGAATGCAATCGAGCCGTACAAAGATCGTCTAGCCGGGAAACTTTCCGGCGGCTGGAAGCAGCGCCTCGCGCTTGGCTGCGCCATGCTGCATAACCCGAAGATCCTCTATCTGGACGAGCCGACCGCGGGCATCGATCCCGTCGCCCGCCGCAAACTGTGGGACCTGTTGTTCGACCTCTCCGGCCAGGGCATCACCTTCTTCGTCACAACGCACTACATGGACGAGGCCGAGCGCTGCTCACATCTTGCCTACATCTACTACGGCAAACTAATCGCGGATGGCACGCCAGACACGCTGCGCGAAATTCCGGAAGTGAGGCCGCCGGGAACACACCGCTTCGAGATTTCGACCAAAGACGTGACCACGGCTTTGCGCAAAGCACGCAAACTGCCCTTCATGCGCTCGGCGACGATCTTCGGCCGCTCCATCCACGCGTTGATAGACGACAAGATCACCGAGCAAGAGCTGACGCGCGAGCTCGACAACATCGGCGTGCACCCGGACGAGATCCGCCCGCTGGCGCCCGACCTCGAAGACGTATTCGTCGAGCTTACTTACCGACATCAAGCCGAAAGAGAGGCCGCGAGTGGACAGTCCGTTTAGAGGGTTCCGCGCGATTTTTTATAAAGAATCTTTGCACCTCCGCCGCGACTCTATGGCAATCATGTTCGCGCTGCTCATCCCCCTGGTGGAGATGGTGATCCTGGGCGCGGCTATCGATACCAATGTCCGGCAGGTAAAGACGGTGGTGTACGACCAGAGCGGCATCATGGAGCAGACGGGCGAGTCGCATGGCAGCCAGCAAAGCCGCGCGCTGCTCGACCGTTTTCGGAACTCTGACACCTTCAAGGTCTACAAATACGTCCATTCCGATAAGGAACTGACCGAAGAAATGGTGGCGGGCCGGGCAAAGGTCGCGCTGAAGATCCCTTACGACTTCGACCGGCAGTTGCTGCGTGGCGACTCCGCGCAAGTGATGGTGCTGCTGGATGGATCGGATTCGTCAGTAGCCGGGCAAACTATGAACGTGGCCAGCGCGATAGGACTGGATGAATCGCTGAGTCGAATGCTGCCGCCGGGCGAAAAGCCGGCGATCGAGATACGGCCCAAGGTGATGTTCAATCCGGATTCACGCTCGCCCAACTTCTTCCTGCCGGGACTGATGGCGGTGCTGCTGTTGTTTGTGACCACGATGCTGACGGCGTTCTCCATCGTACGGGAGAAGGAACGAGGAACCCTGGAGCAATTGTTCGTGACGCCGGTCCGTCCGCTGGGGCTGATGATGGGCAAGATCATGCCGTACTTCGGTCTCGCGATCGTGGAACTGCTGATGATCCTGGCGTTCATGCATTATGCATTCCGCGTTCCGATCCATGGCAGCATCCTGCTGCTGGTGGGGCTCTCGATGTGCTACATGTTCACCCATTTGTCGCTCGGCATGCTGATCTCATCGAAGGCGAATTCGCAGAACGATGCCATGCAGCGATCGATGGGCATCATGTTGCCGAGCATCTTTCTTTCCGGCTACATCTTCCCGCGCGACACCATGCCGTTGATTTTTTACGCGATGAGTTATTTCGTTCCGGCGACGTACATGATGGATATCGCCCGTGGCATCATCCTGCGCGGAGCGGGGTTGGCGGAGCTTTGGTTCAATGCCGCGATGCTGCTGATCATGGGATTGGCGGTTCTGCTGCTGGCGGCCAGGAATTTCAAGAAGATGATCGTGTGATCCGTTCCAAATGGCGCCTGGGGCTTGGTTTTGTGGGGTGATTTATACTTGCCGTTTTCCTGTTGAACTTTGCCGCACCAGTTTGCGTATCAGGCTGCAAGACAATAGCTTAGTTGACCTTTTTGGGCCCAAACAGTCTTAAGGATTTTAGCCATTATCCGTTGGAGAAAATGCATGCGCTTGTTCCGTTATCTGTTGACTGCTTCCCTGCTGGCTAGCACTGTTGCTTTCACGCAGGATGCACCGAGCACGAACCAACAAAACACCACAGCGAATCCGCCCAGCACCGCGAACGCGCAAAGCACTCCTAGCGCGCCGAGCGCCAAGAGTTCCGTCGAATTGAAGCCGGCGCCGCAGCAGCCGGGTACGCCGCCGCCAAAAAGGACGGACTATTCGAAGCCGGTCTCGCATTTCCCCTGGATCATCACCCCGTACATGCCGCGCCACGTTCCCGAAGCAGTGACCGTGAACACGCCGCGCATCGACCAGGTGATGCAGGACGGGAAGATCATGCTTTCGATGGATGACGCCATCGCCCTCGCGCTCGAGAACAACCTTGACTTGGCGATCGCTCGATACAACCTGGACATCGCCGGAACTGACATCCTGCTGGCGAAAGCAGGCAGCGCAACTCGCGGTGTTGCCAGCGGCTTGGTGCAAGGCACGCCGGGCGGCGGCGTCGGCGGGCTCGGCTCTGGCGCACCTGGCGCAGGCGCAGGCGGAACGACCACTGGAACAGGCGGCGCTGGTGCCGGTGCCAGCGGTTTGGTGCAGTCCACAGCCGGAACCGGTTCCTCGATCTCATCTTTTGATCCCGTGCTCACAGGCACTTTCCAAACCGAACACGCGAAGACGCCGCTTTCCAACACCGTCACCACTGGTATCCCGTCTTTGCAGCAAAACACCACCACGGCAGACTTCGCCTACACGCAAGGCTTTAAGTTCGGCGAAGACCTTACCGTCGGATTCAATAACTCGCGCCAGGCGACGAACTCTCTCTTCACCAGCCTACAGCCGTCGATCACCTCAAATTTCCGTGCGACTATCCGTCAGCACCTGCTGCAAGGCATCGGGCTGCTGCCGAACACACGCTTCATTCGCATAGCCAACAACAACCGAAGGATCACCGATGAAGGCTTCAAGCTGCAGGTGATCACTACGGTCTCCCAAATCCAGAATATTTATTGGGACCTGGTGAATGCGTATCAACAGGTAAAAGTGGCGGAGCGCTCGCTTGCACTTGCGAACAGGACACTCTCTGACAACCGCAAGCAGGTCGAGATCGGAACGCTTGCTCCTATCGAGATCGTGCGTGCCGAGAGCGAAGCCTCAACTGCGAACCAGAGCCTGATCGTTGCTCAGACGCAGCTGCAGTTGCAGGAGCTTTTGATCAAGAACGCGGTCACTCGGAACTCCCGCGAACCGCAGATCGCGGCCGCGGAAGTGATCCCTACGGATACCATGCAGTTGCGCACCGACGATGAAACAAGCGCGAACCTGGAACAAATGATCAACGATGCGATCAACGAGCGGCCCGACATGGTGCAGACGCGCATCGATCTCACCAATCGCGACATCACTAAGAAATCGGCACGCAATGCTCTGCTCCCGACCACAGACCTGTTCGCGTTCTACGGTGGCTCCGGACTTTCAGGAAATCCGACCTCCACGAGTGTCTGCGGTTCTCCGTTAGCCCCGCCTCCTCCCAATTGCATTGCCGCAGACACCAGCTTTGGAAACGCCTTCGGCCAGAGCCTACACAACGACAACCCAGATTACGGCATAGGCGTGCAGCTCTCGATTCCGTTGCGGAATCGCGCAGCACAGGCGAATCAGGTACGTTCGGAGCTCGAATACCGCCAGGCGCAGTTGCGTATGTTGCAGCTGCAGAACCAGGTCGGGATCGAGGTCCGCAACGCGCAGTTCGCGGTCGAACAGAACCGGGCTCGCGTGGTTGCCGCCGACAAAGGACGCACGCTGGCAGAGCAATCGCTTTCCGCCGAGCAGAAAAAGTACGCGCTCGGCGCCAGCACGAACTTCAATGTATTGCAGGCGCAGCGCGACCTGACCCAAGCCGAGGTGACGTTCGTCGCCGCAACCACCGACTACGAGAAGTCACGCGTCGAGCTTGACCGCGTGACCGCGAAGACGTTGGCGCGACTGAACATCGTGATTGACGATGCCGTGAGCGGCGAGGTTCATAAGGCTCCTTCGGTCCCGAACGTTGGCCCGGCAGGACCCGCGACCAACAATCCGCAGATGAACCCGCCGGCACAGAACGCACCGCAATCGCCCGAGGCCACTCCCGCGCCGGCTCCGCAACAGCCGGAAACGAAGTAAACCCATACCGCGGATTGCGCGGATCACTCGGATTCTTTCTGGGTGGTCCGCACCGCTTCTCTCCTTACCCTCTGTGGTTCATCTTGCCTTCTTTTCTCCGCGTCTCTGTGCCTCCGTGGTGAAATAGAGCGGTGAAGCTCTCCGTCTGCATCATCACCCTGAATGAGGAAGCGAACATCGGTCGCACGCTGAAGAGCGTGCAGCCGCTGGTTGCCGATGGGCAGGGCGAGATCATCGTGGTCGATTCAGGCTCGACGGACAGAACGGTCGAGATAGCGAAGAGCTATGGAGCGAAGGTTTTCACTGAGCCGTGGAAAGGATTTGCCGCGCAAAAGAATTCAGCGCTTGAGAAGGCGCAGGGCGAGTGGATCCTCAGCCTTGATGCTGATGAGGAAGTAGATCGTCGACTGCTGGACTCATTGCCCCCGACGATCAAATTTGGTGCGGCGTTCCCCTCAAAGACAACCTTGAAGCTCGTTTCGACGATGTCCGGTCTCGGAGTCGAGATGAAACCTAACTGTCAGGGATACTGGATAGCCAGAAAAAATCATTTCTTGGGTCGCTGGGTTAGACGCGGTGGATTCTTTCCCGATAGAAAAATGAGACTTTTCCGTCATGGCTCTGGACGATTCGAAGATCGGAAAGTTCATGAAGATGTCAGAGTTACCGGACTGACCAGCGATTTGCCTGAGAAGTGGGGGGCGCTGGACCACCACGCCTACCCCACGCTCTCCGGCTACATCGAGCACATGAACAAGTACTCATCGCTCGGAGCGGAGATGGAGATCGAAGAAGGCCGGCGGGGATTCAGCCTGATCAACATCGTGCTCCGGCCGTGGCTCACGTTCCTCTACAACTATTTCTTGCGTTTGGGATTTCTCGACGGCAAAGAGGGACTGCTGCTGCACATGTACCATGCCGTCTACGTGAGCTGGAAGTATGCGAAGGTGTGGGAGCTGAGCCGAACTCAGGGTTTTTCTAAAAAGAGCGCAGCCCCCTGATTCCTACTTCTGCACAGGCGCGGCGCCTGTGCCACCATCGAACCAGTCCTTTGGAAACTTCAAACCAATCAACTGATCCCGCACCTGCGGGTACTGCTGCTTGCGTTGCATCTCGATCGGGTTCGAAGCCACGATGTTCTGGTTTGCCTTGGCCCACTGCCGGACCTCGGCTTCGTCCTGTGCCATGGTGTGGTTGTTGCAGAACATCTGAAAGCGGCGCACGGTCGCGCTGACCGGGTCGATGCCGTCAGCCAGGTCATTGAAGTGAAGTCCTGCTGGTTGCGGAGTGGTGTTGGCTGCGTCAGCATGTATCTTGTCGATTCCTGCGTTGAGGCCCGGCTCGGAATCCCTGTCGCTGCTCTGCAGGCTGTTCGGAACGACGACGGCTTTCTTGGCCTTCTTCTCGTCCGAGATTTCGGCGAAGCTGGTGCCGCTTCCGGTCACGGCGGCTCCCGCCGAAGAGGCCGAAGCGCTCGAATTGCTTCCCGCGCCTGGCGAAACGGTCACCGTCTGCGGCGGAGGAGTATTCAGCGGATCTGCCGAGTGCATCACTATGTTCGTATTCTGGGCGGCAGCAGCCGCGGTCAAAAGCAAAGCAGCAACAAAGATCTTCATGGGTGGGATGGTAGGCGGGAAACCGGGGCTGAACAAGATTACTTTCGTCCCAGGCGCTATGAATGTAGCCCATTGTGGTACTTGGACTTACACGGCTGACCCGCTAAAATGAAAGTACCAATATGGCCGACACTAAGAATCCCGCCACGGTCGAATCTCCGATCCAAGATGTCTTTGAGAACCGCCACCCGGCGGAGTCCGAGGTGAAGTGGGCGGACAAGACGCTTGCGCCGGCGCTGGAGAAGCAGCCAGAAAAGCCGATCGGCGCACCGACCGGTGTGAACCTCGACGAGCATGGCCATGCCCGTTTTTCGACCATCTCGAATTACCCGATCCGCCGGCTCTACACGCAGGCTGACCTGCCGGAAGACTGGTCGTACGAAAAATATCTGAACTATCCCGGACAGGCGCCGTACACGCGCGGCATCCACGCCAGCGGTTATCGCGGCAAGCTTTTCACCATGCGGCAGTTCTCTGGCTTCGCATCGCCGGAGGAGACGAACCAGCGCTACAAATACCTGCTGGAGCACGGCGGCGGCGGGCTGTCCGTCGCGTTCGATCTGCCGACGCTAATGGGATACGACTCCGACCACATGCAATCGGAAGGCGAGGTCGGCAAGTGCGGAGTCGCGATCGATTCGCTCGAGGACATGGAGATCCTGTTCAACGGGATCGATCTCGAGAAGATCACCACATCAATGACCATCAACTCTCCGGCCTCCATTCTTTGGGCGATGTATTTGGTGGTCGCAGAAAAGCAAGGTGCAGACTGGAAGAAGGTCAGCGGCACCATCCAAAATGACATTCTGAAGGAATACATCGCGCAGAAGGAATACATCTATCCGCCGGCGCCTTCCATGCGCCTAGTGATAGACACCTTCGAGTTCGGGTCAAAGTTCACGCCCAGGTTCAACACAGTCTCGATAAGCGGATACCACATCCGCGAAGCCGGCTCGACCGCCCTGCAGGAGCTGGCGTTCACCGTTTATGACGGCGTGGAGTACGTGGAATGGGCTCGTCGTCGCGGTCTCGACGTAGATGAGTTCGGTCCGCGCCTCAGCTTCTTCTTCAACGCGCATAACGATTTCTTCGAAGAGATCGCGAAATATCGCGCCGCGCGCAAGATCTGGTATCGCCTGATGAAGGACCGCTTCGGTGCGAAGCAGGCACGTACCTGGTTAATGCGATTCCACACGCAGACAGCGGGCGTCTCGCTCACGGCGCAGCAACCGAAGAACAACATTGCGCGTGTCGCCATACAGGCGCTCGCGGCGGTGCTGGGCGGAACGCAGTCGCTGCACACGGATTCTTATGACGAGGCGCTCGCGCTTCCTACCGAAGAAGCGGCACGCATCGCGCTGCGGACGCAACAAGTGATCGCCTACGAGAGCGGAGTGACCCAGACGGTGGATCCGCTGGGCGGTTCTTACTTCCTGGAACGCCTCACGCTCGACATGGAAAAGGGCGCCTTCGACTACTTCGACAAAATGGACGCGATGGGCGGAATGGTGAAAGCGATCGAGCGCGGGTATCCGCAGAAGGAGATCGCCGAGGCCTCGTATCAATATCAGCGCGCGGTTGAGGCCAAGGAGCGGATCATCGTGGGCGCAAACGATTACATGATCGAAGAGGAAGCGCCACACATCCTCTACATTGGCGAGGAAGTCCGAGAGGCCCAGACCAAGAAGCTCAAAGCGCTCCGGTCGAGTCGCAGCAATGATGCCGTTCGCCGCAATCTAGATGCTCTCAAGCGCGCCGCTGCGCAAGAGCCGGTAGCGCCTAAGGACGGCCAGATCTCTCCCGTGAATACGATGCCGTTCATCATCGATTGCGTGAAGGCTTACTGCACCGTGGGCGAGATTTGTGACGCGCTCCGCGAGGTTTACGGTACGTACGAAGAAGTCAGCGTTACCTAGACAGCTTCGCGTCTTATGGGCCGTAAGCGCAAAATCGTCCTGTACGCCGCTGGTTGGCTGCTGACCGTCGGCTGCGTGGCCCTGAACACATTCTTAAGCCATCGCATTGGTGGCCACGAGATATCAGCCTCGAAGGCAATTGTCAGGGCCCTCGCCTTTTGCATGTTCTGGATCATCTCCCTGCCTGTCCTTTGGCGACTCGGCGAGCGCTTTCCTCTCACGCGTGAGAATTGGATACGACCCTTGGCGATCCATTTGCTTGCGGCAGTGCTGGTCGGCGCGCTGCTTGTTCCCTTCCGAATCGCTTTAGACCTTCTGCCGGGCGTCGGAATGCTTCCGCGGGAGGCTCTCTTCACCTACTACGCCGCCACCTTGCCGGCGCGCAGCGTGATTCTTTATGCGGTGTTCCTCGCAGCAAGCCAAGCAGCGCTTTTTTACGGCGATTCGTTGCGGCACGCCAAACTCGCCGCTGACTTGCGCGACAAGGTTGCCGAACTCATTGAGAATGCCTCCGGGAAGGACCGAGCATTCCATGAGAGCTTCACGTTGCGGGAGTCAGGACGTATTTTTGCCTTGCCTGTGGAGCAGATCGATTGGATCGAGGCCGCCGGGAATTATGTTTCGTTGCACGTAAACGGCAGAACGCATCTTCTGCGGGAAACAATGAACGCCATCGAGAGCAAGCTCGATCCGGAACGATTTGTCCGTGTGCAGCGATCGGCTATCGTCCAAGTCGACCGCGTCCAGGAGCTTAGGATTATCGGAGGCGGCAGACTTGCTGTGGTGCTGCGGCCGGGAGCTGAGATTGTTCTCGGACGCGCCGGGAAGCAGAAGCTGGAAAGCTTGATTCCACAGCTCAGGCTCGACACGGCAAGAGCCACATCGTCCCACGTCTAAATCTCCAACCCATAATATTCATTTTCGAACCAAATCTCTTGCTAGAGGTGTGCGCCCCGGTTGATAACCGGGCTGTCGTCAATCCTTTCTCAGGAGCTCGGAAGTGAATCTGTCTATACGCTTACTTCTATTTCTTAGCCTCACAACTTTGACGTGGAACGTTGCCCAGTCACAAACATCGGCTCAGGTCTTTGCACCCGGTGTGATTTCGGGCGGAGCCGTGTTCGGATCGGCTTTCACCCCGGATGGAAGCACCGTTTATTTCTGCGAGACCGACCCGGAGATCAAGCACATTCAAATCATGGAGTCGCACAACATAAAGGGAAAATGGGCCAAACCGAAGCCGGCCAGCTTTTCGCCAGGGCTCTACCGCGACATCGATCCCTTCATCACCCCTGATGGAAAGCAACTCTTCTTCGAATCCAATCGGCCGCCTGAGGGTACAGGCGAAGCTGGGAAGACGTTCGACATCT
This sequence comes from Terriglobales bacterium, assembly GCA_045807945.1. Lineage (GTDB taxonomy): Bacteria > Acidobacteriota > Terriglobia > Terriglobales > Acidobacteriaceae > CAVQGF01. Next base: position 3,485 of record JBJMGI010000067.1, on the reverse strand, counting down.
ACGTTTTGGACCGCCGATCAGACGGAAGGTGGAGCAAACCGAGGCCAATGCACGGAGTGAACTCCCAGTCCAACGAGGTATTTGCCACCGCTGCTCGGAACGGAAACCTGTACTTCAGCTCTAACCGCGAAGGCGGCAAGGGGAAGGTGGACATCTACGTCGCGAAGAAAACCGCAAAAGGATATCAGGAACCCAAAGGACTGGTCGGTATCAATACGCCTGACAATGATGACAACCCCCTCATCGCACCGGACGAGAGCTTTCTGATCTTCGCGCGGCACGTCAGCGAGCACAATGATCTTTTCATCAGCTTCCGCGATGGCGATCATTGGTCGGCGGGAGAAAGCATAGGTGCCTCAGTAAATACTGACGATGATGAATATGCACCGGCTTTCTCTCCCGATCAGAAACTTCTCTATTTCACACGCACGCGCTTTGAGAACGGGAAGCGTGTAAAAGCTGGAACGATCTATTCAGTCCGAATCAGCGCCTTGAAGCTAAAGCGAAACAAGGATGCCGCTAACAAATAGTGTGCACGCTCGGTCTAACGACACCATGAGGAAAGGGCTGCTGTGTATCTCTTCGCTGCTTCCAATGCTGGTGGGGCTCGCGTACCCACAATCGAAGCCCGCGCTGGCTTACCAGCTCACGTATTCCGTGAACGATGATCCGTTCCCCTCGCCAGATGGAAAGCAGCTTGTCTACGACAGCGTGGTCGAGGGCAAGTACCAGCTCTTTGTCATGGACGTGGATGGTAAAAACCAGCGACAGATCACGCATGATCCCGCCAACCACGAGACGCCGTCATGGTCGCCGGATGGGTCGAAGATCGCCTTCGTATCCGACCGTAACGGCCATAGCGTGGTCTACATCATGAACGTGGATGGTAGCGGCGAAGAGCGCCTGACGGACGAAAACGCAGAATCCATTCATCCAACCTGGTCGGCCGATAGCAAGAGCGTGCTCTACTGTGCCGACGACGACCTGCACCCGCCGAAGAAGAACGATGCCAGCGTCTACAGTATCGACATCCATACCAAGCAGCTCAAGACGCTCATCACGGGCGGGACGAATACGTATCCATCCTGGTCGCCGGATGGCACGAAGATTGTTTTTCGCAAAATGCTCGGCGAGATGAACTCAGAGGTTTTCCTCAAAGATGGCAACAAAGAGGTGAACCTCTCGAGCCATCCGTCATTCGACGGATGGCCGGCCTGGTCGCCGGATGGAAAACGCATCGCTTTCGCCTCCAACCGGAATTCCAACTATCAGATCTTCGTTATGAATTCCGACGGCTCGAACGTGCAGCTTGTGGCTAACACAGAAGGCCGTGCCACCGAGCCGCGATGGACCATAGACGGAAAACAGATCATTTTCCCTATCTGCAAGAAGCTAGATTTCGGTCGCGACTGCCAGATTTATGTCGCGCCGGCACCACTTGCTCCGGTCCCGCAGCAATGATGGCGAGCGCGCGCCTCGTTTTGACCACTCGCTCGTTTAAAATCAATCCTTCGTGAAAAAAGCATTGAAGCATTTGAAGAGCTGTGACCCGGTGATGGCACGCATCATCGAGCAGGTCGGTCCATTCAAACCTTCGTACCACGAGCCGACATTCCGCGCGCTGGCCCGGTCAATCGTCTTTCAGCAGCTTGCCGGGGCAGCGGCGCGGACAATCTTCAACCGCCTGGAAGCTGCCTGCAATGGTGACGTGACACCTGCCGCTATCCTGAAGCTCAGCGACGCACAGATGCGTGCCGTTGGGCTATCGAAGCAGAAGCTTTCGTATATCCGCAGCCTCGCTGAACTCACCCAAAGCGGCGAGATCGATTTCGAAAAGCTTCCTGAGATGTCGGACGAAGACATCATCGAGCACCTAACGCGTGTGAAAGGCATCGGCCGCTGGACGGCGCAGATGTTCTTGATGTTCGCGCTACGGCGTCCGGACGTGATGCCGCACGTTGATTTCGGCATCAACTCGGCCATCAAAAAGCATTACCGCAAGCGCAAGCTGAAGCCGCCGCACATCGACAAGATCGCGAAGAGCTGGTCCCCGTATCGCTCGGTCGCGTGCTGGTATCTGTGGCGCAGCCTCGACGCGCCGATTGAACTCTAACTTTAAGTTTCACGTTAAGAATGCTTGCAGCGCTGTTGTATTCTTAATGCAGTAGCGCGGAGGCAGGAATGGCGAACCATTCCGTGAGATTCACAGTCCCGTATCGCGATCTGGGCCGCTCCGATGTGGAATTCAAGATCTACGGCAAAGAGCGCCGCAAAGATAGTCAACTGATCGGCACCCTGTACGTGAGCCATGGAGCGCTGGAGTGGCGCTCGCGCAAGAAGCACAATATCGTGAAGCTCGATTGGGACGACTTCGACCGCTACATGCAGCAGAAGAGAAACGGAAAATAACTTGGTCTCGCAAAATAAAATCCGCGTCCTGGTGGCGAAGCCCGGCCTCGATGGTCATGATCGCGGCGCTAAGGTGATCGCGCGCGCGCTGCGCGACGCCGGCATGGAAGTGATCTACACCGGACTGCGGCAGACGCCGGAGATGATCGTGAACGCGTCGCTGCAGGAGGACGTGAACGTGATCGGACTCTCTATTCTTTCGGGCGCGCATAATGCCATCGTGCCGCGCGTGATGGACCTATTGAAGCAGAACAAGATGGATGACGTGCTTCTGCTGCTCGGCGGTACCATCCCCGAGCAGGACATCGCCGGACTCAAGAAAGCCGGCGTTGCGGCGATTTTTGGCCCCGGGACCCCGATGGACGATATCGTTACGTTCATTCGTGAAAACGTGAAGACCGGCGGCGGCGCTGCCGCGTAGTAACGTGGCCAGTCGCGGGCTGCCATTCGCCAGCGACGATTTTGGTACTCACACACTCCTTCGATTAACTTCTTCTGACAACACCAACCGGCTGACATTCAACACAGTCCGCGAACTGACTTCGAAGATCGAGGAACTCGCCGAGCGAGTCGATCCTCAGCCTCTCATCATCACCGGCAATCAGCATTTCTTCTCCGCCGGAGGCGACCTCAACGAGATTGCCACACTCGCCGCTCCGGACGCGCTCGAATTTACAAAATCTGGGCAGCGGCTGATGCATACAGTCGCAAGCTTTCCTGCGCCGACCTTTGCTGCGATTGAAGGCTACTGCATGGGTGGCGGACTCGATCTCGCACTGGCATGCCATCGTCGCATCTGCGCGCCGAATGCGATCTTTGCACACCGTGGAGCAGCCTTGGGACTGATGACCGGATGGGGCGGCACGCAGCGCCTGCCCCGGGTCGTTGGCAAAGGTCGCGCGATGCAAATGTTCGTGGCGGCGGAAAAACTGAACGCTCAGCAGGCGCTCGGTGCCGGGCTGGTGGAAGCGGTTGTGGACGATCCTGTGACATACATCACAGACTCGCTGCTCCGAAGCCTATAATCTCCGGCGACCCGACAATCTATGGAAGACGCGCTGCTCATCCATCGCCTG
>JBJMGI010000066.1:0-4508 GCA_045807945.1 Terriglobales bacterium | reverse complement strand
TTCCGAACAGCAGATCATGCACAAGATATCGCAGCAACCCAAGCGGGCTGCGACTTTGAAGCAATTGGTCCGCGAGTTCGGCCTGCGCGGAGCGGCCCGGAACCAGCTCGCCACGCAGCTAAGGTCTTTAGTGGCCTCCGGTTCGCTCATCCACGCCCCCGACGACCGCTTTGCCATCCCGCAAAAAGCTAAATCCGCTGCGCAGGGGTTAGGAAAGAATCAAGCCTCCGGACGCTTGAGCATGCACCGCGACGGCTTCGGCTTCGTGATTCCCGATGACCCGGCTCTGGCCGAGCGAATGGAGGGCGACATCTTTATTCCCCCGCCCGCGATCGGCGCGGCCATGCATGGCGACCGCGTCATCGTGGACCTTGTTCCCGGACGCGACAGCGGCCGCATGGAAGGCCGCATCGTCAAAATTGCCGGACGCGCGCACTCGACCGTCGTCGGAACCTTTCATTACGGTTCGAAGTACAACTACGTTCGCCCGATAGACGAGAAGATTTCGCAAGACGTGATCATTCCCGCCGGCGCGGAGAAGCCGCGCGCGAAGCCGCCGGCCGAGGACGAAGAATCGCGCCATCGCGTGATCGGGCGCGAAGCTAAGCGCACCCAGTTTGCTGATCTCGAGAACGTCGTCGTTGACGTCGAGATCACCGACTGGCCCTCGCCTACGCAGAACCCGCGCGGGCGCGTCGTCGAGGTGCTCGGATACGAGGACGATTTCGGCGTGGACGTCGAGATCATCATCCGCAAGCACCATATCCCGCACGCCTTTCCGGCGCGGGTGCTGGAAGAGGCGGAAACGTTCAGCCACATCATCAACCAGAGCGAGATGGCGCGCCGCAAAGACTGGCGCTCGCAACCCATTGTCACCATAGACGGCGAGACCGCGCGCGATTTCGACGACGCTGTCCGCGCCATAAATCTGCCGAATGGAAATTTCCAGTTGCAGGTGCACATTGCCGACGTCGCCCACTACGTGACGGAAGATTCGGCCATCGACCGCGAAGCGCGAATGCGCGGCACCAGCGTCTACTTCCCCGACCGCGCCGTTCCCATGCTGCCGATGGAGCTCTCGACCGACATTTGCAGCCTGCGTCCGCAAGTCGAGCGGCTGGTGATGTCGTGCGTGATGGAAATCGATCACCAGGGCGAGATCGTGGGCTACGAGATTTCGCAGGGCGTGATCCGCTCCGCGGAGCGCATGACTTACACCGGCGTCCAAGGCGTGCTTGACGGGGATAAAGCCCTGCGGCAACGCTACTCCGCGCTCGTCCCCGAGTTCGAGAGGATGCAGGAGCTGGCGCAGATACTGAACCGCAAACGCAAACGCCGCGGCTCCATCGATTTCGACCTGCCCGAGCCGATCATTGAGTTCGATGAGCTCGGTGCTATGCAGGGCGTCACGAAATCCGAACGCCTGTTCGCGCACCGCCTTATTGAAGAATTCATGCTGGCAGCGAATGAGTGCGTTGCGGAATATCTAGAACATCGGGGAGTTGCCTCGCTCTACCGCATCCACGAGCCCCCCGACGCCAAACGCGTCTACGACTTCGAGACCATCGCCGCGACCTTCGGATATTCACTGGGCGTCGGTGCGCTTCCGATCCAGCGCGTGACCATGCGCTCCGAAAAACGCCAGCGCCACGGCAGCGGACGCAATCCGCAGCAGATCGAGATCCCGAAAGAAGTGCACATCACCCCGCGGATGTACCAGAAGCTGACGGCTAAGATCGCGGGTACGCCTGAGGAGCGCATCCTTTCGTTCCTGATGCTGCGCTCGCTTAAGCAAGCGCGCTACTCGGAGAGGAACGAAGGCCATTTCGCGCTCGCGGCGCCCACGTATACACATTTCACTTCGCCGATCCGGCGCTATCCGGACCTGATCGTCCACCGCATCCTCAAAGGCGTGCTCGCCGACGGAGAATCGGGGCACTCGAAGCAGGGTCAAAAGCATTCGGGCGATGGCGCGTCACCCTGGGACGGACCGAAGCCCTCGCGCAAAAAGAAATCACACGATGAAGACGAGCGCCCGCGCGTCGAGATCATCCCGCTAACGGAGCTGCATCCGATCGCCGACACCTCGAGCGACACCGAGCGCCGCGCCGACGAAGCCGAACGCGAGCTGATGGAGTGGAAGAAGCTCACCTTCATGCGCGACCGGGTCGGCGAAGAGTTCGCCGCCCTAATCGTCAGCGTGACCAAGTTCGGCTTCTTCGTCGAACTCGAAGACCTGTTTATCGAAGGACTGGTGCCGCTCGCGTCGCTGACCGACGATCGCTACACCTATCGCGAGAACACGCGCCAGATCATCGGCGAGCGCACGCGCAAGACCTACGCGATCGGGCAGCGCCTGCGCGTTCTGCTCGACCGCATTGACCGCCTGCAGCGAAAATTGCAGTTTGCGGTAGTCGAGCCGGAGCCGAGCCGCGCGCAAAAGCGGCATAAAACCCGGAGGTAGGAGGCAGGAGGCAGCGCTGATCTTTAAGTTGTCACCCCGAGCGGAGCCCCCTGCGGTGGCGAAGTCGAGGGGCCATGCCTCGGGTGTTGCTTTGGATCAGCAGATATCGGCCCTCGCCGCCACTGTTGTAAAATGTAGCTACCCCAACGCCGCTGCCTAGCGGCGTCAATGTTTCCAACTGCGTCGGGACGTGGCTCAGCCTGGTAGAGCACTCGCTTGGGGTGCGAGGGGTCGGCAGTTCAAATCTGCCCGTCCCGACCAATAATCTTCTTACCTTTCAAACATCTGAAACAGTTTCGGTCTCGGGAACTGCCGACACGAGCATCCCAACTTTCTCAGCGCGAGCTGGCGAGCGCAAAATGAAAGCCTGCGAGGGGCGAGCCTGAAAGGCGAGCAGTTCGGCAGTTCAAATCTGCCCGTCCGTCCATTCTTTCACGGCCCTTGTCATATTCAATCGGCCCTCTCATGCCCGCCACCCGGAAGCATGAATCCGGGAACGATCCATAGCAGCGTGCCCGCTGCAAGGGCGCCTACGGCAACCAATGGATGCCAGTAGGCGAGCGGTGCCGCGAGTACATAGAGGCCGAGGCTCACAAAGCTTTTACGTGCCTCTGCCTTCTGCGTCGCGAGCCTGGCTGGATTTGAGCTGCCGGTGCGATGGAAATGTCGAGTGATGGAGGCGGAGAGAACGACGAACGCCAAACCGCTCAAGAAGAGTTCACCCGCATAGACCACTATCGAAAACGAATTGAGATTCTCACTCAGTACGTAGCTGGTCGCGAACGGGAGGAGCGACAAGCAAAAAAGCAAAAGGAGATTCGCATAAAGAATCGGAGCATCGACGTGCTTCAGGCGATGCACGAGATGATTGTGATTGATCCAGTAGATCCCGGTGTAAGTAAAAGAGAGAAGATACACAGCCAGCGTCGGGGCAACGGCACTGATGAATGCCTTGGGGCCGGGTTCCCGTGGCACTTTGAACTCCAGCACCATAATGGTGATGATGACGGCGATCACCCCGTCCGAAAATGATTCCAAACGAGAGGCCGCGAGCTGTTCCTCACCGCGATCCGTGGGCTGGGTGTTTGGAAGCATTGTTCCTTCGCCGCAACTCAGAGATTCTAACGGCTTGGAGCCTCTAACCGCTCGACGCTTTTTTAAGCATGGTCTCAACCCCATCGTCGCTGAGTGGAGGATCATCCGCATCGCCGGCGATAAGTTCTTCCTCCGCGTGCTCTATATCTACCCCAGCATGGGCCTCGGCTCGGCGAACATTGGTAGCCGTCGCTTCGGAGATCAAAAGTTCGCGTTCGCGAAGTTTTTCCACGCTCTCTTCCAGATACTCCTCCTCTTGGCTGGCGATTGCCTCGTAATAATCGTCTGTGTGGACGGACGGTTTTTCGCTATTACTCTTTTCATTCGACATTGTTCTGTTCCTCTTCGATCGCTGATCAGTAGGTCCGGATTGTCAAAGCCTCAACCGCGGCGAGGTCGGGTTGACCCCGCCGCAGTTGAAGGATTCAGGCTGCTGCCTTGCGGGATTGTTGTACTGACTTCAAGAATTCCAGCAGGGCGGCGTTGACATCATCTGCGTGGGTAGCCGTCAGGCCGTGAGGCCTGCCCGGAAGGTAGATTTCTTGCGCTCCCTTGATGAGCTTGGCCGACTTCTTCGCTGAACCCTTGATCGGTACCACCTGGTCGTCCTCGCCGTGTAGGACCAGCGTTGGAACATCGAACTTCTTCAGGTCTTCCGTAAAATCGGTTTCGGAGAACGCCTTGATGCTGTCATAGGAGTTCTTCAGGCCGGCCTGCATGCTCCAGAGCCAGAACTGGTCCAGCATTCCCTGCGAGACTTTGGAATCGGACCGATTGGCGCCATAGAACGGTGTGGCGAAGTCCTTGTAGTACTGCGAGCGATCTTTAGCAAGACTGCGTCGCCCTTCGTCAAACAGTTCCATCGGGACCCCTTCCGGATTGGAAGCGGTCTTCACTAGAAGTGGCGGAACAGCCGCTATCAGAACAGCTGCGACAACCCGCTTCGTGC
>JBJMGI010000065.1:0-31828 GCA_045807945.1 Terriglobales bacterium | reverse complement strand
GACATGGATGCAGTGATTCCTTGGTTGAATTCGAAACCGACCGCGCATCACGCCCTCTACTGGGAGGGAACCCGCCGCATGCAACTCACGTTTGAAGATTCTAGAAGTCTGGTGACCGCGCACGTTCAGAGGTACGAAGATGGTTGGCTGCTGGGTGATGCTCGCGGCGGATATACCGCATTCCATAACGCATCGGGCAAACTGACTAACAGAATTTTCGATCTGGGCGATGGAAGTCAGGACCTGCAAACGACAGCAAACGGTCAAATTTGGGTTAGCTACTTTGACGAAGGCGTTTTCGGTCTTGGCATTGGCGGCGCTGGGCTGATCTGCTTCGATTCAAGTGGCACACCCGTGTTCCGATATTCTGATTTGGCTGAGAGCCAACAGCTGGCCTTCATCGACGACTGCTACGCCCTGAATGTTATTAGCGACGATGAGGTTTGGCTTTGCTACTACGCAGATTTTCCCCTCGTGTGCCTTCGCGGGTTTGAGTTGCAGCTCCCGCCTAAAAAACTCGGCCCAACTCGCTCCTTCGCCATAAGCAATGGGGCGGCGATTTGCTCCAAAGCTTACGTCCCTGGAGAACTATTCAGGCAAGGCCTTGCAGGTGACCAGAGCCGGACTGCCGTCTTCCCTTTGGACGAACTCGGCCAAACCATTCCGCCGCCATTCACGGCTGCCGCCAGAGGCGCCAAAATTTGTTTAAGAACCGACACGAGCATTTATTTGAGCACTTGAAGGATCAGCGCCGAGCGCCAACCTCCATCACGGAAACGCCGAATCGCTCCTCTTTCCACAATTTTTCCCCAATCCGCACGCGGCCTTCGGCAGGATGCCGTCCTTTAGCGCTTTCTGCGAAAGGATGGAACTCTTCCCCTTGCCCCCGCTTGGGGCAGCATAGTAGAGTCGCACTACCAGCCTAATATTCTTCAGGATTCCATCGAGTGACCTCCTCATCCACGGTTTGCAATATCTGCCAGGGCTCAGGCTGGAAGTCCGTCGCCAACGGCGCCGCAAAATCCGTTACGCGCTGCGATTGCACCATCCAGTCCCGCTCGTCGCGCCTGATGAAGCAGTCGCGCATCCCTTCGCGTTACGAGCACTGCGAGTTCGATAGCTACCACCCCGAGCTCGGAGGCATCGGACGCGACAAGCGCGACCAGGCGCTCGCGACCGCCAAGAAATTCGTCGCGGAGTATCCGCTCGAGAAGACCGGCCTCATGTTGATCGGGCCCATCGGCGTCGGCAAGACGCACATCGCGGTCAGCATCCTGCGCGAGCTTATCCTGCGCAAAGGCATCCCCGGGCTCTTCTACGATTACCGCGAGTTGCTGAAGCAGGTGCAGAACTCCTACAACGCATCCGTTCAGGTCACCGAGATGGACGTGCTCCGCCCCGTCTTCGAGACCGAACTCCTCGTGCTCGACGAACTGGGCGCGGTGAAACCCACCGAGTGGGTTTGGGACACGGTCTCGCACATCCTGAACACGCGCTACAACGACAAGCTCACCACCATCATCACCACCAACTTCGCCGACCATCCGCCCGCGGCCACCGCCGGACGCGACCTCACCTCGCGCGCCACGCGCGACGAAACCCTGGGCGACCGCATCGGGGAGCGCATGCGCTCGCGGCTGCATGAGATGTGCCGCATCGTCCACATCGAAGGCGAAGACGTCCGCCAGAAGATGCGCAGCGGCGCAACGCGTTAGACAGTACCCGGTACCCAGTACTCAGTACCCAGTTTTAATTTTGATTTCTCACCCCTCGTCCGCCATGGCGGACGAGGGACCTGCTTCTCTCTGCGTCCTCTGCGGTTAAAAGCTTTCCCTCTGTGTTCCTCCGCGTCCTCTGTGGTTCAATCTTTTGACTCTGATCATCGAAGAATGCCCTTTTCTCCGTGGACTCCGTGTCTGCGTGGTGAAAAAATGAACCTGTGCTGAGAGAGACGCTTCAGTTCACCCCAGAGGCCCTTGAGGGTCTGCCAGCAAGATCGGGCGTCTTCATCCTTCGCGGCGAAGAGGGCGCCGAGCCCTACGTCGCCAAATCCGCGAACCTGAAGCAGCGCCTGATGCGCCTTCTCGGCCCCGCCGAGGAAGGCAGCAAGCGTCTCAACCTGCGCGCGCAGACACGCACCATCGAATACTCCATCACCGGCTCGGATTTCGAGAGCCGTTTCCTGCTCTACCGCACTCTGCGCGAGATCTTCCCCGGCGACTACCGCGAGCGCCTCAAGCTTCGTCCTGCCCCGCTCATCCGCTTGAATCTCGATAACGCCTATCCTCGCGCTTACATTACGCGCAAGATCGGCCGGCTGAACGGGAGATCCATCTACTATGGGCCGTTCGCTTCGCGAGCGGCCGCTGAAAAATTCCTCAACGGCTCCCTCGACTTCTTCAAGATGCGCCGCTGCGACTTCGACCTGAATCCCGACCCCGCTTTCCCCGGCTGCATGTACTCGGAGATGAAGATGTGTCTCGCTCCCTGCTTCAAAGGCTGCACAGACGAGGCCTACGAAATCGAAGTCGGCCGGGTGCAGAGCTACTTGGATTCGGGCGGAGCGACGCTCCGCCGCGAAATGGAAACCCAGCGGGACGCCGCCAGCGCGACGATGGAATTCGAGAACGCCGCCGCCATCCACGCGCGGATGGAAAAGCTAGCGCCGGTCGCGCATCTGCTGCCGGAGCTTGCGCGGCCCATTGAAAGATTGAACGGAGTGATGGTTCAGACCAGCGCCGAGCCAAACTCCGTCGCGCTGCTGCGGATCACCAAAGGAATGATCACTCCGCCCGCCGCCTTTGCGATCGAGCAAGCCGCTTCCGCCAAGTCGCAATCCATGGAATCGCGCCTCTCGGCGGCGATCACCGAGATCCCGCCAGCGAAATCCAACTCCGCGACCGAACTCACCGAGCACATCGCGCTGCTGAAGCGCTGGTTCTTCCGCAGCTCGCGACTGGGAGAGATTTTTCTGTGCGATGAAAAAGGCGAGCTGCCAATGCGCCGCCTGGTGCGCGGCGTCTCGCGGGTATTTAGAGGAGAGAAAGAACCAGAACAAAGTCCGATCGTGTGAACTCCGATGTGTGAAGTTAATTCTCAAAACATTTTTTCCGCGAGCTCTTACTTCATCCTTCACACAATCACACAATCGTACTTACTCGCGCAATCACACCATCGTCCTTCCTACGTGACTGAGCTTCCCGTCCTAGCATCTGCGACCGTGCTCACTCCGCCGCCTGCCGTCGCACTCGCGTCTTTTCCGGCGAGCAGTTGCCGCAAAACGAACTGCAGGATCCCGCCATGGCGGTAATAGAGCGCCTCTTGCGGAGTATCAATGCGAACCAGCGCGTGGAACTCAACCTTCTCACCCTTGGGACCGTGCGCCGTCACCTTAATTTTTTGTCCAGCCTTGAAGGTAGGCGCGTTGATGATGTCGGCGATTCCGATGATGTCGTAGGTCTCTTCCCCCGTGAGTCCGAGCGTATCGGGATCTTCGTCGTGGAGGAATTGCAGCGGCAGCACCCCCATACCGACTAGGTTTGAGCGATGGATGCGCTCGTAGCTTTCCGCGATCACTGCGCGCACGCCGAGCAGCGCCGGACCTTTCCCGGCCCAGTCGCGGGACGAGCCCGATCCGTACTCTTTACCCGCGAGCACTACGGTGGGCACGCCCTGGGCGCGATATTTTTCCGCCGCGTCGAAGATGGACATGCCTTCGCCATCCGGCAGATGCCGCGTGACTCCGCCTTCGGTTCCCGGAGCGATCTTGTTCTTCAGCCGGACGTTCGCGAATGTTCCGCGCACCATGACCTCATGATTTCCTCGCCGCGAGCCGTAGGAATTGAAATCAGGTTTATTAACGCCGAGTCCGAGCAGATATTTTCCGGCTGGCCCATCCGCTTTGATCGAACCTGCGGGCGAGATGTGGTCGGTGGTCACGCTGTGTCCCAGCTTTGCAAGAACGCGTGCGCCCTTGATGTCGGTCGCGGGCTGCGGCGTCTTCGGCATGTTGTCGAAATACGGCGCCCGCCGGATGTACGTGGATTTGTCGCTCCACGCGAACGTCTCGCCGCCTTCGACCTTCATTCCCTTCCAGTGCGCGTCGCCTTCGAAGATCGTCTCGTAGTTCTTGGTGTACATGCCCGAGTTGATGGCCTTCTTCAGTGTGTCGTCAACTTCCTTCTGCGTGGGCCATATGTCGCGCAGGTAGACGGGCTTGCCGTTGCTACCTTCCCCGATCGGATCGTGCAGCAGATTTTTTTCGATCGTCCCTGCAAGCGCGTACGCAACCACCAGCGGTGGCGACATCAGGTAGTTTGCTCGCACGTCAGAGTTGATGCGTCCTTCAAAATTGCGATTGCCTGACAGCACCGACGTAACTACAAGATCGTGCTCGGCGATCTCCTGCGTAATCTCTGCCGGCAGCGGCCCGGAGTTTCCGATGCAGGTCGTGCAGCCGTACCCGACGGTGTTGAAGCGCAGCTTGTCGAGGTAAGTGTCGAGTCCGGACTCGCGATAGTAGTCGGTGACCACGCGCGATCCCGGCGCAAGCGAAGTCTTCACATGCGGCGGAACCGTCAATCCCTTTTCCACGGCTTTTTTCGCCAACAATCCGGCAGCGATCATCACCGAAGGGTTCGAAGTGTTGGTGCAACTGGTGATCGCAGCAATGACAACGTCGCCATGCTTCAGGTCGCGCTCCATCTCGGCGACGACAGTCTTAGCGGCGGCAGGCGCATGCTCCACGTCGCCCGTGCCGACCGCGGTTCCTCCGCCACCTTCGCCCTTCAGGCGCTCGACCTGCTTATCAGGTGCTTTTCCCGGCTTGATGAGCGTAGGCAATGCTTGCGCGAACGATTGCGGGGCAGCCGATAACGGCACACGATCCTGTGGCCTCTTCGGTCCGGCGATACTGGGCTCGACCGTCGCAAGGTCCAGCTCCACCAGTTCCGAGTAGGTCGCCTCGCGCGTGTTCTCGTCGTGGAACATTCCCTGCGCTCGGCAGTAAGCTTCGACCAGCGCGATCTGCTCTTCGCTGCGCCCGCTGAGTCTCAGATAACGCAACGTCTCCGCGTCCACGGGGAAGATGCCGCATGTAGCGCCGTACTCCGGAGACATGTTCGCAATCGTCGCGCGATCCGCGAGCGGCAAGTTTTTCAGCCCGGGCCCGTAGTACTCCACAAATTTCCCGACCACGCCCACTTTGCGCAGCATCTCGGTCACGGTCAGTACTAGATCGGTCGCGGTGGAACCTTCACGCAGGTTTCCAGTGAGCTTGAATCCGACCACCTGCGGGATCAGCATGGAGACAGGCTGGCCGAGCATCGCCGCCTCCGCCTCAATACCGCCGACGCCCCAACCCAGCACGCCGAGTCCGTTGACCATCGTGGTGTGCGAATCCGTTCCGACCAAGGTGTCCGGATATGCACGCGCGGGCTTTCCACCTTCCGCTGGCGCAACGAACACTACGCGCGCCAGGTATTCCAGATTGATCTGATGAACGATGCCCATGTCCGGCGGGACGATCGCCAGGTTTCGGAAGGCGCTCTGACCCCACCGCAAGAACTCGTAGCGCTCACGATTGCGCAGAAATTCCAAGTCAGCATTGATCTGGAGCGAGTGCTGCGTTCCGAACTCATCCACCTGCACGGAGTGGTCGATCACAAGTTCCGCCGGCAGCAGCGGATTGATCTTCGTGGGATCGCCGCCGAGCGATTTCATCGCATCGCGCATCGCGGCGAGGTCAACGATGGCGGGCACGCCGGTGAAGTCCTGCATCAGCACGCGCGCCGGCATGAATGCGATTTCTTTGAATGGTGCGGCTTTGGCGTCCCAGTTGGCGAGAGCACGAATGTCCTCGGAAGAGACCGACTTGCCCTCATTCCGCAGCAGATTCTCCAGCAGGATGCGCAGCGAATACGGCAAATTACCGATCTTCAGCCCGGCTTTTTCCAGAACATCCAGGCGGTAAATCTCGTATTCTTTGCTTCCGACGCGCAACGTGGAACGGCTGGCAAAACTATCCATGCTGAAGGCTCCTCGCGAAACCTTCTATTTTACGCTGTCCAGCCGCGGAAAATCTGGACCAGCAGCCACGCGTTCAGTACCGCGATCAAAACCGCAGTCGTCCAGGCGAGCGCCTGCATCCAGCGCGCGTTCACGAACTCGCCCATCTTTCGCTTGTCGCTGGTGAACAGAACCAGCGGAAAAACCGCAAAACTCAGCTGCATCGACAGGACTACCTGGCTGAGGATCAGCAGCTTGGCGGTCCCGCGCGAGCCGTACCATGCCGTCACGATGATGGCCGGCACGATCGCCACCAGCCGCGTGATCAGCCGGCGTAGCCAGGGCTTGAGCCGCAGGTTCAAGAAGCCTTCCATCACGATCTGCCCCGCAAGGGTTCCGGTTAACGTGGAGTTTTGTCCGGACGCGAGCAGCGCGAACGCGAACAAGGTGCTCGCGCCGGTTACTCCGAGCAGCGGTGTCAGCAGTTTGTGGGCGTCTCCGATCTCCGCCACCTCGCCGTGTCCCGTTCGGTAGAACGTTGCCGCCGAGACGATTAATATCGCGGCATTCACGAACAGCGCGAGTGTCAGAGCCACAGCGGTATCAATGTTGCTGAACTTGATCGCCTCGCGCTTTCCCTCGGGCGTGCGTTCATAATTGCGCGTCTGCACCACGGAGGAATGCAGATAAAGATTGTGCGGCATCACCGTCGCGCCCAGGATTCCGATCGCGATGTACAGCATGCCGGGATCACTAAGGATGTTGCTCGACGGAACGAAGAATCCGCGCGCGATACCCGCAAGCTCTGGACGCGAGAAGATGATCTCCAGCGTGAAGCAGAATGCGATCACGCCAATGAGCGAGATCACCAGCGCCTCGATATAGCGGAAGCCGCGGCTCTGCAGGAAGAGGATGATCAAAACGTCGAGCGCCGTCAGGCAGACGCCGATCAGCAAAGGAATATGAAACAGTAACTGCAACGCGATCGCAGTGCCTATCACTTCCGCGAGATCACACGCTGCGATCGCGATCTCGCATCCGATCCAAAGTACGAACGATACCGGCTTGCTGTAGTGGTCGCGGCACGCCTGCGCCAGGTCGCGGCCAGTCACAACTCCCAGCTTCACCGCCAGGCTTTGCAGCAGCACCGCCATCAAGTTCGACAGCATGATCACGCTGAGCAGCGAGTAGTTGTACTTCGATCCTGCCGCTAGGTCCGTCGCCCAGTTCCCCGGATC
Source organism: Terriglobales bacterium (assembly GCA_045807945.1). Taxonomy (GTDB): domain Bacteria; phylum Acidobacteriota; class Terriglobia; order Terriglobales; family Acidobacteriaceae; genus CAVQGF01. The sequence goes on along the minus strand of JBJMGI010000065.1, from coordinate 24,584 downwards.
CATGTATCCCACCGCGACCAGGAATCCCGGTCCGGCGAACGCGACCATCTTGCGCCAGAAGCTCGCCGTTCTTGGCACGGCAAGCGAGCGATGCACCTCGGGAAGGCTCGGTGTGAGCGCTTCCAGTCGCCACGGGCTGGTTTCTGGTTTCATGGTTGTGAGCGGTGTTGCGAGCGTTCCAGTTTACTGGAACTCGCAACCATACCGCCTACGCCGTTCCTTTATACTCATACCTCCATGAAAGTTCTGGTCATCGGCGGGGGCGGTCGCGAGCACGCAATCGTGTGGAAGCTGCGGCAGTCGCCGCGCGTGACCGAGCTCATCTGCACTCCGGGAAATGGTGGCATAGCGGAAGAAGCCACCTGCCTCCCGAGCGACCCGAAAGATATCTCGGCTCTCGTAGCGCTCGCGCAAAAGCTCGGTGTCGATCTCACCATTGTCGGGCCCGAGATCCCGCTCAATCTCGGCATCGTAGATGAGTTCCAGCGACGCGGTCTGCGTATCTTCGGCCCCACGAAAGCCGCTGCGCAGCTTGAAAGCAGTAAGAGCTTTGCAAAAGAGTTCATGCGGCGGCAGAACATTCCCACGCCGCATTACGCGGTCTGCCTCAGCATGGAGGACGTAAACTCCGCGCTCCCGCTCTTTAAGACACCGCTCGTAGTCAAAGCCGACGGACTCGCTGCCGGCAAAGGGGTCGTCATCACGCAGACGCGCGAAGAGGCCGCGCAAACTGCTGAAGAGATGTTGAGCGGCAAGGTCCTTGCCGGAGCGGGCAGCCGCGTAGTGCTGGAAGAATTTTTGGAAGGCGAAGAGGTTTCGTTCCTCGTTCTCTCGGATGGCGAGCGCGTCGCCCCTCTCGTCGCCGCGCAGGACCATAAGCGCATCGGCCACGGCGACACCGGGGCGAATACGGGCGGCATGGGCGCGTACTCCACCGATTCCTTACTGGACGCGCAAATGCGCGACTGGCTCATCACCCACATCGCCAAGCCGGTGGTCGCGGGCATGAAAGCCGAAGAGATGGAGTATCGCGGCATCCTCTATTGCGGTCTCATGATGACCGCGCGCGGCCCAATGGTGCTCGAATTCAACTGCCGCTTCGGTGATCCCGAGACCCAGCCTATCCTCATGCGTTTGGAAAGCGACCTTCTCGACCCATTCGAAGCATCCGTGGATGGACGCGTGAGCGATGGCGACTTCAAGTGGTCTACCGACGCGACCGCCTGCGTGGTGATTGCGTCAGGCGGGTACCCTGACGTCTTCGAGACTGGAAAAGTCATCACGGGATTGAAGGAAGCTGGGCAGGTCGAGGGCGTGAAGGTCTTCCACGCGGGAACCAGCAAGCGCGGCAACGACTTCATCACCTCTGGCGGACGCGTGCTCGGAGTCAGCGCGCGCGCGGGTGACCTCGGTGTGGCGCTTGATCGCGCGTATGAAGCTGCCGCAAAGATCAACTTCGAAGGAATGTATTACCGCAAAGACATCGGCGCGCGAGCGCTAGTAAAAAAATAGGAGAGATAGCTTGAGCAAGCCGCTAGTTTCAATCGTCATGGGTTCGGATTCGGACCTCGAGATCATGAATGAATGTGCCAAGTCGCTCGAGGGCTTCGGCATTGCCTACGAGATTGATGTCACATCCGCCCACCGCGCCCCGCGCAAGACCTCTAAGTTCGCGAGTGAAGCTGCCGGACGCGGAATCAAGGTCATCATTGCCGCTGCCGGAGGCGCCGCGCACTTGGCTGGCGTGATCGCCGCCGAGACCACACTGCCCGTGATCGGCGTGCCGATTCCCTCAACTTCCTTGCAAGGAATGGATTCACTTCTCGCCACCGTGCAGATGCCTGCTGGCATTCCCGTTGCGACCGTTGCTATCGGTAAAGCCGGTGCTACCAACGCCGCTATCCTGGCCGCGCAGATTATCGCCCTCAGCGATGCTGAGATGGCGAACAAAATGAAGGCGCACAAAGAGAAGCTGGCAAAGGGCGTGGAAGAGAAGTCCCGTAAGCTGCAGGAATCCCGTTCGGCAAAACAATAAATGCTGCTAGTCCTCGACGTTGGCAACACCAACACGGTGCTCGGCCTTTACGACAAGGCCGAGCTGCGCGCTAATTGGCGCGTCTCGACAGCCAAGACGCAGACCGTCGACGAGTACGGCGTTCTCTTCCGCAACCTGTTTTCCATGGACGCAATGGATGCCAAACAAGTTCGCGGCATCATCATCTCCTCTGTCGTGCCGCCCATCGATTCGACTTTGCGCGAGGTCTGCGAAAAATATTTCAAGGTGAAGCCGCTCTTCGTAGAGCCCGGCGTTAAGACCGGCATGCCTGTGAAGTACGAGAACCCCGCCGAAGTCGGCGCCGACCGCATCGTGAACGGCGTAGCCGCTTTCGAGAAGCATGGCGGGCCTTGCATCGTGGTGGACTTTGGCACCGCAACCACCTTCGATGCCATCTCGAAAAACGGCGAGTACCTTGGCGGCGTCATCGCGCCGGGCCTCGGCATCAGCGCAGAGGCACTGTTCGAGCGCACCGCGCGTCTTCCCAGAATTGACGTCCGCAAGCCCGATCGCGTGATCGGTGCGACGACGGTCGGCAGCATTCAGTCCGGCCTCTACTTCGGATATCTTGGCCTAGTCGACGGTATCCTCGAGCGCCTGCTGAGTGAGATGGGGAAGCAGACGAAAGTGATCGCGACCGGCGGCCTCGCTGAGCTTATCTCCGGTGGCTCCAAGTACATCTCTGCCGTTGATGATCTGCTCACGCTCGAAGGCCTGCGCATCATCTGGGACCGCAACCAAAAGAAATAGCGTGGATCAGATTTGGCTTTGACCCTGATTTCTGAAAGTACCTGTTTTTTCTCCGCGACTCCATGCCTCCGCGGTGAAAACATTTGGGTTTGATCGTGGAAAATTATTTCAATTACTTTACCGAGATCGAAGAGCACTTCCAGAAGCGTCGTGGATCCGCGCTCCTTCTCTCAACCCTCGACTGGGCACTCATCGAAACCTGGAAAGACGCCGGCATTCCTCTCGAGGCCGCACTCCGCGGCATCGATGAAACCTTTGACAAATACGACCGCCGTCCGTCCAAATCAAAAAAGGTGAACAGTCTCGCCTACTGCTCGCAGGGAGTGTTGTCTGCGGCTGAGGACATGAAAGAAGCTGCCATCGGAGCCGCCCCAACGAAGCCCGCTGATTCAGGCTCGCTGCGCATCGAGGATGTTCGCAGCTTCTTACAGAAAAACGCCGTGGCCATCGCCAAGCTCTCGATTCCCGGCGCGAAAAGTGCAGCCGAGAACCTGAACGCTGCCGCGAGTGAGCTCGCTGAGCCATCCCCCAATATGGAAGACCTTGAGCGCAAGCTCACGGTTATGGAAGAAAAGCTGTTCGCTGCTCTCTTCGCAGCGACATCCGACGAAGAGTTAGTCCAGGTCCGCCGTGAAGCCGACGCCGCGATGGCTCCTTACCGTAGCAAGATGCCCTCCTCTCAGATCGAGCAGCTGCAGAAACAGTTCGTCCACAAGCGCCTGCTGGAAAAACACGGCGTGCCTCGCCTCAGCCTCTTCTACATGTAGTCTGGTAGTGGATGAAACTCACGATTGAAAAAATGATTTACGGCGGGGACGGCCTCGCCCACTTGCCGCCCGACGGCTCCGGCCGCGGCAAGACCGTCTTCGTTCCCTTCGTGCTACCCGCGGAGCAAGTGGAGGTCACACCTACCGAACAGAAGCCTGGCTTCGTGCGCGCCCGCGCTGAAAAGATTCTCAGGCCTTCGCAAGAACGCACGGAGCCTCCCTGTCCTTATTTCCTACATTGCGGCGGCTGCCATTATCAGCACACCTCTTACGAGAACCAACTCTCGATCAAGTCACAGATCTTGCGCGAGACTCTTCTGCGCACCGCCAAGATCGATTGGAAAGGCGAGATCGAGATCCACTCCGCTGAGCCTCTGCACTACCGCAATCGGACGCGCATGAAGGTCCAGCACTCTCCTTTTGCTATCGGTTACTACAAGTTCAACTCGCACGAGCTGCTTCCGGTGGAGCAGTGCCCGATCAGTTCGCCGCTGATCAATTCGGCAGTCGCGGCGATCTGGAAGGTCGGCGAAACGGACGCAATCGCCAACACCATCGCCGAGATTGAATTCTTCGCCGATGCTGCCGACGAAAAGCTTCTGCTCAAGGTCTATTTGTCAGGAACCGGTAAGCCCTCTGACCTGGAGAGCTCTGCAGCCGATTTCTTCCGTGCGCTCACGCCGGAGTTGCCGCCGCTGAAAGGTGTTGCCGCATTCTTTCAGGGTCAACCGGCGCAAAGTTTTGGATACGAGGGCGTCGATTCCTTGCAGTACCGCACCAGCAACTCCGAATTTCGCGTGAGCGCGGGCTCGTTCTTCCAGGTCAACCGCTTTCTCATTGATGACCTTGTCGCAACCGCGACTGCCGGCGCAGAAGGGAAACTTGCCTGGGACCTTTACGCCGGTGTCGGCCTCTTCAGCTTGGCTCTCGCGAAGAGCTTCGAGCGTGTAGTTGCCGTTGAATCCTCTCCCGCCTCGTCCGACGACCTCTCGCATAACGCTCTGCGGAATACCAAACCGATTCAGTCCACAACGGAGCGTTTTCTCGAGCAAAACTCTGCTCGCGCCAAGTCTAGCAAGCCAGATTTCATCCTCGCCGATCCGCCGCGGGCGGGACTCGGCCCAAAGGTCGCGAAACAGCTTTCGAACAGCGGCGCCGCTCAGATCGCTTATGTTTCCTGCGACCCCGCTACTCTCGCACGCGATCTGCGCGTCCTGCTCGATGCAGGTTACAAAATCGACTCGGTTCACCTGTTCGATCTCTTTCCGCAAACTTTCCACATCGAGACCGTCGCCCGCCTGTCGCGCTGATTTTGCGCTGTTCCGATCGTCCCCCCTGAGCTAAGCTGGCCTGGTTTTTAAGAGCTGTCACGCGCAGCCATGGACCGCAACACCCCATCCCGAGGCTCGCTCCCGATCGCCCGCCAGAAGATGTTCATGGCCTCGCTCGCCTTCAGCGTGGGAATCATCTTCGCTGCAGCCGCACCACAATATCGTCCGCCCCTCTGGTTTTTGATAGCGGCCATCGCATTCGCAACCGGCGCGTTCTTTCTGCGCTCACTTCCCAAAGTGCAATCAACCCTCGCACTACTCGCGATCGCCTCACTCGGAGCTCTGGGTCTTCAACTCCGCGAGATCTCCACCGCACCTCCGGCGACTTCGCTCGGCGGCTCGGCCGTCGAGCTCATCGCGCACGTCACCCACGACTCAATGGAGCGCCCCGGATTCTTCGGAAGCCCGCGTAATGTTGTCGAGCTCGAGACCGAGTCGGTGACTGAGGGCGGAGTCACGCAGAACGTCACTACCGGCATCCGTGCGAGCCTCTATCAGCGGAATCGCAGAAGTGAAGACGAAGATACAGATGCAGCACAATCGCCGAAGCTCGCGCCGCTTTTCTACGGACAGCGCTTCCGCTGCATCGCGAAGCTACGCTCGCCGCACAATTACGGGAATCCCGGCGCTTTCGACTACCGCGCGTATCTCGAATCGCGCGGTATCACCTATCTCGCATCTATAGACGCCGCGACTCTCGAGCCGCTTACAGGATTTTCCGGCAGCCGTCCCGCGCTGTGGCGCAGCCGACTTATGCGACAGCTTCTCGACAAGGTGGACACGCTGTGGGCACCACGCGATGCCGCGCTCACCGCGGCCATGCTGCTCGGCGACACGACCGCGCTCCAGCGCGAGGACTCGCAAGCTTTCCAGCGCACCGGCGCGTATCACATTCTTGTTGTGTCGGGAATGAACGTTGGAATTCTTGCCTTCGTCGTCTTCTGGCCCGCGCAGCGCCTTCGCTTGGGGCAGACATTCGCGACCGTCGTCACCATCGCGCTCGCCGCTGGTTACGCCTATCTCACAGACGCGGGCGCGCCCGTAGTTCGCGCCGCGCTGATGCTTGCGATCTACCTCGTCTCGCGCCTTTTCTATCGCCAGCGCGGCGAGCTCAACGCGATCGGGACGGCCGCCCTCATCATCCTGATCGCGCGCCCGACATCTCTCTTCGACGCCAGTTTCCAACTCACTTTCCTCGCCGTCGTTGCTATCGCAGGCCTCGGACTGCCGCTCCTGCAACATACTGCTGCTCCATATCGCTCTGCGCTGCGCCACATCCAGTCCACCGACCACGACATCGGACTCGAGCCTCGCCTCGCCCAGTTCCGCGTCGAACTCAGGATGATCGCCGACCGCGTCGCGTCTTTGTTCGAGGGCGACATGTCGGACAGAGTCGCTGCGCGGCTTCAGCACGATCATCGCAAACACTTCGCGACAAGCGCGCTGGTATTCGGCGCGAGGACACTCTGTTCCGTCTTCGAGATCGTCCTGATCAGCGCGCTGATGCAGCTCGCTATGGCGCTGCCGATGGCCGTCTACTTCCATCGCGCAAACGTGGTTGCGCTGCCTGTGAATGTGCTGATTGTTCCTCTGAGCACCATTCAACTTCCCCTGGCTGCGCTTGCCGTCGCAGTGAGCTTCATTTCTACCACTCTCGCCCGCGTTCCTGCGCAGCTCGCAACGTGGGCATTACATGGCATGACAGGCACAATCCATCTGCTCGGCCACGTGCGCGGGGCGGATATGCGGCTACCCACTCCACAAGCTCTCGCAGCTCTCATGTTCCTCACCGTACTGACGCTTGCGATTTTGCTCGTGCGCCGCCGCGGCTGGATGGCATGCGCCGGCACTGCCGCTCTCGCCGCCGCGAGCCTCTGGATCGTCCTCTCGCCCGCGCATGCTTCATTCAAACCCGGAGTACTTGAGATCACCGCGATCGACGTCGGCCAGGGCGATTCCATCCTGGTGGTCAGCCCTGACGGGAAAACTTTGCTGATCGACGGCGGCGGCTCAGCGGCTCTCGCCAATTCCGATTTCGACATCGGCGACGAGGTCGTCTCCCCGTATCTCTGGTCCCGCGGTATCTCGCACCTCGATGCCGTCGCACTCACCCACGCGCACATGGACCACCTTGGCGGACTCTCCGCCGTGATCACGGATTTCCATCCCCGCGAGCTGTGGGTCGGGCTCGATCCGCCGACCGCCGCCTTCCGTCACCTTCTTGAAGTCGCGCGTGCGCAGAACGTCGAAGTGCTCCGCCATACTGCGGGCAATAGATTTTCTTTTGGCGCAACTACCATCTCAGTCATGGCCCCTGCCGCGGACTATCAACTCAGCGCCGAACCGAAGAACAACGACTCTCTCGTGTTGAAGATGGATTGGGGGAAGACCTCGGCCTTACTCGCTGGAGACGTCGAAAAAAAACAGGAAAGATTCCTTGCGGGGGAGAACGTTCAGGCCGATCTGTTGAAAGTCGCGCATCATGGCAGCGCGACATCTACCACGCCTGAGTTACTGAAAGCAGTGGAGCCGCGCTTCGCCGTTATCTCGTCAGGCTATCGGAATTCCTTCGGACACCCGCGCATTGAAGTCCTCGACCGATTGCAGCAAGCGCACGTGGCCACTTTCCGCACCGATCTTTTCGGCGCGACGACGTTCTATCTAGACGGAGAAAAGGTCAGCGCGGCGGTGCACGGCGAAAGCATTACTGGCTCCCGGGATCTCCCGCACTGATGGCCGCATCGTCGAGCTGCGGATTCTGCGCAGCATCGTTGCGGTACTCCTCGATCATCAGTCTCGCCTGCGCTGCCTGATCGGCACGCACGCTGAGCACAATGCCGCCCACGCCGGGCAGCACATCCTGCGGAGCGTCAAGCGCAGTCTCTAGGCACTCGATCCCGTTCGACTCCAGCAGTCCGCGAACCACCAGCGCTTCCGATTCTTCGGCAGTGTCGAACACCTGCTCCAGCTCGTGTGAATCCGGCTTCTGTTCGTCGTCTCGTTCCATCTCAACAGGGGACATGGCAGGCTCCTTCTGGTGAACATCTCACTCGCAGGAACCCGATTCTACTCTTCTCCGACAGAGCGCGAGCACCTGCTGCGCTGATGTCAGGCGACTGCGATGCGCAGTTTCCCATCTAATCACTCAGCAGTTTTTTTGTTGTAGCAGGCCGCCGATTCCGTCCTAAGATGGCGGAAGCTGTTGCTTGAGGGTGTTTTGGGTCAGCCGAGGTGAAGCATGGAGATCCCACAAGCAAGACCGGAGGAAGGCCAACCGGGCCGCCTCAGTGAACAGGAAGAGGAAAGTAAAAAACTTCGCAGACTGCAGATGATGATGAACATGGTGATGTCGGTGATCTGCCAGGATTCCGACCTGACCATAGAAGAAGCATCCGAACTGGCCGCGAACGCGAAACGCGCCGCGCTCGCCATGTTCCCAGACAAAGAGTTCGCCTACGACATTCTGTATCGTCCCCGATTGCAACGCGTGATCAACGAGCGCTTCCACCTGCAGTAGGCGGCTGCGCGGCGGGTTTTTCTGGCGCTCGGTCCATTTTCTTCAGAGTCATCGTCAGCGTGCCCCAGAAGGCCTTACTGCGTAACCGCACTGGGACGTGCGCAGCATCATCGCTGTACCAGATCAAAATGTTGGCCTTCCCCGTAGCGCCTTCCGGGTGCACCCGCACGGTGTTGAATGTTCCCGCATCCGTCTTGATGGATTCGCGCTCTTCCACCTGCAACCGCACATCCACCGTCTTCGCTCCATCGTTCATCGGGAAGACGTAAGTCATTCCGGGCTCCAGCTTCAGCGACCCCATGTAGAAGACTGCCGAGACAACGTCGGTCACGCATCCTGGCGTGTCGTTCTCGGCGTGCTTCGTCTCCCCAGTCGATGGGACCTTCTGATCTAGCACGCTCTTCTTTTTCGTGTTGTCGAAGCGGATCGTGATCTCGCGTACACGCGAGCCCTCTTCAATGTGCTTGGTCACATGCAGCGAACAGAACGTTCGCGGATCGAAAAACGATTGGAAGGTATCGTGAACGCGGAACAACTTTGCAACGAAGCCGGTGGAATCGGCCGAAGCGACTACGCGCTGCTCGGCGCCCGCAGCCTCCGTGCGCAGAGTCGCAACTCCGGCTTCGAAGATCCGCCACTCGCCCTTGTACTCAAGTGTCAGCCCCTTCGGAAGGGTATATCCGGCGGCTGCAGGATGTATCTGCGAAGCGTTGCTCATGGATTGCGCCGGTGCAGCGGATTGTGCGGCTGCCCCGCAGCAGAAAGTCAGAAGCAGCAGCAATGGATGCGCGCGCATGCCAGTGTCAGCGGGAGAGAAACTTCAATTTGAGAATCAACAAAATCATCATACCAACGCTGCCGAGTGCTGCGTTGTACTCGCGGTGTTTGCGATAGAGCTCAGGTGAGAACGCTGCTGAGCTTGTCCCCTGCGCGCGCGCCCGTGGCAAAATGCGCGGCACTCGCTGCGCGTAGCTTTCGAATTCAGGGAACTGTTGCCGCAAATAGTGTTCTTCAACCCGCATCACCGGCCAATAGAGTGCTATGAACACGATGACCAGCGATGCTGCCAACCACCAGTTCTGCGAAGCCACCCCAAAGCCGATCATCAGGATCATGGAACCGAGGTAAAGCGGGTTGCGGGTGTACGCGTACGGACCTGAGGTCGTGACCTCCTGGTTTTTCTTCACGTGGCCTGAAGCCGCGGTGCGTAACAGAAGTGCGGGCAGAATAATGATGCTGCCGTACAGGATCGAACGCCAGCTCGGGCGCGCCAGCAAAACGTAAAGGACCGCCACAACGAATCCGACCGGCACGCGGAACCGCCTGGCTGCTGCAGCGTAGCTCATCGGCTGTTCCCTCCGGCGGCATCGCTCGTCGGCTCGCGCAACATTGACTTCGTCGCGTCGCACGCATCCTCTGCGCTTATCTTGAGCAATCCGACTTCCGGATCGGCATGTCGCGCGTGTGATGTCTTGCTTTCCGGGTCGCGCAGCACGATCGCCCTCGAGCCATAAGGCCCATTGCGCGCGGGATCCGTCGGTCCGTAGATCGCTACTACGTTCACACCGAGGGCCGCCGCTAAGTGCAGCGGTCCGGTGTCGCCGCCAACGAATAACCGCGCTTTCCGCGCCAGCGAGATCAACTGGCCGACCGAGCACGTCAGCGATTGTGCTGCACCGCCGCTTGCTTCTACAACCTGCTGCGCAAGGTGCTCTTCGCCAGGGCCGGCGTTCACGATCGTCTGCAACCCCCATTGGCCAAGCCGGCGCGCGACTTCGCCGTAGCGGTCTGACGGCCAGCGCTTCGCCCCCCATCCCGCGCCGGGTGTGATCATGATGAATCCGCCGATTCCGCGCCGCTGCAGCTCAGCATCGCGCCACGCCTCCGCTTCTGGATCTCGCGGCAAGCGGAAAACGGTCGCGAGGTCGTTTCGCCGGGAAAGCTCCTGCACCAGGTTCATTCCCTGTTCCACTACGTGCGTCCCTCGCATCGGGATCTGGTCGTTATAGAAATATTTTGCGATCGGCTCGCGCGGAGTCGCAAAGCCGACTCGTTTCGGTGCATTGCTCGCGCGCGCCACCCACACCGACTTCAAAGCGCCTTGAATATCGATCGCAATGCCATAATCCTGGGCCCGAAATTCCGCCTTCAGTCGTCGCCGCTCGCGCCATCCCTCTCGGGAAAACGGCGCCGCGAGCCATGATTTCATCTTCACGATGTGAATGGAATCCACCAGCGGCTTCCTCGCGGAAGAGACACCCGCCCCACCCCACTCACTGCGTGGGCCCAGCAATTCCGCCCACCGCTCCTCGATCGCCCATCCGATGTGCGAACTCGGGTAGGCCTGCCGCAGCGCCGCCGCGACCGGAAGACTATGGACCACGTCTCCCATCGCCCCCACGCGCACGATCAGGATGTTCTGCTCGGAACTCACTTTTTGATTTTACGGGGATTGCCGGTTTTCTCGATCAATGCGGTGCTGGAGTGGTCTTTCGGATCGCCCACGATCGCCACTCGCCCGCCGAGTTCGCGGACTAGCGCGCCTTCCGGAACAGAGGCTTCGGTGTAGTCCGTCCCCTTCGCGTGCACGTCGGGCCGCAGCTCGCGGATGATCGCTGTAACGTCTTTCTCCGGAAAAATAACCACCGCGTCCACGTCGTGCAGAGCGGCGAGCAACTCCGCCCGTTCGCGCTCTGTTGTCACCGGCCGCCCTTCGCCCTTCAATGCACGCGCGGAATTGTCAGAGTTCAATGCGACCACAACTTTGCCGCCCAGTTCTTTCGCGCCGCGGAGATAGCGAACGTGGCCAACGTGCAGCAGATCGAAACAGCCGTTCGTCAGGATGATCTTTTCTCCCTGCGCGCGCCACTCCTTCGCGAGCTCCGCGAGTTCTCTCCGGCTCACGATCTTCTTAGGGTGATTCATTTTGAATGCGCGGATCTCTGGATAGCTTCGAGCAGCTCTTCTTGCGAAACCGTCGCCGTGCCGCGCTTCATCACCACGATGCCTCCGGCAAAATTGGCAAGCCGCGCCGCAGACTCAGTGTCGGCTCCCGCCGCAAGTGCGGCGGTGAATGTAGCAATGACCGTGTCGCCGGCGCCGGTAACGTCCGTGACCTCGTTAGCTCCATAGATTGGAATGTCGACCGGCTTCGCGCCCTTAATGAATGCGACCATGCCATCGCGTCCGCGCGTTACGACCAGTGACTGCGATCCCATCCGCTGCAGCAACTCTTTCCCTGCCGAGAGCAGCCGCGCATCGTCTTTGCCGATCATCGCGCCGAGCGCTTCTTCCACCTCAGGCTCGTTCGGCGTCGCCGCGGTGATGCCGCGATACTGCAGCATGCGGTAACGCGAATCGAGCGTCACCGGGATATCGAGAGCAACCTGCTTGCGTAGCGTGTTGAAAAGCTCCGGGGTCGCCGCGCCATAACCATAATCCGAGATCAGCAGCGCGTCGGCAATGCGGGCATACTTCTTCGCCGCCATCAGCAACTCGCGTTGCGTGTGACGGTCCGGCCCGGCTTCAGGCTCCCGGTCCACACGCACCACCTGCTGGCGCCCAGAATGTGGATACCCCGCCAACGTGCGCGACTTCGTCACCGTTGTGTAATCCTTGATCTTCTGAATGCCCGTGATGGGAATATGTGCGGCGCGGAATTTTTGCAGCAGGAGCTTGCCCGTCTCGTCGTCGCCTACCACTCCGACCGGCAACACGTTCACACCCAGCGAAGCGAGATTGTAGATGGCGTTCGCACCGCCGCCTGGGACCACGTTGCGCTCGCGATGCTTCAAGATCAGCACCGGCGCTTCGCGAGAAACGCGCGAGATCTCGCCGTAGATGAATTCGTCTGCGACCAGGTCGGCGAGTGCCGCCACCGTGACCCGCGGAAATGCCTCGACGATGTGACGCAAGTGCTGCGCGTGCGCGTCCATATGAACCCGAGATTGTCTCACGCTGCTCACGATTTTGCGGCCCGCGCTCCTGGCGCGACCAATTTCATGATGCGCTCCAGCAGTTCGTCCGATCTATCTACCGAGACATCAAGCTTTGCAATCGCCAAGGGACGAAGCTGCTCCGCAAGATCTTTCAAATTGATCTCGTCTTTCTCCGTAGTGAAAAAACCGGCAGCGCCGGACTCGTCCCGTATCTTCTTAAGCTCTTGAATGTCCGCCCTCGTGTAAGTGTGATGGTCGCGGAAGGCGCGTTCCGCGATTACATTCACACCCGCTACTCGCAGCCCGGCAAAGAATGCGTGCGGCCGCGCAATCCCGCAGAACGCAACCACCGGTCCAGCAGTCCTGGCATCCACCTTCATCGCGCGTGTCATTTGGATCAATGTAGGTACGCCCGCCGCGGCGGGCGCGCGGAAGTCTGAGTCACCTTGCGATGCCACAAAATCCGCACGCTTCAATGACGATAAAGGCTCGCGCAACCTTCCTACGGGCAGCAGCTTGTCTTCCAGATCGCCTTCCCCCAACAACACGACATCCAGATCGCGATGCAGCTGGCGATGTTGAAATCCATCGTCGAGCAAATGCAACTGCGAACCGAACCGCTGTTCTGCAAACAAACCCGCGTGATACCTGTTCGCGCCAACAATGACCGGCACGCCCAGCTTGCGCGCGATCAGTAAAGGCTCGTCGCCGAAGTCACGCGCTGATCCGGCCGGGTCCACCACGCGAACGCCTTTCGTTACGCGCCCGTATCCGCGCGAGAGCACATCGAACTCGACGTCCCGTTGCTTCAGCTGCTCCCCCAGATAGATGATGAAGGGAGTCTTACCCGTCCCGCCGACCGAGATATTCCCTACGCTGATCACCGGCGCGCGCAATCGCGCGCTGAAAACTCCCGTGTCATAAGCCAGATTTCGCGCACCGGTAACAGCGCGGTAAATGAGCGAGAGTGGATTCATTTCGCCGCTTCCAGCAATCGAATCAGCGACCGCGCGGTGCGCGCGGTCGCTCCACGTTGCGATTCGAGCACCGCTAGCGCTCGCTCGCCCAGCTTTCGTCGGCTCGACTCGTCGGGTACCAACTCGAGCAGCTTCGGCCCAAGGTCGGCCTTGATGCCGTGCTCCGCCGCTGCGCGCGCCACCACGATCGCCTGCTCACGCAAAAAAATGCCGATGATGTCGCGGAAATTGTGCGTGAACGGTCCGACCACGATCGCTTTGCCGAACTGCGCCGGCTCCAGTATGTTGTGGCCGCCAAGCGGGACAAAACTTCCACCGACGATCGCCACATCCCCCAGCTCGTACATGGAGGCCAATTCTCCGATCGTGTCCAGCAGCAGCACGGCTCCGTAGATATTCGCGTTGGGAGCAAGCTCCGTCCTGCGCAATTTCTCAAACCGCGTCAGTCCCGGCAGAGAGATCAACTCATCTCGGCCGACACCGAAGCCCTGCAACATCTCCCAGACTTTTTCAAAACGCTCAGGATGGCGCGGCGCAAGGATCAGTACCGCCTCCGAGTGTTCGCGCAAAATCACCTGAAAAGCGCCGAGAAGAAGGACTTCCTCTCCCTCCACCGTACTTCCCGCGACGATGATCGGCCCGCCGCCCCCGCGTTCGATTGCTTGCCGCACCTGCTCCACGATCTCGAGCTTCGCCGGCGGCTTCACATCGAATTTCAGGTTCCCGCTCACCTCCACCCGCTCGGGCGCAGCACCGATCTCCATGACGCGCCGCTTGTCGTCTTCACTCTGGGCCAGGAATAAATCTACATTTTGCAGCACCCGCGCGAGGATCCCCCTCCATCGTCGATATCCGGGAAGCGAGCGGTCGGATATACGCGCATTCACCACCGCGACCGCGGCTCCGCAACGCTTGGCTTTACGCAGGAAGTTTGGCCAGAACTCAGTCTCCGCCATCACCACCAGCTTGGGACGCAGCGCGCGCATATACGGCCCGATGCAGAACCCGAAATCCAGGGGGAAATAAAATACGTTCTCTTCTCCAAAGCGTTCGCGCGCAAGATTCTGTCCGGTCGTCGTTGTGGTCGAGATCACGATGCGCAGTTTTTTCGCTGAGGACTGCTTCAGCTCCTGTACCAGCTGCGAGATCGCCAGCACCTCGCCTACCGATACGGCATGGATCCACACGCATTGGTCGCCTGGCTGCGCCGACCGCACCCGCTCCGGCACTCGTCCCAATCTTTCTGCCAGTCCGGCGCGATACTTGCCGTGGCGCAGCATCTTAAATATCCAGTACGGCGTCGCCAGAACGAACGCCACCGCCAATGCCGCGCTATACAGAAAGTACATGGACAAGGTATTTGAACACAGCGACTCGCGTGGCCGAAGTTAGCAGCTTGCCCAGACGTGCAACGCGCTTGATAATCGCCCTATGAGGATCCCCCGGCTCAGCTCCGCCCTATTGGTTGGGTTTGTCCTGCTGGCCATTGCTGCGCCCGCCAAAGACAAAAAGAGTTTCGATCCCCCAAGCGCGTATCACGCCAACAGCTACCCGGCGCGCACCTACGACGAGCAAAATCACATTACTCTCGCCGCCGATCCGTATGACACGCCCGACAAGGCCTCCGTCTTCGCCGGCGACTACGCCAGCTCCGGCCTGATGCCGGTGCGCCTCATCATCTCCAACGATGGCGACGTGCCCATCGCGCTCACCGACCTCAAATTGGAATTCGTCACCGCGAACCGCGACAAGCTTGCTCCGCAGCGCACCGAAGACATCCTGCGACGCCTCTCGCGCACCGATACCCGCCCTGACGAGCGCATCGAAGTCCCGCTTCCCATTCCCCATCGCAAGCAAAAAAGGGCTGTAAAGCAAGAAGTCGAGGACGAGATTCAGCGGGCACAATTCATGGCGAAAGCCGTCGAGCCCCATTCCACCCAGTCAGGATTCTTGTTCTTCGACGTCAGCGGGATCCGTAATCCTCTCGCCGGCGCCAACCTATACGTGAGCGGGATTCACAACTCCAAAGGCGAGGAGCTGATCTACTTCGAGATCCCGATGGAGAAGTACCTGAGCTACACGCCGCCGGCGCAGCCGCAGAAGTAGCTTCAGATCGCCGCCAATCAACAATTGCTCGCCGCTATAATCACTTGTTGTGTCCACCGTCGTCAGCAAACCCGTGAGCCCCGTGACCAATTACGAGCCCGTCATTGGGCTTGAGGTCCACGTTCAGCTGCTGACCGCTTCCAAGATCTTCTGCGGATGCTCCACCACGTTCGGCGCGCCGCCGAACACCAATGTCTGCCCGGTATGCCTCGGCCTTCCCGGCGCGCTGCCTGTGCTGAATAAGAAGGCGGTCGATTTTGCTGTCCGCGCCGCGATGGCGCTGAACTGCACCGTCAACGAGACATCCATCTTCGCGCGCAAGAACTATTTTTATCCCGACTTGCCCAAGGGCTACCAGATTTCGCAATTCGACAAGCCGCTCGCCGAACATGGCTTCATCGAGCTCAAGATCAGCGGCGCGACCAAGCGCATCGGCATCACCCGCCTGCACATGGAAGAAGACGCGGGTAAGAGCATGCACGAGGGCTTTGCTGACTCCGCTGACAAGAGCTACATCGACCTGAACCGCTCCGGCGTGCCGCTCATCGAGATCGTCAGCGAGCCCGACATGCGCACCCCCGACGAAGCTTATGAATATCTCACCCGCCTCAAGGAGATCATCCTCTACACCGGCGTGAGCGATGTGAACATGGAGGAAGGCTCGTTGCGCTGCGACGCGAACATCAGCCTGCGTCCCCGCGGACAGGAAAAATTCGGCACCAAAGCGGAAGTCAAGAACGTGAACAGCTTCCGCTTTATCAAGCAGGCTCTGGAATACGAGATCGAGCGCCAGGCCGAGATTCTGGGAGCAGGCGGCACCATCGCGCAGGAGACGCGTCTTTACAACTCCGGCGAAGGCAAAACGTATTCCATGCGCTCGAAAGAGCAGGCGCACGACTACCGTTACTTCCCCGAGCCCGACCTGCTTCCACTCGTCGTCGATTCGAAGTGGCAGGCCCGTATCCGGGCCGAGTTGCCGGAACTTCCGGAAGCGCTGCGCGCCCGGTTGGTCAAAGATTACGGGATCACTGAGCAGGACGCAGGCGTGCTCACCGCGACTCGCGCCCGCTCTGACCAATTCGAGCAGGCGGCCAAGGCTGCCAAGAGCCCGAAGCGCGTAGCCAATCTGGTACAGGGCGAATTGTTAGGACGTCTGAAAGCTAAGGGGCTCGAACTCGAGCAGTCCCCGGTCAGCATGAAAGGCGTAGCCGCGTCGGCGGATCTGGTCGAAGCAGGAACCATCAGCGGGAAAATGCTGAAGGACCTCTACGATCTCGCCTTCGAGCGTGGCAAAGATTTTCCAGCGGTCTACGAAGAAGAAGGACGCCCGCAGCAGTCCACCGACACCGGCGCGCTGGAGAAGATCATTGACGAGGTCATCGCGGCGAATCCCAAACAGCTGGAGCAGTACCGCGGCGGCAAGACGACCGTAATCGCGTTCTTCGTCGGCCAAGTGATGAAGGCTTCGAAGGGCTCAGCGAATCCCGCGATGGTCAATGAGCTGTTGAAGAAGAAACTCGGCTAGGTTCAATGCTTCTTGAACCCTTCCTTCTCGTGCGTGATGTCCTTGTAGACGACTTCAAGGTAATCGTTCGCGGTGATCGTGTCCCACGCCCAGTTGTCGTACTTCGCCAGTACCTTCTCTTGTTTTAGCTGCTCCAGCGTCTTCCCCTTCTTCACTCCCGCGTCAACGATGGCGTACGTGTCCTTCAAAAAATCCCGATACTTCTTCAGGTCATCTACATTGCCAAGGGGCCCGTGTCCCGGGATGACCTTTGTCTCCGCGTTGAGCTGCGGAATGATTTCCTCGATGTTCTTTATCAATCCTTGCACGCTGCCGCCGCTGTCTATGTCGATGAACGGGAAAACGCCATTGAAGAAATCGTCGCCCATGTGGACGACGTTGGATTGTGTGAACCACACCACCGCGTCGCCGTCCGTGTGCCCGTGCGGAAAGTGCACCGCGCGGATATCTTCACCGTTGATGTGTACCGTCGCGGTCTCGTTGAACGTGATTACCGGCAGCGCCACCTTGGGCGCGGGATCGCGATGATTGTCCGGGTTTGGGTCGGGATTGCCGGTCGCCATACGGGTGCGCACGTTGTCATGCGCAATGATGGTGGCGTGCTGTCCCCAGTAGCGATTGCCGTTGGTGTGATCGCCGTGGAAGTGCGTGTTCAGGACGAAACGCACCGGCTTGTCCGTCACGCCTTTAAGCGCAGCCTGTATCTTTTCGGCTAGCGGCGCGAACTGGTCGTCGACGATCAATATGCCGTCCTCGCCCACCGAGACACCGATGTTGCCGCCGGCGAATCCGCCGGTGCCATCGATCATGTAAACGTTCCCTGCGACCTTCGTGATGCGGCTTTGGATTTTGCTGAAGTCTTGCTCCTGCGCGTGCGCCACCGCGGCGAACATTATTAATCCGAGGCATAGCCCTGTGATCTTTCGCATATAGCTCCTGTATGTTGGAAAAAGAGAAAGCCAATGTACGAGGTGCATTGACGCTGCGTCTAGAACAATTTCAACAACTGGCTTCCGTAGGACCTGTACAGCTCAAACCTCTGGTCGTATTTTCCGATGCGCCGGAAGAGGAACTCCGCCCGGCCGTCACCATCGGAATCCACTGCGTCAACCAGCTGCAGAATGCCGACCGTATCCAGGTGGTCGTCATCGGTGACGCTAGAAAATAATTTGTGCGGCAGATTGTCCAGGTCCACATGCGCGACCACGGTCACGTAGCGGTTGAATGATGCATCTTTGCGCTGCACCGGAGATGACGCAGTCAGGATCAGCACTGCCTCATTGTTCGTTGCCGGATCGAACGCCCGCACCTGGACATTTTCGAGAGGCGCCTTCTTCACCGCGCGTTTGCTTTCCTCGCGAGTGGTATCGCCTTCGGTGCCAGACGCAAGTTCCTCTTGCGCCAGGTTCTCCATCAATCCGGTGAGGCGCTTCTGCTCCTCCGGCCTCCACAGGAACAGGAATGAGCGGTCGTCGTCGGGAGTCGCATCCGATATCGCGGCCATCAGTTTGTTATTCGCGAGCTGCACCGGCGACTGCTTGGGAGCTGGCGGGGGCGCGGTGACCAGTGGCGAATCTTTAGCCGGCTTGCCGCGTTTCAGTTCAGGCGCATTCGGATCAGCTGCTTCCGGCGTCTGCGGCCTTGCTGAACCGGCGGATTCGTCGGAAGCTCCACGTCGCATTCTTGGACGATCAGGATCGTCATCGGTCGCTGGCGGCGGAGGCGGAACGGGCTTTGGCGCGGGCTGCTTTGGATCAGGACCGCCACGATGCAGCTTCGGAGGCCCGGTGTCTTTCGCCTGTTCCTTGAGTGCGGCCTCGCGTGCCTTCTTCGCTTCCTCAGCTTTGCGTTTAGTTTCAGCTCGCGCAGCGATCGCTTCCGCCGAATCCCACATTCCGGTCGCGATCCAGTTTTTGTTCGCGTCCGCCGCAGCGCGCTGGATGGTGAACAATCCCTTTGACTCGCCGGCCTCGCGCGCTTCGTAAATGGTTCCCGGCTGGATCGCCCAGGGCACCGGCGTGGCTTTGTAGGAGTCAGCGTCGAAGTATCGCCCTTCGTTCAGGATGATCGCTGGTATCAGTCGCGGCGCGTATTTCACTGCCGTTTTGCCATCTTTCGTAGTCTGCGGGAACTCGATCACCGCGACCGCGCGCGGTCCCTTATGCTCTTTGCGCGTTCTCCCATACTGCGCGACGGCATCCAAACCGGAAAGGCACACGGTGAGACACACGACGGCCGAGATGACGCGGCCAAGGATGTTGGGGTATAACTTTCGACGGCGGGAGAGACTCATGACTGAAGGTAAGAAGGCACCTGATTTCAGCTTGTCAGACGAGAACGGTTCTATCGTACGCCTGAAAGACCTGCGCGGGCAAAACGTCGTCCTGTTCTTCTACCCCAAAGCCGATACTCCCGGTTGAACCATAGAAGCGTGCGGGTTCCGCGACGCGTATACAAAATTGCAGAAGGCCGGGCTCACCGTTTTAGGCATTTCCGCCGATACTCCGGAAAAACAGAAGAAGTTCAAGGAGAAGTACGACCTTCCCTACCACCTGCTCGCCGACCCGGACAAAAAAATCTGCGAAGCCTTCGGCGTGATCAAAGAAAAGAATATGTACGGCAAGAAGGTGAAAGGGATCGCCCGCACCACGCTCCTGATTGATGGTGAAGGCAAGATCGCGAAAGTCTTCGAGAACGTGAAGCCAGACGGCCATGCCGAAGAGGTGCTCGCGGCGTTCAAGAAGTGATCGCGCGAGCGATCACTTCACTTCTGTCTCCTGGTAGTGGACCAGCTTCCACTCGCCACCGCGTTTCTGCCACACCTCAGCCACCAGCAGCTTGTATTCCTGCGCTGCGCCTTTGAACTTCACGTTCGCGCGATAATCCGCGAGTGCAGCTTTGTCCCCGAGCGACGTGAATTTGAAATCGCCGAGCGAGTACTTTTCGATGTTCATGGCGCGCATGCCATCGAGTGTAGATTTCTTATCGTGCGGGCCTTTGCCATCGGCCCAGATCTCGATGGCGTCCTCTGCCAGTATGTTGCCCACTGCAGCCGCGTCCTTTTTCTCGAAATCAACCCAAGCTTTTTCGATTGTCGCCTGATTGGGAGCCGCCGCAGTCTTCCCCTTGGCTGCCGCCGACTTCCCTTGGGCCGCCGCAAAACACGACAAAAACACCAGTGCGCAAATCAGTCGCTTCATAGTTTTTCCTCTCGGGAGAACGCGCGAAGTCTAGAGGAAGGACTCGCTCGCGTCAAACAAACAGAAAAAGGGACGCCCGTAGGCGTCCCTTTCAACTGAAAACTTACCGCGTGGTGAACGTCAGCGTCGTCTCAGCCGGGACAACCGCCTGCTCCTTGCCCGTCGCATAAGCAACGCCGGTGCCAGCCGCTGCGCCTGCGCCCGCACCGATCAACGCGCCCTTGCCGCCGCCGGCCAGTCCGCCGATCAACGCTCCGGCGCCCGTTCCAACGCCGATCTTTGTCACGTTGCCCTTGGTGTGGCTCTTCCCTTGGAACGTCCGCGAGTTGGTTGAGACCGGGATGCCGTTCACAGAAGTGATCGCTAAGCGCAGGATGCCGGGTTTGTGCAGGCGTCCACTGTCTTTAGCGGAAACGACTCTGCCCTGCACGGAATCGCCCTTCTTCGCCACCACCGTGTTGCCGTTTTTCACGTCGCGGGTCAGCGTACCGTCAAAGTTAGAACCAGACGCTACTTTGCCGGAGTCGAGCGTTGAGCCGGTGCGGATGGTGATGGTGGTGCCGGCGGGAATAGTATTGGCTGCGGCAGCAGTCAATGTCGCCAGCAAGATCACAGCAAGAACAAAAGAAAGTTTTTTTACTGTCATAGAATCTCTCCTGAATCCCTCAGAACTTGAAATTACGGTTTCGGCGCTTGAAGATGCATAAAGGTACTCTGAAATCGCAGCAAAAAGCTAGCCAGAGTAGCCGGATTTACACTTCGGAACGGTTACGAAAGTTGCAGCCCGTTTTGCGGCGCTTTTACGACCGCGACCCCAAACTCGTCGCACCTCAACTACTTGGCAAGATCCTCATTCGTCGCCGGGGACGCAAGCTGCTCGGCGGACGAATCGTCGAGGTCGAAGCCTACTTAGGACAAAACGACCCCGCCTCCCACGCCTTCCGCGGCCCCACCGATCGCAACCGTGTGATGTTCGGCCCCCCCGGCTTTGCGTATGTCTACTTCACCTACGGCATGCACTACTGCGTGAACGTGACGTGCTTGAAGGAAGGGACGGCAGGAGCGGTGCTCATCCGCGCACTCGAGCCGCTGGTTGGGATTGAAGAGATGGCCGTCAATCGCGACCTAAATCTCTCTTTGGATACGGGACTCGCGGGCGGACTCAAAGCCCTCACGTCAGGACCAGCGCGTCTGTGCGAAGCGCTCGCCATCACCCGCACTCGGGACGACGGCAAAGATTTGACTTCGTCGGACTCTGATCTCTGGATCGCCTCCGACCGCGCCCGTGTCGGCGAGATCGCTGCCGGCCCACGCGTCGGCATCACCCAAGCCGCCGACTGGCCGCTGCGCTTTTACATTGTTGGGAATGCGTTTGTGTCCGGGCCTGCGAAGGCGCGCAAATAAAACAGATTAGTCATCCCGAGCGAGAACGAGCGCCGCGAGAGCGAGTCGAGGGACCTCGCATTTGTTTATTGTAATAAGCGGCGCTCACAGTACCAGATTGTCTATCAGCCGCGTCTTCCCCACGAAAGCTGCCGTCACCACCAGCGCGCCGCGGGAAACATCCTGCACCGGTTCGAGCGAGTCTTTGTCTACGATCTCGAGGTACTCCATCCTCACCTGCTTCTCGCCGCCAAACACCTGCAGGGCCGCATCGCGCAACTTGCGCGCACCGCGCTCTCCCTGGTCTGCCAGCGACTGCACGCGGCACAGCGCGCGGTAGAGCACCAGCGCCTGCTTGCGCTCTTCGGGATTCAGATAGACATTGCGCGAACTCAGCGCAAGCCCATCACTCTCGCGCACCGTCGGGCAGACCACCACCTCCACGCCCATGTCCAGATCGCGCACCATCTTGCGGATGATCACCGCCTGCTGCGCATCTTTTTGTCCGAAATATGCGCGGTCAGGCTCCACGATATGAAAGAGCTTTGAGACGATTGTCGCGACTCCGCGAAAATGCCCCGGGCGCGACTTGCCCTCCAGCCGCTCGCTCAATCTCTCGACCGTCACCCAGCTCACCGCGCCCGGCGGATACATCTCTTCCGCCGATGGCGCGAACAGCAGATCCACTTTTTCTTTTTCCAGAAGCTCGCGGTCGCGATTTAAATCGCGCGGATACTTGTTCAGGTCCTCATTGGGACCGAATTGTGTGGGATTCACGAATACCGAAGCCGCTACGGCGCCGCATTGCGCACGGGCCGCCTGCACCAGCGAAAGATGCCCCGCATGCAGCGCACCCATCGTGGGGACAAAGCCCAACCGCCTGCCGCCTTGCTTCAATTCGCGGCAGGCGTTCCGCATCTGTTCGACGCTCTGGACGATTCGCACCGTCAGAGTTTAATTCATCGCCTCGGGACGAACAGTGTAGGCACGGGCGTCCTCGCCCGGGCGCCTGCTCGAGCACAATCAGGGTTGCAAGCTGCTTTTCTGGGTACCGGGTACTGAGTACTGGGTACTGTTTTATTTCGCCGGATGCGGGTCCGCGCCTTCCAGATAAACGAAGTCCGTCTTCACGTCGCCATCCGGTGAGATGGTGTGCATGGCGAAGCCGAGCTTGTCACCCGTTGGCGACCAGCTCGTCGCCGGCGCAACGTGCTCCGTAATTCCGTTCGACGAGAACACCATGCCCTTGTGCCAGTGCCCAACGAACATGTGCTTCACGCCGAGCCGGTGCAGCAGATCGATCTCGCGCGAGCGGTACGGCTCCTGGATGATCCAATAATCTTTGCCGTCCGGCGGGAATCCGTCCGCAAATTCGAGCGGCTCGTGCTGCATCGCGAAGACGAGCTTGCCGTTTCCTTCATCGGCGTGCCGCATGCGCTCGCTGCCGCCGCGTTTAACCGATTCCAGGTCTTCCCCCGCGTCTGCTTTGGCGAGCCAGCCCAGCATGCGGTCGGACTCGTCGGTCGCATTCAGCGGTGCCGCCTTTTTCTGATTGAAGTTGTCGTAATTGCCCATCAGCTGGCCGTCGAGCGCAATGATGGTGACGCCCTTCACGTGGGCTTCGTAATAGTCATTGCCGAAATCCCCGCGCCACGCCGCCAGGCTCTGCGGCTTGTTCGCCGTCACGTCGTGATTTCCGGGAACGTAGAAAGTTTTGGGCTTGAGTCCGGAAAGGATCTTCTTCGCTTCGTCCCACGCGCTCTCGCGCTCGCCAACGTCGCCGGTCACGATAACCGCGTCCGGGTTGCGCTGGTTCACCATCTCTACAACCTTGCGTAGGTTGTCGCTCGCCTCGGGAGCACGCGCCAGGCCAATGTGCGTGTCGCTAATCTGCGCGATCACCACATTCCGGCCGCGATCGTCGGAGTCGCCTTTGCCGCGCTTGTCTTTATCTTGTGCGTAGGTAGTGGTGAAGAACACCGCGAACAGGAGTGCGATGCTCGCCGCGAAAACGAGAAATTTCTTCCAGGGCATCTATCTTCGGATGCCACTGCAGCTCTGCCGGATGCACGTTTGAGACGGATAGCACTGCGCGCTAGCGCATTGCCCTCTTCCGTGCAGCGATTCCGTCGAACGCTGCCTTCGTATCCTTTGGCAGGTGGTACGACTCTTCTTCCGACGGATATGCCCCACGCTCCACATCTCCTTTAAAGCGCGCGATCGCGTTCTTGATCAGCGCCTGAGCGTCGCCATACTGGCGGACGAATTTTGCCGGCTGCGCAAACGTCAGATTCAAGACGTCGTGCAGCACCAGCACCTGTCCATCACATTCCGGGCCAGCACCGATGCCGATCGTCGGCGCAGAAACCTCCGCCGTGATCATCGCCGCGACTTCGCGTGGAATCCCTTCCAGCACGATGGAGAAAACTCCCGCGCGGTCGAGCGCAGTGGCATCGCGCATCAGCTGCTCGATCGCGGCCAGCGATTTTCCCTGCACTTTGTATCCGCCCATGGTGTGCAACGACTGCGGCGTCAGGCCGATGTGCCCCATCACCGGGATCTCCGCGTCGTGCAGCCGGTGGATCAGTTCGAGCCGCTTCTCGCCCCCCTCCACCTTCACCGCCTCGGCTCCCGCTTCTTTCAGGAAGCGTGCTGCATTGCGCACGCCATCCTCAACACTTAGGTGGTAGGACGCATATGGCATGTCGGCGATCAGCAGCGCCGACTTCACCGCCCGCCGCACCGCGCGCGTGTGATGCAACATCTCGTCCATGGTCACGGGCAGCGTGTTCTCGTACCCGAGCACGACCATGGCGAGCGAATCGCCCACCAGCACCATGTCGATGCCGGCCTCGTCCACCAGCCGCGCAGACGGGTAGTCATATGCGGTCAGGCAGGTGATGGGCTCGCGCCGCTGCTTTTTTTCTTGGATTGTGTGGATGGTTACTTTGGGGCGCGCGGAACCGTGGCGCTCCGGGAACGAAGTGATGCTCATATTGCCTCCAGTACAGTTGTCGTCGCGGCGACATACCGT
>JBJMGI010000064.1:0-11813 GCA_045807945.1 Terriglobales bacterium | reverse complement strand
ACGCCTGCGACTGTGGATCTTGCCGCCGTCGTACTCCAGGATTCCGGACACCTGCAGGAAGAAGACGCTGCTTACTACAACAAGACGCGAAGCTCGAAACATACTCCCGCGCTGCCCCTCTACACCGAGCAGGACGCGATCGACTCCTTGAAGCTTTTTAAGCCGGTGAATATGGAAGAGGTGGTGCAGCTCTCACAAAAGAGCACCTTTCGGTTTGTGCGGGCTGCGCACATTATGGGCTCAGGAATGGCGGAGATCACCTGCACCGATTGCCCGACCCCGCGCAAGCTGCTCTTCACTGGGGACATCGGCCGTGTGCGTGATTCGCAGATCGCTCCCGGAAAAGTCGTCTATGCAGGGCCGCAGGAAGGCGAAGCCGTGGACATCCTGGTGATGGAATCGACTTACGGGAATCGTCTGCACCCGACTACCGATCCACGGCCTGAGCTGGTCAAGACGATCAAAGATACGGTTGCGCGTGGCGGAACAGTCATAGTTCCGGCCTTCGCTGTCGAACGTACGCAGAAGTTTCTGTTCATGATCAAAGACCTGATGGAGACAGGTCAGATCCCGCGCATCCCTGTGCATTTCGACAGCCCGATGGCAATCAAGGCCATTGAGATTTTTGTGAAACATTCCGAGGAATTTTCGGAAGAGGCCAAAGCTTTGATCCAGAAGTACGGCTCGCCGCTAAAGTGGCCGGGGTTCTACTTTGACGCGAAGCAGGAAGATTCCAAGAAGATCAACGATTCCAATTTCCCGCAGATCATCGTTTCTTCCAGCGGCATGGCGACCGGCGGACGCGTGCTCCACCATATTCTCCATCGCCTCCCCGATCCCAAGAACACCATCATCTTTATCGGGTTTCAGGCGCCCGGCACGCGTGGCGCGCTCATCAAAGGTGGCGCAAAAACAATAAAGATCTTCAATCAAGAGGTGCCCGTTAGGGCGCAGATCGCCGCCATCGAGCAGTTCAGCGATCACGCTGATACGCCGGAGTTGCTGGAGTGGCTGCGAACTTTCAAGAAAGCTCCGCAGGTCACATACCTCGTCCACGGCGAACCTGCGGCCTCGTCGCAATTGCGGTTAGCAATGACGAGCGCTCTCGGCTGGAAGGTCGAAGCCGCGCAGTGGATGCAAAAAGTGGATGTGAAGTAGTTTTTGGGTTGTGTGGGCGCGAACGCCTCGTCCGCGCTGGTTTTCGACTACCGATAATGCTGGTTCGTGAACTCCACCAGCCCAGCTAACTTCTGCTTCGCCGCGCCTGAATCCAGCGACTTCGCTGCCATCGGCACCGCATCTTTGATCGAGTCGGACTTTCCCGCAGCCACCAGCGCCGCCGCCGCATTCAGCAGGACCACATCCCGGCGCGGCGACTTCTTGCCATCGAGGATCTCGCGGATGATCTCCGCATTTGCTTTCGCGTCGCCGCCGGAGATGCTCTCCAGTGGTGCCGCTGTGAATCCGAATTGCTCGGGCGATATCTCGTACGCCGTTATCCATCCATCACGGACTTCAGCGACTTTCGTCGGGCCGGAGATGGAGATCTCATCCAGCCCATCGCGCCCGTGGACGACTAGGGCGCGCTTCAATCCCAACATCAGTAGCGCCGAGGCAAGCTTCTCCACTAGCGACTCCGAGTAGACGCCGACCACCTGCGCCGATGCTCCCGCCGGATTCGTCAACGGACCAAGCAGATTAAAGACCGTTCGCAGCCGCAGTTCGCGGCGTGCCGGCTGCACGTATTTCATCGCCGAGTGCATCGAAGGGGCGAACAGGAATGCGATTCCTACTTCCTTCAGGCAGGCCGCCATTCGCGCGGGCGGCAGGCTAATGTTCACGCCGAGTGCCTCCACTACGTCCGCCGAGCCGCACTTCGAGGTCACGCTGCGGTTGCCGTGCTTCGCCACGCGTACACCCGCGCCCGCGACAGTCAACGCGGTTGCGGTCGAGATATTGAATGTCCCGCTAGCATCGCCGCCGGTTCCGCAGGTGTCCACCAGCGCATCGCGCTCGGTTCCGGAGACGTCGAGGGCTGAATCTCCGTTCAGCTCCGTACGATTCAATGGAGCAGCCGCAGCACGGATCGCCTCGGCGAATCCGACGATCTCCTCGACCGTCTCGCCCTTCATGTGCATGGCGACGAGCAGCGCCGCGATCTGTGCGTCCGTCGTTTGGCCGGAGAGGATCTCCGTCATGACAGCGCGGGCCTCCTCGCGGCTGAGCGCCTGGCGGTGGTTCGCGAGTTTCTGCAGTGCTTCGGTGATCATTGGCAGAGAGAATATTCAGATTACACGACGCAGAATTTTCCCGCTTCGCACCAGCGCGCAAACCGTTGTAATCTCTCTCCGGCGAATGCTGGAGCCGGCATCAGCTTCCCGAAACTTTGGCTTTTCTGACCAAAACCCGCAAGACGTTCGTCCGCGGAGCGATCATCGCTGCCGCCGTGACCGCGGCTGTGTTCATCATTATTGCGAACACACGTCCATTGGAATGGTTGGAAGCCGGAACCTACGATGCGCGGGTCCGCGCCACTGCGAAGGCGGGCGATCCCGACATTGTCATTATTGACATTGACAATGCCAGCTTCCAGATCATGAAAGACAGTAAAGGGTGGCGTTGGCCATGGAGCCGCATCGTTTGGGCAAAGACGATCGACCACATCACACCCGGGGGTCCGCGCGCGATCGTGTTCGACGCGAGCTACGGCGGCGCCCAGGATGAAAACGGCATTGATGACAGGTTCGCCGCGGCGTTGAAATCGAGCGGCGTCGTCGTGCTTGGCTACTCCTTCACCTCCGGGGAGGTGGACTCCAAGATCCCTCTCGAAGAGCGCTGGAAAGCCCTGCAACCTGAGTCCTCGTACACGCCTTATGGCATTGGCTATACCGTTGATCCCGCCAAGCAGGTGCTCGACCTACCGTTGCAGAAGCTCGCCGATTCGGCTGCCGGACTGGGCAGCATCGTTGGAGCGTTTGATTTCGACGGCGCGGTTCGCCGCGTCCCTTTATTTTCCGTGGCAGGGAATCATGCATACCGTGCGCTTGCTCTCCGCGCAGCAGATCTGGCGGCTGGGAATGGGAATGCCGATGGACGGCTGCAGCGCGGTCGCTTTCAGTTCAACCCGGGTATCTCACTGCCGACTGACCAATCCGGAAACCTACTGCTGGTGTGGCATAAGAACGCGCCCGCGTATCGGGATAACGAGTACGAGAGCGGATCGTTTTCCTACACTCGTATTCCGATCTGGAACCTCTTCTGTTCCATGCCGGAGTTTCATTGCCCGCCGGAAGTGCAGCGCTATCCTGCTGAGTATTTCAGGAACAAAATCGTCATCGTCGGCGCCAGCGCCGCTGCGGCGTACGACGCTCACCCCACTCCGTTCGGAACGGTCGCACCTGGAATGCTGGCGCACGCCACCGCGATAGACAATCTGCTGCACGGCGAAGCTATTCGGCCAGCGCCTTCATGGCTAGCCGTGTTTGCCATTCTCGTGATGGCGGCACTCGGGTCGGGAATTCTGATCCGCATTCAGAGCGGTTGGTGGGCGCTGCTTTCGCTTGCGGTCACTATCGCGCTCTACGTCGCAATCTGCTTTCTATCTTTCGGAGCGGCCCATTTCTGGATGCCGATGGTCTCGCCTCTGGGAGTCCTCACTGTCTCCTACGTTGGTAGCGGAGCAGTACGGTACACCACCACCGGCCGAGAACTTCGCAGGACGCGCGGCACGCTCGACCGCTACGTCGCACCGCAACTGGTTGATTACGTACTTGAGCACATCAACGACGTGAACCTGGCCGGCGAAAAACGCGAGCTCACCATCTTCTTCAGCGACGTGCGCAACTTCACCACGCTCACCGAAGGCACGCCGCCGATGGAGCTGATAGCTCTGCTGAACGAGTACCTGGCCGCGATGACGGAGATCATCTTTAAATACGAAGGCATCGTGGATAAGTTCATTGGCGACGGGATCCTGGCGCACTGGGGCGCGTTTACTCCCGGCAAGAACCATGCGTTGCTGGCCGCCCAAGCGTCACTCGAAATGTTGGAACGTTTGAAAGAGCTGAATAAGAAGTGGGAATCGGAAGGGCGCAAGCAGCTGGCCATCGGAATAGGGCTGAACACCGGCGACGTGATTTTTGGTAACGTCGGCGCGGGAAAAAAGATAGAATTCACGGTCATCGGCGACGCGGTCAATTTGGCGGCGCGCCTCGAGAGCTTAACCAAGGAATACAAGACTCTTATCATCATCAGCGAATTTACTTTGGCCAAGCTGGGGAACATGGCTGCTGTAGAGCCCTTGGGCGGAGTCAAAGTAAAAGGCAAGACCGTTGAAACCCAGATTTACGCCTTACAGGCTATAGTCGGACAATCCGCGCCCGAGTCGGTTGCGGTCGCAAGTAATTAGGGGACCTCGCATGGAGATCATCTCGAGAATCTGGCTGATCGCATTCTTGTCTGCGGCTCTTGCGGTGGGAGTGGTCGCTGCGCCGCAAGGAAATAGCGACAAGAATAAAAAGCAGCAGCAGACGAAGAGCGACAAAGACAAGTCCGCCGGCCAGGATAAGAACGACAAGAATAATAAGGACCAGCAGAAGACCGACGACTCGGGGTTCGGCGGTACCATTACCGCGAAAGGTTCCAAGCAAACCAAAGACACTGCCACTCTCGGCTTTAAAGGTGTCGGCCCTGACGGTCAGGTGGATTCTGCCAAGCTCGGCGAGTCGCCGACCGGTGAGGACGAGCGCATCGCGCAACTAATGACCGGAGTGAAGACGAACTCTGATGAGGCGAAGGTCTTCGTGGACAACGGCAAACTGAAATCCAAGTAAAGGAGAACGATGATGAAACGAAATCTAATCACAACCTTCGCCCTCGTTGTTCTCGCCGCCTCGGCGCAAGCGCAGTTCGGCGGATGGGCCGGCAAAGTGATGAACAAGGGTTCCAAGGTAGCCGAGGCTTCGCGCGCGTGGACACCTGAAGAAGAGCAGATGATCGGCGATCGGGCGGCCGCCAAACTGATCCACGTGTTCGGGGTGTACAACAATCCCGACATGAATAAGTACGTGCAGATGGTGGGCAGCACGGTCGCTCAATTCGGAACGCGCAACGACGTGACCTACCACTTCGCCATTCTCGACACCGACATCGCCAACGCGTTCGCAATGCCCGGCGGCTACATCTTTGTCACACGCGGGGCGCTGCGGAACATGAAGAACGAGTCGGAACTCGCCGGCGTCCTCGCCCATGAGGTCGCGCATGTGGACAATCGCCATCTCGAGCGTGAGATCCGCGAGAAGAAATTCACCGGAATCGCGGTTGAGACCGGAGTGGAGCAGGGAACATCTTCAGTCCCTTACGGCTCCTGGATCAACCTGGACAACATGCTCACGAAAGCGCTGACCAACGTCTTTTCGCAGGGCTATGCGCCGGCTAAGGAGAGCGAAGCAGATAAAGAAGGAACCGATCTGGCGATGAAAGCGGGATATCAAGCCACCGGACTGCGCGATTTCCTGCAGACGCTTTCCGATCTCTCGCAGAATGCCGACATGCAACGCAGCACCAACATGTTCAACGGACACTCGCATCCGCCCTTCCCTGATCGCATTGCGAAGTTGACCAAGCAGACTTCCGGTGCATCCGGCGGCGAGACCCTTGAAGCACGTTTCAAGCAAAACATGAATCTGGTTCCCTCGGATAAGGCCGCCAAGAACACCCAAGCGGCGAAATAATGTTAAAGACAAAGATCGGCAAATCCGTGGCGATAGCAGTTCCCCTGGCGCTGCTCGCCACCTTGCTGCCGGTCTGGATACATCTGCCGCGCCAGCTCCGCTACGTTTTCTCTCCTGGGTTCCGTCTCGGCTGGGTGACGCAAGGTGGCCCAGAAGATCTCGACGCCTTCACCGCCGTCGGCTTTGCTGCGAACTTTCTCTTCTATCTGCTGCTCGTCTACGGAATCATCAGCATCATTCGCGCATTCACTCTTCCCCCCGACGAATCTGGCAGCGAATAACACGCCTTTGTTACAATCGATGTTTCGCATTTGAGTGCTGGCGCACCCTGTAGCTGCCCGTTCCGATAACTGATGAAAATCCACGAGTACCAGGCGAAAGCTATCCTGTCGAAATTCGGTGTGGCCGTGCCGCGTGGCGAAATGGTCACCTCGCGCGAAGAAGCTGAGCGCGCTGCCAAGAACTTGTTGTCCGCAGGAGCAACTGGCGTTGTCGTGAAGGCGCAGATACACGCCGGAGGACGCGGCAAAGGCGGCGGCGTAAAGATCGCGAAGTCCGTTGACGAAGCAGGCGAGATCGCGGGCAAGATGCTTGGGATGCAACTCGTCACGCACCAGACCGGCCCGGAAGGTAGGAAAGTCCAGCGGCTGCTGGTTGAGGAAACTCTTCCTATCGACCGCGAACTTTACCTGGGCATCGTAATCGACCGTGTGACCGGTAAGCCTGTCTTCATGGCTTCTGCATCCGGCGGCATGGAGATCGAAGAGGTTGCTGCCAAAGACCCGAACGCGATCATCAAGCAATTTATCGAGCCAGGACAGGGACTCGAGCCCTTCCAGGCACGCAAGCTGGCGTTCGCGCTCGGCATCAAGCCGGAGATGGTAAACGAAGCCTTCAGGCTGATGACGGCGCTCTACAAAGCATTCGACGCGACCGATGCTTCGCTCGCCGAGATCAATCCTTTCATCACCACGAGAGATAATCGAGTGTTCGCGCTCGACGCGAAGTGGAACTTCGACGATAACGCGATGTTCCGCCACAAGGATCTGAAAGAGCTGCGCGACATAACGGAAGAAGATCCGCTCGAGGTGGAAGCTTCGAAGTACGGACTCAACTACATCAAGCTGGATGGCAACATCGCCTGCATGGTCAACGGCGCCGGCCTTGCGATGGCGACCATGGACATCATTAAGTACTCCGGCGGCTCGCCGGCGAATTTCCTCGACGTCGGCGGCGGTGCGAACGCCGAGCAGATCACGCACGCGTTCGAGATACTACTGGCCGACAAGAATGTGAAAGCCGTGCTCATCAACATTTTCGGCGGAATCCTGCGCGTGGACACACTCGCCAACGGCGTGGTTGAAGCAGCGCATAAGACGCAGATCAAGCTGCCGGTGGTGCTCCGACTCGAGGGAACGAACGTTGAGCAGGGCCGCGAGATCCTGCAGAAATCAGGACTGAACTTCATCGTGGGCGCAGATATGAAAGACGCGGCAGAAAAAGTGGTCGCGGCGGCAGGAAAAGCATGAGCGTCCTAGTCGATAAAAATACGCGTCTCATCGTGCAGGGCCTCACCGGCCGTGAGGGGACCTTCCATGCGAAAGGTTCTGCCGAGTACGGCACCCAGGTCGTCGGTGGAGTCACGCCGGGCAAGGGCGGCACCACGCACGAAGGATGGCCCGTCTTCAACACAGTCGCAGAAGCGATGGAAAAGACGGGTGCGAACGCGACCGTGATCTTCGTTCCGCCGCCGTTCGCGGCCGACGCCATCATGGAAGCTGCCGACGCGGGCATGCCGCTGATCGTCGCCATCACCGAAGGCATTCCCACCCTCGACATGGTGAAAGCCGCAGCATTTTTGAAAGAGCGCAAATCGCGACTCATCGGACCGAATTGCCCCGGCATCATCTCGCCTGGCAAATGCAAGATCGGCATCATGCCCGGACGCATTCACAAAGAAGGAAACATCGGCATCGTCTCGCGCTCCGGCACGCTGACTTACGAGGCGGTGTTTCAGTTGACGCAGCGCGGCATTGGACAATCCACCGCCATCGGCATCGGAGGCGACCCCATCATCGGGACGCGCCACATTGATGCCATGCGCCTGCTGAATGAAGATCCTGAGACGGAAGCAATCATCATGATCGGCGAGATCGGCGGCTCTGACGAAGAGACCGCGGCCGAGTACGTGAAGCAGCATGTGAAGAAGCCGGTGGTGGCGTTCATCGCCGGACAAACGGCGCCTCCGGGCCGACGCATGGGACACGCTGGCGCAATCATCTCCGGCGGACACGGCACCGCAGCCGAGAAAATCAAAGCGCTCGAAGCAGCAGGCATCCGCGTGGCGAAGTCCCCGGCGGTGATCGGGGAGACGCTGGTGCAAGCGCTAGGGAAAAGCGCAGTGCGCGCCTAAGAAATTACAGAGAGAAGAATGAAGACACTTCAACGAACTTTCGCAATCATCAAGCCCGATGCCGTGGCAAAGAATGCTACCGGCGACATCATCTCCACCGTCAACGCGAACGGCTTCAAGATCATCGGCATGAAGCAGCTCCACATCACCAAGTCGCAGGCCGAGGGATTTTACGCAGTCCATTCGGCCCGCCCGTTCTTCGATTCGCTGACCACGTTCATGTCGAGCGGTCCGATCGTCGTGCTGGCGATGGAAAAGGAAGCTGACGCGATCGCCGCATGGCGCAAGCTGATGGGCGCAACCAATCCGGCGAACGCCGAAGCTGGGACGATCCGCAAGAAGTGGGCGTCGAGCATCGAGCACAATGCTGTTCATGGTTCGGATGCGGAAGACACCGCACGCTTCGAGCTGACATATTTCTTCGCCGGCTACGAGCTGGAGTAGACCCATGCCGCTGATCCAGATCACTCTATTGAAGGGCCGCACGACTGAGCAGAAGCGCCGCATCGCGCAGCGCATGACCGACGTTCTGGTGGAGGAAGCGAAGACGGCCAAAGAAGGCGTGGTCGTTACGTTTGTGGATGTCGAGCAAGACAGCTACGCCCGCGGCGGCGAGCTCATGCTGGACAGGAAGTAAAGAAGTAGCTAAACGGGGTCGTATAGGTCTCCGCTGACCCGCTCCGCCACCTTTGGCAACTCCGTTCGCGCATACTGCAAGAAGTGTGGCGTCTTGCGATGGAATTCCAGCGCGGCGTCGTCCTTATATTGCTCATAGATAAAGAGCTCGCCTTTGCGCTCGCGATGGCGGTGCACCTGGAATATCAGGCAGCCTGGCTCTTTACGCGCTTCCAGGGTCAGAGCGCGGAGGACCCTTTCGGCCTCCGCCTCCTGCCCGGGTTTAGCTTTCCAAATGACCGCGAGGACGATCACCTGTGTGCGGGCTCCGCGAACATCGCTTCGGCACGCTTCTTCATTTCTTCCGGTGTCACATCCTCGATGTGCTGCGCGATCGACCAGTGATAGCCGAACGGGTCGACGATCTGCCCGTAGCGGTCACCCCAGAACATGTTCTGCAGCGGCATCTTCGCTTTCGCTCCGGATTTCACGGCGCGGTCAAACGTCTGGTCCGCGTTCTCGACATACAGGTTGATCACGAAGGGAGCAGCGTCGCCGACCACCGGCGCGTTGCACCCTTTCATTTCGGGGAACTCGTCGTTCAGGAAAAGATGCCCGCCGCCTACCTTTAGAGCAGCGTGCATGATGCGGCCGTCAGGCATCAGGTGACGTCCTAGCTCCTGCGCGCCGAACGCCTGCTTGTAGAACTCGATAGCTTCTTTCGCGTTTTTGACTGTGATGTGAGGAGTCAGTGACTCCATGCCTTGTGGGATCGGCTTTACGTTGGCCATGTGTGTGCTCCTTATTAGACGTTAGGGAGCGAAATTATACGCCCGCTCCAAGCAGAGCAGGCGTCATCCGCGGATGCTTCACTTTCCGGCCGAGTGCTTTTTGATCTTCTTCAACTCTTTCGCGAACTCGTCGATAAAGATCGTCTGATCGCGGTCGGGGCCGGTGGAGACCATGCCGATCTTCGCGCCGCTCTCGCGCTCCACGAAGCGGAGATACTCCTGCGCCTTTTTAGGAAGCTTGTCGAACTCCGTGATAGCCTCGGTGGACTTCTTCCATCCCGGCATCTTCTCGTAGACGCACTCGATCTTGTCGTAGCGGCTGATGTCGGCGGGGATCTCCGCGGCTTTCTTGCCGTTGATCTTGTACGCCACGCAGACCGGGACCTCGGCCAGCTCGTCGAGCACGTCAAGTTTTGTGACGACCCACCAGGAGATGCCGTTGATCATCTGCGCATAACGCAGCAGCGGGAGATCGAGGAAGCCGACACGCCGCGCACGTCCGGTCACAGCGCCGAACTCGTTGCCGCGTTTGCGCAATGCTTCAGCCACTTCACCTTCGAGCTCGCTGGGGAACGGACCGCCGCCGACGCGCGTGCAATATGCTTTGGTGATCCCGATCACCGTGTCGATTGAGGTCGGCGGGACTCCGGTGCCTATGACCGCGCCGCCGGCTGTGGTGCTGGAGGACGTCACAAACGGATAGGTGCCGTGATCGATGTCGAGCATCGTCGCCTGCGCGCCCTCGAACATCACCGATTCGCCTTCGGCGATGGCTTTGTTCAGCATCACGGCCGTATCGGCGACGAATGGTTTGATCTTTTCGGCTGCTGCCGCATACTCGCGATACATACTGTCGGCGTCGATCGGCT
This sequence comes from Terriglobales bacterium, assembly GCA_045807945.1. Lineage (GTDB taxonomy): Bacteria > Acidobacteriota > Terriglobia > Terriglobales > Acidobacteriaceae > CAVQGF01. Next base: position 1,393 of record JBJMGI010000064.1, on the reverse strand, counting down.
CGGAGTTGAAGAGCGCGTGCGCGATCATGTTCTTTTCCGCGCAGGCATTCTCGATGTGCTTCTTCAGCAGCTCTTTGTCGAGCAGGTCGATCACACGTAGACCGCGGCGGCCCATTTTGTCTTCGTAGGAAGGGCCGATACCGCGCGAAGTGGTGCCGATCTTCACCCGTCCCGGCGCGTTCTCGGCAGCCAACTCGATCATGCGATGATAGGGAAGGATTACTTGTGCGCGATTTGAGATGAAAAGATTTCCGTCAACTTTGATGCCGCCCTTGCGCAGCTTCTCGACTTCCTTGAGGAAGTGGATCGGATCGAGCACGACGCCATTGCCGATCACGCCCTTGGTGCCTTTGCGCAGCACGCCGCAGGGGACGAGCTGAAGCACGTACTTCTTACCGTCTACAACGACGGTGTGGCCGGCGTTGTGTCCGCCGGCGTAGCGCGCGACCATGGTGAAGTGGTCGGAGAGCACGTCCACGATCTTGCCTTTGCCCTCATCGCCCCACTGCGCGCCGACGATGACCGCTGTCTTTCCTCTGCTCATTCAGTTCCTAACGCCAGAGATCTGGCAGGATTCTCACACGCACACAAGCCCGCCTCGATCGTGTAAAACACTAGGAAGTACGGGAAAAAGTTCAGGCGGGTGCGTGAACAATCAATGATAAACCAGCACCCTGAAATTCCAAATTATTTACACTGAGATAGAGAACATGCCCGAACTTCCCGAAGTCGAAACCATAGCCCGCGGCCTCGATAAGCGAGTCGCCGGCGATGTGATCGAATCCGTATGGATCGGCTCGAAGCCCGAGCCGCTGAAGTCGCCGGCGAAGCAGATCGCGAAGGTGCTCGAGGGCGCGCGCATCAACAAAGTGAAGCGCGTTGGCAAGCACATCGTGGTGGACCTTGCGCCCGCAGGCGAGTGGATTGTCCACCTCGGCATGACCGGGCAAATGCTGGTCGCGACTCCCGATTCCGACCTCGTGAAGCACACCCACCTGGTCGCAAAGCTCAGCTCCGGGCGCGAACTTCGGTTCGTTGATCCGCGCCGCTTTGGTCGCCTTTCCGTTCACAAGCCGGATAACGCTTTTGCTGCGCAGGGCGGGGAGCCGCTCGGTGTTTCAGAAGAAGAATTCATCGCGCTCTTTAAGGGCCGCAAAACTCCGATCAAGAGCGCTCTGCTTAACCAAAAGCTGCTGAGCGGAGTGGGGAATATCTACGCCGACGAGGCGCTGTTCCGCGCCGGCCTCCGCCCGCGACGCCGAGCGAATACCATCACCCGGGAGCAGCTTCGCGAACTCTACAAAGCGGTGCGCGAGGTTTTACAAGAGGCCATCAAAGCGGGCGGCTCTTCGGTCTCCGATTACGTAGACGCCGATGGCGAAGAGGGCTTTTT
>JBJMGI010000063.1:0-34287 GCA_045807945.1 Terriglobales bacterium | reverse complement strand
GAGGAACTTTAGTCAATAAGATCAATAGCATTGCTCAAAGAAATCCAATGTACAAAGATGCTGTCAACTTTGCCAAGGAGATTTTGACTAAAATTGATCACCCCTCGGTGGCTGCGGGAAAATGAAAAGCAAAGCACAAGCTAGATTTGGCGACGTGGGCGAAGTAAAGACCCCCCGAGGATTCGGCTATTTTCAGATGACCCACGAGACGAAAGATATGGGCCAGCTGATTCGGGTACTGCCAGGTCTCTATCCTGCCCGTCCGTCGGCCCTGTGCCATCTCGTTGGTCAAAGACAGCTCTATTACGTCTTTTTCCCGTTTACCCTAGCGCTCCGCTCAAAATTGGTCGAAGTTGTGACAAATTGCCCAATTCCAGAGTTCGCCCGCGACTTTCCGATCATGCGGAAGGAGGCCGGGTCGGACCGGAGCGGCGAAGTGAGACACTGGATAATAGGCCATGGCTTAAAGCTATATACATTGGAGGACATGCAAGCAGCGCTATTCTGCAAGACGTTAACAAAAGAACAGAAAAAGATTTCAATTGCTGAGATTTGGGGCCTCCCGGCTTTGATTAAGAACATTGCTAGGGGTTGGACGCCAGAGTTGGATGATGAATTGAACGCCAAAGCTCGCGCTGAAGCCGAAGAGGCCAGGCCGTCCGCAGAACCAACATCTCCGGCAAGAACAGAGCATTTTCTTTATTTTGGGAAACGATCCCATGCAAACAAGGCGGCGTTGCAACTGGAGCTTCAAGGCTGGGAAACCACAGTTAAGCCAGGAGCCGATGGAGAGAGCTGGCTGCTGTTAGCCAGGGAGCCAACCGCAAACAGTGAAATTGAAGATCCACAAGAGAAGCTAGAGCGACTAGCCCAGCAATTCAATGGTGAGTACGACGGGAGGGGCACGCCGATCTGACTCCCCCGTTACTTCCGTACCCTTACCTTCGTACATTGACCGTCTCTCCGAACCGCAATACTCTGCGCCTAGGTAAACCCCCAAATGAAGCAGACCGAGAAACCCGCAATCGAACCCGAAACCAACGGCGAAGAGTTCCGCCGCCATCCGCGCCGCGACGTCGACGTTCGCATTAAGATCGCAATCAATAACAACGGCGTGCAGACCTTCGTTTATGGACGCGGCAACGACATCGCAGAGGGCGGCATGGCTGCCTACGTCTCTATGGAGATGGCCATCGGCGCCCGCGTCAAGATGGAAGTGCAGCTGCCGTATTCGCAGCAGTCGCTCAAGATCCTGGCGACCGTGCGGAACCGCTCGGGCTTCCGCTATGGAATGGAATTCACCACGGTGAGCGAGCAGGATCGCCAGATCATCAAGCGCGCCTGCCACGCTCTTTCATTGGTCCAGTAAGTTTCGGTAGGTAACCCCTGGGACCCTCAGGGGCGGCGATATACCTTGCCGCCCTTCATCACGAAATCAATCTTCTGCAGGATCGTGATATCCGCCAGCGGATCGCCTTCCACCGCTACGATGTCGGCGAATTTTCCTGCTTCCACCGTGCCGATCAGGTCTTGCATTTTGAGCAACTCGGCTCCGTTCACCGTCGCCGAGCGGATGGCCTGCTTCGGGGTCATGCCGTACTTCACCATCAGCGGGAACTCGATCGCCGGATCGATATTCCAATCGAAGCCGCCCGCGTCGGTGCCGAAGGCGACCTTCACGCCCATCTGCACCGCTTTGCGGAAGGTGTCGCCGTGTACTTTGACCATCGCCGGCCAGTAGCCGCCGCGACCTTGCGCGACGTACTCGCCTACGTAAAGCGTCGGCACATACCAGATGCCTTTCTGGATCATCGCTTTCATGTCCGCGTCGGCGATGTAGTTGCCGTGTTCGATGCTGTCCACGCCAGCCTCAACGGAATTGTGTACGCCGTTCAGCGCGTTCGCGTGTGAGGCGACCGGGTGACGTTGCCGGTGCGCTTCGTCCACGATGGCGCGCAGTTCGTCGAGGGTGAATGTCGGTATGTCGTCGAGCACGCCGTCTGGACGCAGCACATACGAGCGGTCGCTATAGACCTTGATCCAGTCAGCGCCGTAATCGATCTGCTCGCGAACCGCTTTGCGGCACCCATCAGCCCCGTCGCAGATCTGCACTCCATGCGGAACTGGAACTTCCGGTGCGTAGCCTTTCAACGGATACGCTCCGGTCACGTCAAGCGCGCGCGTCACAACTTTCATCCGTGGCCCGGGGATCACGCCTGTCTCGATCGCTGTCTTGATATCCACATCGGCGTAGCCTGCGCCCTCGGTCTCGAGATCCCGGATGGTGGTGAAGCCGTACTCCAGCGCCTTGCGCGCCGATTGCGTGGCCAGGATGGCGCGATATGCCTGCGACTGCTTCAGCAGCTGCACGTCATAGTCTTCAGCGGTGATGTCGCCCTGCAGCAGAACGTGCGTGTGCGCATCGATCAAGCCGGGCAGGCAAGTTTCTTTCGAGAGATCAATAGTGTTCGCGCCCGCTGGAGCAGCGCCGCCTTCGCGAACTTCCTTTATTTTCTCGTTCTCGACGGTGATCCACGCGTCTTTGCGCGCGGCATCGGTCTTTTGATCGAGCAGCGCTCCGCAATGGATGTAAGTGGTGACCGGAGGCTTGGCCGTGGGCTTTTCTTGCGCGAACAGGGAAGAGCTAGTGAGTAAGAGAGAGAGTCCAACAGCATCGAGCAGGCGCATGCAACCTCCGATATGGGCGGCAAGTCTAGCAAATCTGCCCGAGAAGGAAAAAGACTTCTCAAGCTTTCAGTTTGGAGGTGATTGCAACCAACTCGGAAGCGAGCTTGCGGACCGGTGCCCTGTGCTTCTCATCCTTCAAATTGCCGTTCTCGTCGAATGCTTCCATCGCGCGCGGTACGGAGACTTGGGTCGGTATCACGATGGATCCGATGTTCGTGAGGATAGAGCGGACCGCAACCAGTCCGCGCAATCCGCCCAGTGCTCCAGGAGAAGCGGAACACAACCCAACTACTTTCCCTGCGAAGCATTGCAGCGGCTTCTCACCCCGTGACGGCCGCGAGGCCCAATCGATCGCGTTCTTCAGCACTCCAGTGATCGAGCTGTTGTACTCCGGCGAGGCGATCAGGAACGCATCGTGCGTGAGCATCAGCTCTTTCAGCTTGCGCCCGTTCGGCGGAATGCCCTCAGTGGCTTCCAAGTCGCCGTCGTATAGCGGCATGGGGATATCACGCAGATCGATTTGCGTTACCTCCGCTCCTGCGGCGCTGGCGTCGTCCGCGACAATGCTCGCCAGCTTTTTGTTGAAGGAGGCCTTCCTGGTGCTTCCGGCAAAAACAAGGACTTTGACTTTGATGTCGGCCATGTTTTGCATTCCCTTCAACTGCGGTGGTCCGTTACTCCCGCAGCCGCAGTGCCCAGTTTTTTAGAGAGGCGCGCCAGCTCAGCCTGTTCTTCCGTTGAGAGCGCACCGATCACTCGCGTGATCTCTGCTGCTTGCTTTGGGAAAACCTCAGCAATCAGGTTCTTCCCCTTGGGCGTGAGGTTGAGAGAAAAGAAGCGCCGGTCATCTGCGCTTTGCCTGCGCTGCACCAGCCCCCGCTTTTCAAGATTCTTAACAACAAGTGTCAGATTGCCCCCCGTAGTCAGGATCTTGTGCGCGATCTCTGTCAGGCAGAGAGGGCCAGCATGGTAAAGAACCTCGAGCACCGCGAACTGGCTCGTCGTCAGGCCGGCACCGGCGATAGAAGAGCTCGTGGCAGCGCTTACCGAATTGCTGGCGCGCGTGAGCTTCACAAAGGCGTCGAGCGCCTGCGCGGTCTTCTTGTTACCGGTGTAGTGGCCCATAACTACTTTGATTTTAAAGTACCTGCTTTCGATTCAGAACTTCTCACCCACTTGCGCCGGCGAAAGCCCGCGCTGGCGCAAGGCGCGCAAGCTTAAGGCATCGTGCCGTTTCGCGAGGCGGACGCCTTTGTCGTCAGTCATGAGATCGCAGTGCGCCCAGGCGGGTGGACGAAGACCAAGCGCTTCGTAAAGGAGGATTTGCCGCGCCGTGCTCTTCAGTAGATCGGCGCCGCGGACAACTTCCGTGATCTGCATCCCGTTATCGTCGACGATGCACGCCAACTGGTAAGCAGGGATATCGTCACGCCGCCACACGAGGAAGTCTGAGAAATCCTTACCCGCCATAAACCGTGTTTCGCCCTGAAGTGCGTCGTTGAAGTTCACTGTTCGCCCGTCGGGTACCCGAAATCGCCAGCTCACACCAGCAGGCGAGGGAAAGTTTTCCGGCGACCATGGCTTAGCTCGGCAGGTTCCTGGATAAGGAATCTCATCGGCATCGTCGTGCGGCGCCGATATCGCCTGCTCCAGATCCTTGCGGGAGCATGTACACGGATAGATCGCGTCTGCGTCGCGTAAGATTCGCCACGCGTCTAAATAGACCTCGCGCCGCTCGCTTTGTGAGTAGGGAGCAAATGATCCGCCGACATCCGGCCCCTCCTGCCATTCGAGTCCGAGCCAGCGCAGGTCCTCATACATTGCCGATACAAAATGCGGACGGCAGCGATGCACGTCGAGATCTTCGTTGCGAAACACGAGCACACCACCCGAGGCACGCGCCCGCTGCTGCGCGGTCCAGAACGTCCGGGCGTGGCCTAAATGGAGGTAGCCTGTAGGAGAAGGCGCGATGCGTCCGCGATATTGTGCCGCTTGCTGCAATCGCGCTGAGTATAAAGGTTAGAGAAGCTCTGCAGGGCGCCCGGTCAGCCTCTCGATACGTTTCGCGATCGGCGGATGCGTGGAGAACAAGCTCGCGAAATCAACACCCGCGAGCGGCTGCACGATGAACATGTGCGCCGTTGAAGGGGTTGCCATCATTGGCCTGCGTTTGGAATATGCGTCCAATTTCTGCAGCGCGCGTGCCAGCGCATAAGGATTTCCCGTGACGTGCGCTCCCGTCTCGTCTGCTCCGTACTCGCGCGAACGCGAAACAGCCAACTGGATCAGCGTCGCTGCTATCGGAGCGAGAAAGAGCATCAGCAGAGCGCCAAGCGCGCCACCGCGTCCGCCGCGCTCGTCGTCTCGGCTCGAGTATCCGCCGAAGAGGGAAGCGTAGTAGCCCATGCGCGCCAGCATGGTGATGGCACCCGCGATGGTGGCTGCTACCGAACTAATAAGGATGTCGCGGTTACGCACGTGCCCGAGCTCATGCGCCAGAACGCCCTCGAGCTCTTCTTCATCGAGCAGAGACAAAATCCCGCGTGTCACCGCGACCGAGGCGTGCGAAGCATTTCGTCCGGTCGCGAATGCATTGGGCGAATCGGTTGGGATCACGAATAGCTTGGGCATGGGGTAGCCCATTTTCTGCGTGAGCCGCTCCACAATCGCGTAGACCCGTGGCAAGTCCTGCTGCGACACCGGCTGCGCGCTATACATCGCGAGCGCGATCTTGTCGGAAAAGAAATAGGAGACGAAGTTCATGACCGCGGCGATCACGAATGCGATCAGCATCCCTTGCTGTCCGCCGAAGTAATCGCCGATCACGATCAGCAGACCGGTCATGGCGGCCAGCAGCACCGTCGTCTTCAGAAAATTTTCCATGCCCATTAGACGAGCTTAGGGCATCGCCGGATGCAGAGCAAAGATTCTAGGCTCAGGCCGCTTCTTCCAGGTCACGCTTCTGCCGCGGAGAGCTGGGCAGCGCTTCGAAATCCGTCATCCCGGTTGCCGCCGCCATCATGACGCCCTGGCCGTGGAAGAATCGCGACGAAGGATGATTCGCAAAGAAGAGCATGTTTGGCATCGTGGTCACAATGCCTGACATGATGGAGTCGATCTTCCCGTGCTGCTCGAAGCTGATGTACGGACGCACGCCGCCGGGATAATCCGTAACCGCCGCCGTTCCCACCTCGGCTGCTCCGCAAATCAGCGAAGCCACAGCGGCGCGCCGATTCTTGCGCCACAGATAGGCACCCATCCCGAAGAAGGCCGCCGCCGTTGTGTAATCGATGATGGCGTGCGCTTTGGGCGAGATCATCTTGGGCATGCGGTTAGACAGCATTCTGACGCCGGATTCGAGTATAGGCATGGTTATTGTCTCCTCTTGGGAAGATGCCCACAGCCGCCGGCGAGGTTGGCGGATCAGGAAAGAATCGAGTGTCAGCTCTGCTTGCGGATGGCGCGTTGCAGCGCGCTGTCGAGCGCGGACTTCGCCTTCTCGTATTCTTCGGGCGAGATCTTCGCTTGAATGCGTTCGCTCTCGAGTTGGAATAGTTCTTCCTTCAGCGCATCCAGCACGAGCGCCGCTCGGCTCGCGGGAACTGCAGCCGCGGCCTCCGCGACAGGAGGTCCTGTGCGAGTCACTGTCCATGCGGCTCCGCCCAGCAAGATCAGGAGTAATCCGCCGATCAGTACCCAGCGATATTGGTGCAGGGCATCGGGAGTTTCTTCTGGCGTTCCCAACCCGCCGCCCGGCCGATTGTCTGCGCGGCGCGCGTCTGCTGTGTTCGAATCGCCAGATTCAGGGGTCTCCTGCTCGCGCGGGAACGTTCCCGTTCCGCTCACTTTAAACCCGAGTGGCTGGCCCGGTTTTACGCTGGTCGCAACGTACATCTCAGTTCCGTTCTCTTCGCGCATCAGTTGAAACGCGCTGCCGCTGTTCGTGGCGGAGAATTGCATCGACTTCGGTAGTCCGATCGCAATGTGGTCGGTCGGATAACTTGCCTTTGGATCGAGCTTTAATTCGCCGGTGTATGGCAGGTGATACCCCACCTGGAAAGTCGTCTCGCCCGGACGCAGCGGAAAGATGAAAGCGTAATGTCCGGCTTCGTTCTGAGGGACTGCAGCCGTCTTGATTGGGACGCCGCCCGGTGACTTCGCTTCCGAAAACTCGATCACCGCTCCGGCTGGAAGCGTGAACTCAAAAGTCTTGTCGCTCATCTGCGTGCGTGGAGGTGTGGAGGCGTTCTTCAGCACGAACATCTCCGCGATCTGGGCCTGCCTGCTGCCGGGCTCGGCCTTGATCCACATCGCATCGACGCTGGTGGTGATCGCGTCCACTTTCTTTGCCGCATCGAACACGCTCACGTCTTTCTTCTCTGTGCCGGGCGGCAGCGGCTCGTTGTAGCTCACGTTCTGGTGCATCACCCGCAGCACATGCGGTGCGCCGCCATTTTCTGCCGTTATCTTGTAGTGGCCCTGCGCGTCCGTCTTCGTTCGCGCTTCTTCTGCCATGCCGCCTTCGAGCTTCAGCAGGATGACATCGGCGTTGGCCGCCGGCGTGTTGCTGGTCCCATTCGTGACTGTGCCAGTGATGATGGTGGCGGCATGAACCGCAGTGCCCGCCAGAAGAAGAGAGAGGATGAGTGCTGCTTTTCGGATCATCAAGTTAATTGGCTCGTTCCAATTGCGCGATCTCAGACAGCACACCGGCGGCTTCCGCTTCCAGGCCATCGCGCAGAGAATCGAAATCCTGCTCCGGAATCTTTCCCGCCTTGTGCTCAAAATTCAGGTCGCGCAGGTTCTCGTAGATCACGTCTTTGCGCTCGCGCAGATACAGCAGCCGCGTCATCTCCGGCGTGGACTCCATTTCGTCTTTGGTGAAGAAGACGTAGACGAATATTCCGACGGTGAAAATCGCACAGGCCAAAAGGATGATCATAGTTCCGTCTCGCGCCGAGCCTGTTCTTGGTACGGATTCAGAGCGGCCGGTTCCGGCGTCGGAATCGCCAGAGACCGCTGCTTGCCCCAGCGCCGTATAAAGAAGATAGCTACGGCCAGCCCGAATGCCAGCGCTACGAAAGGCATGATCCACGCGATCCGGTTGAAACCGGTCGCAGTCGGTGCAGCCAAGATGGTAGCGCCGTATTTCTGGACGAAGCTTTGCAACACGAGATCGTCGCTATCGCCGCGGTCGATGCCCGCGGCAAGCTCCGTTCGCATTCCGTCAGATCGTGGACATCCTACGTGGTTACACTCCAGCAGCACCTGCCCGCATCCACAGCTGCACATCAGCCGATGTCCAAGCGTGCCGAACCTGTCGGCTCCCGCACCGGTGAGCGGCAATGCAAAGAGGAGCAGCAAAAAGCTCGTGAAGAGCTTTTTCTGGAAACTGGAAACTGGCAGCTGGCAACTTATTTTCATCAATCGCCCTCCGCCATTGCGGGCACTCGCTCTTGCACCGGCTTGCGTAACGTCACGGCCGCCTTGTTCGGCACTAGCGTCACCAATGTTCCGAGCACGAAGATCCACACCCCGACCCACAACCACATCACTAAGGGGTTCAGGTGCACACGCAAAATGGGTTTATCCGATCCATCGTTACGTCCGGCATACACCAGGTAAAGATCGGCACTCGGCATCGAATGGTTCGCGACCATGGTGCTCGCCTGCTGGCTGGCCTTGTAGAAGCGCCGCTCGGGATACATCGTGGTCACGAACTTGCCATTCCTGAATACGTCCACGATGGCGGATTCCGTCTCGTAGTTCGCGTTGTCGTCTTGCGAGTAGGAGCGGCACACCAGCGTGTATCCGCCAATGGACATCGAATCGCCGTTGCCAAGCTCTTGCTCTTTGTCTTGATTGAACGCTGCGCCCGCCAATCCGATGGCGATCACCACCATCGCGAAGTGGACGATGTACCCGCCGTAGCGGCGCGTGTTTCGCCGCGTCAGGTGGACCATTCCGGCAAATATTCCTTCGCCGGTGTGCGAGCTGATCACGCGCGCACCGCGCCAAAATTCCGACCCAATGGTCGCAGTCACGAGCACCCCAAGCACCATGGCGACGAATGAATACGCCTCAGATACTTCTTTCCACGGTCGCATGCCGAATCCGATCAGGACGCCGCCAGCACCAATGGCAATGATCGAGGGCACGGCAAAATTCCGCTTCAAACTTTCCAGCGAACTTTTGCGCCACGAAAGCAATGGTCCCAACGCGGTCAGAAGCAAGAGCGCCAGGAATATCGGAATGGTCACGCGATTGAAGAACGGTGGACCGACAGTAACTTTGGTACCAGCGATCCATTCCGAGAGCAGCGGGAACAGCGTTCCCCATAAAATCGTGAAGCACCCCGCGAGCAGCAAGAGATTGTTGAACAAGAAGCTGGACTCGCGCGAGACAACTGCTTCCAGCCGGTTTTCGCTTTTCAGGTGCTCGCGGTTCTTAACAAAGAAAAATACGCAGACCACGAACACCAGCGCGAGGAACGCAGAGAACCACGTTCCGATCGACGACTGCGCGAACGCGTGCACCGAAGCGACGGCGCCGCTGCGCGTCAGCAGAGTCCCCAAAATGCAAAGCATAAAGGTGATGAAGATCAGCCAGACGTTCCAAACCTTTAGCATGCCGCGCTTTTCCTGCATCATCACCGAGTGCAGGAAAGCCGTCCCAGTGAGCCACGGCATGAAGGACGCGTCTTCCACCGGGTCCCATCCCCAGTAGCCGCCCCATCCCAACACTGAATACGCCCAATGCGAGCCGAGCGCGATGCCGCAACCGAGGAAGAGCCATGTCACCATCGTCCAGCGGCGGGTGATATGGATCCACTTCTCGCCGGGATACTTCATGATCAGTGCCCCGAGCGCGAATGCGAAAGGAACGCTGAATCCCACGTAGCCCAGGTACAGCATCGGCGGATGGATCACCATCTCCGCATATTGCAGCAGCGGATTGAGCCCGTTTCCGTCTGCCGCGACGGGACCACTCATCAGCGCGAACGGATGCGCCGCAAAATTGAGCAGCAGTAAGAAGAAGACTTGGATAGCCGCGAGGATTACCGACGCATGCGCGACCAGTCGCGTGTCAACCTTGTGGCGCACGCGCAGCACTAATCCGTAAGCCGCCAGCAGCCACGCCCAGAAAAGCAGCGAGCCTTCCTGCCCGGACCATAACGCGGCGAATTTGTACGGCCCCGGCAATGCCTTGTTGCTGTGATGAAGGATGTAAGCGACGGAAAAATCGTCGGTGAATGCCGCGTAGAGCAGTGCGATCGCGGCTGCAGTTACCGCTGCAAAGATGGCGATGCCGGCCCGTCGGGAAGTTTCCCGCAACTTCAGTGCCGCCCATGCGCGGTTCGGATCGCCCCGGCGCAGCAGTACGACTCCCGCAGTGCCTGCGACCATGGAATACAGGGCCAGTGCTAGAGCGACCACGAGAGTGAAGCTACCGAATACGGGCATTTTGGATGGGGTGCTCGGTAACAGTTTTTCAGATAACTGCTAGGGGCGCAAATCGGGAAATCAGGTTGCGAATGACCGAGTCTATTCCGATTCGGGAATGAGAGACTCACATTCTTTGACCTCGCCACTATTCCCTCAGCAATCCGTGTTCTGATGAGGCCATTCTCGTCGGCCCTTCTCCCCGCAGCGGTTTGTTCTTAGGAGCGCTCTATGTCAGAGGAGAAAAAAGTCTTCACCATCGTGATCGTAGACGATGAAGAAAGCATTCGTACGTTGGTGCAGGCTACGCTCGAAGGGCCCGATTGCCACGTCCTGCTGGCCGCCAACGGGCATGAGGCTCTTCAGGTTGCGCGCAAGGAGCAGCCCCACGCGATCGTTCTCGACTGGATGATGCCCATCATGAGCGGCCTGGAATTTCTGCGGCGGCTGTCGGCGGATCCGCTGGTCAGTCACATCCCCGTCGTGATGCTGACTGCCATGGGTCTAGAAAAAGATCGGGACGCTGCCATGCAGGCCGGCGCGAAAGCATTTCTGATGAAGCCGTTCAGCCCATTGCAACTGGTTGGCATCGTGCGCGAGGCCGTGGCCAACGCCGCTTGCGAGTGCAGTGGTAGCGGAGAAGCGCGGAGTGACGCGAGTGTCTAGTCCGGGCAGCGACACGCTTGCGGCCAGTCAGGCGCAACTCAACCTTTACGCTCAAGACCTTCGCAAGCTCCTCGATTCCGAGCGCGAACGCAGCGAGCAGCTCACGTCGGCGCATCGGCAACTCCTGCTTTATGCGACCGAACTCAAGCAGACACTCGAGCGCGAGCAGGAGAAATCGCGCCAACTGGCGCAGGTTCATCTTGATACTGCGAAGCGCCTGAACCAGGCGGTTCGCTACAAAGACAACGAGACTGCAAACCACAACGTCCGACTCAGCCACTACAGCGCAGTGCTGGCGGAACACCTCGGCTGGAACGCCACTGACGCGCACCTTATCTTCGACGCCGCTCCCTTACATGACCTCGGGAAAGTCGGCGTTCCGGACGCTGTCCTGCAAAAACCCGGAGCGCTCGACGACAACGAGTGGAAACTCATCAAGTTGCATCCGTCGATCGGCGCGAATCTACTGCACCATCCATCGTCGCACCTGCTTCGCATGGCGCGCGAGATCGCATTGGGGCATCACGAGAACTGGGATGGAAGTGGTTATCCGCTGGGCCTTCGGGGAGACCAGATCCCCCGCTCAGCGCATTTGGTCCATCTCGTGGACATCTACGACGCGCTTCGCAGCACCCGCCCTTATAAGAATGGATTCACCCACAGAGAAGCCGCGGAGATCATCATTCGCGGGGATGGCCGTACCTTGCCGCAACATTTCGAGCCGACTCTAGTGAAAGCCTTTCAGAAGATTCACGCCGAATTCGAAGCGATCTTCGAGACTTATGGCAATTAGCCTGACAAGCCGCTGGCACAATCTGCCCATTCTCTACAAGTGCGCTCTAGTCCTCGCCTTGCCTGTAGGCTGCCTGCTCTTCGAGATTGCGTGGCAGTCGCGGGTACTGAACTCTTTAGAAGACGCCCAGCGCTGGACTAACCACACGCAGGAGGTCGAGCTGACAGCTGCGAGGCTGGAATATCTTCTCTCACGCATCGAATCGAACGACCGCGGCTATGCTCTGACCGGCAGGAACGAATTCCTTGTACCCCTGGAACAAGAGCAGCAACAGGTCCCGGTCCTTGCGCAACGCCTTTGTCATTTGGTCGGAGATAATCCGATACAGTTGGCGCGCGCACGCGGCCTCTCGTCGCTGAGTCACGCTAAAGTTCAGGTGGCCCGCGACGTGGTTGCATTCTCCTCCGCGCATCCCTTCCTTCCTGGCTCTACAACCATCTCTCCCGAGTTCCGGATGCGCTTACTGGCGAGCAAGGAGCGGATGGACGAGTTCATGGAGCAGTCTTCCATCTTTGCGAAAGAGGAAGAGCGACTCTTGGCCGAGCGCATGCAGCGGCTTCAGGTAGAGCGGAAATTCTCTCAACAGCTTTTGGTCATCTCGCTTGCAGGTGGGCTCGCGATCGGCTTTCTGGCGCTCTTCCTGTTCAGCTCAACGGTTGCGCGCCGCCTATCGTTCCTGGAGGCGGAATCCCGCCGGATCGCTCGCGGCGAAACCATGTCGCAGCCTGCCGCGGGAACCGACGAGATCAGCGCTCTTGCGCGCGCGCTTTATTCCGCCAGTGCGAGGATTCACGAGCAGATGTCCGGCCTCGAGGTGCTGAACCGCGATTTAGAGTCGTTCAGTTATTCCGTCTCTCACGACCTGCGCTCGCCGCTGCGGCACATTCACGGTTTCTCCAAGATCCTCCGCTCGGACTTCTCCGCCGAACTTCCTGCCGAAGCGCAGCGCTATCTCTCGCGTATCGAGAGCGGAGCCGAGCGCATGGGCCGCCTCATAGATGACCTGCTGAATTTCTCCCGGATCGGCCGTCGCGAACTCGATCGCCAGGCGGTTCCTCTCTTCTCCATCGTGGAGGCAGTCGCGGAAGAGCTCAACGATGGGACTACGACGCGGAACATCGAATGGCGTATTCAGCCGCTGCCTACCGTGGAGAGTGATCCCGGATTGATGAAGCAGGTCTTTGCGAATCTTCTCGGCAATGCTGCCAAGTTCACGCGCACCCGTGAGCACCCGGTGATCGAGGTGGGCAGTCGTGTGATGCCCGAAGGCACGGCGATCTATGTCCGCGATAACGGGGTTGGCTTCGATATGAAGTTCGCCGACAAACTGTTCGGGGTCTTCCAGCGCCTGCACCGGATGGAGGATTTTGAAGGCACCGGTGTGGGGCTCGCTACCGTCGCCCGCATCGTCCATAAGCACGGGGGAACCGTGTGGGCCGAATCCGCTCCCGACCAGGGTGCCACGTTCTATTTCACCCTCGCAGAGCCTATCGCCCCACGCTCTGTTCTTCGGCCGAAACTTGAATTCCAATCGGAGGCGCTCCATGCCGCAGCACGATGAAGTTGAGATTCTTTTAGTGGAAGATAATGCTGATGACGTTGAACTTTGCTTGCACGCTCTTCGCAAAGAGAAGCTCAGCAATAAGATCCACGTCGCCCGCGATGGCCAGGAAGCTCTGGAGTTCCTGTTCGACCGCGCCAAACGTACTCCCGAGGCTCTACCCCGATTGGTCCTGCTGGATCTGAAACTTCCGAAGGTAGACGGCATACAGGTCCTTCGCGAAGTGAAGAAGAATCCGCTCACACGCTGTCTCCCGGTCGTGATTCTTACGTCATCGCGAGAAGAACGTGACTTGGTTGAGAGTTACCAGCTTGGGGTCAATAGCTATCTACAGAAACCTGTCGACTTTGATGAGTTCCGCTCCATGGTCAAGCAGATCGGGTTCTATTGGATGGTGGTCAATCAGGTCCCTCCCAACGGCCGCAGCACGGAAGCGAGGATGGCTTGACCGCGACGCCGCGTGCCGCCGCTGAGCCAACGAATCCGGGACGGGTTCTTCTAATAGAACACGAAGAAGCGGATGCGGAACTCACACGCCGCGCGCTACGCGAAAGCTGGCCTGCGATTCAAGTCGACGTTGTCTCTACGCCCGATGAGATTGAAAAACTCTCGCTTCATTCTTATGACGTGTTGCTTTCCGATTACCGGCTGCCCGGATGGAACGGCCTCGAGGCATTTCGCTCTCTCAAAGCGCGCGGTTTGCAAGCGCCTTTCATTCTTCTTACTGGAACTCTTGGCGAAGAGCGGGCGGTAGATTGCTTCAAGGAAGGCATCGCCGATTATGTCCTAAAGGACAAGCTGGTCAAACTTCCCGTGGCCGTGACCCGCGCGTTGCAAGAGTCTGCCACCCGCCGGGAGCGTGCGCGCGCGCTCGAAGAGCTGCGCTGGGCCCACGATCAACTGGAGAATCGCGTTGCCGAACGCACCGCTGAACTCTCGGCCGCAAACCGCGCTTTACGCAAAGAAGCGGCGGCACAAGCGCGTTTGGTCGCCATCTTACAGGCCACACAGGATTTCGTCGCCACCGCAAATTTGAAAGGTAAGCTTCTTTTCCTGAACAGCAGCGGGCGTGAGCTCATTGGCCTCGGACCCGATGAGGAGACCGGCGGATTGCACCTTCCCGACCTCTGCCGCGATTGGCAAGCCCAGCCGCCCGTGGTTGCCGACGCGGAGCCGCCTGATTCATGGAACGGTGAGAGTTATCTGCTTAGACGTGATGGATCCGAGGTGCCGGTCATCACCATGACCGTCCTGCATCGCGACTCGAACGGTCGACCCGAATTCATTTCGCTGGTAGCTCACGACATCACCCAGCGCAAAGAAGTCGAGCGCATGAAAGAGGAGCTTGTCGCAACCGTCAGCCACGAATTGCGGACGCCGCTTGCCTCACTGCGCGGATTTTCCGAACTCATGCTGAAACGCTCCTTCAGCGAAGAGAAGAGACGCGAGTTCCTCGGCATCATCCAGAAAGAGACCATCCGCCTCAGTGACCTCATTAATAATTTTCTAGATCTGCAGAAGATGGAATGGGGGCGGCAAACGTACGACATCACCACTCTCGACCTTGGCCGTGTGTTGCAGGAAGCGATTGCGGTCTTTCAAGTCGGCCACGAACGCCACCGCTTTTCAGTAGATGCTCGCGTTGGACTTCGTCCGATTCTGGCCGACGCAGGCGCGCTGCGGCAGGTGCTCTCGAATCTGCTCTCGAATGCGGTGAAGTATTCGCCCCAGGGTGGCGAAATCAAAGTCTCGGCCCGGGCCGAAGCGGGCGAGGCGGTGGTCTCCATCTCCGATCATGGGATCGGCATACCTGCGGAGGCCATGCCATTTCTCTTCTCCAAGTTTTTTCGTGTTAACAACGGTGCGCATCGTGAGATCGGCGGCACCGGGCTGGGCCTCTCGCTCGTGAAGCAGATCGTGCTCGCGCACCGTGGCCGGGTTTGGGCCGAAAGCTTGCCCGGACAGGGCAGCACATTCCACTTCACTTTGGCGCTTGCTCCCACCGTCAACGCCTCATTCGATCAGCGATGCGATCTGTTGATCATCGAAAGTGACAGCTCATACGCCGAGCTGCTGTGCACACATTTTGCGCATTGTGGGTTGAAAGTACGCAGCACAGGCTCAGGCCAGCAAGCGATGGAATGGATCCTGCGCAACCCGCCTCGCATGGTCCTGCTCGACGTTCACCTTACCGGCGCAATGGATGGCTGGGATCTGTTGGTCACGCTGCGCGGCAACCAACAACTTTGCGGGCTCCCCGTTCTCGTCATCAGCGGACACAGCTCTGCCGACCGCGGCCTCGCCTTGGGCGGTGCCGAATACATTTTGAAAACCGCGGCGCGAGAAGAGTTTCTTGCGGCGGTGCGGCGTCAGCTTCCCGACCTCAAAGAGAAACAGATCCTGATCGCAGACGATGAGCCGACCACGCGCGCGCGCCTCGCCTCCTTCCTCGACAGCACCGGCGCCTTTACTACCCAAGTGGGGAACGGACGCTTGGCGCTGGAGCGGATCACGATGCATCCGCCCGACCTGCTCTTGCTCGATCTGCTGATGCCCGAGGTAGATGGCTTCGAGGTCATCCGTAGGTTGCGGCGTACCCGGTCGGCAGTCAACCTGCCCATCCTGGTGGTCACCGCGAAAGACCTTGCATTGAATGAATTGGTCTATTTACGCCAAAGTCTCGCGTCGCTGGTGGGAAGGTCGGAGGCGGATCTGAACTATTTCTCGAAGGTGGTTGGCAGCACGCTCGGCGTGGACCTTACTTTGGCTGCGAACGATAAGCCGCGATCAGCGCCTCTTGGACAAAGCTGCTCAGTGTGACAAGTGCGATTCAGTGGGTTTGCGTGGCCTTCTCGAGCAGAGCTATCAGCTCCATCGGCGGCAGTGGTTTTTGGCGAAGCGTGACGTTCAGGCCATCGTAATCGGATTCCACATCCGGCATTCCGGTAACCACCAGCACCGGAATCCCCGTATCGACGTTTCTTAACTCACGAACGAAATCCGCGCCCGAGACCTTGGGCATCACATGGTCAGTGACGATCGCGTGAAAAGGTGGATTGGCCGCGCGCAATAGTGCCAGCGCGCTCGGTCCGGTGGTGGCGATTGATACTTGGAACCCCGCATCACGCAGCACGGCCTCGCGGATACTGAGCTGTATCGGGTTATCGTCGATGATCAGGACGTGCGCCGGCACGGCTTAAGCCGTCCGCTTCCGGTACTGCTCCATCACTTCTTCTTCCGCTTGCAGCCAATCTTGCGCCTCAAACCCGTCGGCGCGTCCACGCTGCTCATAAAGCTGGTATGCGCGGATGCGGATCATCTCATTCAAACGCTCGAATGAGTCCGGATCAGAAGCAGGTTGTGGTGGTCGCGGTGATTCGACTTCGGTCCTAGCGGGAGCGGCGGCGGTGGCGGCTCCTTTTCCGTTGTTGCGGACGAGTCGGGGTGTCTTCGATGTCTCGGATTTGCTGTTTTTTGCCATTTTGACCTCAGAAACGTATTTCGCAGGGCTGCGCGTTTCACTGCGAGTGAAAAAATAGACGAAGCGATTGCGGAAATAAAATCATACGCCATCTGCAAGTGGAAAAGCTGTGACTCTGGAAGTTTTTGTGGAAGCTGATTTGCAAATGGGATTAAGTAGAAGTTTTTTCTTGAGAGAGTTTTCTTCTCAATGAAAGTCGTGCGAGCTGGTCTGTGCCTGCGTGACCTCTATTGGCCGGAGCACGTCGGCTTTGACGGAGATCACATTGTCAAGATTTTGCAGTGTCCCCTCGATCAGCAGGAAAGGCTCCCGCACCAGCAGCAATCGGTTTTTTTCGAACAAGTCGGGAGTGATGATCGCATTCGCGATCCCCGTCTCGTCTTCCAAGCTCAAAAAAACAAATCCGTGCGCTGTGCCCGGCCGCTGCCGGCAGATTATGTTGCCGGCGATCTTCAAACGTTTTCCATTAGGCAGTCCCTTCAACTCCATCGCGCTATGCACGCCCATGCGCTGCATCTCCTTGCGGCGGTACGCCATCGGATGTGGTCCTACCGTCATTCCTGTCCCGCGATAGTCCGCAACCAGCCGCTCTTCGTCGCTCATGGGAACGAGAGGACAAGACTCCCCTGAATTGTCATCCCGAGCGGAGCGAGCTTGGGCGAGCGCAATCGAGGGATCTAGGTTTTGTTCATTGGCCAGCAACGGACCGACCGGCTGCCCAGCTGCTGCAACCTGCCACAGCGCCTCACGACGATGAAGCGCAAGCTGCGCCTGACTGTCTTTTCTACTTAACCCTCCGATCGCCGCCAGCGATTCCAATTCGTTCTTTCTCAACTCTGGCACGCGGCCCGCCAGCTCTTCGATCGAACTGAATGGCGCTCGCTCCCGCTCTCGTACTAAGGCTCGGCCGGCCTCTTCTCTTAATCCCTTCACGTAACGCAATCCGATCCTCATCGCATGTTCGGTTCTGCACCCTGCCTCCTGCTCCAACGTGCACTCCCATTGCGAGCGCAGCACATCAATCGGCAACACCTTCAGCCCATGCCGCTGCGCATCTTTAACGATGGTGGAGGAGTGATAAAACCCCATCGGCTGGTTGTTCAGCATGGCGGCGGTGAATGCAGCCAGGTAATGGACCTTCAGATACGCGCTCGCATATGCCAGCAACGCGAAGCTCGCTGCATGCGATTCGGGAAAGCCGTACAAAGCGAATGACAAAATCGATTGCACGATCTCGTCCTGCGCCTGCTCGCCGATGCCGTTCGTAGTCATACCGCGACGCAGTTTCGTCTCCACCTCGCGCATACGCTCTTGCAGGCGCCGGTTGCTGCCGAGCGCTCGCCGCAATTCTTCCGCCTCGCCGCCAGTGAAGTTAGCGACGATCATTGCCATCCGCAGCAGTTGCTCCTGGAAGAGCGGAACTCCCAACGTTCGCTCCAGTACCGGCTCCAGCGCCGGATGCGCGTACGTCACCTGCTCGCGTCCCTGCCTGCGCTTCAAATACGGGTTCACCATCTTGCCGACGATCGGCCCCGGCCGGATGATCGCCACCTGCACCACAACGTCGTAGAAGCGCACAGGATGCAGCCGCGGCAGGCAACTCATCTGCGCGCGGCTCTCTACCTGGAACATTCCGATGGTGTCTGCCTTTTGCAGCGTGGCATAAACTTCGGGATCATCGGGAGGAAGCTGCGCCAGATCAACTTCTTCGCCGTAATCTTCGCGGATGATGTTGAGCGAATCCTTCAGCACCGCCATCATCCCCAGCCCGAGCAGGTCCACTTTCACAATCCCCATGTCCGCGCAATCGTCTTTGTCCCACTGCACTACAACGCGACCCGGCATCGAAGCCGGCTCGAGCGGGACGACGGAATCGAGTTGTCCCTGGCATATCACCATGCCGCCCGAGTGCTGCCCCAAGTGCCGCGGCAGCTCCTGCACCGCCATACACAACTCGAAAAATTTTCTGATCCGCGGATGCCGCAGGTCACAACCTGCGTTGCGGAATTGCGACTCCATGGTGTCGTCGGGAGCTTTGTACTCCCACGAGCCCACCATGCTGCTCACGCGCTCGAGTGTTTCACCATCAAAGCCGAGCGCCTTGCCGACTTCTCGCGCTGCGGAACGCCCTCTATACGTGATCACGTTCGCGGTCATCGCCGCGCCGAGTTTTCCGTAATGCTGATACATGTATTGGATCGCCTTTTCGCGATCGTCGCCGCTCGGCAGATCGAGATCGATGTCCGGCCACTCGCCGCGTTCCTCGGAAAGGAATCGTTCGAACAGCAGGTCCATGCCGATCGGGTCCACTGCCGTGATGCCCAGCGAATAGCAGACGGCGCTATTCGCCGCCGAGCCGCGCCCCTGCACCAGGATGCCTTCTTCGCGGCAGAAGCGAACCATGTCCCACACGATCAGGAAATATCCTTCCAGGCCCAGCTTGGTGATCAATCCCAACTCGCGCTCGATCTGCCGCTGCGCCCGCTGCCATAGGTGGCGCTTCGCAGGTTCCAGATACCGCGATCGAGCGCCTTCTTCGGTCCGCTTGCGCAGGAACGAGGCCATCGTTTCGCCTTCGGGCACGGGATATTTTGGGAACTCGTAGCCCAAATCAGTCAGCGAGAACTGCAATCGGTCGGAAAGTTCTTTGGTGTTGGCGATCGCTTCCGGCAGATCGGCGAACAGTTTTGCCATGGCTTGTGGAGACTTCAGATATCGTTCGGAATTTTTCGCCAGCAACTTTCCTGCAAGGTCCAGCCGGGTGTGATTGCGGATGCAGGTGAAGACGTCGAGGATCTCGCGCTGCTCCGCTCGCGCATATCGCGGAGCATTGGTCGCGAGCAGCGGCAGGCCATAGCTGTGCGCCAATTCGATCACTGCCTGGTTGCGCGCTTCCTCCTGCCGGTCATAGTGCCGCTGTACCTCTATATATAGGTTGCGCTCGCCAAAGATTCCCAGCAGCCGCTCAAGGCAGCGTTTTCCTTCTTCCGCACCGCCCATCTCGAGCGCCGCGGCCAGCGGCCCATGCTCGTCTCCGGTCAGGCATACCAATCCCTCCGCATGTTCGCGCAACTCGTCTTTTGTGACCGCGCATCCACCCGGTTTTGCGTGTTTCGGCACGCGCAACTTCATCTTCGTGATCAAGCGGCAAAGATTTTGATATCCAGTGCGCGATTCCACGAGTAGAGGCAGGGAAGTCGTCATCCTGAGCGAGGCGCCTTTGTTCTCGCCGAGCGAAGGACCGAGGCGCGACGATTCGCGCAGGTGCGCGAAAGGCGCGCATCCAAATTTCTGCAGAGTCACTTCGCTGCCTACGATCCCACGCAATCCCAATCTGTTAATCGCCGTATGCAGCCGCGCCGTCCCATATACTCCGTTGCCGTCGAGCAGCGCCATCGCTGGCATTCCGAGTTCCGCGCACACTGCCGCCATCTCTTCAGGCAACGACGCGCCTTCGAGAAAGCTGAATGCCGAGCGCGCATGCAGCTCAACGTACTCAGTCATAGCGCGCCTCCACAAACCAGCTTTCGCTCGCGAGATTGCGGTACATGCGATAGAGCGCCAGCCCATTCTTCTGCTGCAGCGCCACATCCCACTCGTCGCGGCTCCACCCATCGTTGCTCCACCATTCACCGGAAGTGCGCCACGGCCCCGCGCACGCCGTAACCTCGCCACGAATATTCAGGAATGAGACCCGCACCGGCTCGCCGGCATGCGTCAGCACATTCGCGCGCAGCGGCGGACGGTAACGCCGCATGGCAAGTCGGTTGTTTCCGTCCCTCCTGCCTCCTACCTCCTGCTTGCTGCCTCCTGGCCAGAAGCGCCGCATTCGAAACGCGTCCGCCCGATGCGTGTCTAATATTTCCGCGACGCCAAGATTTTTTTCTCCGACCACTCCCGCCACGCGCGCCAGCACCAACTCCAGTTTTTCCGGCTCGGGGCTAACGGCCAGGAATAATCCGTTCTGCGATTGCCGCGGCCGCGCCGGCTCCATCTGCAGAAATATCTTTCGTATCGGCGCTTGCGGAGGATGCGCTTCCAAATCAAGCTGCAGCAGCTTCAAGAACACTTTCGCATCCAGCATGGGAACTGGTAGTCGTACATTGCGTAAAAAATCTGGGTACGGCGGCGCCGATTCCAATTCCATCCGCAAGCGCAATTCATTGGTCGCTAGCGATCGCGTCTGCAAGCGTGCGCACAGCGTTTCCAGCATGCGGTTCAGCACGAATGCGAGCGGCTCCAGCATCTCCAGCGGATGCTCCAGCTCCATCGCTTCCTCAAAATGCAGCGGAGGATCGGTTGGTACCAGCGGACGCGAACCTTCACCCCGCGCCAGATTCTGCAGGCGCAATCCTTCAACTCCCAGCCGCTCACTCAGCGGGATCGGCGGCAACGAAGCCAGCGCGCGCAGTGTACGGATGCCCCAACTGTCGAGCGTCTGCATGATTTCGGGCGCGGGAGCGAGCACATCCACCGATAAAGGGCCGAGTCGCAGTGCTTCCTCACCCGGCGGAATAACGGTGACCCCCTCGAAGCCGCGGGCGGCGTGCTGTGCAGTCTCAATATTTGAGGCGATTCCGACTCGCGCCTCTATCCCGATCTGCGAGATTTTGCTACCCAGATCACGCGCGATCTTCTGCGGCGTTCCAAAGATGCGGTCTAGTCCAGCGATATCCAGCAGCACGAGATCTGGGGCGGCATCCTCTACTCGCGGGGAAAACGAGTGTGCGCAATCCAGTAGCGCAGCATGGGCAGCGGCCTCCTGTTCGCCCGACCTCGCCCGCAAAACAACTTTCGGCGACTGTTCGGCTTGTGCTTTGGTAAGGCCGTTAACCACACCCGCAACTTGCGCGTTTGCATTTGCGATGATGACGCGTTCCAGTGGCGGTGCCCCTTCCAGCACCGCCACTGCACGCTCCCGCAGAAGCGGTTCAGCACGCACAATCGCTTCCAGCGGAAAATCCGGGATGAAGATGGCGGCAAACATTGCGTCTCATTTTGTATAAGCACGGGCGTCTCGCGCGGGCGTGGAACGGTTAAGCCGTGGCTCTGAACGCCGCTCGTGCAGACATCATCGGCTTGCGCTCTGCATTGGAGCGCACCACTGCCACGCTGATCCCCATCTCCCGCAGCAATCGCGCATGGGAAGGTTCTGCTGAATGCTGAATGTTGAATGCTGAACGCTGAACGCACGCCGCCAGTGCGGCACAGCTTTTCGCATAGGGTTCTTGCTCGAAGACCAGCAGGGCAGTGTTGGTGTTCTCGATCGCACGGCGAAACCGGAACCATGTCGCCAGCGGAATTTTTCGTGCGACGCTCGGCGCAACATCGTTCAGATCTACGATGACCATCCCAAATCCGCCGGCCTGCAGGAGCAGATCGGTAACCTTTAATACTTGTTCCAGGTTCGAGAATTTCGTTCCTGAGCAGCGCACCCACAGCAATCGAGTCAGGTCCACACCGGCCGCCACCGCCGATGCCGGATCGAACGCATTGCTCGCATCAATGAGAGCGCAGCATTCCTGCCGTGTTGCTGTAGCTTCCGCCAACACCGAGAGCATCACGCTGGTGCACCCGGAAGAGAGCGGGGCATTATCTATTTCTTTTTTGAGCGTGAAGCCGCTGCGTCCGACCGAGTTCACCACCGGACGCGGGCTGAATACATCCAGAGGCCGCGCGAAAAATTCCGTGACTGCGCCGCGCGGTAATCCTCCCGTGACTGAGTCGAGTTCCGCTATCCCACTCGAAACGCACTCTGAGGGTGCAGGAGCTTGGTATCGCAATGCGTTAGGGAAGCGGGTGGCGAGCCGCGCCTCGACGGTGGCACGTACGGCGGCGGAATCCATGAAGCACCTCGGGGGCCGTAGCGGGCGCGCCAGGCAAACGCGCCCTCTACAGAGACTGCGAACAACGCGGAAGGGATAGCTTTCGCTTTTTATTCGCTACAATCAGTAGGATTCTGCTACCGCTTCGGCAGGTTGTCAAGCTCTATCGTATGATTCCGAAATGAAGGCCCGCATCTTCTCATTCCTGCTACTCGCCTGCTCAGTGTCACTGGCGCAATCGCATCCCATTGACCCCGCTCTCTCAAAAATCACCATTCATGTGGATAAGACCGGAGTCTTCTCTTTTGCTGGGGACAAGCACGAGATCGCCGCGCCAATCGCCTCCGGAGCTGTCGACGAGAAGGCTGGGACGGTCGAGTTCACCATTCAGTCCAGCACGCTTAAGGTGCTCGATCCGCAACTCGACGAAAACAAGCGCGCCGAGGTGCAGAAGACAATGCTCGGCCCCTCTGTCCTCGACACCGCGCAATATCCGGAGATCAAATTCCGCTCCACTAAGGCCACACCTTCAGGGCAGAACGCCTGGATCGTGATCGGCGACCTCACTCTGCACGGCCAAACTCATCCCGTCACCCTCCCTGTTAAAAAAGAGAGCGGGACTTACTCTGGTTCCACCAAGCTCAAGCAGACAGATTTCGGGATCACTCCCGTTTCGGTCGCCGGCGGCACCGTCAAAGTAAAAGACGAGCTGAAGCTCGACTTTCAGGTCGTCACACACTGAAGTTCATGCACTGATTTCCGGTTGAATCGCCGCTTTTATCGGATACAATCCTCTTACCCCGAGCAAACAACCGGCCCCTCGAGCGTAGCTGCTACGTCTCGAATCAACCCAAACAAAGAGAGAACATGAGCGCAATCGCCAGCACCCCACTACCCGTCCAAGCCGCAGAGCAACGGCCTTGGGACCGTCCCTTCTGGAAGCCCGTAAAAGGCAAAGGCGCCATCTTTTTTTACCTCGTTCTTATTCATGTTCTCGCCATCATCGGATTAATCCTGTTCCCAGTTCCCGGCTGGAAGATTTTCGCCATCACCTTCGTCATCAGCATTCTTGGCGGACTCGGCACCACCATCTGCTATCACCGCACTCTTTCGCACAAGACTCTCAAGCTGAATAAGTTCGTTGAGCATTTCCTGATCTTCTGGCCCATGTTCAACGGCTCGGGAGCGCCCGGTAGCTGGGTCGCATACCATCGCCACCACCACATCAATTCCGATGGACCCGGCGACGTCTCCAGCCCGACTCACGGTGGCTTCTGGTGGGCGCATCTTCGCTGGCTCTACCAATCGCAGCCGGCAGACGAGACGAAGTACTGCCCGGAGTTCAACCGCGGGATCTACAAATTCTGGACGCGCGCCGAAGTCCCCATGATCGTCGTCTCCATTTTCTGCGGAGCGTTGCTCGGCTGGGCTGGGTTCTTCTGGATCGGCGCGATTCGCCTCATCTACTCGCTGCATATGCAGTGCTTCGTCAACAGCCTCACGCATCTCGGCAAGCATCCCGACGGCGACTCCAGTCAGAACGTCTGGTGGCTGGGTCCGCTGCAGATGGCTGCTTGGGGAGAGAACTGGCACCGCAATCATCATTCGTACGCCGGCTCAGCACGACTGGGCGTGAAGTGGTACCAGGTGGACATCGGCTGGTACACCATCTGGATGCTTGAAAAGCTGCATCTCGCGCAGAACGTGCGCCGGCCACGTGAGCAGCAGCTCAGCGCATAACACATAACGCAGCAGTCAATTCACGCCTGAGCTGCTCGCCGGACAAACTGCCCTATACAGCTTCTATCCAATCCCTTAGCAGTCCAACGAAGGGATTCCATGTCGCGCGCTTCCGTTTTCGTCGTATTTGCAATCACACTCTTTATTCCTGCGGCCGCTTGGTCGCAGATGAACCCGGCAGAAAGTTATCGCGACCTCGGCCGCTACGAGGTTTATGTAGGTTACTCACGCATGACCGGCAGCTTGGGGCTGAACGGCTGGGAGGCGTCTGGCGCTTACAAGCCCCAGCGCGCTCCGTGGTTCGGAGTCGTTGCTGACGTGAGTGGTCACTATGGGGTCGAGGACATTGCGACCATCAGAGTGAAGTCACACATGTACAACTATCTCGCCGGGCCCGAGGTTTACTTCACCCGTCTCCGAAACCAGAAAGTCGTGCCCTTCGGGCATTTACTTTTTGGCGCGAGTGAAGAGAACACCGACATCGCAGGTGTTTCCTTTAACGGAGTTCAAGACACCGCATTCACCTGGGCACTGGGTGGGGGTGTTGATTATCGTTTCGGCAACCGTATCTACGGCCGCGCTAAGCTCGATTTGGTCCGCACGCACTTCCTCAGCGAAGGTGATACTCGCGGGCGGTACGGTTTTGGCGTTGTCTATAGGTTCTGAGTCGCTCCTCCTCAAACAAACAAAATGGGCCGGCGATGAGCCGGCCCGTTTTGCTTTTTACGAGTTCTAGGCTGTGACGCGCTTCTTCTCGATCTTGAAGCGGTCTTCCTTAAAGCGCTCCAGCTGCTCGCCTTCGGTTGCCAACACCCGGAAGCACTGGCGCGCCTTCTCCACCAACTCGCTCACCGTACTCGAGCGGAACTGGATCGGTTCACGCGCGAAGCGCTCCAGCGATTCACCGAAGCTCTCCGCAGCAACCGTGGGCGTTACTTCATCCGTCCGCGACGTTGCCCCCGGCACATCGCGCGGGATGATCACTCCCCGCGTGTACAGCAGTCCCAGCGCGTAGAAGAACTGCGCCGTCAGGGCGACGTGCGCTTGCGACTTCACCTGATCGTTATCGTTCTCCAGCGCCGAGCCGATGCTGCGGATCGCTTTTCCGGTGCGCAGCAGTTCTCCACGGATGAACTCCTGGAATTCCGGCGAGAGATAGTTCCCGCTCGTCTGATTGAAACCCAGTTCGCTCGGAGAGAGGTGGCCTAGGTGGCTCCAGGGTGACGGTCCGAACGCGAACGGCGAACTCATGGGCGACCCTTGGTTCTGAATGAAGCTCTGCGGAACGAACCCAAGCGGCACCTGTCCCTGCGACGCGCTCTGCGGCGCAAAGCCGATCGGGAGTTGGCCCTGTGAGCTTGCAGGCGAGCCGATTCCCTGAGTTTGCGTGTTGCCGGGAACCTGGCTCGATTGATTGATCAGATGGTGCAAGTTCGGGTTATTCACCGCCTGGTGGAAGAACAACGACGGATCGCTCCCGAAGCTGCCGGCGTTTGGATATGAACCCCGGTAATAGGCCTGTGCGCCGTAAGGGTCCCACGCATGTTGTGCATAGGCTCGCATAGCCCATTCCGGGTTGATAAATGGTGATTGCGAATAGGAGAGGGTCGGATGAAAGTAAGGATTCAGGCTTACTGGGAACATTGATTCTCCTTATGATTTCCCTGGTTGGGAGCCTCGAAACTAAAACCTATCCAGTGCTGGTTCAACGCAAAATCTCGGTGCACCTGAGGCTGCGGAGCGCAAACTCCGGCATAGACGTGTGACAAAGCAACTATCATCACTTCCTTAGCTACTAACTGAAGAAGCCTAAAAAGATTTGTGAAAGGGAAGCGATTCGTGAAGAGCTTGTTAAAGCCGCGACTAGGAGTTCTGTGCTGGATTTTTTCCACATCCGCTTTTCTCTTCGCTGCTGCCGGAACAGCGAACGATAAGCTTGCCGATCAGTTTGCGGTAAGGCTGCACCACATCCAGCAGAATGGGATCGCCGCGACTCCCGACACAGCTCCTACCGTGCTTCCCGACAATGAAGGAAATGCCTACTTCGCTGCCGGCCGGGTGAAGCTTCCCGCCAGCGTCCAACAGGTTCGCTACGCAACTACCCCCGGCACAGTGAATGCGGTCGCGCGGATCGATTTCGATAAGCTTACCCAAAACTCCACCAGCAACAACCCGCTGCTATCCTTGTTTACCGGCGTGCACGATGTTCGCGTCATCGCAGATGCTTCGGCGAAGTCCGGCACCGCCACCGTCACCGCGCAGTCCGTGGAGATCGACGGCATCCCCGTTCCTCGCATGGCTTTGGAGTATTTTGTTAACAAGTATCTGACGTCGCGCTTTCCCAACGTCGGCATGACGTCGCATTTCAAGTTGCCGTCGAAGGTCGACTCGGCAACTGTCGGCCAAGCTCAAGTCACGGTGAATCAGCGCTGAAGGATCCTCAAGATTGAGTCGCATCTACATCGGCACCGCCGGGTGGCAGTACAAAGATTGGAACGGAAAGTTCTATCCGCCAAAACTGAAGCAGCCACCCCTTCAGTTCTACGCAGAATATTTCGATACGGTCGAGATCAACTCTTCTTTCTACGGACACATCAAGCCGAACGTCGCCGCCAACTGGTGCAAACTTGTTTCTGATGTGAATCCCGAGTTCGTTTTCACCGCCAAGTTGAATCGCGCCTTCACGCATTCACCCATAGCAGTGATCGAGTCAACCAGCGCCGCCAGCATAAAGCCCAAGGTCAGCGACGAAGCTGAAGCCAAAGCCGGACTCGACGTACTCGCCTCTGAGCGGCGGCTCGGCGCCTTGCTGATGCAGTTCCCCATCTCATTCAAGAACACCGGCGAAAATCGCGACTATCTTTCTGAACTGGCGGGCAGGTTCAGTGAGTACCCCATCGTCGTCGAAGTGCGGCACTCGAGCTGGGACGACCCTGCTGTGCTTCGCTCTTTCGCGAAGATGGGCGTCGGGTTCTGCAATATCGATCAGCCGCTGTTAGGAAAAGCGCTTGCGCCATCGCAGATCGCGCTCGGCCGGATCGGTTACATCCGCCTGCACGGGCGCAATTATCAGCAGTGGTTCGAGCACGAAAAACCTCACGACCGCTACAACTATCTGTATCCCGCGAAAGAGCTGGAAGGATGGGCGCGTCGCATCGAGCACGTCAGCGAGCAAGCCGAGACCACGTTCGTCATCAGCAACAACCACTTTGAATCGAAAGCTGCGGTGAACTCGTTGCAGCTTGAATCCATGTTGACGAAGAATCCGGTCGAGGCGCCAGAATCTCTCGTACAGAACTACCCAGAGGCCTTGGGCAGTATCACGCGCGAGTCAGGCGTCCGGTTCGGCAGTTAGAATCGGAACACGATCCCCACCGAAGCAGCAATATGGTGCTTGATACCCGTTTCGTTGAATGTAGTTGCTCCATTCACGGTTTGTGTCAGCGTTGATTGCAATGTGCCTTGGTCGTTACTGAAGGCGATGCTGCGGCCGTTGCCCGAGAAGAGGAACGTTGATGTTCCAGCCGTGGGTGGTACAGGGAAGGCAAAGATCTTGGTCCGCACGTTCTCCCAAGCGATGTTGTCGCGCAGATCGAAGCGCAACCCGATCGTCTGATTGAGGAAATGCTTCAACCCGATGCCGTACTCAGCTACGGGCGCGATCCGCGTCGGTTCATATCTCACCTTCAACTGATCGGACTCGACTAGTCCCGCGCTACCGCCGACCTGGTATGTGCCCAAAAGATCTAGCGACGGGTCCTCCCCCGTGTTGTTCAGCACTCCGCCACCAACGGAAAAATAGGGCCGCCACTTCGCCTCCGCCGGGCGCAGATAGAAGTTCGCGTTCAGCGTGTTGAAGATCTGCCTGCCGCTTTGGCTCCCAATAAAGGTTTGCGCATTCGCGACGCCACCGGTTTGCGCCATCAGCGGACTGAGTCCCGTCTGGATCGAGCTTGCAGTCACCGCTGCCTGATTCTCGGCGAAGTTACTGAGGCGCAGCGGAGTCAGTCCGAACTCGAGCTGATATTCCAGCCCCACCCAACGGTTCATGTCCATCCCAAGCCGGAATCCTAAAGAAAAATCATTTTTTCTCTGCGCCTGAGCAGTCGTAAGGGCGCTGTCGTACGGGGAAATTGGCGCAAAGCCGTTGCCGGTGCTGACCACGCTCGCCTGCGCCGCGCCCCCGCCAAAAAAGTAAGAAGGTTGCAGTCGGTCGGCAGACGTGCTCGACGGAATGCTCACATCCGGCAGCGAACCTGTGCCGGCGGTCGAGTGCGGAGCGATCGTGTAGCCGAAATGAATGTCGAACTCCCACCCGGTCTCGTTCACCTCGGAACTGGAGGCGGGTTTAGAAGCTGTCTTAGAGGCCGACTCCTGGGCATCCGGCGACTGCTGCCAAGCCGCCAAGTGGAGGGAAGGAACGGTTTGCGCGAAACACTGTGTCCCGCAGAATGCCAAAAAGGCCAGGGGCAGCTCTTTCTTAAAGAACATCTCTGCATAGACGCCGTCCGGAAATACAGGGCTACAACCCGGGCTACGTGTCGTAACAAAGCTTTACCGCAGAATGCCTTCTATAACGCCCCAAAACCCGCAGTTTTTCGTCTATGTCACTGATGCGATTTCTAGTCCTTTTTGTGTTGGGGTTCGCCTCTGTTGCATTCGCACAGAGCAACGGTTCCGTGTCGGGGCAAGTCATGGACCCGACTGGGGCCGTCATCCCCAACGCCAGCGTTGTCCTGAGTTCATCGTCTGGGCGCGCCACCGCTACAAGCGATGGCGTCGGGCGCTTTCATTTCGGCTCCATCCAGCCCGGCTCATATAGCCTCTCCGTCGCGGCAAAGAATTTCTCCAATTTTTCCGGTCGGGTAACGGTCGTCGCAGGTAAACCGGTTACCGTGAATCCGACATTGAAAGTCCAGATCCAAGAAGAAAAAGTAGAAGTAAATGCTCACGAGAACTCTCTGGACGTAGCTCCCGAAAACAATGCTAGCGCGCTTGTCCTGAAGGGCAAGGACCTTGACGCGCTCTCCGATGATCCCGATGAGCTTCTCTCGGAACTACAAGCGCTCGCCGGTCCTTCCGCCGGCCCGAATGGTGGAGAGGTTTACGTTGATGGGTTCAGCGGTGGAGATCTTCCCCCGAAGTCTTCTATCCGCGAGATCCGCATCAACCAGAATCCCTTTTCTGCTGAGTACGACAAGCTTGGCTACGGCCGCATTGAGATCTTCACGAAACCGGGCACCGATCACTTTCACGGCCAACTCGCCTTCATGAACAGCAATTCGGTGCTCAATGCACGCAATCCTTTTGCAAGCACCAAGCCGGACTACAACACCAACCAGCTGATGGGAAACTTCGGCGGTCCGATCAGCAAAAGAAGTTCCTTCCAGTTGAATTTCGAGCGCCGCGATATCGGCGATCAGGACATCATCAACGCCCTCGTCCTCGATCCCAATCTGGTGCCGTCTGCCTTGAATCAGGTCATTGCTGATCCGAAAGTCCGCACCAACACCGGATTGCGAATGGATTTCCAACTCGGCACAAACGACACTCTGGTCGCGCGTTATCAATTCCTTGATCAGAGCGAGCAGAATGCCGGCATCAACACCCTTTCGTTGCCGACGCAGGCTTACAGCAGCCATAGCGACTCGCACATGCTGCAGCTCACCGAGACGCACGTCTTTAATCCCAAGATCATTAACGAGACCCGCTTCCAATTCGCCCGCTCGGAGTCTGACCAGAACGCGATAAACGGCGATCCCACGCTCAACGTGATCGGCGCTTTCACCGGCGGAGGCAATGCTCTCGGCTCGAATGAAACCGTTCAGGACCGCTATGAGCTTCAGAACAGCACGTCCATAGTCGCCGGCAAGCACAGCGTGAAGTTTGGCGGCCGCTTGCGCGAATCAGGCGAAAGCACATCTTCTACGCAGGGCTTCAACGGAACCTACACTTTTGCGTCGCTCGCTGCTTATCAAGCCACACTGCAGGGAGAAGCCAGCGGATGGACCCCCGCGCAGATTCGCGCCGCGGGCGGCGGTGCGAGCCAGTACAGCGTCAGCAGCGGATTGGGCCACTACGCCACCAACTACGCGGATCTTGGCGCATACATTCAAGACGACTGGAAGCTTCGCCCCAATATGGTGCTTAGCTCCGGCCTGCGGTACGAAACTCAGAATGCCATTGGCGACCACGGCGATTTCGCGCCGCGCTTCGGATTCTCGTGGGGGTTGGGGGGGGCGCGACCGAAGACGATCATCCGCGCCGGTGCGGGAATCTTCTACGATCGTTTCGCGCAGGGTGACTTGATGACGCTGGAGCGGCTGAATGGAGTCACGCAGCAGAGCTTCACCGTTGCCGACCCTGATTTCTTCCCCAATGCTCCGCCGCCGTCCGCATTGGTGGGTGCCTCTACGGCGCCGATCACATATCGTCTCGATCCTAATTTCAAGTCGCCTTACGTCGCACAAATCGCGCTCTCGGTCGAGCGCCAGGTGACGAAGCGCTCCACCGTCACGGTCAGCTATCTGCATTCGCACGCCGAGCGCCAGTTGATCGCGGAAAACATCAACGCTCCCTTGCCCGGAACCTTCGATCCCAATGACCCGGCAAGCGGGGTTCGTCCGCTCGGAGGTGTAGGGAACATCTTCCAGTTCGAGTCCAGGGGGAAATACGAACAGAACCAGCTGATCGTAAACTTCAACGTGCGGCCGACCGCCCGCATTTCGCTCTTCGGGTTCTACACTCTCGGATTTGTGAATTCCAACACCACTGGCCCGGGTGCGTTCCCTTCAAACCCCTACGATCTGGATCAAGATTGGGGACGCGCTTCATACGACGTCCGCAATCGCCTGACGATCGGCGGAAACATCACTCTGCCGTACGGCATCGGCCTCAGCCCGCTGCTGATCGCGTCGTCCGATCGTCCGTTCAACATTTCGCTTGGTGAAGATCTGAACGGCGATTCCGTCTTCAACGATCGTCCGGCATTTGCCGCACCGGTCGGGGCCAATGTGGCGACGCCCTTCGGCGATTTCGACACAGACCCCGGATTTGGAAGCGCCATCATTCCGGCCTATTACGGGTCCGGCCCCGCGCAGTTCACCATGAACCTGCGCGTGAGCAAGAGTTTCGGTTTCGGCGATCTGACTCATGGGCGTCCCTCGCCCGGTCCCGAAGCTGCCGGTCCGCCCGCGGGCGGAGATGACGGTCCGGCTCCCCGTCCCGGGCCAGGTCCGTTCGGTACGGGTGGTGGGGGCCGTGGCGGACGAGGCGGACGAGGCTCGCGCGAGCAGTCGTCATCTGAAGGAGCGCGGCGCTACAACCTGACGTTTTCGGCCCAGGTACACAACATCTTTAATACCGTGAACCTCGCTAATCCCATTGGCGATTTGGAATCGCCGCTCTTCGGGCATTCCATCGCCCTCGCCGGTGGCCCGTTCAACTCATCCACCGCCAATCGCAGGATCTCTCTCGAGGTGGCGTTCCATTTCTAAGGTTGTCAGCCGGATGTTGGCGAATCCGTCTAACTGGCAAGCAGGCGAAGTTTAAGGAGACTGAAGTGAAGAAAAGATTTTTGATGTTGATACTGGCCGCTTTCGTCGCTCTCTCGTCCGGCGCGGTATTCGCGCAACAGGAAGGCGATCAGGACCAGGCGCCTCCACAAGGACAGCAGGGCGGAGGCGAACAGGGCGGTGGAGGACATTGGGGTCACGGCGGTCGCGGTGGACACCAGGGCGGCGAAGGTCGAATGAATCCCTCCAAGCGCACGCAGATGCTGACTCAGCGCTTGAATCTCACTAAAGACCAACAGTCCAAAGTGAAAGAGATTTTCACCGCGCAACAGAAACAGATGCAGTCGCTGATGCAGGACCAATCCGGGTCGCGTGAAGACAAGCGCGCGAAGTTCGAGCAGATGCGCAGTGAGACTGACTCGCAGATCCGAGCGGTGCTGACCGGCGACCAACAGCAGAAGTTCGACGCCATGCAGAAGGAGCGCGAACAGCGCATGCGCGAGGGTCGTGAAGGCGGCCAAGGCAGGAACGGTGGACAAGGCGGCGAAGGAAACAGTCAGCCGCCCTCAAACGATAACGGGCACGCATCGTCTAACCCATAAGTTTCGTGGACGCTTTTTGGGGGCCTTCCGCGATCGGTGCTCCCGCACGGTTTCCCACTCGTGCGGGAGCACCTTCACTTTTGGCCTTGTTATAATCGTTCTATTCCCCTTGTGTGGCGCTATCGTCTAGGGGTTAGGACGGAAGATTCTCAATCTTCAAACCCGGGTTCGATTCCCGGTAGCGCTACCATTATTTCTTAAATACCTTCCCATCTTTCATCACAAACTCAACGTTCTTCAGAGCGCCCACATCGCTGAGAGGGTCGCCTCGTACGGCAATCACGTCGGCATATGCTCCCGGAGCCACCACACCCAACTCGCCCTGCCGGTCGAGCAATTCAGCGGCTCTCGAAGTAGCGCTCTTGATTGCGTCCATCGGCGCCATGCCAAACTTCACCATATAGCCGAATTCCTGAGCGATAGGGTCGCTCCAGGAAAATCCGCCCACGTCAGTGCCGAAAGCGATCTTGACCCCGGCCTTTAGCGCCTTCTTAAAAGAAACTTCGTGTGCTGAGGCGCGCAGCCGATCGCGCTGGCCATCAGGTGTGCCTTCGGGTCCCCAGTCGTAGTAGTAAACCGATAGTGTCGGGACGAACCACGTTCCTTGCTTCAGCATTTGCGCGATCGCCGCATCATCGAGATCCAGGCCGTGCTCGATGGAGTCGCAGCCGCCGTCGAGTGCGCGGTGCAGGCCGATACCGCTATAGGCATGGCAAGCGACTTTGCGTTCCTGGCCGTGAGCTTCGTCTACTACCGCACGGATCTCGTCGAGAGTCAGCGTGGGTTGCGATACCAGCTTTCCGTCCTTGCCCACCCACGACCGGTGCGTCATATAAACCTTGAGCCAGTCGGCGCCGTTCGCGATCTGCTCGCGCGCGATCTTACGCATCTCCACTGCGCCATCGCCAAGCTGCGCTCCTTTTGGGACGACGATGTCCGGGTTGTAGCCCTCAAGTGGGTATCCGCCCGTCACAGAGATTGCGCGCGTGACCACGAACAATCGCGGGCCGGGGATGTAGCCGTCGTTAATCGCCTCTTTGATCCCGAGGTCGCCGTAGCCGGCGCCTTCAGTCTCCACGTCGCGCAAAGTTGTGAAGCCTTCTTCCAACGCCCGATGCATCGCGACAACGGCGCGGGCAGCGCGATAAGACGAGGGGTGTTTCAGCAACTGCACGTCGTAACCGCCCTCGGCGGGATCTTCGCTTTGAAGAAACATGTGCGTGTGAGCATCAATGAGGCCGGGCAGAACGGTGCTGCCACTTCCCAAGTCGATGACTTCAGCGTCCGCTGGCGCGGCGCCACCCTCGCTGACGCTCTGGATCTTGTTCCCGCGGATGACGATCACCACGTTGTGGCGGGGCTGTGCCGAGGTTCCATCGATGAGAGTCGCCGCCCGGATGGAGATCGCTTTTTCTGGGGTAGGGGATTTTTGTCCGAAGCAGAGTCCGGAAAGCAGAAACATGACGAAGAAAATGGCTCGACGATGCACTTGGTCCTCCATCTGGCGCCAATAAGAAATACGCCTTGCCGCGAGAGTCTGCAAGCGCCGCAGGTTTCGGCCACTCTGCTGCGACAAGAAACCGAGGGGGTTACGAAAAAAATCCCATACTCCTAAGGTCTCCGAAGGATTCTTAAGGTAGTAGCATCTCATCAAACTACTGGTCCTCATGTCTTCTTCTCTGCCTTTGAGCGCGCAGCACTCTCCGCAGCGCGTGGAACTCGACTATGGATGGGAGTTCCTCGCCGACCGTTCCGGAACTCTGCTTTATCCGGACCTCGAGAAAGCAAAGGATTGGCGGCCCGCCCGGGCAGGTCTCTCTTGGAATGTGCAGTTTCCTGACCTGCGCGATTACCAAGGGGCCGCCTGGTACCGCATTCATTTCGATGTTCCCCAATTCGCCGATACGCGGCACGTCATCCTCCGCTTCGGAGCAGTGGACTATTTTGCTGAAGTTCACGTGAACGGGACCTGTGT
>JBJMGI010000062.1:0-10512 GCA_045807945.1 Terriglobales bacterium | reverse complement strand
TCGACAAGTAACAGAGGCTGGAAATCCCAATCAAAGGTAATGGTGGTCACGCCCCAGTCTTTGGGCAGATCAGAAAAATCCATTAGTTTTTTGAATGTTAGCGTTATGGTCTGGTCCTGCATGCGCATCCGCTAGCGAGCAGCCGAATGATAGCCCAACTGCTGCGAGATCTTGCGCGCGGCGCCTTTCACCTGCTCGGCGACGCGCGGCACGCTCGCCTTCTCCAACTCGGTGACCACGCTGGTCACGCCGATCGAGGCCTCGATCGTCCCGTCATTATTAAATATGGGCGCGGCGATACAGCGCACGCCGTGGCTATTCTCCTCATCGTCGATGGCGTAGCCCTGCTCGCGCACCTTTTCCAGCTCGCGGGTGAAGCGGGCGAGGGTGGTGATGGTCTGCGGAGTGCAGCGGGTCAGTTCTTTTCCCTTAAAGATACTGTCGACCGTCTCCGGCGGCAGGTAGGCGGAGAGCGCCTTGCCGACGGCGGTGGAGTGCAGGTCCATGCGGCGGCCGATCCAGGTGTTCATCTTGACGAAGCCGGTGGAGTCGGTTTTGTCGATATACATGGCGCGGCCGCGGTCGAGGATGGCGAGGTGGGCGCTGAAGCCGGACTTTTCGACCAGCTGCCGCAGCACGGGCTGGGCGATCTCGCGGATGTCGAGGCCGGCGAGGGCGCGATGGCCGAGGCCGACGACGGCGAGTCCCAGGTGGTATTTGCCGCTTTCGCGGTCGCGGCGTACGTATCCCGCGCTCTCCAGCGCACGCAGGATGTAGCTGGCTGAGCTTTTGGGGATCTTGATGCGCGTAGCAATCTCGGAATTGCTCATTCCGTTAGCGCGAGCCG
Source organism: Terriglobales bacterium (assembly GCA_045807945.1). GTDB lineage: Bacteria > Acidobacteriota > Terriglobia > Terriglobales > Acidobacteriaceae > CAVQGF01. Next base: position 9,665 of record JBJMGI010000062.1, on the reverse strand, counting down.
CGACCAAGTTGAGGATTCCAAGCGCGCGCACCACGGCGATGGACGGTGTTTCTTTCACGGGGGCGGCGCTTCTGGACATTACACGCCAAGAATAGCACTTTCTGAACGGGTGTTCAGCATATTGAACTACGCGATTGACCCTAGCCGCGGGTGCGCTTACGTTGTGGGTAGAAATGAACAAGCGTTCAATATGTTGAACGCGATGAAGCGACAAAAGGCCAACCGGGAACTTGGATTCGCGCTCTAAGGTGAGGCGAGAGGCAGAAATGCAGACCCAACTTGATGCCGAACCTGAGATCCAGCAAACCTCCTCACCCGTAGGAATGCCGATGAATACCGCGCCGCGAGGCGCGGCTGCTGTTCCTGACCAAGCATTTATAGATTTTCTCCGGCCGCTGCATGAGAAGTTCACGCCACGGCAGCAGCAGCACTTGGCAAAGCGCTGCGAGGCGCTCAGAGGTGCGCACGCTGGCAAGCTTCCGCAGCACCTTCCGCCGTCAGAAGCGACGCAATCCGAGTGGAAGATCGAATTGCCGGAATGGGTGGCCGACCAGCGCAATCAGATGACCGGTCCGGCGGACGACGCCGAGCTTGTGGTCAAGATGCTGAACTCGGGCGCACCGGGCGTGATGCTTGACCTGGAAGACTCGATGGCGAACCGCTGGGAGAACCTGCAGCGGGGCATCGACAACATTCTTTCTGCGCTGCGCGGCGAGCTGACTTACAACGACCGTAAGCGGCAGCAGACGGTCGGTATCAAGCCGAGCAAGACTGTGATCCAGACGCGGGCTCGCGGGCTGCACATTTCGCAGGCGGGAGTGTTCCACGAGCCGATGTCGGCTTCGCTGTATGACGTGGCGCGGATCGTTTATCAGGCGGACTTCACCGCGCTGAAGCATCCGCTGACGTTCTACATCCCGAAGACAGAGTCGGCGGAAGAAGCACTGTGGTGGAGAGATCTTTTCCAGGAGCTGGAGCGCTGGAAGGGGCTGCCGAAGGGAAGCATCAAGTGCATGGCGCTGGTGGAGTCGCATCCGCTGGCGTTCCAGATCGAAGAATTCATCTACAACCTGCGCGACCATCTGCTGGCGCTAAATCTTGGCCGCTGGGATTACATGGCCAGCCTGATCCATTTCAATCTCGCCGATCCGAACTGGGTGCTGCCCGATCGCAATACCATTCCGCATGATGTCGCGTTCTTCCAGAACCTGCGGCTGCTGATACCCAACATCTGTCATAAGCGCGGCATCTTAGCTATCGGCGGGATGACTGCTCTGTATCCCAGCCGCGAGGACGCCGAGTTGAACGAGCGTGCCCTCAAGGTGCTGGCGCAAGACAAGAAGAACGAAGCGAACTGCGGAATGGATGGAGCCTGGACAGGACATCCGGACCAGAACCAGATCGCCGTCGACCAGTTTCCTGTTCCCAACCAGTTGACGAAAGTGAATGACGGGCTCGATCGCTATCCCGATCTGAGGCCGGAGCCCACGGGCGTTGGAAAACGTACCGAGGCGGGTACGCGCGCGGCGGTTCGGACGGTGATCCGCTACCGCAACGGAGTCCTGAATGGAAAAGGCGCGAGCCTGCTGGATGGCTACATGGAAGACCTAGCGACCGACCGAATCTACCGACTAATGATCGCGCAACGCATGCAGCACGGCGACAAGATAGCGATCGAGGGCGAAGCAGGAAAACCAGTCCGCCACACCCCACAGCTGGTAACACAAATATTCGACGAAGAGCTGGAAAAGATACTCAGGGCTTTACCGAAAGACGCAGATGAGAGCGCGAAGCAGAAGTATCGCGAGGCGCGCCGCATCAGCGAGGCCATGATCGTGAATAGAGAGATCGACCCTATTTAGAAGTACGAAGTAAAAAAGCCACTTTATGAAACCAGAGGATAGAACCATGAAACCTGACTTGATGCCCTTCGGTGAACCAGCCGCAAATGGCAACAAAGCCAATGGCCATTCGAACGGGAATGGACATGCCGCGAACGGGAACGGCCACGCGCAAAAAGCGAACGGCCATGCCCCAACCAGCGAAGTCGAGCTTGTTCCGACCCCGCTCTTGCCCCCAGGTTTCACGGTACCTGCCAGCCGTTGGACCCACCCCAGCCGGCGCATGCGCCAGCTCCTGAAGACGGAGCCTTACCTGTTCGGCCCGGGCGTCTACGACCCCATGACCGCGCAGCTGGTGATGTATTACGGTTTCAAGGCTGTCTATTTCAGCGGATACTCGTTCGCGATGGGTCATCTCGGAACGACCGATATGGACCTGTATTCGAACGTGGAGATCGCGGACGCGGCACGCCGCACGGTGAGTGCGTTGCGCAAATTCCAACTGACGATGGCGGTCGGCGACCCGGAGAAAGGAACGCCGGCGAAGCATCTGGAGATCCCGCCGGTGATCGTGGATATGGACGGCGGCTACGGAAACATCTTCAACGTGCAGCGCACGACCGAGCTTTACGTGAACGCAGGCGTAGCAGCGGCGCACATCGAAGACCAGGTGCTGCCGAAACGTTGCGGACACATTGGGGGCAAGGCGCTCATCCCGGTGAACGAGATGATCGGTAAGCTGCGCATGGCGCGCAACGTAGCCGAGGATTGCGGCAATCCGGACTTCGTGCTGATCGCGCGCACCGACGGTCTTTCCGCGGTGGATGCGCCGGAGTCGCTGCGGCACATGGATCTGGCGATCGATCGCGGGCTGCGATATCTCGATACCGGAATCCCGGATCTGCTGTGGTGCGAATTCCCAACGTCGGACCGCGGGCCGGTGGAGAAGTTCTCCAGCGAGATCCACAAGCGCTTCCCGGATGCGAAGTTCGCGTTCAACTGGTCCTCGAGCTTCAAGTGGTACAAGGACGAAAACCCAATGACCTTCGCCGAACTCGGCGACATGGGCGTCGCGTTCATCTTCATCACGCTGGGCGCGCAACATGCGACGGGACACGGGCTGAGCACGCTGTTGCAGGCAATGTCCACGGAGCAGCAGCACGGGTATATCGAGCTGCAGAAGAAGGAGTGGGAGCACGGCGCCGATTTCCCGACGCGCAGCCATCACTTCTTCAGCGGCGTGCCGTATCACCATGTTGTCGGAAAGGCATACGACGCTGCGCGGCTCGGCACGGAGTTCGTGGAAGCATTGCCGGAAGATAAAGTCGTTTAGTTTTCCGTTCCCAACAAAGCCACCGGCGATTGCTGGTGGCTTTTTTTGTTTGGCACAGTTCAGCCGTTCAGCTTCGTCAGAATGAATGCGACGAGGAAGCCCAACACTGTGATCAGGCCGGCGAAGTTGTGTGTCTCCTCGAACGCTTCCGGGATCATAGTGTCCGCGAGCATCGAAAGGATCGCGCCGGCAGCCACAGCAACAGTCGCCGCGATCACGCCAGCGTCAAAGTGGCGAAACACGGTGTAGCCAACTAGCGCGGCGAAGCCGGAGATGATGGCGATCGCGGACCACACTCCGAAGACATAAGCCTTGGAACGCCCCGCAATTTTCATTCCTGCGGAACTTGATAGCCCTTCCGGAATGTTCGACAAGAAAACTGCAGCGACGGTCACTACACTGACAGCGCCGCCTGCGATCATGCTGACGCCGATGGCGATGGACTCGGGAATGCCATCGAGGAGTGCACCAATCGCGATCGCGAGTCCACTGCCGGGGTGCTCGCGCTCCGACGGTTGTTTACCGCCGGAGCGCTTGCGATGTTTGGCTCCGTGCCTGGCAAGCACGACATTCGCGCCTGTATAAGCAGCCGCGCCGCTGACAAAGCCGAGGCTGACGGGAAGAAATCCTCCGCGGTGGAAAGCCTCATCCATGAGATCGAACGCTAAAGCGGAGATGAGGACCCCGCTTCCGAAGGCCATGACGCCCGCGACCATGCGCTGCTGCACCCGCGCGAAATATCCGACACTTGCGCCGACAATGAGGGCTGCTCCTCCGAGCAATCCCCAGAACAAACTCATGAACCACAGTGGCATTAGGGGCCTTAGTGGCTGGGATGAGAACTGGGGCAGTGGCGTTTGCCGTCGTAAATCCAGCTCTGGCGACTAGTGACACGCCCCTTCTGTCAGCGGTAGAGCCATCCCACTACTACTCCTTAACTTCGTCGAATGATTGAAGACATAGGCGATGTCAAAAAAAATCTCGCGAGGTATTTGAAATGAATAAGACACTCACACTCTTTGGGATCGTGGTGATCTCGGGAGCGATGGCTTTGGCGCAGACCGGAAGCGGCAGCGCTTCTGGCGGCGCGGGTAGCACGGGCAGCGGCTCGGCTACATCGGGCAGCACAACCGATCAGGGCACAGGTTCTGCTAACACCGGCAGCACGACCGGAACCGGCGCGACTGGCACTGACCAGAGCACCACTCCTTCGGGCAGCGCAGGGACGACAGGTTCCAGCACGAGTGGGACCAGCGGCTCGAGCACCGATCAAAGCGGCGCGGCGGGAACGACGGGCAGCAGCGGCAGCATGGGCGCTGGCTCAGGAACATCCGGAAGCACGGGCGCAGGAACCACGGGATCGAGCGGAAGCATGGGTTCGACTTCGGGCTCCGGCTCCGACCAATCAGGCGCATCTGGAAGCACCGGGACGAGCGGCTCAAGCGGAAGCATGGGCTCGACGTCTGGCACGACTGGAAGCTCGACTGATCAGACCGGCACCTCCGGCTCCGCGAGCGGCACCACCGGTTCGAGCACTGACCAATCCGGCGCGAGCGCTAGCGGCACGACTGGTTCGAGCACGGACCAAACGGCCACCAGCAGCAGCACCGATCCGAACGCCACCGGTGGGAAAAAGCATCATCGCGGCGCGGCTTCGGCGAACTCAAGCGATCAGAATGGCGGGTCTTCGGCGAGCGGAATGCCGCAGACTGCTTCTCCGCTACCTCTGCTGACGCTACTTGGCTCCGGCTCCATGGGCTTGGGCGCGTGGTTCCGTCGCAAGCGGAAATAAACCTGGATCAATCTCTACCAGAAGGGGCCGGCCCAGCGCCGGCCCTTTTTTCGTTTTCTGACGGGCGCACCTGCACTGAAGAATGGGCATCGCATAGATAGCCACTCGATACACGAGGACAGAAAAACATGAAGAAATTGACGACGATCCTGGTTCTGACAGCGTGCGCCACATGGGCCGCCGCGCAGACCTCTTCGACCACCAGCACAACAACCACAACAACTTCGCCTTCGACTTCCTCAACGGGATCGCAGGATACAACCGGCAGCAGCTCGACCACACCTTCGACTTCGTCGCAGACGGGCAGCTCGACCGGAAGCAGCTCGACGATGCCGTCTTCTTCGCAGACGGGATCTTCGACTGGCGCGAGCTCGACTAGTCCGAGCGCTTCTTCAACCAGCAGCAACTGCCCTGCGGGCATGGTGCCTCGCACCAGTGCGAACGCGACTGGGTCGACCAGCACCACCACCTCGACGCCGAGCAGCTCCACGAGCAGCACTTCCCCCAGCTCAAGCAGCACTTCGCCAAGTTCGAGCACCAGCACTTCGCCCAGCAGCTCCTCAAGCTCAATGCCGAGCTCGAGCAGCAGCACGTCGCCGAGCAGCTCTTCCACCACTGGTACCACGTCGACCAGCACCACCGCGGCGCCGGGCACCACCAGCACTGCCAGCGCGGATTGTGTTCCGGCCAGCGGATCGGCCGTTCCCCAGTCTTCAAACACCGGCAGCTCGACCGACACTACCGGCACGAGCAGCAGCAGCGGGACTATGACTCCGGGATCGACCTCCAGCGGCGCGACCACTACTCCGAACGGCACGTCGACGACTCCGAACTCCCAGTCGACTCCGAACACCAGCACCCCGAGCAACTCGACGACTCCGTCGTCTAATCCTCGGTAAGCTATCGGGAAGGGAGACGCACTGGCCGCGTCTCCCGCCCATTTTTCAAAGCAGCCACCCCAGACGGCCTGAATCCTATTGCCCGACCAGAGCATCTCCTGTAAAATCAAGGTTTCGCAGGAAAGGTCCCAAAGCAACATGAAGGCAGCTATTCATCCCGCATACAACGAAGTGCGCGTGCATTGCGCGTGCGGCAACGTGTTTACCACCCGTTCGACCCACAAGAGCGACATCGGTCTGGAAATCTGCTCGAATTGCCACCCGTTCTTCACCGGCAAACAGAAGCTGGTTGATACGGCCGGCCGCGTCGAGCGCTTCAACCGCAAGTACGCGAAGTCTGACGCCGCGAAAAAGCGCGCGTAAGTTCTCTCATTGCAAGAGACAGCCCACGGCCTGACCCCGTGGGCTTGTTTTTTGCGGCAATCATCCGTCGGCAGGGCGACATCTGAATTTTGATGGGGCGCTGGGAACAATTCGAGATATGGCTGTGCGCGAACGAGAAGTGGCACCTGGCTGCTTCGTTCGTGGATATCGAACTGGCGAAGGCGGTCGCCGGCAATTACACCAGCAACATGCGGCTTATCCACGCTACATATGAAGGCAGCCGCTGCGAACAGCAAGACGTGCTGATGGATCTTGGTGCCACACGCAAGTCGGCGTAATTTCCTCTGCGGGTCAGGCCGGATTTCAATGCTAAACTCGCGTTAGAGTGGCAATTCCCAAGCAAACTGAATCGAAAGAGCGCCTGGTCACAGGCCAGCACCTTCCTGAAGAAGACAGCTACGAACTCAAGCTGCGCCCGCGGCTGTTAAAAGAATTTGTTGGGCAATCCAAAGTCAAAGAAAACCTGACGGTCGCGATCGAGGCGGCGAAATCGCGAGGCGAAGCGCTGGACCACATCCTTTTGTATGGGCCGCCGGGGCTGGGGAAGACGACGCTTGCGAGCATCATCGCAAATGAGCTCGGTGTGGCGTACCAGCAGACGTCGGGTCCGACGCTGCAGATCAAAGGCGACCTCACGGCCATCTTGACCAACGTGCAGGACAAGCAAGTCCTATTTTTTGACGAAGTGCATAGACTCCAGCCCGCGCTGGAAGAAATCCTTTATTCCGCCATCGAGGACTACAAGCTCGACATCATCATTGGGCAGGGGCCTTCCGCACGCACGCACACGATCGATGTCCAGCCGTTTACGTTTGTGGCAGCGACCACTCGTGCGGGATTAATCTCGGCGCCACTGCGGTCGCGCTTTGGCCTGCTGCTGCGGCTCGAGTTTTATACAGCCGACGAGTTGCAGTTCATCATTGAGCGGTCGGCGGAGATTCTAGGCGTAACCATCGATCGCGCAGGCGCAGCCGAACTTGCCAGCCGAGCGCGGGGAACACCGCGCATCGCCAACAGGTTGTTGCGACGCGTCCGCGACTTTGCGCAAGTCCGCGGCGCGGGGCACATTGATAAAGCGTGTGCGCAGTCTGCGCTCGAGATGCTGGAAGTAGACAAGCACGGCTTCGACGAGATCGACCGCAAGCTGATGCTGACCATCATCGAGAAATACCAAGGCGGGCCGGTTGGACTGAATACGCTTGCGGCTGCGCTAGCGGAAGAATCGGACGCGATCGAAGAAATTTATGAGCCGTTCCTCATTCAGATCGGATTTCTCGACAGAACGCCTCGAGGTAGGGTCGCAACCAAGCTGGCGTACGACCACTTCGGGATCACACCTTCCCGACGGCAGAACGCGCTGTTTTAGTTCGTGATTTGCTTACCTTTCTGTAGCAACGCGTCTAACACACAACTTGCCACCCTAAACCGGAGGAGGGGTCGTGAACCCCACAAGACGCGTACTCAAATCACGACCTCTCCTCTCGGTTCCTATTGTTTTGCTGACATTCGCGGTCATCGCAAGTACGCAGACGATGGTTGCGCGTGCGAAAACTCCCTCCACTGCGACGCCGGTCGTCGAAGAGGGAACGAAGACTGCGCGCATTGCGAAGATCTCGCGTCCTCCAAACTTCGAGGCCATGCTCCCAATGGATGGCGTCGAGCCCGAATCTCTGGGAATGACGAAGATCGACAAGTTCACCCAGACAGATCCTGACGACGGCAAGCCGGCAACGCAGCGAACCGTCGCTTACCTTGGCTACGACGCGAAGAATATCTACGTTGCCTACCTGGCATTTGATACCGATACCAAAAGCATCCGTTCGCACATGGTGCGGCGCGAGATGATCGACCAGGAAGACCAGGTCGGGGTGATCTTCGATTCGTTTCACGACAAGCGTCGCGGGTACGCGTTTTTCTTGAACCCCTTAGCTGTTCAACAGGAGGCGATCTGGACCGAAGAGAATGGATTTGACCTGGCTTGGGACACAGTGTGGAATTCGCGGGCCAAGCTCACTGATAAAGGATGGGTGGCGATTTTTGAGATCCCGTTCAAATCGCTTCGCTTCAGCAATGCGGCGCAACAGGATTGGGGCCTCTGGCTGCAACGAGACACGCCGCGCAAGAACGAGAGTGACACTTGGCCGGCGATCACACACCGAGTGCACGGCCGACTCAATCAAGCGGGGACGCTTACCGGATTCGAGAACATCTCGCCCGGTCGCAATATGCAGTTCGTGCCGTACTCGCTGTTCACCTCGAACAATCACGTGCTCGATGCGCGCAACGAAGATGCCCCGTTCTTTACCTCTAAGCCAGCGAAGCTCGATGCCGGCCTTGATTCAAAGGTGATCATCAAAGACAAACTGGTGCTCGACGTCACGGTGAATCCGGATTTCAGCCAGGTCGAGTCGGACCAGCCGCAAATCACGACCAACCAGCGCTTCGAAGTTTTCTTTCCGGAGAAGCGGCCCTTTTTTCAGGAGAATGCAAACTTCTTCGCCACTCCTGTGGACCTCTATTTCACGCGGCGCATCATCGATCCGCAATTCGGGTTGCGGTTGACGGGAAAACTGGCGGAAAAGACGGATATCGGGCTGCTGGCAAGCGACGACCAGTCGGTTGGGAAATTCGTCGACGTCAACGATCCCAATTACAACAAGCGTGCCTATTTCGGGATCGTCCGGCTGAACCAGAATTTCGGTAACCAGAACAGCTTTGGATTCATCTATGCCGACCGCGAGTTCAACGGTGCCACTGAGGACTGCACCCTTCCGACGGAGGCGCTTTGCCAGACGCGTTACAACCGCGCCGCGGGAATTGATTTTCGCTACCGGTTCCACCAGAACTGGATCGCGCTGGGTGGAGCGGTGCGCGCTTCTACCCGTTTGCAGGACGGAACGCTGCTCGAGGGGAATGGCATCAGGCTGCGTCTTGAGACCGGCACGCGCACCTATGACTTCAACACTGAGTACAACGACAACACCGAGGGCTTCCGGAACCGGACGGGCTCGTTCCGTCGTCCTGACGTTCGTCGCACCAGCACGTATTACGACTACAAGTTCTGGCACAACGGAAAATTCCTTGTCTGGCATGGACCGGAATTCGAGATGAATGATGCCTGGTCGCACGATGGCGCGAACCTGGAGACAGAGTACAGTGCGGATTACCGCTTTTCGGTGGCCCGCAACACGATCTTTGGAGCGTGGGCGAACACCGGAAGCAGCACACTCAGGCCCACGGATTTCGATACTCTGCCCCACGACCGGCGCTATCCCTTTTGGCATCAGGAATTCTTTTTCAATTCGCAGGTGTTTTCATGGCTGCAGTTCGACACGAATTTCGGCCATGGGGAAGACATCAACTTTGAGCCGGCGGATGGATTGCAACCGCAGCGAGCGACCACTCACTACAACACC
>JBJMGI010000061.1:0-11307 GCA_045807945.1 Terriglobales bacterium | reverse complement strand
GGAGGAACGGGGAAATAGCCTTCCTTAAAGCGTGGACGATATCCCAGATTGTTTTCCTTGCGTCCTGAATTCCAGCGGCCCTCGTCGGCGTCAATGTGGTAGTAGCCTTCGTTCTCGCGCTGATCGAAGCGGACGTTGTCGAAGATGAAGAACTCAGCTTCCGCGCCGAAGTAGGCGGTGTCGGCAAGTCCGGTGGAAGCCAGGTACATCTCGGCTTTCTTTGCGATGTAACGCGGGTCGCGATCGTAACGCTGCTTGGTCACAGGATCGATCACGTCAGCCACCATCACGAGGGTGGGGACTTCGGTGAACGGGTCCATCATGAAAAAGTTGGTGTCGGGGATGAGCAGCATGTCGCTCTCGTGAATGGCAGCCCAGCCGCGGATCGAAGATCCGTCCATGCCGAAGCCGTCTTCAAAAGACGATTCGCTGACCATCTCCATGGGATAAGAAACGTGGTGCCACAATCCCGGGAGGTCGGTGAAGCGGAGGTCGAGCAGCTTGGCTCCGTTCTTCTTTGCGAACTCCAGGACCGATTTTGCGTCAGCCATGAAAGTATTCTCCTTGTGCCCGCGCGCGGGGTACATAAGTTGAGTTGAGCTGAATGAGGGGCCGATACTGCTAGAATCTGTGCATCTTTAACTTAGCTTTGAACACCTCTCCTTGTGAAATCGATTGTTTTTATCGAGGTCATAAGGCGCGGTTATGGGTGAGCTAAGAGGCTTCGATTGAGCAGCTTGCAGTGTGGGAAAGTGGGATGGCGATGTTAGTGATTGGGAGAATTCTCGGGATGTTCGCGGTTGTGTTAGCCGTATTCATGATTTTCTTTGCAATCATGGCTCCCGCGCACAACCTGTTGCTCGGATTTATTGCCATTCCAATAGCCGCTCTTGGATTCCTGTTTATATTGAGGCCGGATCGGCGATCTTCATCACAGGATGTCCAAAAGTGAAACGGGCAGCTCGAGAAGAATTTGTTCAAGGTGGTAGAGCTGCGATCGAATGGATCGCCGACTATCTCGAGCGCGCCGAACAATTGCCCGTCTTGTCGCAGGTAAAGCCGTGGGAGATCTACAAATCTCTCCCGGCAAGTGCGCCGCAAAAACCAGAGTCCTTCGAAGCAATCCTGAAAGATCTGGAAGAAAAGATCCTGCCCGGCATCACCCACTGGCAGTCGCCGCACTTTCACGCCTACTTCCCTGCTAATTCTTCTCCGGCTTCCGTTCTGGGCGACTTACTCTCCTCCGGCCTCGGCGTGCAAGGCATGCTGTGGGCTACGAGTCCCGCCTGCACGGAACTTGAAACGCGCGTGCTCGACTGGGTTGCTGCCATGCTCGACCTTCCCGCGAGCTTCCGCTCCTCGAGCACTGGCGGCGGCGTCATACAAGATTCTGCCTCGAGCGCCAATCTCGTCGGCATCATCGCCGGACGCGAGCGCGCCACCGACTTCGGAGCTAACGAAGACGGATGCAATCAGCAACTCACGGCTTACACGTCGGCGCACGCGCACTCCTCAATGGAGAAAGGCGTAAAAGCCGCTGGCATCGGCCGCAAGAACCTGCGCGCCATTGAAGTTGACGATAAATTCGCGATGCGCCCGGACGCGCTGCGCCGGGCCATCGAGCAGGACAAGAAGGCCGGCAAGCTTCCCTGCTTTGTGGGAGCGACCGTTGGGACGACTTCTACCCTCGCCTGGGACCCGCTCGCCGAGATCGGAGCCATCTGCAAAGAGCACAACGTCTGGCTACACGTGGACGCGGCCATGGCCGGAACCGCTGCACTCTGTCCTGAGTTCCGCTGGATACACAAAGGGCTCGAGCTCGCCGACAGCTACTGCTTCGACGCCCACAAGTGGATGATGACCAACTTCGATTGCACCTGCTTCTACGTCGCCGATCGCAACGCGCTTACGGAATCGCTGAGCATCACCCCTGAGTATCTGAAGAACACCGCCTCTGCCACCGGCTCGGTTTTTGATTATCGCGACTGGCACATCCCGCTCGGCCGCCGCTTCCGCGCGCTGAAGTTGTGGTGCGTTATTCGGAGCTATGGTGTTGAGGGACTACAGTCAATGGTCCGCCGCCATGTCGCGATCGCGCAGAAATTCGCGGAGTGGGTCTGCGCCGATGACCGTTTCGAAATGATGTCACCTTCAGATCTGAATCTGATCTGCTTCCGCCTGAAGGGCGACGATGCTGCCAACGAACACTTGCTTAAGCGACTGAACGCGAGCGGAAAGGTTTACCTCTCCCACACCAAGCTGAACGGGAAGTTTACGTTACGCTTCTGTGTGGGGCAGACGTATACCGAAGAACACCACGTGCGCTCAGCATGGGAATTAATCAGACAGTTCGCGGGATGATCTTCCACTCGACGGAACTTGCGCTTACTCGAAGATGAGTACTGCCGCGGCGATCACCGTCGTCCACAATCCCCGCTTGTCGCCCACTGCCGACTGCGTAATGTTCGCTGTGCGGACGATCTTGTTGGAGATCTTATAGATCTCCTTCTTCTCGTCCCAGGAGCGGTCTGGGTCGAATTCCACGTTCAGAGTAGTGGCGAGCATCTCAGCCGCCAGCTCTTCGGCGTATTCGCCGGCCACATCGTCGCTCTCGCCGAATGAATGGTGCTCGCTCAAATATCCGTAGGTGCTGCGGTCGGAAGGAATAGCCACACCGATGCTAGAGGACATCAGCCGATGCGGTTCGCGGCTGGAATTCTCGGCGACGACGGAGAAGACGACCTCGCCGGGCGAGAGGAACTTGAGTCCTTCTTTGCGCGAGACCAGTTTGCAGTTGGGCGGAAAGATCGACGACACGCGCACCAAGTTCTGGGACGCAATGCCGGCATCACGTAGCGCCAGCTCGAACGAGGTCAGGCGCTCTTTGTGCTTTCCCACCCCTTTGGTGAGAAAGATCCGCTTCGGAACCATACTTTTGCCCACTGCACTTGCCTCCCTTGAAAGCTTGCAGATGTAAGGTGAATTAAAAAATCTAACACAGCGGAAAGCAGCTGCGGGAAAAATGTTGCATTGTTAGTGCAAGGTGAGTCTGCGGACGCTACTTCGAGACCGCTTGGGTGTGGGCCGCTTTGAGCCGGACGGCAATATCGATGAACGCGAGCGCGGCGCGGCTGAGGGCCTTGTCCTTGCGAAAAACCAGCGCCAGGTCACGCTTGATCAGCGCATCGGACATCGGAATCGCCGCCAGCACGCCCGCCTTCACGTCTTCAAGCACGTTCGAGCGTGCGATGAACCCCACGCCCACGTCCGCAGCGACGAAACGCTTGAGCAATTCGCTGGAGTCGAGCTCCATGGAAATGATCGGCTTCAGGTTGCGTTCGTGAAAGAGCGCCTCGATGGCATCGCGTGTGCGTCCGAGCTTGGGAAGGAGCAGCGGAAATTTCACCACGTCTGATACCGCAGCTGATTTCGATTTCAGCTTCGACAGCGGGTGATTGGGAGCGGCGATCACCACCAGCTCATCGCGATGGATCTGCACGACGGTGAGTCGATTATCAGTGACCGGGATTGAAACCACGCCGAAGTCCACGGAATTATCGATGATCGATTCCAGGATTTTGCCGCGCTCCGCGCGCTGTATCCCCACGTTCACCTCGGGATACTGTTTCTTGAATTCGGCAAAAACCTCGGGCAGAACGTGCAGGCAGGTCGCTTCGTTCGCGCCCACGACGATCTCGCCCTTGGGCACGCGCTCCATCTCGCCGATGGTGGTGAGCATGGCGCGGCGCGCTTCCAGCGTCTCTTCTACGTATTTCTGAAACGCCTTGCCCGCGCCGGTGAGAGAGACCTTGCCACCCGAGCGGTCGAAGAGTTTGGCGCCCACCTCGTCCTCGAGCGCGCGAATCTGCGAAGAGATTGCCGGCTGTGTGCGAAAACGCTTCTCCGCAGCTTTCGAGAAGCTTGTGTGGCGGGCGACCTCGAGAAACGTCTCTAGCTGATCAAAATCCATTGTTTTTCATTCACATCTTTAACAAAGTGAACGCTAACGAAAAACTAAACCGAAAGCCCGCGCCTGGCGGGTAGAGCTCCCAGAGAAATGCGCTCACGTTGGGTTGCGAGTTGGCGTTTAACGTAAGGACAAGCCGGGATCAACAATATTAGCAGCGGCGTAAACATCACTCGTTGCCGCGCAAGGAGCCCGAAATTACTGAATGCAGAGGCAAGCGCTGCCGAGGTCTCCAGCGAGAAAAAGAGTATGAAGGCCGTAAATGGGTCGGATCGCCACCGCAGGAGTGATTGCTTTAAACTCTTTCGATTCCGCCAGAAAAAAAATAAGAGAAACATTCCTTCCGCGCTGGCGAGCGCAGTTTGAACGCTGCCGACCTCCCAGGGGAACGGACGAAACGGAAGAGTAGGTGATAACACCACTCTTGCGAAAAACGAACCGGACTGGAAACTCGACCCTCCGTACTGAGTCGATTTAGACCAGCTGCTGGCCACTTTCTCCGCATCCTGAGCGTCACTAACCCCCAGTTGCGCTTTAGCATTGTTGATCGCGTAGTAGCTTCCCGCAATCAGCACGGGGACGAGGAGCACTCGCGCCACTACTCCCGGCAGACCGGCCCTGTTCTTTCCCAGCAGGAAAACGGTACAAAGCGATAAACCAAGGATTCCCGCAATGTGCGGGCGGATGAACGCGGCGCCCACGATTCCCAGCGTGATATGGAACAGCGCGCCTACCCGGGCAGCATAGATAACTTGGCACAAACCATATGCCACGAGAGCAATACAGAAAAAAATGAGTGCATCTTTGCCGAGCGCTGATGCCCAAAAAATAAACGATGGCATGAAGAACAAGAGCATCGCAGCCAGGTAGACGTTTGAATCGGGGAAAGCAACTTTGAATGCCTTCCAGAACAAGTAACTTCCCCAGTATGCAACCGACGAGAAGATCACGATCGCGCCCGTTAACGTGGGGCCGGTGATAGCGAAAATGAGGCCGGTCAGCACACTGATGCTCGTGGTACCGTTCGCCTCGCCGTTAGCGCTGAATCCCAATTCGCCTTTCAGAACGCCGATCTCACCGTATTCCCTGATATTCGTGGCGAACTTGGAGCCCCATTGGTAATAGGCGAACATGTCGCCGGCGCCGTTGTAGAGCTTCATGATCATTGCTAGGTAAACGGCGGCACCCAGCATCTTCAGGAACAAGCCGACCGTCATGATTTGCCGCAGTTCGCCGTCGTGACGCGATACATGCAGGATGAGTCCTAAGTCCACGACGAGCGCCGCCAGAAAAATGAAAATACCCATGAGGTAGCCGTACCCTTCCGGAAAAAGAAGCAAGTACAGCCATAAAGGCGCGGTGATCAGGCAAAGAACGCCCACCACGTGCACGACAAACTTTCGAGTAGGCGCGGGAGCGGGCATTAGTTATGGAGATAGTACTACTGCTTGCCCGCGGTACTTGCATGAAGATGTTGCTGTTCTGCGCACCTTGCCGCATCGGTGGAGTGCCGCTGAAGCCAGGTTTGCAGCATGAGAATGGTCCAGATCTGGTACTGCCATTCGCGCGCTCCTGACAGGTGCTCGTGCCATTTTTTGTGGACGGCGGCCACGTCGAGAAGTCCCTGGGAACGCATGGTGTTGGCGTCCAGTGCGGCTTCCGCCCAGTCGCGTAACTCACCACGCAGCCACCCGCCGAGCGGTACCCCGAAGCCTGTCTTGGGACGATCTGTAAGTTCACTGGGCACGAACTTCGAGAGCACATTCCGCACGATTTGCTTCCCCACTCCGCCGCGCACCTTCATGGAGAGTGGCAAACTCCATGCGAACTCGACGATCTCGTGATCTACGAAGGGTGCACGGGTCTCGAGACTTGCGCCCATGCTGGCGCGATCTACCTTCGCAAGAATGTCGTCTGGAAGATAAGTGATGGTATCGAGGTACATCATCTCTTCGATGAAGTCGGAGAATTCGGGACCGGACGGCAGAAAGTCAGAAGAGACCGGCTTCAAGCGCTCGTCCAGCAGCTCAGATGGTACCTGCGATATCGAGCTGATCTGCTGATACAACGCTCGCTCTGTGCGGGCGCGCAGGATGTTAGCGAGCTTGTGAATTTTTTGTCCGCCCAGGCGCTGCACCATGCTCTTGGGCAGCAACGGGCTTACAGCGGTGAAGATCGTGTCCCAGGCGGCGGGAGATAGAAGCGTGACCGCTCCGCCGAGCGCGGAACTTGCCGCCCGCGGCACGCGCGAGATCACGTTCCATATTCTGCCGTGCCACAGGTAACGGTTATAACCTCCGAAAACCTCGTCACCACCATCGCCGGTAAGGGCCACGGTGACGTGGCGCCTCGCAAGTTGCGAAATGAGGAATGTCGGGATCTGAGAAGAATCCGCAAAAGGTTCGTCAAACAGCTCGGGCAAGCGGGGAATGATTTCCATCGCCTGCGCCGAAGAGATGTAGAACTCCGTGTGCTCGGTGTGAAGATGCCGGGCGACTCGCTCGGCGTCCCTTGCTTCGTTGTAGCTATCTTCCTGAAAGCCGATCGAAAAAGTATGTACCGGGCGCGAACTCACTTCCTGCATCAGGGCGACAATTGTGCTCGAATCTATGCCGCCTGAAAGGAACGCGCCGAGTGGCACGTCAGCTTGCATCCTCTGCTTGACCGAGCGCTTCAGGCGAGTGGAAAGCTCTCCAACCGCTTCTTCCAACGATCCTGGAAACTGATGCTCCCGAGAATCAATAACAACCTGCTCCATCGACCAGTATTTTTGCGGCGTAGCGTCGGCGTCAGCCTTCGCGATCTTCAAAAACGTTGCCGGCGGAAGTTTGTTGACATTCTTGTAGATCGACGCCGGAGTGGGCACATATCCATAGCGCAGGTACAGCGGAAGGATCTCGGTATTGAGTTCAGG
Organism: Terriglobales bacterium; assembly: GCA_045807945.1. GTDB lineage: Bacteria > Acidobacteriota > Terriglobia > Terriglobales > Acidobacteriaceae > CAVQGF01. Next base: position 4,426 of record JBJMGI010000061.1, on the reverse strand, counting down.
CTGGAACTGCGGATGCTGGTGAAAGCTCTTCAGCTCTGAGGCAAACAGAAGGGTGCCACCCATCCATCCGTAGTACAGGGGCTTCTCCCCCAGCCGATCACGACACAAATACAGAGTTCGCTCGGCGCGGTCCCAAATGGCGAGCGCAAACATGCCATTCAGCCGGCGCAGAGTCTGCTCGACTCCCCAGGAATCGAATCCCAGCAGCATGACTTCTGTGTCGGAGGTGCCGCGAAGTTTCGCGCCGAAATTACGAAGCAGCTCCGAGCGCAGCTCGTCGTAGTTATAGATCTCGCCATTAAAGATGATGACGAAGCGCCCGCCGGCCGAGACCATGGGCTGATGCCCGGTGGGTGATACATCGATTATCGAGAGGCGGCGAAATCCGAGAGCGATCCCGGCGGAAGGGTCTGCCCAATGACCTTGATCATCTGGCCCACGGTGCGCCAGCGCGTCCGACATTCGTTGCGCGATCTCGAGAAGGGCCACTTCCGAGCGCTGCCCCGAAGCATCCAGAAAACCGGCAATACCGCACATTCAGATTGGTTCCTAGCCCCACGCGCTTAGGGCTGACAACTTGAGAGTTGCTGTGTGCTGCTGATTATAACGGTGTTTCTCGAAACTCGACCTTCGCTGTTTCCCCTTTTTACCGGCGCGTCCCTGAAACGCACCAATACGGCTCGTCCGGGTTGACCTGAATGTTTTCGAAGCCCGCATTTTGCATCATCGCGACGATCTGTGCCGCGGTGAACCTTTTCTCCAGCTTCGTCGCGAAACGATCCAGAGCGTCATTGCGCATGATGTAGAAGCTGCTGCGGCGATAAAAAAACAGCGGCAGCGAGGCAGCCCACTTGCGGTTCTCGAAAATGCGCGCTATTCGGGCGAAGGGCCAATAGAAGAAAAGGGCGATTACCTCTGAAACGAAATGCTGCAAAGCGAAGGGCAGACGGCTGATCATTCGTCGCGCGGCATCGCTGACCCTCCAAAGGGCGCGGAACCACAGCGGACGATTATCAAAGGCGTAATAAAGGTAGAGCAGGAACGGAGCACCGGGCTTCAGTTTTTGCGAGCAATGGTTCAGCGCACTTTGAGTGTCCGGCAGATGATGAAGAACGCCAAGCGAATAGCCGAAGTCCATCGAGCCATCCGGCAAGGACATGTCAGCCACCGAACTGTGATGAAACTGGACGTTCCCGAAGGCGCCGAGCATTCGTTTCGCTACGGCAAGAGCTTCCGCACTCGCGTCCACACAATGGAGTTCCTTGACTGAAGGCGCGACGAAAGATGCCCAGCGGCCGCTGCCACACCCGGCATCGAACCCGACAGCTTGCTCGTTGAGAGCTGAAGCCGGGAAAATGGCGAAGTATTTCTCGAACGCCCGGCGCAGTTCCTGCCGGCTCACACCGCTCTGGTCGAAGGCGGCCCATTCCTTGCCAAAACCTTCAACGACGGCAGCATCTACGTTTTCGAGAGCACCGGTGGAGCGATTCGCGTCGCTCATCTTGCGGAGTCCTGCGCTGACTGAGCAGCCCGCTTCGCGGCCACATTCAGCCCTGCGCCCTTTCCGCGCTCAATGTTGACGAAGCCTGAGCGCGCGAGTTGTTCCGAGACTGCCGCCTCAGATTGCGGGGAATCGTAACGCGGCGCGAGCATGTCAAAGGTGTCCATCAATGCCCAGCGATACCGCTGCTTAAGAGTAAGTTCGCGGACGTCGACATAGTTCGCGACCGGGATGATGAACCGGAACATCCGGCCAAGCGCTGGAACGCGGAACAGGACCTCTGTCAGCGCAAACAAGAATGGCAAACAAATCTTCAGCAACAGCAGCAGCAATCTTGGTGGCAGGCGCCGGGTGATCGGGCGAATCAAATATTTCGCGTTCAGTCGAGTGAAGCGCTTTTTCTCATAGATGGTTAGGGCGATCTTGCCCGCAGGTTTCACCGTCGCAGCTACGGCGGCAACCGCGCGCAGCGGGTCCGGCGTATGTTGGATCACACCCAAAGAGTAACTTGCAGCCAGGCTCTTATCGCGCAAAGGCAGCGCGTAGATGCTCGCTTGCGCAAGGTGAACATTGCGCACCCCGCGCAGATTGTCACGAGCGGCATCGACGGCACAGCTTAGGTCGATGCCAAGCACTCTTGCTCCGGTACGCGCCGCACTCTCGAGAAAGCGGCCCGCGCCGCAACCCGCATCAAGCACCCAATCTCCGTGCATGGTGCCCTGCTCCCAACCGGTTTCCGTGAGAAACCGACCAGCAGACAACCGCGTGCCGTTGACGGAGTCCAACTGCTCGGTCTTGAAACGGTTCCACTGCAACCCGAAGGAGCCCGCATATTCCTCGTCTGAAACAAATCGCGGAATGCCACCGCTGATCGGATACCTGCGGCGACAACCGGCGCAGTGCAATGTCCCCTCCAGCACTTCCCCATCGCCCGATTTCGGAGCGGGCGCGCAGGTCAGCGCGCGCTTGCAGTTGGGACACACCAGGATGTCGAGAAGTTCCAGGAACATTTTCGTTAATCCGCGCGTCCGACGAAGTCCAGGTGCTTGCCTGCAAAATCTGAGTTTGCATGTAGCACCTCTCCGCTCACCGGGTCTGTGCACTTGTAGCCGAACGACTCCAGGAAGGCCAACAACTCTCGAGCGGAAGCGCCATGCCTTCGTAGGTTGTTGTCGTCCAGTTCCACAAACAACTTTGGACGGTAGCGACGAAGCACACCCTCCGCTCCCCGCAGCACCTTCAGCTCGTGTCCCTCAACGTCGAGCTTGATGAGATCGAGCCGGGAATTCTCGACATTCCATACGTCATCGAAGCGCACGAGCTGTATTGCGATTGCGCGCGCTCCTGCGGGAACGTCACTGATAGTGCCGCCCCCGCGGTTCTGCTCCGGCGTCCACATCTGGGCGGACCCTGATTGGTCGCTTAATCCGACGTTGGACGGTATGACATTCAAACTGCTGTTGAGAGATAAATTCCGCAGCAGCTTTTCATAAACCAGCGGATTCGCCTCGAATGCGTGAACCGCGCCCTTTTCCCCAACCCGCTTCGCTAAATTCAAAGCGACTTCGCCGATGTTCGCGCCGATGTCCACCGCGACGTCGTTCGCTCTCACAAGTCCATATAGAACAGTTCGCGGCTCAATGGTTATCCCGAAGTAGACGGCCCATTCCATGAAGTCGCTGAGGTCCAACTCGAAGCTGATCCCATCGCGCGTCGCTCTGCGGATGGTTGGCTTCCGGTACTGGCCCGGGTTTGGCGGAAGCTTGGAGAGCAGTTCCTCTGCTTGCCTGCCAGCTGTCACCGCGGGCAGAAAGCGGTCGAGCGTCGTTGCCTGAAAACAGAGCGAACGAAAAGTATTCAGGATCCTGGTCCGGGTCGCAGTCAAGAAATGAGTACCAAGGTCATATGTGACGGAGGCTTTGCAGCGATTATATGGTGCTCTGGAAAAAGAATTGTATAAATCGTTTGCGTTTGCCACTCCAAACGCATTCCCGATTCTGATGAGTTGGGCTAAGATGCTAACTGCATCTACTCACATTCAATGGGACAAAGAATCCTTATCACAGGTGGCTCAGGATTCCTGGGCAGGCGTCTGGCTCTTGCGCTGAAGAAAGACAACAACGTCTTTCTTTGCGGCAGAAATCAGAAGCAGAACATGATGGCCAAGGCGTTCACCGGGTGTCCCGCCTACCCGGTTGACGTGGCGCGACCCGAGTCCGTGCGCGACGTTGTGCTCGAAGCGAAGCCGGAAATCATAATTCATGCTGCCGCTACTAAGTTTGTGGATCTCGCCGAAAAACAACCTCTCGAATGTGTTGACGTTAACGTGATCGGCTCAGAGAACGTGGCGCGGGTTGCCATGGAACACGGCGTCAAGCTCGTTGTTGGAATCTCAACCGACAAAGCTGCCCCACCAGTGCGAAATACTTACGGTCTCACAAAGGCGCTGATGGAGAGAATGTTCTGTTCCCTTGACGGGAAGACCAGTACCCGCTTCGTGTGCGTGCGTTATGGGAACGTGGCCTGGTCCACCGGCTCTGTGCTGCCGATCTGGAAGAAGATGCACGAATCAAAGCGCGTTATCGGCACTACTGGCCCGGAAATGCGGCGATTCTTTTTTACCGTCGACGAAGCGGTGCGCCTGGTGCTCACCGCTATGAAACATTCCAAAGAATTATCCGGCAAGGTCCTGTCCCGCCACATGAAAGCGGCGCTTATTCGCGACATTCTCGACATCTGGGTCAAACACCGGGGTGGAAGATGGGAGCAGATACCGGACCGCCCCGGGGAAAGAATTGACGAGTACCTGATTGGCGATCTTGAGCTGCCGTTCACGAGAGAAGTCACTTACGACGGCATTCGTCATTACGTGATCTCGTTCAATGAGAAACAGAAGAAACCGGTGAAGGTGGGGCTCTCATCGGC
>JBJMGI010000060.1:0-44984 GCA_045807945.1 Terriglobales bacterium | reverse complement strand
CCGAGCTCAAGAAGCTGCTTGACGTCACGGAAGCTTCTTTGAATCGCGCTATCGAGAAGATGCGTGTCGGCAACAGCGTCGGAGACGTCGGCGCCGCCGTGCAGGACATCGTCGAAGCCAATGGCTTCAGTGTGGTTCGCGAGTTCGTAGGACACGGTATCGGCACCAAGCTGCACGAAGACCCGCAGGTACCGAACTACGGTGCGTACGGAACGGGATTGAAGTTGCGCGAAGGTATGGTCTTCGCCATCGAGCCGATGGTGAACGCAGGCAAGCCGGGTTCGCGAGTGCTCGACGATCATTGGACCGCAGTCACCGAAGACGGCAGCTACAGCGCCCACTTCGAACACTGCGTAGCAGTAACAAAGAATGGCCCGCTGGTTTTAACGGCCTAAAATTTAAGGACCTGATTGAGTAAAGAAGACGCGATTGAAGTAATGGCAACGGTGGTTGAACCCTTGCCCAATGCCATGTTCCGGGTGGAACTGGAGAACAAGCACCAGGTACTGGCGCATGTCTCGGGAAGAATGCGGAAGAATTTCATACGCATCCTGGCCGGCGACAAGGTCGCGGTGGAACTTTCACCTTACGACCTGAACCGCGGCCGCATCGTGTACCGCTACAAATAGATTTTTGTTGTCTGGACACTGACAACTGGAAACTGGAAACAAGATCATGAAAGTTCGAGCATCAGTAAAACCGATTTGCGATAAATGCAAGGTCATCAACCGCAAGGGTGTGGTCCGTGTGATCTGCGAGAACGCGAAACATAAGCAGCGTCAGGGGTAACGGGTGAGCGAATGACACGCGCCGTATAGCGCGGGTCAGACGCGAGGGCGCAGCAGCTTGCTGCGCAGCCCTAGGAGAAAAGAAAATGGCACGTATTTCCGGCGTGGATCTTCCGCGCAACAAACACACGAACATCGCGCTGACCTACATCTACGGTATCGGCCACTCGCGCGCCGCCAAGATTTTGGACGCGGCCAAGGTCGACCACATCAAGAAGGTCCAGGACCTCAATGAAGATGAGGTCAACCGCATCCGCCAGGTCATCGAGGCGGAGGGCAACGTGGAAGGCGATCTCCGCAAAGACGTCTCCATGCACATCAAGCGCCTCATCGAGATCGGCTCGTACCGCGGCTCGCGTCACCGCCGCAACCTGCCGGTCCGCGGACAGCGCACCCACACGAACGCGCGCACCCGCAAGGGTCCTCGCAAGGGCACGGTCGCGAACAAGAAGAAGACCGCAGCTAAGACATAAAGTTTGAGATCGACAACCGAGAACTGAGAAGGGTGAGCGAATGGCACGCGCCGTATAGCGCGGGCCAGACGCGAGGGCGAAGCGGATTCACCGCGCAGCCCTAGGATAAAAAGAGAACATGGCAAAACCAGTAGCAGCCGCCGGAGCCGGAGCAGCAGCGCCGGAGAAAAAAGGCAAGAAGAAGACGTTCAAAAAGAAGGAGAAGAAGCACGTGCCGCACGGCATCGTGCACATTCAGGCCTCCTTCAACAACACCATCGTCACCATCGCCGATGGCGAAGGCCGCACCATCTCGTGGAAGAGCTCGGGTTCGCTCGGCTTCCGCGGATCGCGCAAAGGCACTCCGTTTGCGGCGCAGCAAGCCTCGATGAACGCCGCCAATATGGCGCGCGAGCACGGGCTTCGCTCGGTCGACGTGCGCGTCTCTGGCCCGGGTTCTGGACGCGAGTCCGCTATCCGCGCCCTCGCCGCAGCCGGCATTGAAGTGCGCACCATCCGCGACGTCACGCCAATGCCGCACAACGGCTGCCGTCCGCCGAAGCGCCGCAGAGTGTAAGTATTGGAAGTAAGCAGCAAGCAGGATCGGGAAGAAGCGACACCATTCGCGTAAACCGATCGGCCCCGAAACTTAAGGAGAAGAAATGGCACGTTACACCGGAGCAGTCTGTCGTCTTTGCCGCCGCGAGGGAATGAAGTTGTTCCTCAAGGGCGCAAAGTGTTTCAGCGAAAAATGTCCGATCGAGAAGCGTAACTACGCCCCCGGACAGCATGGCAAAGACCGCAAAGCCAAGATCGTCGGCTACGGTCTGCAGCTGCGCGAGAAGCAGAAAGCCAAGCGCATCTACTTCACGCTGGAAAAACAATTCCGCAATTACTACGAAAAGGCGATCCGCACCAAGGGCGTGACCGGCGAAAAGCTGCTGCAACAGCTTGAGACGCGTCTCGACAACGTCGTCTATCGCATGGGGTTCGCCACCTCGCGCCGTCAGGCGCGCCAGTTGGTACGCCACGGTCACATCTTCGTGAACGGCAAGAAGGTGAACATTCCTTCTTACCAGGTGGCCAAGGGTCAGGAAGTCGCCGTGAAGGAAGCCAGCAAGAAGCTGGTGCTGATCGAAGTGGCGAAGGAATTCGCCAGCCATCAGCCCGCGCCGAACTGGCTCGGCCTCGACCGCGACAACTACAAGGGCATCGTGCAGGAAGTACCGAAGCGTGACGAGATCAACTTGCCAGTGAACGAGCAGCTGATCGTCGAACTGTACTCGAAGTAATCAACAAGCTTTTCCTGGTTCCGCGCCAGATCAGCCTTGATGGAGCTGGACCTGATTTTCCCAGGAGATCGGGAGCCATCTTGAGCCAAACGGCCGGAAGGAGAAACAAATGGCACTCTGGAAGGGTTTCCAAAAACCGAAACGTCTCGCAACCGACACCGAGACACTCACCGATAAATACGGACGCTTCTGGGCACAGCCCTTTGAACGTGGGTTCGGCACCACCGTGGGCAACGCGCTCCGTCGCGTGCTCCTGAGCTCGATCGAAGGCGCGGCAGTTTCCGCCGTCAAGATCGAAGGCGTGCTGCACGAATTCCAGTCCATCGGTGGAGTGGTCGAAGACGCAACCGACATCATCCTGAACTTGAAACAGATCCCGTTCAAGCTCAACGGTGACGGACCGAAAGCGATCTACCTGAAGTCGGACAAGCCGGGCGTTGTGACCTCCGGCATGATCGAAGCTGATGGCGACGTTGAGATTCTCGATAAAGACGTTTACATCGCGACCGTCTCCGAAGGTGGCAAGCTCGATATGGAGATGCGCCTCAAGCGCGGACGCGGCTACGTCGCGGCCGACAAGAACTTCGAAGAAGATCTCGGCCTCGGATTCATTCCCATCGACTCCGTGCATTCGCCGGTACGCAAGGTGAACTATGTGGTCGAAGCAGCGCGTCTCGGTCAGATCACCGACTACGACAAGCTCACGCTCGAAGTCTGGACCAACGGCTCGGTCACGCCGACCGATGCTATCGGTCTTGCCGCCAAGTTGCTGAAGGACCACATGACCATCTTCATCAACTTCGAAGAAGAGCTCGAAGCTGCTAGCAAAGAAGATTCCGGCTCTGAGATCCGTAACGAGAACCTGAACCGCTCGGTCGAAGAGCTGGAGTTGAGCGTTCGCAGCTACAACTGCCTGAAGAACGCCAACATTCAGACCATCGGCGAACTGGTGCAGAAGACCGAGGCCGAAATGCTCAAGACCAAGAACTTCGGCCGCAAGTCGCTCAACGAGATTAAAGAGATCCTCGGCACCATGGGCCTGAGCCTCGGGATGAAGATCGACGAGCACGGCAACGCCGTTCCTAACCCGAACGCCGTCCCTGCTCCCGCTTATGTCCCCGGCGAGATCGAAGAAGAAGAAGACTTGGTGTAAGAGGTCGTGCGGAGACGCAATCGCGTCTCCGCACTTTTAAAGTTTGTCATTCCGAGCGCAGCGAGGAACCTGTTGTTGCTCTGCAGAAAAGAAATTCGCGACCGCTGGTCGCAACGAGAAGGAAAGAACAATGCGTCACCGCAAAGCAGGATGGAAACTCGGACGTAACACCTCGCACCGGCGCGCGCTTCTGCGCAACCTGGTGACCTCGTTGATCCTCGAAGATCGCATCGAGACCACGGAGACCAAGGCGAAAGCCATGCGCCCGCACGTCGAGAAGATGATCACGCTCGGCAAGCGCGGCGACGCTCATGCCAAGCGTCAAGCCGGCGCATACCTCATGACCGGCGAATCGGTCGAGCGCCTCTTCGACAAAGTGGCTCCCCGCTTCGGCGACCGCCAGGGCGGATACCTGCGCATCGTCCATACCGGATGGCGTCAGGGCGATGGCGGACAGAAGGTCTTCATCGAGCTGCTCGGCGCGGAGAAGGTACTCGACGAGAAGCGTGAAAAGCGTGCGGAAGCCCGCGCTAAGCGCATCGAAGCCGCCAAGGCTGAGATGGAAGCCGCAGGCGAAGGCGCTCCCGAGACCTCGGAAGAGAAGAAGTAAGCATTTGTGTGGCACAGCCCTCGGCTGTGTCTAAAACTTCGAAGGCACAGCCCAGCGCTGTGCCTTTTTTGCGCACTTTTGAGAGCGGGCTGGCTGCTCGATCCAGCAATTCTGCTTGTTTCCAGGCGGCTGGCGCGGTATTGTTTGCGTCCCGGTGCGCAATGAGAACACTCCTACCCTTCGCCCTCCTGTTGGGCTTTAGTTCGTCTCTATTTGCTGCTGACGACGCGTGGCAACCCGTTGCTAAAGATGAGTTGGTAATGAACGACGTCACCTTTGCCCCCGGCTCCTCCGCCGTCGTTCTCGACTGGGAGACGTTCACCGACGATAACAAGTCTTATGAAACGGTTTACTTTCGAATCAAAGTCCTCAATCAAGAAGGGACCAAATATGGAGATATCCAGATTCCCTACTTGAAAGAATCCATCACCGTCAAAGACATTCAGGCACGCACCATCCAGCCAGATGGCCGTGTCATTCCGTTCACTGGCCCGATCTACGATTCCACCATCGCCAAGACACGTGGCTTTCGCTATTTGGCGAAGACCTTCACTTTACCGGAGGTACAGAAGGGCAGCATTCTGGAATATCGCTACCGCCTTGAGTGGCAGAGCCAATTGTTCAGTTCACACTGGGTGTCGGAGTATAAATTTCCTCTCCGGCACGCCAGATTCGTCATACGACCCTATAACGGCCCATACATGGGATTGGCGTGGCGCGCGCGGGGCTTACCCGTCGATAAGTCTCTGATCAAACAGGCGGATGGCTCGTATGCGATTGAATTCAACGATCAACCTGCATTCGTGGAAGAGAAATATTCCCCACCCGAAGACGAGCTTAAGAGCGGAGTCGAGCTCTTCTACACCGACGCGGCGCTCGGGGATCCTGACAAATTCTGGAAGGCGATCGCCGCGAGTGGTGCGGCAGATACAGAGAAATACGTCGGCAACCGCGGCTATATCCGCGATTTGGCTGCCAGCCTTGCTGCTCCAGGCGACACAGCCGAAGTGAAGCTCCGCAAGTTCTATGCGCGCGCCCAGCAGATCCGAAATCTCAGCTATGAGCGTGACCGGACCGACGAGGAATGGCAGCGCGAGAAGCTGAAAACGAATGAGAACGTTGAAGACGTCTTCAAGCACGCCTATGGCTGGTACAACCAGATCAACCTAGGCTTTATGGCCCTCGCCAAGGCCGCGGGATTTGAGGTCCACGAAGTCACTGTAGCCAGCCGCGATCAGCATTTTTTCCGTAAAGAGATGGAAGATGCAAGCCAGTTGAATGGACACACGGTGGAGGTGGTAGCCGAGGGGAAAACTTATTATCTCGCTCCCGGGATATTGCATTGCCCCTTTGGGCTCTTGCCCTGGTTCTATACCGGCGTGATGGGTCTCCGCACCGACAAGAACGTCGCGACCTTTATAACAACGCCTAACCCGGTAAGTGATCGCGCGCTTACCGAGCGAAAGGCCCAGGTTCACCTGGCCGACGAAGGCCTGAAGGGCGAGTTAGTCGTTATCTACCACGATCAGGACGCCTTGATGAAACGCCTGGAATTGCAGGACGAGGACGACGCCTCCCGCAAAAAGGCCTTGGAAGATGAGGCAAAAGACTGGCTTCCCGTGGGCAGTGTCGCGAAGATCACCGCATTGCAGGCGTTCGATGGAACAGAGGAGCCCTTAGTCGCAAAGTTCAGCATCGAAGTTCCCGGCATCGGTTCGTCAACCCCGAAGCGCAAGATTCTGCCTCTCGATATTTTCAACGCGGGTTATTACAGCGCCTTTCAGAAGAGTACGCGCAAACACCCTATTTACTTCAGCTACCCGTATCAAGAGTTTGATCAGGTCCTTCTCGAAATGCCTACGGGCTATAAAGTCGACGTGCTGCCACAAGGCACGAAGGAGCTAGGTCAGATCGGTCGATATGCGAGCGCTTGGCGACAGGACGGCAGGTTTTTGGTTTTTCAGCGTCGAATGGCCCTGGACTGGTTCTTTTTTGACCCGGAAAAATTCAGCGACATAAAGAATTTCTTCAGTAAGGTGCGCAGGAGCGATCAGGAAAGCGCGGTGTTGCATGCGGAAAACTAGTCTTATATTCCTCTGCTTGCTCGCGGTCACTTCGGCCGCGCACGCCGGACCACCCGACTGGCTGCGCGCCGTCGCTCAAGACAAGCTGCCGGACTATCCCGCAGAGACCAGCTTTGTAATCCTGCTGGACGAGACCTATACAACCGTGACCGATAAAGGGGAGATGAAAACCGACTATCGTCGGGCTTACAAGATTCTGACGACTAAGGGACGCTCGCAAAGTCACGTGGTGCTTGCCTATGACAACGATACCGAGATCAGCGATCTGAATGCATGGGCAATTCCTCCAAAAGGGAGTACGTTCGACGTAAGCGGCAAAGACGCAGTGGAAACCGGCATCAGTTCCTCCTCTCTCTACAGTGACCAGAAAAAAAAGATCCTCGTGCTCCCGACTTCCGAGCCCGGCACCGTTATCGGGTATGAATACAAGCAGACTCGCCGCGCTGACGTCTTGGAAGATGTGTGGGATTTTCAAGATGTAGCCCCCGTGCATCTCGCCCGATACACGTTGGCCCTCCCTTCCGGCTGGGAATACAAGATGCGCTGGTCGAACTGGGCTTCGTCTGATCCCACTCGCTCCGATAAACAGCGCTTCTCCTGGCAAATAACGGATCTACCGGCCATTAAAGAAGAACCCTCGATGCCGGCCTGGCGCGCCGTCGCGGGGCGGCTCTCTCTCAAGGTCATTCCTTCCGATCCCGCTCTCAAATCGCGCCAACGTGAGACTTGGAACGACGTTGCTGCGTGGTACTCCACGCTCTCCGCTCCCCGGCTTGCTTCCGATCCGAAGATCAAGGCGAAAGTCGGCGAACTCACCGCCGGTAAGGCTGACACCTGGTCGAAGATGAAAGCGCTCGCCGCGTACGCGCAGCGCAATATCCGCTATGTCGCCATCGAGATCGGCATCGGCGGCTATCAGCCGCACTTCGCGTCGGAGGTTCTGAGCAACACTTATGGTGATTGCAAGGACAAAGCCACTCTGCTGGATGCGATGCTGCGCGAGATCGGTGTTGATTCTTACTTGCTACTCACACATACAACTCGCGACGTCGTTACTTCGGATTTTGCCGCAATGCAGTTCAATCACGAGATCATCGCCATCCGGCTTCCGGAGTCCCTGCAGACCGATGAAGCCGTAGCAGTGATCCAGCATCCCAAGCTTGGCCGTTTGCTGCTCTTTGACCCAACAAGCTCCCTCACTCCGATCGGTTTGCTTCCAGGATACCTGCAGGGTGGCCGTGGCCTTTTGGTTGCAGATCACGGCGGAGAGCTTATTTCATTCCCTGAGCTGCCACCCGCCAACAACGTGCTGCGTCGCAACGCGAAGTTCCGCCTCACCGAAGATGGCGGGCTCGTCGGCGAAGTCGAAGAGGTTCGCACCGGCGATCACGCGAACTACAAGCGGCATGAGTTGATGGAGCTCGCCGCACCGGAACGGACGAAGTCCATTGCTGAATTCCTTTCCGGTTTCATGCAGGATTTCGTCGTAAAAGACCTCAAGCTCGAGAACCTGGAGGACTTCGACCGGCAGCTCGTCGTCCGGTATACGTTCGAAGCGCCGCATTATGCATCGAACATGGGCAAGATTTGGTTGCTGCGGCCGCGAGTCATCGGGAGCAAGGCGGAGTACATCTTTTCAGATGAGCCCCGCAGCTACCCTCTAGACCTCGACACCGCGTCGCTCCAGAACGACCGTATTGAGATCACGCTTCCACCTTCTTTTTCTTTGGAAGACTCGCCCGCTGGCATCGACCTTCGAAATGACTTCGTCCGCTACACCAGCAGCTACAAGATGGAGGGTTCGGTGCTGCATTACGATCGAGAGTATGAGGTTCGCAAAGTTAGCGTGCCGCTCGACCACTTCGCCGAAATCAAGAGTTTTTATCGCGCCGTGGCTGCTGACGAGCGTGGCACCGTGCTGCTGAAGCAATCTAATTAATGCCGATCCCCTGACCTGCCACTGCCGTGCCCTCTGTGGTAGAAATCCTAAGTGCCAGAAAGCTCCCGCAACGTTCGCGTCTTCGGTTTCACCTCGCTGCTGAATGACACAGCCAGCGAGATGGCCTACTGGGTGCTCCCTGCATTTCTCGTCCGGCTCGGCGCCGGTCCCGAACAACTCGGATTGATCGAAGGCATCACCGAGAGCGTTGCCTCATTCGCGAAACTCTATTCCGGAAATCTCGCCGATAAACTGCAGCGCCGCAAGCCCATGGTGGTAGCCGGATACGCGGCCGCGAACCTTGCGAAGCCGCTGCTCGCCATCGTGACCTCGTGGTGGCAGGTGCTGCTCATCCGCTTCTCCGACCGCCTAGCCAAGGGTGTTCGCGGCGCGCCGCGCGATGTGCTGGTCGCCGAATCCATCTCCACCGAGCACATCGGCTCTGCTTTCGGATTGCTGCAAGCGATGGATTCCGCCGGTGCGATCCTCGGGCCGCTCACCGCTTTACTTCTGCTGCGCTACGGCTTCGACCTGCGCCACGTCTTCCTCTTCGCAGCCATTCCCGGCGTGCTCGCGATCATCGTTGTCGCGCTCTTTGCGCGCGAGACCCGCAAAGATGGTGTAGCGTCAGATCTCCGATCCGCCGACGCCGGTACCACTCAACGGAGGTCATCCCGAGCGAACGAGGTGCAGGCGAGTGAGTCGAGGGATCTGCATCCCAGCAAGTTTCCAAAAAGTTTCTACTTCGTCCTCGCCGCGCTCGCCATCTTCTCCATCGGAAACTCCAGCGACATGTTCCTCGTCCTGCGCGCGCAGAATGTGGGGATTGCCGCGACCTTCGCGCCGCTGTTGGGACTCGTATTCAACATCGTGTATACCGCGACCTCATGGCCCGCGGGCAAACTCGCGGACAAAATGTCGAAGAACGGGCTCGCCGCGGCAGGATTTCTAGTTTTTGGGATCGTGTACTTGGTGTTCGCGTTCGACCCGTCGCGCCTCGCGGTCTGGATCGCCATGGGATTCTACGGACTCTACTACTCGCTGACGCAGCCAGTGCTGAAGGCCCTGGTCTCGAACACGGTCGCGCCCGAACATCGTGGACGCGCCTTTGGAATGTTCTACTTCGTCACCAGCGTCGCCGCGCTCTTCGCCAGCTTGCTGACTGGATGGCTGTGGAAGCAGTTCTCGCCGGCCACGCCCTTCTACCTCTCCGCCGCGCTGGCGCTCGTGGCCGCGCTCATGCTGTTTTTTGGTCCACGCGCGAAGACTTCCGCCGCGTAAGCAGCAGCATGGCGACCGTTGATCCAGCAGTATCGAGCAGCACGTCATACGGCGATCCCGTCCGCGACGGCACGAAATGCTGATGGACTTCATCGATCGTCGCAACCATCGCGCACAGCACGACCACACCTAACATCGTCATCCTGAGCGAGCGTTCGCCGCGGCGAACGGGAGTCGAAGGACCTTGCGTTTGATCTCCGGCGAACCCGCGCATAACGAAGATCGCCAGTACCGCGTATTCAAAGAAATGCGCACACTTGCGGATAACGAGGTGCGCTTTGTAGACCGAATACGGAGTCCAGGAAGGGAAGAGCCATTGAAAGAAATTTTCGAGGATGCTGCGGGTGTGCGCCGCCGAGAAGGTATCCGACGACGCCAGCAGGATCAGCGACGCCCAGATTGTAGCCGGGATCCATTGTTTGATTTGGGAAGTTGTCATTCTGAGCGGAGCGCGCCAGGCGCGCGTAGTCGAAGAATCCCTTTCGCCGCGAAGATATCGTTCAGCTTCCCGTCGGCACGATCGCGCTCGTCTCAACCATCAGCATCACCGTGCGCTGCGGCGCTCGCGGACGATGCATCACGCCCTTCGGGATCACTACGCCCTGCCGCGGCGCAAGCTCGATGGTGCGGCCCTCGATGTCGATGAATAGTTTGCCCTCGACCACGTAGAAGAATTCGTCATCGTTATCGTGCTTGTGCCAGTGGTACTCGCCTTCCACCACGCCCAGCCGGACTACAGATTCGTTCACTTCGCACAGCGTCTGATTGAACCACTTGTGCGTGTTCGCGTCCGCGACGGCTTTCTCATCGATGACTTCCAGCGGCGTGAAGCGCACATCCATCTTAGTGACGTAGGGGAATTCTTTAGCTGCGGACATATCGGTTTCTCGATTCCAGAACAAAAGATTCGGCTGACGCCCTTCGCGCGTTTTACTCCGCCCTATAATTCGGCGCCTCGCGCGTGATCACCACATCGTGCACGTGGCTCTCGCGCAGACCGGCATTCGAAATGCGGATGAACTTCGCTTTCTGCTGCAGCTCCGGGATCGTCTGGCAGCCAACGTATCCCATGCCCGAGCGCAATCCGCCGACGAGTTGGTGAACCATCGCGGCCAAAGTTCCGCGGTAGGGAACTCGTCCCTCAATCCCTTCCGGTACCAGCTTAGCCAGCCTGTTGCCGTTCGCCGTCTCGCCTTCTTCCATCGACATCGCTGCCGACGACTCGCCATCCAGATTCTGAGCGTAGCGTTCACTCGAACCGTGCGCCATCGCCGCCAGCGATCCCATGCCGCGGTACGACTTGAACGAGCGACCTTGGTAAAGGATCGTCTCTCCCGGGCTCTCATCGGTTCCGGCGAAGAGCGAGCCGATCATCACCACGCTCGCGCCCGCGGCCAGCGCCTTGGTCACGTCGCCCGAGTACTTGATCCCGCCGTCTGCGATCACCGGCACGCTCGCGTCCTTGCACGCTCGCGCCGACTCGGCGATCGCGGTCACCTGCGGCACTCCCGCTCCGGTCACGATGCGCGTCGTGCAGATCGAGCCCGGACCGATCCCGACTTTGATCCCGTCCGCACCGGCTTTCGTCAGCTCACACGCGCCGTCGAAGGTGGCCACGTTGCCGGCCAGCAGATCGACTTCGGGAAGCTTCGCTTTGATGATGCGTATCGCCTCGAGCACCCGCGTCGAGTGTCCGTGCGCCGAATCAATGGCCAGGATGTCGACTTTGTTCTTCGCCATCTCCTGCGCGCGCTCCAGAAAGTCGCCGGTCGCGCCGATAGCGGCGCCCACGCGCAAACGCCCGTGATCGTCCTTGGCGGCGTTCGGATATTTAAGCTTTTTCTGGATGTCCTTTACCGTGATCAGGCCCTTCAGCTGGTAGTTCTTGTCAACCACCAAAAGTTTTTCCACGCGATGCTCATGCAGGATCTGCTCGGCTTCCTGCAGCGTGGTGCCTACCGGAACCGTGATCAGGTTCTCTTTGGTCATCACTTTGTGGATAGGCAGGTCCGGCCGGCTCTCAAACCGCAGGTCGCGGTTCGTCAGGATGCCGACCAACTTCTTGTTCTTGGTGATCGGGACGCCCGAGATCTTGTACTTGCGCATCACCGCCAGCGCGTCGGCGATCTTGTCGTCCGGCGACATCGTCACCGGGTCCACGATCATGCCGCTCTCCGAGCGCTTCACCTTGTCCACTTCGCCGGCCTGCTCCTCGATCGAGAGGTTGCGGTGGATGATGCCCAGTCCGCCCTGCTGCGCGATGGCGATCGCCAGGCGTGACTCCGTCACCGTGTCCATTGCCGCGCTTACGATCGGGATGTTCAGCCGGATATTGCGCGAGAGCTGCGTCGCCGTCTCTGCCTGCGCCGGGACCACGTCGGAACGACCGGGTAGCAGCAACACGTCGTCAAAGGTGAGAGCTTCGGGGACAGGAAAATGAATCATGTATTAGTTTAGCCGAAGGGCCCAGCTTCTAGCTACTGGCCGCTAGCCAAAGCCAATCCTTACCGCGGATCACGCGGATTTCACGGATTTTCGAAGAGCCTTCACCGCCGAGACGCGGAGCACGCCGAGCTCTTCCCGGTTGTCATCCTGAGGAGCAGAGAGCGACGAAGGACCTTGCGTTTGTTTTCCCTGTCATCCCGAGCGCAGTCGAGGGATCATGCCTTGGGTTCTTTGCCAGGGACTTCGATGGATCACGACGGATCGACCACGGATTGACGACGCTAAGTCCTTTGTTTTACGGATTCGGTTGAAACTGCTAGGAGAGTTGCAGAGGAAATGGGCTAAAGAAAAACCCAGACGAGCGCAGCTTGTGGGGGGGACCTGCCCAGTCAACGCCGGTCGCGGATTATTTCGCCCTGGTCTCATTGCCCGCGAGGGTCCTATCGATTGCGGACGGGCCAGGTCCGCCGATCACAAGGGCCGCCAGGCAGGCAAGATAGAGCAAGTCGAGTTCATAGCCCGGTGGCCCGAATTGAGCTCCAGCGGCGGTAACGGCAACTAGTTTGATCGAGCTGAACCCGTACTGAAGATGCACGGTGAACATTGCCGAAAGCAGTACCACTGCCATCGGGATACTTGCCCAAGCGATAAAGACCCCCGTCAAAACTGCTAATCCTCCGACGATCTCAACAATGATGGTGAGCCAAGCCATCCACTGTGGCGCGGGTACGCCGATCGCCTGCAGTATTGCCGCGAAACTATCCGGGCCTTTTGCCAGCTTGGCCCAGCCGTGCGCGAGAAATCCGTATCCAACCATCAAACGAAGCGGTATGGCATGCCATCCCGGCTGCCTTACTGAGTTGGCCAAAATGCTCTCCTTAAAAGTTCGGATAAAAGATAGTTCAAGTAAAAAGATATTCAGATAGAAACCTAACGAATGGGCCCTGGTTTCGATGCTGCTCTCTTAATCACAATCCGGCGGCCGATCTGGCAGCTCAGCCTCCAGCCGCTTCCGTAAGCGCTCACTGAAGCCCTTGGGCAGATCGAAGCTGCGTCCATCTCCGACTAGGCTGACTACGTTGTTAGCACCATCCAAGATGGCGCGGCAATGCTTGCAGGTCTTAAAGTGTTCTTCCATGCGCAGGCGCAGTTCAGGGTCGATCTGGCGGTCGATGTAATTCGACAGCTCGCGCCACACATGAGGGCAACTTATCTCTACGATTCGCTGTTTCACCAAGGCCTCACCTTCCGCCAGCTTCCGTCTTTTGTCGACCAGCCACCGTCGTAGCCCGGCGCGAGCGCGTCACGCATCTGCAGACGTGCGCGTAACAGGCGCGTTTTCACGGACGCCTCGGTTATCCCGAGGGCATTTGCGGTCTCGCTTATGCTCATTTCTTCCACGTCGCGCAGAACGAAGACCTCGCGGTACTTCGGCGCCAAACCGGCCATGGCTGTGTGCAGAGCCTTCTTTAACCTGCTCCGCTCAAATGCTTCGGATGGGATCTCGCGCCAATCAGCGAAGTCCTTCGGAATGTAATCACCCTCATCGCAATCTTTGCCTTCGTCGATCGACTCGTAAAGATTCTTTCTATCTTTTCGCAGTCGCATGCGCGACTCATTGATCGCGATCTGGATGAGCCATGTCGAGAACCTGGCCTCGCGCCGGAACGTCTTGAGATGCCTGAATGCTTTCAAGAAAGCTTCTTGCGCAACCTCCTCGGCATCCGCCTCGTTTTGCAGGATCGAATATGCCGAAGTATAGACAGCGCGCTCGTAGGGCCTGATCAGATCGTAAAAGGCTGTTTTGTCGCCGGCGCATATCCGGTCAATGAGGGAAAGCTCGGCGGCGTTCTCTCCGGGCTTGAGTGCGGGTGCGGACAAATCGAGTGACTCCAATGCGAGATGAGGGTTTAAATCAGGGAACCCGCCGCGCTTATGGCTCTTTCGTCAGATGTATGACCCGCCTGAAAGTTACATCCCTGGGCAGTTGTTTGCCACCGACCACCTTGTAACTTTTTGCTTGGTGCGCAGTCTCACCTGCCATGTCATCTACCATCATGTTGCGTCACCGAGGCCTTTCGTCCAAACCGGTCGCTTTTGGGAATGCTGCCCTGCGTTGCGGTCTTGCGCTGGTGCTGTTTTGGATCGGAGGAATGAAGTTCAGCGCCTACGAAGCTGCCGGGATTCAGCCGCTCATTGCGACCAGCCCTCTGATGTCGTGGCTATATCGCAGCTTCAGCGTGCGCGCAACCTCGGACCTTATCGGAGTCGCCGAACTGACCATAGCCGTATTGATACTACTGCGCCCGGTCTCGCCTCGCGCTACATTGGCCGGGGCTATTGGCGCGATGGCAATGTTCCTTACCACATTAAGCTTCATGCTGTCGTTGCCTGCTGGAGTCTGGGCCGCGGGCCTCGGCTTCCCGATGCTGGGCGAGGCCGGAGGCTTTCTCATAAAGGATGTGGTCCTGCTGGGAGCTTCGATCGCTATCGCGACTGAGGCGTACTCCGCAACTGTAAATTAAGGAATTGTTCACGTGCGCCAACGCTATCCGCTGCAAAAATCCAGTCCAACGCCGATCACGATCCGCCCTGCCGTTTCAGGAGATGCCGGGGGAATCGCCAGCATCTTCCTGGAAAGTGCTGAGTATCACGCCGGCCTGGATCCTGAACTTTACTTGGTGCCAGCACTTGAAAGCATAGCGGTGCGCTATCGGGATGGCCGGCAGCATTCCGCCCACAATGCTGGAGCTACTATCACCCTTGTCGCGGCCGTCAGCGGTGAAGTCGCCGGCTTCGTAGACGCCCGGCTCGAACGAATCCCGGACCCCATGCATCGGGCTATGATCTACTGCTCGATCTCGGAAATCGCGGTAGCCCGGCGTTACCAAAATCAAAGCATTGGTGGACGACTGCTGCGAGCAGCTGAAGACTGGGGACGGCTACACCGCGCGGAGTTCGCATTTTTGGAATATCACACCGCAAATGTCCACGCTGGCTTGTTCTATCAGCAGCGTATGGGTTATCGAACCGCATCCATCACAGCGATAAAACGTCTCTAATCCAGCTCACGCGTCCTTGGATCTGCTGGCTCTGTGCAGCGGCGGGATGTTTGGCGACGTCAAACCCGCGGCCATCACTTTGCCAGGTTGCCCACGCAGTCCGCCTTCTCCTTTCCGAGGTTCCCACATAAGCGCCAGCTTGTGTGGATGATGTTCAGATCGGCAGTATCTTCTTGAGCTCCGCATCCTTGCCAAAACTCATCCGGAACTCGCGGCCACGGCGTACGTTCGTCACTATCGCTGGGCGAAAGCACCCCACACAAGTCCCGCCCGCATGCCGCACGCTGGGGTACACGATGCCTTGCGCGCCCGCTTGCAGTAGAGTGGCCGCCAGATGTTGCGATGCAGCATAGCTTTCGGGATCGAGACACTTCTGAAACCTCACGTCCCCGCGAATATCGTGGAACTCCGCCCGAAAATCCGCAAGATAGTCGACATAATCTGAGACTTCTTCGCGTCCCCATTCCGCCGCGATCTCTTTGAGTTCCTTGCTCCGATGGAAGGCGACTTCGGACTGCGCCGTCTCTAGTTCGAAGCCCGCGTACCAGGCGCCGCGGTCGGGCGGGTTGAATCTGGCTCCGCCCGGCGCCGAATAGCAGAATGCCGCATTCACAATGTGCCAATAAGGAAGACCGAAGACCAACTCGTGGTTGCTGATGCCGGGGAGCAGATTGTTTTCGTGCAGCACGCGATCATTGGTCGCGCGCTCCAACTCGGAGAGTGCCGCGAATTCGCCGGTATTGTCAGCAAGCTCGTCGAGCACAGGTGCATCCCACTTTGTCGGGATCAGTCGATGAGTGTCGTTCTGGTGAAGCGCGGTGGTCGAGGGGTTCATCCCCCGCGCCTGGCATCGAGCAGCCGCCGCAGCGTAACCATCGCTGGCACGCCGCCCCTGACCATGTACTCCAGCGGGGTATTGCCGCTAAGCAGCGGATTGGTGTTGTGCAGCCTTACCCAACTCGCAGCCAGCGGCTTGGAATACAGGATGTTGAGCGCTCGGTAAATGCCGAGTAGCAGCGAGACCCGGGTAAGTTCGTCCTGCTTCAGCGTGGATGCTTTCCCCCGTTTCCACTCGTGGTACTTGCCGTGCGACACGCCCCCAATGAGTTCGCGCGCCTCTTCCTGCGTGATGCCCCAGTTGTCGACGATTTTGACCAGCGCCTTGATGGCGGCCGGCGAGAGCTTCTCCTGCACATCCGGGTCCGAGAGGTCCGGCGGGACATCGAGCTTCACTCCCATGGTGGTCAGGTTTTGCAGGGCAGAAGCCATCTGGCACTCTCCAAATATGTACACAATATGCTACATAATTGGATGTTAGTCAAGGCCCAGGTCGCCGATTGTTTCGGAGAAGCTAGAAGCTTGGATCGCGTCGAAATGCTGAAATTTTCCCGCAACCAATCCAGAGTTCCTGCGTCTAAGCAGATATACACATTGGTATTAAATATCTTTTAGATATTTGCCTCGTAAGTTCTTTTAAATCAAAGATTGCGACCCTAAACCCTTCAGAATCAAAGATAGGGGGAGCTAACGCCTTTGTTTTCAAAGATCCCCCCGGGGGGGTGGGGAGTAATCCTTGCGGCAATGCTCTTTGACAACTTAACGCCGCGCAGCGTTCGCAAGTTTTGTGTCAGCACACGGCTTTAGCCGTGTGAATCGAACAACCAAGAGAGCTTCCGCTCTGCGGAAGGCCGCTTAGAACGATGCAACGGATATCCATCGGATCTCGACGGATCTCCTCTCGCTAACTCGTTGAAATCATTCAGAGTTGGC
Organism: Terriglobales bacterium; assembly: GCA_045807945.1. Lineage (GTDB taxonomy): Bacteria > Acidobacteriota > Terriglobia > Terriglobales > Acidobacteriaceae > CAVQGF01. Next base: position 28,108 of record JBJMGI010000060.1, on the reverse strand, counting down.
CGGAGGAAGGAGCAATTTATCGAATCCGATAAACAAAGGACTTAGCGCGAATAATCCGTGCTGATCCGTACGAATCCGTGGCGAGCCCGCCTTCGGCAGAGCGGTAGGGTGCGGAATCGCTTCCGTCGCGCCGGGGTGCCTCACCCAAGCGCAACTTGGGTGGGGTGGTTGACGCGGGCTCTGTACAGGATCCTTCGGCGGTATTTGACAATGTTCGCTAGCGGGCATAGGGTTCGCTGCGCGAATGAATTTCGCCCCAGGAGACTCCTATGAAAACAGGCAAGAAAGCAGGCCTCGCGCTCATCGTGATCGCAATGTTCGGTGCAGCGTCTGGCTGGGCGCAAGCCGGTGCGGCAAGCGGATCCAACACAGCGGCCATCAACGCGCAAAACGCTAACAATGTGTGCCGGATCTTCTTTCAAACACCCAAACCGGGCGGTACCGCGGCCTTCGAAGCGGCGCGCAAAAAACACAATCAATTCCACGCATCGCAGAAGGATACCTGGACGTGGAACACTTTCGAGATCGGCACCAGCGATATGACCGGCACGTATGTCACCTCCACCTGCGGACACGCCTGGAAGGATTTCGATGACTGGGAGAAGAAGATGGGCAAAGCCGATGCTGCTGACGCCGGTGCGAGCATCGGACCGACAGTCGTAGGCGGTAACAACGGCTTCTATATCTACCGCGCAGATATGAGCCTTGCTCCTCCCAATCAACCGCCGGCGCCGATCACCTCAGTTACGATCTACACGCTGCATCCTGGGACTGTGCCCGATTTCATCGACGCCATCAAGAAAGTGAACGACGCGCTCAGCAAAGCGGATTGGCCTAAGACCTCTGGTTGGCTCCAACTCGCTAACGGTGGAGAAGCGCCTACTTTCGTTCTACTGAACTCGAGACAGAATTGGGCTGAATTCGCTCCTTTACCGAAGTCGCCGCAGGACGTTGCCACCGAGACACTCGGCAAGGAAGCTGCGGATGCGATATTCAAGACCATCCGCGAAAGCACAGCACGTCTTTACACCCATGCCGCTACTTATCGTTCAGACCTGAGCTATACGCCAGCTAAGTAAGCAAATTAACAATCGGGGGCCGGTCCTTCCCGGTCCCCGATATTCAACTCGACGAATTCACCCGCTGCTTATTGCCGGGTGCCCCCTCCAAGCTCCGCTTGGCTCGCCGCAGGTGGATCATTGCAGCTTCATCTTCTCAATAGCTGCTTGCAGTTTGCTCTCGCTCCCCTCAGTCGGGGCCGCGGCGACCATCAGAACGACGTATCCCTTGTTCTCGAAAACATATCCGATGTTCGTGACGGCGTCGCTTCCAGCCTGCTTCACTCGCTGTCGATAAGCCGGGTGCCCACTGAGCTTGATCTCCGTCATGGGCTCGGCAGCCGACTGGTCCGGCGGCAGGCTGCCGCGCATCATCACGTCCGCAAATTTGTATAGTGGATACTTTTGCCGGTCCAGGTACTTGGGTTCGAGCTTATAGGCGATCAGGAAGATCGTCCCGAAGGGCGGCAGCGGGGAAGGCTTAGTGATGAGTGCGGTTTTGATTGCCTCCTGGCAGAGCGGGCCGGCACAGTTGGCTGGCGGATGCGACGAGGCTGCCGCAATCCCCATACGTTCTTGATCTTCCTGCTCGAAGAACTGCCACGACCCTTCAAGCGGGATGCTCATACCGATGGCGGGGTTCTCATACAGGTTCCCCTGCGTGATGGAACCCCCGTCGGGAGTCCTGGCGAGCAATTTCTCATCCGCTGCCAATCCATGGGTGCAGCTGACTAGTATTCCTGCAAGGACTATCGAGGAGAGCCTGAGGGAACGCATCCGGAGATGCTATTGCAGAGCATTGAGCCGCGCAATCGAGGCCGGCTGCCCCACCCAAGCTTTGCTTGGGTGGGAATGTGAAGAAGTCATTTCGCCGAGTTCGTCAGATCCAGCGTCGCGCGAAGTGCCTTCGCCAGTTTCACGGCATCGTCGTTCGCCCAGTAGTGCATGAAGATGAGCCGCGGACTCTCGTCGAGCATGTGGCTGTGCACCGCGGTCACCTCGATCCCGCCGGCGCGCAGCGCCTTCATTACCGGGCCCACCTCGGACGGCAGCAGCACAAAATCTCCCGCAATCGCAGCTTTGCCGTTTCCCGTCGGCTGGAAGTTGATGCCGGTGGCGACGCCGAGCGAGTTCGGCACCTTCATCCCTGCGTCGGTTATTGCTTCGGCACGCGGCACGCCAACCTGGAATACTCCGCCATTGATCTTGCCCTTGTGCCCGAGCGCGGTTTCGATCCCGGCGGTGTCGATCTCGAGTTTGCTCGTAGCGGATGCCGGAGCCGCAGGTGCTGGCGGAATTTTCGTGAGCGCGACGGCATCGTGGACGCCATGCGCCAGCGTGGTTGCGTCCCCTTGCGCGGCAATATGCATGTACATCACGTGAGGCGTTTCGTGCAGTAGATGATTGTGCAGCGCGGTCACGGCGATCCCGCTGTGCTCGAGTTCAGACATCACGGGCGCAACCTCATTCTCCGTTAGCACAAGGTCGCCCATCACCATGCCGTGCCCGCTGGAAGAGAATGCCACCCATCCGCCCAGCGCGAGCGGGGGCTTGATCTGGACGCCGCGAAGCACGACCTTCAGGTCGGAGCGTGGCAGCCCGAACTTCATCGCGCCGTCGGGTTGCACTTGTCCGCTGTGTCCCATTGCCTGCTCCACGGGCTTCCACGCAGAGTCGCTGGAAGCAGTTGTTTGCTGCGTCACCGCGGCCGCTGCCGCGAGCGCACAAAATATCAGTAGCCTTGAGATTTGCCGCATAACCCACCCCTCTGCTGAGATGTTATCGAAATCGCGGAGGTGGCGGGGTCGCTCGTGTCGCCAGATGCGCCACCTGAGTTCCGCTTGGGCGGGAAAACGAAAAATGCCCTCGTCCAAGTACGAGGGCATTCATCATTACTAGTTGGAAACTCTTACAGTCCGATTCTTACTACCGTATACATTGGCAGGTGGCTGGGAAAACTGCTCCACATTCCCCGCCGCATTTCACCGACACACAGGCTCCGATGACGACTTGGCATGACCCTCCACCTCCTGGTTTAGCCGAGGCAGCCTGCGATCTGGCGATCCTCTCGCAGGACGCGCTCGATCTGCACACCTACGGCAAAGTCTTCGGTACGACTTGGGTCACGATTCACGACACGGCTGTGGACGGTACCGCTCCATTCAGCGCCACCGCAGCCGCGCGCGCCGCACATGCCACTGCGTTCAAGCGGCCGGAAAACGGCCAGTTCCGTCCGGGTACGAACTTCAGCGAATTCTATTTCGATGAAACCGGCGACACCGATAACCGCACCCAGGCCGGCTCGGCATACGGCGGATTTGGGGGCGTCTTCAAGCTCGTGCTAAGCGGCAACAACGGCGCGCTTTCGCTGCTGTATCGCGGCGACCAGGCGCACACCGGTCTGGACAACTGTTCGTTCTGGGATGGCGACCATATCGTCTTTGTAGAAGACGCCGGCGATACGCTCCATACCCAGCGCAACGCGCTCGATTCGGCATACCTGTTCGACGTACGCGCTGACTACAGCCACGGTGCCCAGCCCATCCGCATCGAGGCCGAGGGACGCGATACTTCGGCGACGTTGGACTCGCTCTTCGGCACAGCCGCCCTCGGTTACACGGGCGCGTTCAATAACGAGGGTGATAACGAGATCACCGGTTGGCACGAGTCAGATGGTGACCCGTCTGTTACCGGCTTGCTTGGTTTCAAAACGCCCACGCCTTTTCGCGGGAAGTGGCGCATTTTCTATACCCAGCAGCACGGTGATAACAACACTTGGGAGATCCTCTCGTCGAAATCAGCTGGCGGTGATGACAACGACGAGGATGATGGAGACTAACGCCGAGTTGTTGAAAGCCTAGTACTGATCAGTAGGGGCATGAGGGGCGCGGTCGAGGTCGACTGCGCCCCTTAATGGTTCCGGAATTCCCGGTTGGCTGCCAAATTTTTTGGGGATTCCGCCATGCCGGGTGCCCCACCCAACCTCCGCTTGGGTGGGAGAAAGTAAACTCTTCTACGCGTGCGAAGCAATTGCGTCTGCACGCGGTGACCAGTTCCACGCCTGCCAGATGATGACCAGGGTGCAAACAGTTTCGATAGTTGCGAAGAACAGGTACTCGGCGAAAGCAGGCGGGTGGCCCCAGCCGAGCAGAGGCGCAATGAAGGTCAGGAAACCGTTGATCAGGGTAAGAAAGGTCGCGGCGATGATGTTCGCCAGCCGGTTCGCTCTGAACGAAAGCAGCCGGGACGCAACGATCATGGCAATGGGTATCTCCATCAAGATCGCTGAACCCATCAGAGCCCATTGTGGGAGAGGCTCGAATGAAGTCCCCGTACCGGCAACTGCGAACAGAGCGAGAACGTCCGCATACAGATAGTTGAGTAATACGAAGATCCACAACAAAGACAAGCGTTCTTTTGTGTCGTGCATGTCAACCTCCTAATTTCAACCTAAGTAGTGCGAACTAGCAGGACGAAAAACAGAAACTCGAAAACGCATCTCCAGCTAGCGTACGAGCGCGGGCTCATGCAGCACCTGGCCTCGCGGCTGTCGTAACCGGCGTTGCACAGTATGGGCAATACACGTCTGTGGCGGCGACCACGTGCTGGCACTTAGGACAGCTGGGGCCGAGCTTCTGGCTGCAGTGCGGGCAGAAGTTGAAGCCACTCTGGACGAAGCTCCCGCATTGTGGGCAGGCGCGGCGAATCGGCTGCCGCAGAATGAAGTAAAGAACCATTCCTAAAGCATTCGGCACCAGGATCGCCACGAGGGTCCAAAGCACGGGACTCATGCCGCGGCGGCGAGCGTCGCGGGTGACGTAGCCGATCAGTAGCAGGTAACAAGCGACGACGGCGCCGACCAGCAATCCCATCAATGCACGCACGAAGTGCGTGGGATCGCCCGGCTGCGGTATCACTTGGGCCACCACCTGCAGGGCGGTGAACCCGATTACCGCCAGGATCCACGCCCACATGGGGATGATGCTGACTTCGCCGCTGAACCCGCTCTTTGTCTCGTTTTTCAGTTCCATAGTTTTTTGCTTATCTCGATGCTTGTGAGTGCCCGCCGTTCGCCAGGTGCGTGCCGCGGAAAAGCAGCAGAACACTGACGAGCAATGCCGGGACGATGCTGTAGAAGACGAATCCGGCCTGCCACACCGGACGGGAGAGGCCGGCGTGGGTCCCGACCCAATCGAACGCGCGCCAGATCAGGGGAGTGGTGATCGTCGCAGACAGACCCACCAATGGGCAGGCCAGCGCGACCAGCGTCAACCACTGTTGTCTCTGGCGCAGTGCAAACGCCCGAGCACGAACGCGAGCTTGGGTGTTGCGGACCAGCGTGGAATCGGCGGCCACTGGAATCGCGCGCAGCGCGCGCGCGATCTCCGCTGTCGAGGCGGCATATTCGCCGCACGAGGCGCAATCTTGCAGGTGCGCGCTTAGCAGCTCCTGCTCGGCTTGCGAGAGATCATCGGCGGAGGTCGCGATCAGTTTCCGAATCTCGTCGTGTGAGTTCTGCGTCATGGCCGCACTCCTTTCAGCCGCCCCATCAACATATCCAGAGAGCGGTATAGGCGGGACTTCACGGTGCCAAGTGGGAGCTTGGTAACACGCGCGATCTCCTCGAGCCCGAGCCCCTCCTGGAACCGAAGGCTCAGGGTCTCGCGGTACTCGATGGGCAGGCCGCTCATTGCCGCACTGACGCGCTCGGCCGTCTCGTGCTGCGCGAGCGTGTCTAGGGCAGATGGCTCACCGCTGGGAGGTTCGTAAGGAACGGCCGAGTCTTCCGGCGCCATGAGGGCGTCTAAGCTGACTGCTGGCCGCTTCCGGCGCAGGTGATCGATGGTCAGATTCCTGGCGATCGTGTAGAGCCAGGTGCTGAACTCGTGGCGGCCGTCATATTGATGGCCACGCTCCAGAACCCGCATCCATGTTTCCTGGAACAGGTCTTCGGCGAGGGCACGATTGGTCGTGAGGCTTACAAGGTAACGCAGCAGCCTGTGCTGGTACTGCTCGATGAGATGGTCCAGCAACTCCGGATCTCGCCGGCGAAGGCCACGAGCGATAGCGCGGGTCTCGGACTCCATCCCGTTCACGAAGTAGCAGGCGGTCGCGTTCATATTAACGGGGTATACGGGCCAGCACCTAGAAAAGATGCACGGAACTATTCCGCATTTTTCGGCCGCCCCCAAACCTGCCCACAGCGGAGTCGAGGGCACCGCGGACGCTCGCGATACAATGCTCCGCGCCTGTGGAGGACGCCCCTAATGAAAACTGATTCCGCCAAGAGTGTTGCAGCTGTGAAGGATGGAGCCCGGTGCAAGGTCGTCGGAGGCACGCACGCGGGGAAGTCCGGCCTCGTGCGCGACGTGAAGAAGAGTAAGACCGGTCACATCACTATTACCGTCGTCCAGGGCAGCGGAGAGCGCTTTAAGACCCTAGCGAGGAATGTCGAGATCGCGAAGTAGTTTCTGCGGGCATTCGCTAGTGATCTCGTCATCCCGGGCGCTCCGCGCGCGTCCACTCTCATCTGTCGGAGACGAAAATGGCAAAGCGGAAAACCAGGACAGCAGTCAAAAGGGCTAAACCCAGGAGGCGGGTGGTTGCAAAGATCGTGGCACCTAAGCCAGTGACCGAAGTGGTTACAGAGAAGATCTACACGACGATCGAGCCGTAGGTGGAGATCAGGAAAGCGTCAACCCTATCGCAGGCCCTCACCGAGCCCGCGGCTGTGGTGGTGAAACCGAAGATGAGGGTGCGCAGAGTAGTAGAGCCACGCACGCGGCGCGCATCACTTTCGGCCTAAGGCAGCGCCTGTCTTCAATCCGGGCGGCACACCGTTTGGGTACTCGGCTTCGATCTGCCGTTGGATGTGTTGTTGACGGTTGCCAGGGTTGGGATGCGTGCTCATGAACTCGGGCTGGTGCCCTGACTTCGACGACGCCTCCAGGATGCGCATCACTTCCAGCATGGCGCGGGGATCGTATCCCGATTGCGACATGAAGCGGACGCCCAGCTTGTCAGCCTCGAGTTCGTCGTTGCGGCCGTAGCGAAGTTGGGCCATCTGCGCGACCACAGCGGCGATCACGGAAGCTTGCTGGCCTCGTCCATAATTATCGGAAGAAGCCACGCCCACTGCGCCCACGATCGATTGCCCCAACTGCGATTTTGCAATATGTTCGGCCGCGTGCCGGGCAACAACGTGGCCGACTTCGTGCCCTAGCACGCCTCCGAGTTGAGCTTCGTTTTCTAATCGGTTCAATAAGCCACGGGTAATGAAGACGGGACCGCCTGGAAGCGCGAAGGCATTAACGGTGTTCGGATCAGCGAGCAAATGGAATTGGAATTTGTAAGGAGTACCGTGGGCATCGCTGCCCGCGACCACCTTCTCTCCGATGGATTGCACAAGGGCCTGCGCCTGGGGATCCGGGTCGGGCCCACCCATCTCCGATTCCATCTGTGGAGCGGAGTTCAGGCCCAACGCGATCTCTTGATCGGTGCTGAGAGAAATGTGTTGCGTCTCGCCGGTCACGTCATTGTGCTGGCGCTTGCTGTAATAGCTGACTACCCCAAAGATTAAGATCGCTGCGGCAATCAGGAGTCGAGAGTTCGAGCGCATGTCACTTGGAAGCGCACTCGGCGCCTGGAGTTGCGAGTACCCGGCCCTGTTACCGCTTCGCTTTCGGCTTGCTTTTGCTCTTCACGTTGAGCGCGACGGCTTCGCGGATGAGGTCTTTTAATGCAGCTTCATTAATTTGTTCATTTTCGTGGATGTCGATCGCGCGCCGCACGTTCCCGTCGAGGCTGGAGTTGAAGAGTTTCGCAGGGTCCTTGAGCGATGCTCCCTTCGCGAATGTGAGTTTCACCACGCTCTTGTAGGTCTCGCCGGTGCAGACCGGCCCTGCGTGCTCAAAGATGGGGGTGCCCATGTACTTCCACGCTTCCACAATGTCGGGGTCCGCCTGGTGGATGAGTGCTCGCACTCGCGCTAGCATCTTGCCGCGCCAGTCGCCAAGTTCTTTGATTCGCGCGTCGATCATCGCGGAAGCAGATTGATTCGATTCGGCCTTTTTCATGCGAACTATTTTAAATGCCTGACGTTTGAATCACTGGCAGCATCGTAGACTTCGCGAATCGCTGACACCACCGCCGCGGGATTATCGAACTGGATGTACTCCGAGCTGTGCTCGGGAAACTCCTGCTTCGCGTTCGACGACATCTTGAGCCACTGCGCCTGCCCCGCGGTGACCTGGCATTCGTACTCGATGTGTTTCGAATCTGTGTTCGGCGCCGGTGGCAAGTGTCCCACCCCATGATTGCCGCTGGTGAGCACCCGTATCGGGCGCGAACCGAACGAGCGCCGGTGTTGCCGCAAGTAGTCTTCGTCGCCGGGCGTCTCTTCCATCTCGGAGATGTACGCGTCGTACAGCGCGACTTTAGTCTGCACCAGCTGCAGCAGCGCGGCGTTCAACTCCGCCGACCATGCCGATTCCGGTATTCCGCGAAAGAACTGCTGCGCGCACGTACGCGGCGGACGCCCCGGACGCGACGGCAGCATCGGCAGCGGCTTGTGTTCGGCGACGGCGTTCCGGCACTCACGGAGTTGCGCGATGATGTCTCTGTCGCCGGCGTGTTCTTTGTCTGTCATCTCCTTCGGCTCGAACTCGCTGGCGTCGCCGTCGACCATCACCATACCCGCAATATCTTTCATGTAAAGGTCGGCATAGGTGCGCATGTTGTCGGAGCCGAATGCGGCGGCCACCACGATGTACGGCCCCTTCACTCCGGCATTGTGCAATGCCGTGTGTAGCTCGTTCGCGATGCGCACGCTGGTGCGCGGCATGGGGCCGGGCTCGCTGAAGCCTGCGCCGGCCCTGTCATAGCTGCATGCGCGCGTGAATTGTGCGACCTGCGGCTGGACTACCGACCAGGCAGGCGCCCAGTCTTCCCATCCGGAATCGAAGACCACGGCGGGCGAGCCGCTGCCGGTGCAGTAAAGGTTGAGTCGCGCGCCATCGCCGGCAGAGACGAGCTGGCCGGGACGAGTGTAGAGAGCATCGGATGGTTGCTGCGCGGAGCCGGTGAAGGTTAAGACGGTGAGGACGAAGAAGAATCGCAGGTGCGTCATAGATGTGTTCACCCGCAGTTTACGGCTTCTCGCCGAATGCGCGCTAGCAGCTCGGCTTATCTACTACTTGCTGAGGATCTCGCGGACGGTTTCCAGGAAATCGTCAGGGTCGGACGCTTCGACGCCGTAGTCGGCTTCTGGCAGCTTGGTTTGTCCCGGACGATACAGTGAAAGCACCGGTGCTCCGGAATGTTCGCGGAAGCAATCGATGATAGAGCGTTTTTCCGGACGTGGGACCGAGTGGCCCAACACCATCAGGTCAACCTTCTTCTTGCACTTCTTGAAAGCCTGTTCCCTGCCCAACGCAGATGTCACCTTGAATCCGGCGCGCTTCAGCAGCATGCTTCGGGTGGTGGCGAGCGCAGGGTTCCAGGATACGCAGAGTACGTGCCCAGTCATGGGTTCTCCGGCCAGAAATTTCCAACAGAATGGCTGAAGATTATAAGCAGAACGGCTGCCCCTTCGCTAGGGGCAGGCGCGCTTCGGCGCTTTGTGAAGGCTGCAATCCAGCCCTCGACGCGGGGCATCGTAATCCTGATGAAGCTATTGTGGTCTTTGCTCCTGGTCGCGGGCTGCGTTGGATGCAGCAACAACTCAAGCTCGCCTGATGCGGTGCGGGAGCGCGCCGCCGACGCCACCGCCGCCATCAAGCGGGACGCCACTGCGGTTGCGCAGGGCGTTAAGGAAGGTTTGAGCCGCAGCAATCCGCTCGACATCAACTCCGCCAGCCGCGAACAACTGCTCGGGCTTCCGGAGATGACGCCCAGCAGCGCCGATGCCATCATCGCGGGCAGGCCTTATAAGAACTCCAGTGAGCTGGTGCAGAGACGTATCCTGAGCAAAGCCGAGTACGAGAAGATCGCTGATCGGGTCACGGCAAAGCGGTAATTAAGAGGGTCGTCTCAGCGGGCGCAATGCCGGTTTCTGTACCGACAAAGGTTCTCTGGTGCGCTACAATCCTGCTCCGAAAGCAGGTATGGCATGCCGAGCAAGAACCGGGTGCTGTGCATCGCGTACGACGCCGCACTGCTGCACACGCGGCAAGTGATCTTGCAGGATGCAGGATTCGCTGTGACCCCAGCCTTGGGCTTTGCGGAAGCGCTCGAGCTCTGTAAAGGTGATCCGAAGTTCGATCTTATCCTGATGGGGCACGTCATCCCATCCAAAGACAAGACGGCGCTCATCGGCACTTTGCGTGAGCACTCCTGCAAGGCCCCGGTGCTTTCGATCCGCAAGCGCGGCGACGAGCCGCTTCCGGAAGCCGAGTTCTCCGTTGATGCTGCGGAAGGACCTGAGGCGCTGGTCAAAGCAGTGCAGCGTGCCTTGGCTGCTGGCCGCTTCAGCTTCCGCTTAGCGATTTAGTGAGAATTTCGGGTACATCCCGCGACATCCCGCGAAATTGTTTTGCATCGAACAAAAAATTCCGAGGGATTTCATGAGCTCTGGCGCTTCCGTGCACTCCGTCCAGTTCTACGACTCACACACCGCCCTGATGGATCGCCTGTGCGCGCTGGTAAGCGCCGGGCTGCTAGTGGGCGATTCGTTGCTGATCGTAGCGACGGACGAACACCGGGAGCAGCTGGTTGCCGCGCTCTACAACCTTAAGGTGGATGTGCTCGACTACGCTTGGGCGAACCGTATCGTGATGTGCGATGCCGAGGAGCTATTGGCAGAGTTCATGGTCGATGGACTCCCCGATCCCGAGCTCTTCCGAACCGCGATCGGTGACCTGCTGAACGAGAGCCGCCCCCGCGACGACAAGGATGCGGGAGTGATTGTCTTCGGAGAAATGGTCGCAGTGCTCTGGGGTGAGGGGAACCGCGTCGCGGCCCTTGCGCTCGAGCACCTGTGGAACAACTTGCTCGCCGAGCAGACGCTGAACCTGAACTGCGCTTATCCGCGTGCACTGTTCGCGAGTGACGAAGCCGGCGTGCTCACGATCTGCCAGAGCCACTCCCACGTTGTGGGCGTGCCCGCGCACCCGACAACCGTGAATTAACATTTCTATTTGCAGCCGCGAGCTCTGCTTTCTGCAGTGGTAGACTGCGCTGATGGCTGCCAAAAAGAAATCGAAGAAAAAGCCCGCGAAGAAAGCTACCCGCAACCGGTCCACGTCACCAAAAAAGTCGCCGAAGAAAAATGCTGCGAAGAAGTCAGCTTCCAAAAAGAGAGCAGCGCCGAAGAAATCAGCGAAGAAGAAAGCAGCACCGAAGAAAGCAGCGAAGAAAAAAGCAACACGCAGAGGATCAGGCAATCCGGCGTTCCCATCCGCTCGAGCGCGCGTGACCTCCGGCGGAGAATCCGGCGATCTGCAAGGGCTCTCCAACCGGGAGCGCGCCGATTCTGAGAGCGTAGACGAGCTGCTCGAGGAAGGGAACGCGCTGGAAGCGGGCGTGGTCTCGGGTGTCGAAGAGGCCGACGACGCCGACGAGCAAGAAGTGCGAACGCGCGAAGTGCCGGAGGACGACGTCCCCGAAGAATATTTGGACCAGGACTAGTTCGCAAAAAAAATGGGGACCGAATTTCCGGTCCCCATTTTGCTTGCTGGCCGATTAGGCCGCTGGTTTCTTCCGCTTGGTTGTTGGAGCGACATCGTCAGCAACGTTGACGTCACCTTCTCTTTCCACGCGTACTTCTTCGCGGCGTACAGTCTCGTTGACATTTTGCGTGTCCTGCACGGCGCGCTTACCGACGCGGACCTCGCCCGTAACGACGGGCTGCTTCTCCACTCGCACGCGCTCTTCGCTCACCGGAATCCGGATCTCCTGGCCTTCGCCGATATCGCTGATGTTCCCCGAAGCCGGGCTGGCCTGGTCTGCCCCGACCCGCTCGATGACAACTTCTTCGCGCGAGACCGGAACGTTGATGTTGCGATTTTCGCTGACCACTTCTTTGCGCAGCCGGACTTCGCCGGTGCCGATGCGCTCCTTATAGGTGCGCAGCATCTCGCCCCGGAGTTGCAGGCGCTGGTTCTCGAAGTTGTCGCCGGTGCCGCTGAACGCGAACTCGCTGCGATCGAATCCTGAGTTGCGGAAGTCGGCGTTGTAGCGGCCCAGAATGGTGCGTGCTTGCTGCAAGCGGTTGGCCGACGAGCGGACCGTCACAACAGCGCCACCCTGGCCGATACCCGAGCGATAGTACTGCCATTGCTCGTCAGAAAAGTTGAAATGACGATAAGAGTCGTCGCCCATCTCGCCGCTGCTGTAGGCCATGTCGTTTTCGTCTTCCTCGTCGCTGCCGGTGAAGAAATCTTTTATTTTTTGCCAAGTCGATTTCCCGGAATCGCCTTCGGAGCGCGCCCCGGACGTCTGACGCCCGCCGCCTTCATCCTGAAAAGCTAGCCCGATCTCGTTATTATCAAAACCCTGGTTACGCAGCTCGTCGATTGCGTGAAAGGCATCTTCGCGGTCGCGGAAGAATGCGATGAGCTGGTCCGCTCCGATATTGGTGGTAGTGTTGGGACTCATAGTGTCTCCTCGATGTTTTATTTGCTCTCAGAACTTTCGCTGGGAAAGCATTAGGATGGCGCTTTCGGCGCCGGGGTGCGTAGCTCGCCGGCTCGGGTTCGAATAAATTTCGCGAGCCTTAGGTAGAATTTCGGCAAAGGAATTTTCTTATGGCACACGATCTGGAAAAGACCATTGCACTCATCGAGCGCACGCCTAAGGTTTTGAACAACCTCTTGCGCGACCTTCCCGACGATTGGACGATGCACAACGAAGGCGAGAAAAGCTGGAGCGCGTACGACATAGTTGGGCACCTCATCCACGGAGAGAAGACGGATTGGATCCCGCGCGCGAAGCGCATTTTGGAATCGGGGGAGAGCAAGCCGTTCGACAAGTTTGACCGCTTTGCTCAGCAGCGCGAGAGCAAAGGAAAGTCGCTCGCGGAGTTGCTCGATGAATTCGCGCGTCTGCGCGCGGAGAGCATCCGTCAGTTGCGAGCGCTGAATCTCGAGCCCAAGGACCTGGCGCGGAAGGGAACACACCAGGTGCTTGGCACAGTCACACTGTCCCAGCTACTCGCCAGTTGGGCGGCACACGATCTCACCCACTTGCATCAACTCTCTCGCGTAATGGCGCACCAATATCGCGAAGCCATCGGGCCATGGACGAAGTTCATGGGCGTCATGCAGTGCGCGGGGCACAGCGAGTAGAAGCTTTCGCATGGAGCGAGTTCGTAAAGTCGTCCTTCTCGGGATCGTGATCAGCAGCGCGCTGATCCTGAACTCAGCGGAGAAAACCTCGCCGCTCCGCTCTGCGGACTACATCGAAGTGCCCGGACCTCAAGGCAAGCGTTTCGATTACCTGACTGTCGACTCTGAGAAGCAACACCTATTCGCGACGCATCTCGGCGCCGGACTACTCCACGTCATCGACTTGAAGTGGAACAAGGTGATCAAGACGATTCCCGATCTACCCGGCATCGAAGGGGTCGAGATCGCGGCGGACGTGAACAAGGTCTACACGTCCGACTGGTTTGAAAACAAGATCGGGGTGATCGATCTCACCTCGCTAAAGATCATTAAGAAGATCCCGACTGAAGCCAAGCCAGACGGCATCGCATACGCTCCGCCGTCCCATAAAATCTATGTTTCCGACGAGCGCGGCAAAGCAGAAGCCGTGGTTGACGTCGCGAAAGACGAGATCGTCACCACGCTGCACTTTGATAGTGAAACAGGAAATGTTCGCTACGATCCCGAATCGCGGCGAGTGCTCGTTAATCTGCAAGAAAAGAATGTTGTTGCGGAGATCGATCCAGCCACCGACAAAGAAGTTGGGCGCCATCCTCTTGGTGAATGTCGCGGCAACCACGGCATGGCACTTGACGTTGAGCACCGGCTAGCCTTCCTGGTTTGCGAAGACAACAACCTCCTCGCCGTCTTCGATCTCGGTTCACACAAGGTGACCGCGTCGCTGCCATTGCCCGATGGCGGCGACGTTGTCGCGTACGATCCCGGGCTGCACCGTATTTACGTCGCTTGCTACAGCGGCTACATCAGCGTCTTCAAGGAAGATGCCGAGCAACATATCCGCAAGCTCGCCGACGTGCCGGTGGAGAAGAAAGTGCACAGTCTCGCGATCGATCTGAAGACGCACAAGCTTTACGTTCCCGAGCAGGAAGAGCATGGCCGCCCGGCGGCCCGTATCGCGATATACGACGCCATTGCCGACGCATCAGAGCAGGGCGCGCATTGATGCGAATGAATCGACCCTTCGCTCTTATCTTCATCGTGTGTGCCGCGATCGCCGCGCACGCGCAGGGCGGTCCCCCGCTGCTGACTGATGATCCTGGAACCGCCGAGTACAAGCATTGGGAGATCAATCTGGCGGTGTTGCCGGAGGTTCATCGCGACTTCGCCGATTTCGAGCTGCCTCTGGCCGACTTCAACTATGGTGCGACCGACCACACGCAGCTCAAGTTTGAGATCCCGCTAGTGATGCGAACCTCCGAGACGGGCACGCACGCCGAAGGCGGGGACGGAAATTTTGGAATCAAGTGGCGCTTCGTTGACCAGAAGACCCGGAGCTTCGATCTTTCGATGTATCCGCAATTCAGCTTCAACAGCCCGGGACCCAAGCGGATTGTCGAACGCGGCACGCAGCTGCTTCTTCCGCTACAGATCGCGAAGAGTTTCGGCAAATTCGAGTTGAACGCCGACGGAGGCTACATCATCCACCAGCACGGGATGGACGAACTCTCGATGGGACTGGCCGCCGGATATCAGCTGACCCAAACCCTGGAGTTGCTGGGGGAATTGCATTCCGTCCCGCTGCGCACATTCGCGGAGAACGAAAGCGTCTTCCAGCTCGGGGGACGCAAAGCATTTTCCGATCACTACATTCTCTTGTTTGCGGCCGGCCGCTCCATCCCCGGCTCGACCGGCCATGAGCCGAAGTTCCTGGGGTATATCGGACTGCAGATCATCGTGGGGAAGTAGC
This sequence comes from Terriglobales bacterium, assembly GCA_045807945.1. Taxonomy (GTDB): domain Bacteria; phylum Acidobacteriota; class Terriglobia; order Terriglobales; family Acidobacteriaceae; genus CAVQGF01. The sequence goes on along the minus strand of JBJMGI010000060.1, from coordinate 12,980 downwards.
GCTGAGCCGTTCAGCTTCCCTGCGCCTTTTTCCAAATTGATGTAGCTGAAGTTCCAGTTGCATCGGGGACGCGCCGAGTGCCTATTGTGAAGTAGAAGGTTGCGCCTTTTTCTACTTGCCCCTCCGCCCAGATGAAGCCCTCGTGGCGGTGCAGGATCCGTTGCACGGTCGCGAGTCCCACGCCCGTCCCGGGAAACTCCGCCATCGAGTGAAGACGCCGGAACGGCTTGAAAAGCAGGTCAGCCATGCCAGGATCGAAGCCGGCTCCGTCGTCGCGAATGAAGAAAGTTTCCAAGCCATTGTGCATCTTGCTTCCGAACTGGATCGTCGCCTTGGGGTGCGCAGAGGTGTATTTCCAGGCGTTTTGGAACAGGTTTTCGAGCGCGATCTTCAGCAGCCGCGAATCCCCGACGGCCCGCAGATGATCGGCAATCACGAATGTAACCGCGCGCGTCGACTCCTTGCGACTGAGTTGAGTCCCAATCTGCCGAGCCATCTCGCTCAGGTCCACGGATTCGTGGTGCATGGTGCTTGAAGCAGCATGCGAGAGTTTCAGGAGGTCTTCGATCAACTCACCCATGCGGCGGCTGGCTTCCTGGATCTGCTGAATGTATTCCGCGCCCTTGCCGGTCTGTTTGCCGTACTCGGTCAAGAACATGTACGAGAATCCGTTGATGGTTTCTAATGGAGCGCGAAGATCGTGCGAGACGGAATACGAAAAAGCTTCCAACTCGCGGTTGGTTGCGATCAGCTGGCGGGTGCGGTCTTCCACCTTCTGCTCCAAGCCGGCCTGTGCTTCCTTAAGAGCGGCTTCGCGGCCCTTGATCTGCTCGAGCATGTTGTTGAATGCGTTCACCAGAACGGACATCTCTGCAAGGTCGGACGTTGAAGAGGCTCTCACCCCCGATTGCGGGTCTTCAGAGAATCCCTTGGCAGCGGCCGCGAGATCCACGATCGGTTCTGTCAGGGAACGGCGAAGTGGCAGCGCAAACAACCACGCCGCCAAAAGTGAGAGCAACAGAACGGTTCCTGCTATCCCCATGTAGCGCTTTGACTGGCGCTGCAGCACCGAGTAATCGCTGCGAATGTATACCGTCCCGATCCACTGGCCTTGCAGGTAGATCTTGCGGGCGAGCAGCAGAGCCTCTGGTTGAAACTCGTGCGCTTCATTTGCGGAAGCTTCAATCTTCGGGAGCACCACCACCTCATTCGCGGCGCCGTCGCGGCGATATTGCGCAAACATCTGCCCAGAGGGCGTTACGATCCCTGCGGAGATCACGCTGGGCGCGCTTCGCAGGGCAGACAAGGTGCTCTCCGCCGCCTGTGGGTCGCCGAAGGTTATGGCCGAGGTGCTGTTCGCGCCGATGATCTGCGATTGGGTCGAGAGGTTGCGCACCATCGCTTCGCGTACCGAAGTACGGTCATAACCGATGAAGGCCAGGCACGCCACAACCAGCGCGCCGCCGCTCACCAGCAGGATCATCCAGCTGACGCGCGAGGAGATCGAGTTGTTTCGCAGGATCATCGTGGCGCGCCCCGTTCCTGCCGAACGACGCTAGCAACCTTCAAAAGCTGCGAGCTCATGCCGAGCCCCGCATCCTGCGCACAAGCCTGGTTCACTTCAAAGCGCACCCGCCCTGAATCGAGCACGAACCCGATCATTCCCCCCTTATCGACGAAGTGCGGGATATCACTAACCGTCAAGATGTGCTGCTTCGATAGGGCGGGTAATAGCGAAGACAATCTCTTCTGTTCCGACGAGGAAATAAAGGCCATGTCGCAGGCCGAAGCGGATTCCGCGCTCACTCGTTTCAGTACGACTCTTTTGCCGTTCACTACTTCACCTTTCACGGTGTTGTCGAGGGTGTCGCCAAAAGGATCGCTTCCGACGACGCAGATCCTGAAATCGGCCCCGCCGCTTACCGGCCATTGCACGAATTTAGCGAAATTGAAAAGATAAGCGGCTTTAACGTCGTACTCCGAAGGAGACTGCGCCACCAGCTGAAGCTGGCAAGTGAGAATCACCGCCACCGCAAGCGCAGCTCGAGTGCTTCGGGATGACGCTAAGTGGTTCAAGGCCTGCAACACCCAGTAAGAGGGATCATTTTGCTTTGCTGGTCCAGGTGATCTTCAGGTACGCGGCGCGACGGATGCCGATGTTCTGCTGGGTCGGATCCCCGGTGCCCCATTCATCGTGGTGCTCATGCAGTAGGTTCTGCCCCACGACGGCGATACGCAATTGCGAGCGGAAGGTCCAGGCAGCCTGCAGGTCAAGGGTTTGATAATCGGCCACCTTTTGCGCCGGCAATGCGCTAGCTCCGCGGAATACCTGGTCGAATTCGAAAGATTTCGGCAAATCGATGTAGGAACGGAACTCAACCATCTGGTGAGGGGTTGAACCTTCGTACTTGCTCACAGTCCCGGTAGAACTGATATCTGATGTGGGACCGCTCGCCTTCAGATCCAATCCGACATATGAATAGGAGCCGGAAACCATCCAGAACGGCGTCACCTGCCAGCTCGGCGCGATTTCAATCCCATTGGTGTTACCACTGATCAGGTTGTTGTAAGGGATGGAGATCAGCAGATGAGGCGGTGGCGTCAGGACCAACGAGGTTTGAGCAGCGCCGAAGCTTTGCAGGTCAGTGTAATGGTTGTGGAAGGCCGAGAGATCCACGTACAACGACTTAGAAAAGAGTTGACGGTAACCAAACTCGTACCCGACCAGAGCCTCAGATTTGAAGTTTGGGTTTCCCAACACTTGAATCTCTAGACCCGGCGATTTTGCGTCGAGCACGAAATCTTCCTCGATGCGGGATGGCGTAGTCACAGCCCTTGTTACCGCCGCCCACACGCTTTGGTGCGGCGTGGGGTTCCAAAGCACGCGGCCGGTCGGCTGAATATCGAAGCCGCTGAAGTTGTTGTGTTGGAACTTCACTCCCCCGATCAGAGAGAGCTTATTTCCGGCAAGATGGAGCTCATCCTGTAAGAAGCCGGTATAGATGTGGTCAGTCTCATCATGCGGGATCAGATCGATCGAAGGCTGCTTCTGTATGAAGCGATTCGGGCTCCAACGCAAGCCGCCACCAAGGCTCAGGTTATTGTGCGAGCCCACGCGCAAGTGATCTACGAAATCAATATCGTAGGTGTTCCGCGTTTCGCCCAGTTGCAACCCGGTGCGGATGGTGCGGTCGAAATACGCTTGCAGGTGGAAATCGTTACCGCCCCCGTAATTCCGGTTCCACTGGGCGTTTAAGTTTCCGCCATCCACAGTGTCATCGGTCACGTCCGTGCCGATCAGGTGCGGTGAATCGCCGCGGTAAATATCTCCCTGGAAGCTGAACGAGTCTTTTCCTCGGTCGTAGTCGGTACGAAAACCACCGCGATATTGATGCCAATCGTCGAAATCATTGCCATCCTGGTGGAATTCGTGCGCACGAATAAAGCCTTTGCCGAAAACCCGGTAATGAAAATTGCCGCTGCCGCTGCCCACCCGCAACTCGTCAATGGTCCGGTCCACATTGCCGCCCAATGCCGAAGCGAGCACGCCGTGGGTCTGCGAAGAATTCTTTGTAATGATGTTGATGACGCCGTTGACTGCGTTGGGTCCCCAGATGATCCCGCCCGGACCGCGGATCACTTCGATGCGATCGACGTCCTCAAGTACCACGTCTTGTACGTCCCAGTAAACGCCGGAGAAAAGTGGAGTGTAGACGCTGCGGCCATCGATCAACACCAGCACTGATTTAGAAAAGTTACTTTGCAGCCCGCGGATCCCGATCGCCCAGGTGGTGGAGCTGATGCGGGAGACTTCAACCCCAGGCGCGACGCGGAGCGCGTCCGCAATGCTGGTCGCGCCAGAGCGTTCAATGTCTGCCTGCGTGATGACGTATATCGCAGCCGCGGTGTTCCACACTTGTTCGGGCTGCTTATTGACCGAGGTGACCTCTATGTTGCCAAGCTGCTCCAGCGTCAGCTGCTTTAGGGGTGTGTTTTGTTGGCCCGGGGAGGCACTCGTTTGCCCAGCCGCCCCGATGGGGAGCGCGCCGGCCGCAAGAAGCAGGCAGAGATGGGCGGTCTTCCGCAAGCTCAACATTGCACGTGGTTCTCACACCCCAAGGGTTGGGGCAGGGAAAGCTGAATTGGACCGGTACTCTGGATTTTCGATGACTCGCTTCCGTCAGATGGTTGTTTACTTAATTGGCGCATGCCCGCACCGATGAAGTCAGATATAGTACACGCTAACGAGCTTTGGTGTCCCTTTGAGCAAGCCCTGTTCCGTCCTGATAGTTGACGACGACGCTTCCCACCTGAAGCTCTACTCGCTCCTGCTCGAAGGGGGTGGCTTTGCACCGGTCCCGCTGCTGGTAAAAGGCGCGACTTTAGAAATTCCCAAAACCCGTTTTCAGCTCGCGGTCGTTGATTACAAACTTGGGGTTTTGACGGCGCTGGATGTTGTCAAAGAGTTGAAGAAGGCTTCCAAGCCCGTGCCCATCCTGCTGCTTACGGACATGATGTGGATGCCCGACGACGTCAAGCCGTTCGTTGCCGCGTATGTCCGCAAAGGCGATCCCGACCATCTGCTGGAAGTGTTGGGTAGGCTGACCAAACAGAGCAAACCCGCCTGAAGACAAGGCGATTACCTTCGTAATTAGCATCAGCCTCGAAAGCCGGGATAGAGTTCGCAGCATGCAAACCGACCTCCTCTCGACAGAGACCCAAGCCACGGCCCAGCAACCGCATGGATTCGTGGATAGCTGCATAGCCTTGATCGAAAACCTGCTCGACCCGCGGTCTCTGCCCATACTGGAGCCAGAGCCTTCTGAAGACGCTGGGTGATCCAGCAATCCTGAGCAACACTTTTCCGAACAGGCCGCCGATCTGGCGGCTTTTCTTCGTTCGTGGCGGAGGTTGCGGCGCCTCGTTTAATATCGAGCCATGTCATTGATAGACCGCATCGTCGACCATAACCGCGGGTACGCAAAGGAATACCATCTCGCCCATCTGACCGCCGAACCGCAACGGCAGATGGTCATCGTCGCGTGCATGGACGCGCGCATGAGCTTCCAGCAGACTCTGGGGCTCAAGATCGGTGACGCGCATTTCATTCGCAACGCCGGCGGCATCGTGACCGATGACGTTGTCCGCTCGCTGGTGCTTTCGCATCGCCTGCTGGGGACGAAGAGCCTCATGATCATTAACCACACCGATTGCGGCCTGCAGCGCGGTTCAGACGAAGAGTTGAATAAGAGATTTCACCAGGAATCGGGTGAGTGGTCTGACATTAAGTTTTACGCTTTCAAAGATCCGCGAAAGAACGTGCGGACACAGATGGAGCGGGTGCGCTCGCATCCCTGGCTCGATTTCGTCGAAGTCCGCGGATTTATTCTGGACGTGAAGACCGGGCTGCTGGAAGAAGTGCAGTGACTCCTCACAATTCGGTCAGCTAGCCCGCGGCTGATCGCCCCGCCTGCGCTCCGGCGCAGTACGCGTCTTGCGCGCCGGCGGCATAGCGGCGGAATCTTTCCCAGCCGCAAGCGCTGCGATCTTCAGGACCAGCAACTCACTATTCAGTTCGGCCACGCGCTGCTTCAGCCGTTCGCAATTTGTGCATTCTTTCATCTGTCTTTAACTCTATAGGTGATTCGAGCTTGGATGGGCTCAGAAGTGGCTGTGGCACTCGCGTGACAGTAGTTGGCGCCGGCTGACGGCGAAAGGAGGAAAAGCGCCTCTCGTGTCAAGTTCCGTGTTCCGCAGCGGTTAATGGACTTCCGAGACTTGCTGCTGATCTCGCGGAATCATATTGTCTGTCCTGCAACAACGTTCGGCCCAAAAAATTCTCGGGAAGGGTTTCAAGGCCGCCAAAAAGGCTCTGCTGAATAGCAGGGCTTTTTTATTTTAGGGGCAGAAACTCTGGAGCGTCAGTTTGCGCCAGCCCACCCGTCCTTGCCGCCCAAAATTACCCGACGTATGAACAAACTTCCCTTGTTCCATCGGTAACCATCCTGTTAACCCATTTAGCTACTTCAACTTACAAATGATGCGGACTGGCACGGCCATTGCCCTACATATGGGGCGTAAGGAGGGCACTTCCCGTGACGCCAGCTCCCAGCCACCGCAAGCTTCGCAGCAGCCGACGCCAGATGATGCACAGTGCCGCCCAGATCACCGTTCCTGGCGACGGTGACCACAATGCCATCGTGCGCGACCTGAGCGCCGAAGGTATTTTCCTGTATTCGAACTTTAAGCCTGAAGTGGGCAGCGATATCGCTCTCTCGTTCAGCACCCGGGTCGGCAAAGACCTGGTGAAGATCTTCACCCATGCGAAAGTCGTGCGGGTGCAGCAGCTGGTTTTGGGCGCAGCGCCGGGCATAGCGGCGAAGTTCACTAAGCGTATCGACTGCGAGTTCGTCGCCGATTCCTGGTGCAATCCCGAGTCGTTGCCCCGACTTGAGCCCACCGACGCCGCCTGAAGAGTCTTTCGCCTCTTTTTCACATCAAATACATAGGCGTTCTTGAAGGTCCTATAGCCCCAATCTTTGCGGGAAATTTCCTCATAGCCAGTTTGTAAAACGGCCTCTCGGGGCGTATATTAAGCAGTTGCAGGGTGGTACCCAGGGTAGTCTGTCTTCTACCCACCGCGGTCTGTGAGTCTCCAGCGCGGATTTCGGCGAAGTGGTCGAGTGGGCGCGAGCCCACTTTTATTTTGGGGGCAAGAATGTGCCCCACGCGCCGAAAGGTTTTTGAGCGGTTCGATGGTCGATTTAGACAATATTCAGGCGATTGCCGAGCGCGTTGCCGCGAGCTACGGCCTGGAAATAGTAGATGTGGAGATGCGCGGCGGCGGCAAGCACCGCATGTTGCGCGTGGTGATCGACCGGGTGAAACCGGCAGCCGAGTTGAGTGGGGCTCCGGCAGTTTTGGGCGTTACCCACGAGGATTGCGCCAACGTCAGTCGGGAAATGAGCACCATCCTCGATATTGAGGAAGCAGCCGGGGCTGGACCGTACACGCTGGAAGTTTCGTCACCTGGTCTGGATAGGCCGCTGACGAAGCCGGCTGATTATGAGCGCTTCGTCGGCAGTTTGGTGAAGCTGACCACGCGTGAGCCGGTGGAGAACAATCGTCACTTTCAAGGAAGGCTGGAGCGTTTCGCCGACCGCAAGCTCACGGTGGACGTGACTCCACCGAAGAAGAAGAACAAACCGGCGCCGGAGCCGCGCAAGCTCGAGATCGAGCTTGCGAACGTGGACAAGGCGAACCTGGTACCGGAAATCTAAGGACCGCGAAAAGTTTATAAGTTACTGGAAATTGAGAACTCAAAATGCCTAGCTTGTTACAGCAACAGATCGAAGCGTTGAGCCGCGAGAAGAACATCGACCCGCAGATCGTGATCGGGGCGGTGGAAGACGCGATTGCGGTGGCCACGCGGAAAAATTTGAAGTCGCAGGAAAACCTGCGCGGCATGCTCGACCCCGAAACCGGGACGATCGAGGTGTACGCGGTGAAGACCATCGTCGAGAACGACGATGAGATGGAAGATCCGCAGATCCAGATCACGCTGGAAGACGCTCGCCAGGAAGACGAGAACGCTGAGGTCGGCGGCGAAGTCCGATTCCATCGCGCCAGCCATGCGCTGTCCAATCCCACGGGACTCGGCCGCATCTCGGCGCAAATAGCGAAGCAGGTCATCTTCCAGAAGGTCCGCGAGGCCGAGCGCGATACGGTTTACAACGAGTACATCGGACGCGTGGGCGAGATCGTCAATGCAACGGTGAAGCGGCAGGAAGGCCCCGATCTTATTTTCGATCTCGGTAAAGCTGAAGGACGCGCCCCGCGCAAAGAGCAGTCGCGTCTGGAATCGTTCGCCATCGGCGAGCGCGTTCGGGTTGTCATTGTGCGAGTTGAGCGTGCCAGTAAGGGCCCGGGCGTGATCGTCTCGCGCGCCGCGCCGGAGCTTGTACAGAACCTGTTCCAGACGGAAGTGCCGGAAATTTATGACGGCACCGTCGTTATCCGCGCCATCGCGCGTGAGGCAGGCGAGCGCACCAAGATCGCCGTCATGTCGAGAGATAAAGACGTTGACTCGGTCGGCGCCTGCGTCGGCATGAAGGGCATGCGCGTGCAGTCCATCATCCGCGAGCTGCGCGGCGAGAAGATCGACATCATCGAGTACCACGAAGATCCGGCAACGTTCGCGGAAAAGGCGCTGCAACCCGCGAAGGTTGCGCGCGTCACCGTGATCGATTCCGCCGACAAGCATTTGGAAGTCATCGTGGACGACAGTCAGCTCTCGCTCGCGATCGGCAAAAAAGGTCAGAACGTCCGCCTTGCGGCCAAACTGCTGGGCTGGAAGATCGACATTAAGAGTGAAGAAGAGAAGCGCCAGGAGGTCGAGCAGCAGATGTCGGCCCTGGTCGGCACTCCCACTACTCCGCTCGAGCAAGTCCCAGATCTCGGCGAAGGCGTTGTGGAGAAGCTGAGCGCTGCTGGCGTCACCACGGTGGAAGGACTCGCCGACATGACTCCCGAGCAGCTCGAGGAGATCCCCGGCATCGGTCCGAAGACGGTGGAGAAGATTTCGCTCGCGGTGAGCAACTACTTCTCTGGACTCGAAGCTGCGGCAGCCGCTGCGGCGGACGGAGCTGCTGCGGAAGCAACGCCCGACGAGACGGCGGAGATCACTGCCGCTCCTGACGATCTGGGCGCGAACCCTGACGATGCTGGCCAATCCGGCGGCAGCGAAGGATTGTCGGAAACCGCGACCGAATCGGCCGACAGCGTGCGCGACCTCGCCGACACCGGCCAGGCGCTCGAAGCTGACGCGGTCGAGGGCGTGGAAGATGCGCCCGCGGCTAGCGAAGCGGATTCGGCTGAGGTCCACGTGCACGGCGAAGAGCCGCACGAAGGCGAAAAGTAACTTTGAGAACGAGAACTGAGAACACGAACTGAGAACCAGGAACTGAGAACTGATTTGGAAAAGATTCGCATTAACGATTTGGCACGCGAGCTCGAGGTCAAGAGCAAGGCGGTCATAGACTATCTACCGACCATCGGCATCAACGATAAGAAGAGCCACTCGAGCTCACTCGATCCCGATCAAGCCGAGCGTGTGCGCAAGCACTTTGCCACCGGCGACGAGAAGCCTTCGAAGGCGAAGTCGTCTGCTCCGTCCGAGGCTCCTGGGATCAAGACGAAGATCGATCTCTCGAAGATCTCGAAGCCCGGCGACGTGCTCAGCGCAATCCGGAAGCAGACCTCCGAGCCTGCGCCGGCTCCGCCTCGCCCGGTCGCCGTAGTTCCTCCAAAGCCGCCGGCAGCTCCGACGCCGACCGCCGCCAAGCCCACCGTGGTCGTGAAGCCTTCGGCAGCGACGCCGCAGCCCGCAGCTCCCGCCGCGCCTCCGACGCCGCGCACAGTTTTGCCGCACACCGGTGTGCGCCCGAATTACGCCGTCACGCCGCCACCGCCGCCGGCGGCACCGCCAAAGGCTGAAGCACCAGCGATCCAGGCCAGCAAACAGCCGGAAGCTCCGGCAGCTTCCACTCCGCAAGTTCAAGTCACACAGCCGCCCCCGCGCCGCGTGATCATGCCACAGACGGGTGCGCGTCCGGTTTATTCCGCGCCAGCACGTCCGGCAGGAGCACCACCCCCGGCCCCGATGGGCAGCCGCCCTGCGCCGGGACGTCCCGTGCCGGGTCGCCCGATTTTCGAGCGTCCACGCCCTGCAGGTGCGGGAGGAGCGCCGGGAACGCGTCCGCCGTTGCGTCCGGGCGAACGCCGTCCCATGCACCCCACGCGCACATCGCCGACCGGTGCACGTCCAGGCGGACCCCGCCCAATGGGTGTAGGCCCAGGTGGCCCACCGCCTCCTGGCCGCCCGACAGCCCGCACCGGTGCGCCTTCGCGCAGACCCGGACAGCGCTACGTTCCCCGCGGGATCAAAGAAGGCCCAATGAAGGGCTACGTGCCGCATCAGCAGCAGCAGGTTTCGAACGAGCCGCTGCCGATTAGCCGCACCATCGAGATCTCTGAAGGAATCAGCGTCAAGGAACTCGCCGAGAAGCTCGATATTCGCGCGAAAGATCTGATCACGCGCCTGTTGATGCGCGGCATGTTCGCCACCGTCAACCAGACGCTCGATGAGGAACTTGCCACTGAATTGGCCCGCCACTTCGGTGCCGAAACCAACGTCATCAGCTTTGAAGAGCAGGCCGCGAAGGAACTCGGCGCAGAGCAGGCGCCCGAGGACATCAACCCGACCGGCGGTGCTCCGCGCGCTCCTGTGGTCACCATCATGGGCCACGTCGATCACGGTAAGACTTCGCTGCTAGACGCCATCCGCACAGCCGCTGTTGCCGAAGGCGAAGCCGGCGGAATCACGAAACATATCGGCGCGTACAAAGTGAAGGTGAACGATCCTGCATCCGCCGCAAACGGACGCGAGATCACCTTCATCGATACGCCCGGTCACGAAGCCTTTACCCGCATGCGTGCACGCGGCGCGAAGGTTACCGACATCGTCATTCTCGTCGTCGCAGCCGACGACGGAGTGATGCCGCAGACGATCGAAGCCATTGACCACGCGCAAGCGGCCAAGGTTCCGATCATCGTTGCGGTCAACAAGATCGATAAACCCGAAGCCATGCCGGATCGCGTGAAGAAGCAGCTCGGTGATCGCGGGCTCGTCCCAGAAGAGTGGGGCGGCAACACGATCTTTGTGGACGTCTCCGCCAAGCAGAAGACGAACCTGAATCAGCTGCTGGAAATGATCACGCTGACTGCCGACGTCGGAAACTTGAAGGCATCGTCGGACCGCGCGGCCGTCGGCCACGTGCTCGAAGCCAAGCTCGATCGCGGACGCGGCGCCGTCGCTACCGTGCTCATCCAGAACGGAACGCTGAAGGTCGGCGATCAGTTCATCGTGGGCAACACCTTCGGCAAGGTCCGCGCCATGTTCGACGATCGCGGCACCGCCATCGACGCAGCGCCGCCATCCACTCCGGTGGAAGTGATCGGGTTGGAAGGTCTGCCGCAGGCTGGCGACCAGCTCAGCGTCGTCGCCGACCGCGACCGTGCAAAGAACATCTCCGGCTACCGCTCGCAGAAAGAGCGCGAAGCCACGCTGGCCAAGAAGAGCCGCATGACCCTCGAGGGCCTCAGCGAGCAGATCAAGACGGCTGGCGTGAAAGAGCTGCCCATCATCCTGAAGGGCGACGTGCAGGGCTCGGTGGAAGTGTTGGCCGATACGCTGCAGAAGCTCTCGAACGAGCAGGTGAAGATCAAAGTGCTGCACACCGGAGTCGGCGCCATCACCGAAACCGACGTGCTGCTCGCCTCGGCGTCGAACGCCATCATCATCGGCTTCAACGTGCGTCCGGAGCGCAAGGCGCAGGAAGTTGCCGAGATGGAAAAGGTGGACATCCGCCTGCACTCGATCATTTACGAGCTGCAAGACGAGATCCGCCGCGCCATGACCGGATTGCTCGAGCCCGTCTTCAAGGAGACGTACCTGGGCCGCGCCGCCGTGCGCGAGACCTTCCGCATCCCGAAGGTCGGCGTTATCGCCGGCTGCACGGTGACGGATGGCTCCATCAAGCGCGATGCTGAAGTCCGCCTGCTGCGCGACAACGTGCAGGTGTTCAAAGGCAAGATCGGCTCCTTGCGCCGCTTTAAAGACGACGCGAAGGAAGTCAGCAACGGCATGGAGTGCGGCATCGCCATCGCCGGCTACGGCGATATCAAGGTCGGCGACGTCATCGAAGCCTTCGCTACACAACAGGTAGCGGCCGAGCTCACGCCGGCGTAAGTATACTTTTTAGCTCGAGAGGGGCGCGCGAACTGCGCGTCTCTTTTTGTTTGCGATTCCTGCGGCGTGAGCAATAATGGGCAAATGCAAGGTTTCCGGAATCTTTTACTCATCGCCCCAGCCTCGATTCTTATTATTGGGGTGGGGCTGTTTGCAGGACCGCCGAAAATAGAGGAAGTCCTTTCGAAATTTGCAAATTATCGCGAATGGACCAGGGTCAATGCCCATCCGGCAATCATGGACCCCACTGCCGCCATACGCTGTTCTTATCAGCCTGGGAACTCGATCCCGGTTCCTGGCAGCGATCCCCACAAGGAGCACTTTGTAACGGTGTATGTGAACGAGACAGGAAAACGCGCGATGATGGAGGAAGGGTTCAGCCGTTTTCCGGAAGGCTCGGTTATTGTAAAAGAAAAATTGAGCGAAGAACTTTTCACGAAAGGGACCCCAGAGCTGTTGACGGTGATGATCAAGCAGAAAAAAGGATTCAATCCAAAAGTTGGCGATTGGGAGTTTCTGGCGGTCAGCGGTGATGCAAAATCGGTAATCCAAAGAGGCAAGTTGGAAACCTGCCAAAGCTGTCACGTCACACAAGCAAAACAGGATTACATTTACGGAACTTACAAGCAGAACTGATCGCGTGCCCATCGCCTCGCTCACGCTCGAGATCCGCATTGAAGGCGCGCACTCGCTCAAGGACAAACGTCAGGTGGTCCGCAGCTTGAAAGATAAGCTGCGCGCGCACTACAACGTGAGCGTCGCCGAGTTGGAAGAAACCGATCTGTGGCAGCGCGCGACGATCGGCGTGGTCGCGGTTTCGTCGTCTAAAGACTACCTGCAAGGACAGATGCAGCAGATCGAGAAACAGGCCGTCCGCATCGCCAATGACAATGGGGCGGAAGTGGTGGACAGCTTTTTGGATTATTTTTGATTTTAGATTGTTGATTTTTGATTGATTTGAAATGTGGCTCATGGCTCAAGATGCTTGCCGGGCACTTCAATCAACAATCGAAAATCTAAAATCAACAATCGCTGCACTCCGTCTACCTCTACGCCCGCTCAAACTGACATATACTAGAGAGTTTTCTGGGAGACTCCAGACTTGCCTGAACCGCGCCAATTACAACATCGCCGGGAGCGCGTCGCGGAAGCGTTGCGCGACGAGATCGGT
>JBJMGI010000059.1:0-7064 GCA_045807945.1 Terriglobales bacterium | reverse complement strand
GAAATCGAGCGCTTCGTCGAGGGAACTCGCGACTAAACAAATGCTCTCTTTCGGTAAATCTCCATCCGCGGTCAGCTCTTGCCCTGATTTCACATCTTTGAAGAAGAGCGCGTACTCGCCCTCACGGATGTGTCCCATCCAATTCGGCGGACGCCGCGCGGCGTCGAAAAGCTTCACCTCGCGCAAACTCATCTTTGCACCGCATTCACCGGACACCGCGCCGCGTGTCCCGGCGCAACTTCCACTAGCGGAGGCAGCGATTCCTGACACGCCGCAACTTTTGATTCGCAGCGCGGCTCAAATGCGCATCCCGGCGGCAGGGAAGCGATAGCCGGAACGGTTCCATCGATCGTGAGCAGCGGCTTCGTACGATCGGAGCGTAGCGTCGGTACTGCGCGCAGCAATCCGCGCGTATACGGGTGGACCGCCTGCCGGAAGATGTGCTCCGTCGTCCCGCTTTCCACGATCGAGCCCGCGTACATCACCGCGATCCGGTCTGCCACTTTCGAGACGACCGCGAGATCGTGCGAGATGAAGAGCATTGCCAATGAGAATCGAGCGCGCAGGTCGGCCAGCAAGTCCAGGATCTGCTGCTGCACGGTAACGTCGAGTGCGGTCGTGGGCTCGTCTGCGATGAGCAGTTGCGGACGGTTCACCAGCGCCATCGCGATCATCACCCGCTGCCGCATGCCGCCTGAAAGTTGGTGAGGATAATCGCGCGCCAACCGGTCGGGCTCGCGCAGCGCAACATCAGTCATTGCAGCGATGGCACGCTGCATCGCTTCTTTCTTCGAGACCTTCTCGTGCGCCAGCACCGCCTCGGCGATCTGCTCGCCGACGCGCATCACCGGATTCAGCGCCGTCATGGGCTCCTGGAAGATCATGGCCATCTTCCGCCCGCGCAGCCGCCGCACTTCCTCTTCCGGTAAAGAAAGAAGATTCCGGCCTTCAAAAACGATCTCACCCTCTACCCGCGCCTGCGGAGGGAGCAGGCGCATCAGCGCGAGCGCGCTCGCCGATTTCCCCGAGCCCGATTCCCCGACCAGCGCCAGCGACTCGCTCTCGCGGATGGAGAACGACACGTCGCGCACCGCCGTCAACAGGCTTCCGCCCGCCGCCGGGAACGCGACCTTCAAGTTGCGTACTTCGAGGAGCACGCCCCTATGCTAAATCAGTTTGCGCTACTGCCCGCCGCCCATGATCAGCGGTAATCCGTTCTTGCTGTTGCCGATGATCACAATCTTCGAGTTCTGGCTGTCAGAAAGTTTTTCCGTCGCTTCGATGCCCTTCCACGTCAGCAGTTCAGGGCTGATGCCGGAGGCGACCGTGCGCGAGAAGTCGCGGATGCCTTCCGCCTCGATGCGTTTGCGATCGGCTTCCTGCTTTTCTTTTTGCAGCCGGAAGCTCATTGCCAGCGATTCTTGCTCGGCGCGCTGCTTCTGCTCGATGGCTTGTTTCAGTGAGGCCGGCAGCGCGATGTCGCGCAGGAAGACCGCTTCCACTACGATGCCGCGTGGGCCCAGGTTGGCCTTCTCCCGTTCCAGGATCTCATTGGATACTTTGTCGCGTTCCCCGCTGTAGAGCGCATTCGCCGTGTGCGAGGAAGTGACTTCACGGATATCAGAGCGCAGTGCCGGCTCGATAATGGTGTTCTCAACCTCGCCCTGCACCGTCTTGTAAAGCTCCGCTGCGTGCGAGGAATCTATGTGGTAGCGAAGCGACGTGTCCAGGTGCATGATCAGCCCCTCGTTGGAAGGGACATCCGCCGATTCCTTCATCTCGGTGGTCTGGATATTGATCTCGTGCACGCTCTTCAGCGGGTTGATGAAATGAAACCCTGCCTGCAAGGTATTGCGTGTGTCCACATCGCCGTACAGCGAGAGCACGCCGACCGTGCCGTTGCGCACTGTGGTGAAGCTTGAGAACGCAAAGATCAACATCAGAAGCGCGATGAACGCCAACCCAATGAGTTTGATGATGCCAGAAGCGCTGCCACCGCCCCCGTCAATGACCTTGCCGTGCGTGAATCCGTAATCTGCCATGATGTTTTCCCTCCCGGAAAATCACGGCGAGTCTATAACAAAGCTGTTGGATTGAAGTGCAGACGAAGCTAAAAGAAGAACTGCCTGCCCGGCACGCGCACGATCACATCGTGGATCACGACGAGAACGTCGGCGACATACAAGAAGCACAATAAGACCAGAGCCATGCGTTGCGCACTGCGCAGAACAGGTTTTAAGCACGTCACGCTTCTCGTACGCTTCTGCGAACATAGTATTGCCACCTGTGAAGGCGCAGAGTATTTCCACAACCTTGTTCTCTGAAGGCGAGCGGCCACTGATTCTGCTTCCCTTGTAGCTCAAAATCGAAGTAATATCTCGAAGCCCGGTTCTCGCCTGTTCAGGCGGCCTTCCCCCGAAGAATCGCAGCCCAAGACCGACGATCGAAGGAAGACGGATGAAGTACTGCGATACGTGCCACACGACTTACCCCAATGAATTCAGCGCCTGCCCCAAAGATCAGGCCGCGCTGCGCGAGACCGCCGAGATGGTGGAAGGCATGGTCATCCGCGAGAAGTACCAGATCGTCAGGAAAATAGGCGAAGGCCGGATGGCCACTGTCTATCAGGCCAAGCACCTTACCTTCAACGAGACTCGCGCCCTCAAAGTCCTGCAGAACCGCCTGGCGCAAGACGAAGCTTTCGTGAATCGCTTCAAGACCGAGGCCGTCACCCGCAAGCTTCAGCATGAGAACGCAGTGCGGGTGGAAGATTTCGATTTTGCCGAAGACGACTCGCCCTTCCTTGTTATGGAGTATGTGGACGGCAAATCTCTGCGCAGTGTGATGGTTGATGGGCCGATGGCGCCGATCCGCGCTGCTAGCATCGCGCGCCAAATCGCGCTTGCTCTCGGCGCCGCCCACAAGCTCGGCATCACGCATCGCGACATCAAGCCGGAAAATGTTCTTCTCGTGCAGCAGCCCGATGGACGCGAGCTGGTAAAAGTCCTGGAGTTCGGGCTCGCGAAGGTTCGCGAACAGTCCACCGACCTTCTGCCGCAATACGCCACCACAACCAAGACCGCTGTCGTCGTCGGTACGCCCCAGTACATCTCGCCCGAGCAGGCGATGGGCAAAAAGGGCGACGACATCGACGCGCGCGCCGATATCTACTCGCTTGGCGTCACCCTCTACGAGATGATCGTCGGGAAGTTGCCATTCGAGTCCGTGACCCCCGTGGGAATGCTGGTGCAGCACATCACCGCCACTCCGAAGTCTCCCGCGGAGCTGCGCGCCGAGCCGCCGAATCCTCTCTCCGACATCGTGATGAAGGCGATGCAGAAGAGCCGCGACAATCGCTATCAGACGGCGGATGAGATGGCGGCCGCGCTCGAAAAATTTCATCCCGTCGAAACGCCAACTCCCAAACCGGCCGCAGTGCCTACTCCCGCTCCCAAGCCCGGCCTCACTCCAAAGCCGGGCACGGTGATGATCAAGTTCGAGACTCCGAAAACAACCAAGGCGCCCGAAGCGCCGGCTCCCGCCGCAGCCGCCGGGGTGAAGACGCCTCCGCCGATGATGGCCACTCCCAAGCTGCGCACCGGCACTGCCGCCGCTGCTGCTGCCGCACCTGCGGTCTCCTCGCTTGCAGAACCTGTCTTCGATCGCGCGAATCCCGCTCCCGCCGTCGCGAAGGCTCCAACCTTCGAAGCGCTGAACGAGACCGAGAAGCCCGCCTCCAAGACTCCGCTCATCGCTATTGGTGCAGTGCTTGGAATCCTTATCCTGGGCGCGCTTATCTTCTGGCCGAAGAAGCCCGCGGTTTCCGTTTCTACTGAAGAGACGCAAGAGGCTGCACCGGTCACAAAAGACTCGCAGCTCCTGATAGAGGTACAACAGCTTCTCGCCACCTCACCCACGTTCAACAATGTGAACGCGACGGTGGACAAAGGTGTCGTCACGCTTTCCGGCTTGGTTGCATCGCAAGCGGATTCCAATCGCGCCAATGGCATCGTCAAGAATTCCATCGGCGTGAAGAGCGTGAAGAACGAGATTGTCGTAAACGCGAAGGCCGTCGCCAACTTAGAGGCGCCGATCGAAGCTCCCAAGCCGGCACCCGTCAAAGCCACAAAGAAAGCGGCCGCCGCTACACCTGCTCCTGCGCCCGTTGCTGCCGCAACGAATCCTGGCCAGCTACGCGCGCGCGCCATGATCGCGCTCGGCAATCGCCAGGTGGATTCCGGCGATTATCAGGGCGCGGTGAACGCATTCCAATCCGCGCTCATTCTCGATCCCGGCAACGCTGCCGCTGAAGCTGGTCTGCGGCGAGCTAACGAAGCCATGAAGAACCACTGAGGCATCGGTATATAATTCCGCGTCGCCAAAAATTGACCCTCGTTCTTCCAGGAGTGTGGCGCCGGTAGGCCGACTTTGCGCGTCTTCATCATCAGCGACATTCATTCCAACATTCAGGGCATGCAAGCTTGCCTGAAGGGCGCGCCTTCCTACGACGCCGTCATCAACCTCGGCGACGTTGTCGGCTACGGCGGCAGTCCGAATGAGGTGACCGACGCTTCGCGCAAGCTGGGGGGGCAGTTCGTCCGCGGCAATCACGACAAAGCCTGCACCGGTATCACCGGCATTGAAACGTTCAACCCCATCGCCGGCCTCGCCGCGCTCTGGACCAAGCAGACGCTCACGCCCGACAACCTGACATTTTTAAAAGAGATGCCGCAAGGCCCCGTGAACATGAACGGCCTCGCTAAGGGCACTGACAAGTCGGAAGGGCTAGGTGGCGTGCAGATCGTGCACGGCTCACCCCGCGACGAAGACGAATACATCATCGTTATGCGCGACGCGGTGGAGCCGCTCGCCAATATGCAAGTGCAGCTCACCTTCTTCGGCCACACCCACATCCAGGGCGGCTTCTGCCTCGACAACGAACAGTGGGGAACTTTGCGGCCGGTGTATAAGGGCAAGACCGGTGCGGAGAAAGTGGTGCTCGATCTCAAGCAGGACGTGAAATATCTGATCAACCCGGGCTCTGCCGGCCAGCCTCGCGATGGCGACCCGCGGGCAGCGTTCGCCATCTTCGATACCGAAGCGCTCACCATCGAGTTCCACCGCGTGCCCTACGACGTGAAAGCGGCGCAGAAGACAATCATCGATAACAAGCTTCCCGAGCGCCTCGCCACCCGCCTCAGCGAAGGCCGCTAAACCTTACTTCCGCGTCCCTACTCCTGCTGAGGCCGCTCCGCCGCTCGCCTTCTGCATGCGGTCGAACTGTGCCTGCATCTCCTCGTAGATCTTGTCTACCTTATTGTGCAGTTGCGCAACTTCGAGCTCTGCCTTCAGGTTCACTTCGTAGTCCAGGTCGGCCTTCAGGCGGTCCTTAGAACCTTGCCGGTTCTGCGACATCATGATCACCGGCGCTTGCAGCGACGCTATCATCGACAGGAATAGATTCAGCAGGATGTAAGGATAAGGGTCAAAGCCTTTGTCGTGCAGTGCGATGGTGTTGAGTGCCACCCAGCTCAACAGAATGGCGCCGAAGAAGATGATGAAGGTCCAGGAACCGCCAAAAGCCGCAACGCGATCGGCAAGTCGTTCGCCGAAGGTCATCATCTCTTCTTCCTCTTCGTTCACGTTCTTGGCAACGTGAGTCCGCAGCATCTCGTCTGTAGCGCGCAGCCTGCGGCCCACGACTGTCAGCAGATCCATCGCGGCATGCGGATGTTTCGTGATCAGGTCCAACAGGTCCTGCCGCTCGAGTGCGAAGAGTTGCGTGTCTTCCGTCGCTACCGCGGTCGCCGTCCTGGGCCCGCCATCGAGCAATGAGATTTCGCCGAAGATGTCGCCGCGCGTGTTCTCTCCCAGGATGATCTTCGAGCCCTCGTAGTTCTCCACGAACACCTGCACCGCGCCGCTCTGCACGATGTAAAGCGTGTCGCCCACGTCTCCGAAGGAGAAAATGGTGGCGCCTTTGTCGAAGTTCACGACGTCGATGATCTCGGCGAGAGTCCTGCGCTCCTGCTCGTCGAGCAAGGCAAATAGAGGGGCTTCTTGGAGAACAGCTACGTCAGCAGGCATGAGAGTGTCCTTATTTAGTGACACAGATAATGCCAAGTTATAGGTGATTCCGCCACAAGATTATGTGGCGATGTCAGTGACGCAGCTAGCGTCGCCGGCGAGAGGGAGCGACCATCGGCTTGAAATCTTTGCTCGAGTAATCCGCCGGAAACACGACCAGGCAGCGCGCCGGCCCTTCGCCCTGGCTCTCGGTGCGAAGATCGCTTTGCTTCGAGAGCGCCAGGTGAACGATGCGACGCTCGCGCGATGACATAGGAGAAAACTGGTAGGGAACTTTCGTCGTGCGGACTTTTTCCGCGGCCACATCCGCGGCCAGCCGCAACTCCTGCAAACGCGTCGCGCGGTAATTGCGGCAATCGAACAAGACCTTGTTGTGCTCATCCGGCCGCAGCTTCAATGCTTCCAGTACCAGCGACTCGATGGACCGCATCAGCTCGGCGCCGCGATCGAGCAGCAAGCTGCTCTCCGGCCCACCCAACTCCACGAAGATCTCCGGCCGCTCCCAGTCGTCGCCATCTGGCGCCGGTGGGTCCACGGTGATGCGGTACTTCAGGCGCAATCCGCCTTGCGCATTCAGCATCTTCAGGAATTCGTCGATTTTTTTGGCAGCTGCGACTTTGTCCTGCATGATTCCTCGTGAATTGGTATCAGGGCATGGCTTCAGCCGTGCCGCGAGCAAACCCTTGAAATTGTCATCCCGAGCGAGCGCGAAGTCCGCCGCGGCGGATGAGCGCGAGTCGAGGGATCTGGGTTTTCGTCGCCCTACGTCGAGCCCAAGCAGGGTAACACTGGCCAGTGACCACTGGCCACTGCCTTACTTGTTTTTCTTCCTCGCCCGCTTCTCCTGCATCTCACGCAGTTCTTTGCCGAGATGGGTGCGGTTCATCGCATATTGCTGGATCGCGCCGATGACGTTTCCGATCGTCCAATAGATCGCGAGTCCAGCCGCCGCCAGCCAGGTGAACCAGCCGAACATT
>JBJMGI010000058.1:0-56962 GCA_045807945.1 Terriglobales bacterium | reverse complement strand
GAACCGCTGCACTGACGCGCGGGTCACTTCTTCTTTTTGATTGCGGGTTTCGTTGCAGGCTTCGCGACAGCCTTCTTGGGCGCAGGAGCAGGCTTGCCTGCGGGCTTGCCTTTCGTCGGCGGAGCAGGTTTTGCCGGAGGTGCTGCAGGAGCAGCAACCTCTTTCCCCTTCTTCTTCCCCTTCTCGTCTTTGGTCGCAACCCCAGCTTTTGCAGCAGGAGCAGGCGCAGCTTTCACTTCCGCTTTCTTGCCGCGCTTTGCTGGCGGGGGAGGTGGCGGAGGAGGAGGCGGTGGCTCGAAGGGTTTAAGGAACTTGATGGTTTCGGTGCGCGAGCGCAGCTTGCCATCAAGAAGGAGCAGGAAGACGTCTTCAGCGAGTTTGGGATAGATAGGCAGGTCAGGGGTGATGCGCAACTCCGTCATCTCAGGCAGGGGGATGCGCTGCTTCACCTGCCGCCATTTGCCGAAGAAGTTGCGGATCTTGTTCGCGGCTGACTGATTTCGAGTAGTGGTATCGAGGAAGAGAATCGTCTCCGGCTTGCTCGCGCTGAGCAACTTCCATGCACGCGACGGAGTCGCCGCTTCTTTACCCATCAACTTGTGTGCCAGTTCCTTGGCGCTGTCTTCCAGGTGCTTCCAGGTGTTGATGAATTCCTTGCGCGGCATGATGCGCTGCATCGCCGCCTGATCGGCGCCGCTCATGCGGTGGGTGAGGAAGTACATGACCGCGGCAGACATGTCGGGGTTGTAGCCGAGCGACTGCATCTGCTGCTTGGTCTTGATCAGGGACGAGAGTCCGGAGGTATCAACCTTCGCGACGCTCCAATGCGGGTTCAGTACCTTCAGCCAATTCTCTTTTTCGAGAGCACGCATCACGTGCAGCGGCTCTTCTTCATAGGCGAGCTGCTCGATCTCGTAACCGATGGTGCCGCGACCGATGTGCGAGATGTAATCGTTCTCGACGGCTGCGTTGTAGCGAAGCTGGGTGCGCTCCTCGATGGTCCAATGAAAACGCGCGGTGAAGCGTGTGGCGCGAATCAGGCGTGAAGGATCTTCGAGGAAAGAGTAGTTGTGCAGGATGCGGAGCTGCTTGGTTTCGATGTCGGCGAGGCCGTTGGAAGGATCGAGCAGTAATCCGCGTGAGCCGGGGTTCAGTGACAGTCCCATCGCGTTAACGGTGAAATCGCGACGGCGCAGGTCTTCGAGGATCGCGCCCGGTTTGTAGACCGGCTGACCGGGTTTGGGATAAGTCTCCGAACGCGCCATGTTGATGGAGGCGCGAACATTCCCGGGGAGCTGGATGTAGATTACGTTCTGCTCTTCGTCGAAACCTTCGACGATGCTGCCGACCTTTTCCAGGTCCTTCTGCAGCTTCTGCGGATTTCCTTCGACGGTGAAGTCGAGATCGCGGATCTGAAAGCCGCTGATCACGTCGCGCACGGCGCCACCGGTGAGATAAATGTTCATCCCGTGGGCGCGGGCCGTCTCCTGCATGAGGGTCACCGCACGCAGTTGTTCCGGCAGGAGCCGGGTTTCAAGCATGTAAATGTAATCGGCCATTCCTAGAAGAGCTGTTACCCTTTCAATGTCGAACTGCTCGAAAATCCAGCCTTAGAGAGAGGCCGGTTTGCAGCTGGCCGGGAACTGTTGTAAAGCGTCTACTGAAAATTGTAAGCGGCTCATTCAAAACGGCTTACACCATCGCCTGTGTGCACCAAAACCGTTGCACATTAGCAAACTGCAGAAGATATCATAAAAGTTAACGATTTGGCTACTCTGAGCGCGTTTCGCGGTCGCGCTGCTCAGGTTTCGGTGCGAAAATGGAGCGCGCTGCCGCTCATCCAAATGCCAACCACCCACAAGAAAGTGATCGTCCGAAAACTCGACCGTGACTCGATGCACGGCTACGTCGGGGCGAACTTTGTCGCGGATGGCAAGCTGGAGCTGCTGAACACCAGCGGGAACGCGGTCGCGATCGAGATGAAGGACATCAAGGGCGTTTACTTCGTCCGCGAGTTCGGGGATTCGGAGTCGGTGAGCAGGAAGACTTTCGCCGGCAGACCGCGGACGGAAGGATTGTGGGTGAGATTGGAATTCCGCGACAAGGACGTTCTGGAAGGCATGATGCAGAACGATCTGACACAAGTGAACGGAGACGGATACTTCGTGAATCCTCCAGACACGCGGGGGAATACGCAGAAAATTTTCGTGCCTCGGACGGCGCTCGTCTCGATGACGGTGCTAGGAGTCATCGGCGGGCCGCAGAGCCGCCGCCGCAAGGCAGACGACACGCGCCAGGTGGCGCTCTTCGGCGAGTAGCACTCGATTACAATCTCTGGTTCTTCTTCAGAACACGGCTTACCGATGAAACTCAGCCAAATCGCAGCGAAAATCGGCGCGTGACTTGAAGGCGCCGACGTGGATATCGATTCGGTTGCCGGAATCGAACACGCGCGCGCGGGCCAACTGACGTTCGTGGCGAATTCCAAATACGCGCCGATGGCTAAAACCACAAACGCTTCTGCTGTGATCGTGGATGAGAAGTTCCCTGCTATCCAGAAATCGACGCTGCGGACGAAAAACCCTTATCTCGGATTTGCGCAGGCACTGCAGCTTTTCTATCAGGCGCCGCAGTACCAGCGCGGTGTGCATCCGACAGCGGTGGTGCATTCGTCGGCCAGGATCGGGAAGAATGCTTCCATTGGCCCGTACGTGGTTGTCGGGGAGAATGCGACATTGGGCGATGACTGCACGCTGGTGGCGCACGTCGTCATCTACCACGGCGTGATCATCGGGAATAACTTCTTCGCGCACGCGCATGTGGTCGTAAGAGAGCACTGCAAGATCGGCAACAATGTCGTCCTGCAGAACGGCGTGGTCATCGGTGCAGACGGATTCGGCTTCGCCAAGGACGAACACGGACGCTGGCAGAAGATAGTCCAATCTGGTCACGTGGTGATCGGTAACGATGTTGAGATACAAGCGCACGCGTGCATCGATCGCGCGGCGGTCGGCGTCACGCAGATCGACCGCGGAGCGAAGATCGACAACTTCGTCCAGGTGGGTCACGGATCGAGCATCGGGGAAGATTCGCTCATCTGCGCGCAAGTAGGACTGGCAGGCTCGACCGAGGTGGGCAAGAATGTGATCCTCGCCGGGCAGGTTGGCGTCGCGGGACACTGTAAAGTCGGCGACGGCGCGATCATGACCGCTCAGAGCGGCGTGTCGCACGATGTTGCGCCCGGCGCGATGGTGAGTGGCTCCCCCGCGATCGACAATAAACAATGGCTGCGCGCGGTGACCATCTTCAATAAACTTCCGGAGCTGGCGAAGCGAATGCGCAAGCTTACGGGAAGCGACGAATAGCAAATCGTGAACGAATCTAAAACATCTTCCGCGAAACCCGTTCCTATTCGAGTGTTGCTGCTCGATGACCACGCAGACAATCTTGTGCTGCGCTCGGCAATCCTGCGGAAGAACGGATATGTGGCGGTGCCGGCGTCGTCGATAGATGAGGCGGAAGAGAAAATTCAAGAGATCGATATCGCGGTGCTGGATTATCACCTCGGCGCGGGAAAGTTCGGGACGGAAGTCGCCGACAAGCTGCGCAAGTCGCGTCCGCACGTGCCGATCATCATCCTTTCCGCGACACTGGAGCGTAAATTCGGCGGTACCGAAGACATGCATCTGCTGAAAGGCTATAGCTCGGTGGATGACATGCTGAGTGCTTTACGTTCATTCGAAGCCAAGCGGCGTGGCAAGCCGGTCGTGGTGGACGCGCGCGATTTTTATTACTCCCGCATCAGCATGGCCATGGGTGATGACGTTGTGCTGGAGATCCTGGATGCCGACGGAAACTGGCAGTACGTGAACGACAATTTTGCCGAGCTTTACGAGAAGAAGCGGGTCTGGTTCGCCGGACGCAATCTCTTCGAAGAATTCACCGAGATGGATGGCGAGTGGCGCGAGATCATCCGCACGGTCGCCGAGGCTCGCGAAACATACATCGACCGCAAGTTCCGCGGACTGCCGCACTTGCCAAAAAAGAATGCACGGTGGGTGTGGAACATTCTGGTGTTCCCCCTCAAGCTGCACGACAACAGCCCCGGGGTAGTGCTGAGCGCTCGCGTCATCGAGAAGCGCTCCTAAATCCTTACCTGCTTTACCTGCCCGACCTCGCCAACATCGCCAAAACTTTTTCTTCTTCTCCTTCGGCCAGCAGATTCGTGATGGCACAGGAGAACTGCTCAGCCCAAGCGTGTTCGACGCCTAAGGCCAGCGCAAAAGGAACGTTCTTCTGGACCTTCTCCGGCGTCAGTTCAGGGTCATTCAGAGTATTGAGCTGGCCCCGCTCAACAGCGTCGAGGAAACGGCGATACCCTTCCAGTTCGCAGCGGAGCTTCCTTCCCGCGTCAGTGGGTGCCCGCAGAGCTACCACTCCGATGAAGTGTAATAACAGAAAAGCAGCCAGAGTCACCGCCGCCGTGAAATTTAGAAAGAGACCAAGGCCTGCGAACGCACCGATGGCAAAGAGGAACATGCCAAAGCAGGTAAGGTCCACGAAATGCAACGGCAGTTTTTGTCCCTCATGCGATGGCAACCACGTGCGCAGTTTGTGCCAAAGGCTCGTTGCCGTCAGCAATGACCAGTAGCTGGAAAGGCCAGCAACTGCGGTCACGAATATAAAGATCCTGAAGTTGACTCTGTCGCTATGGCCGAGAAAATGGAGGAAAGGTCCTATAACGACAGATCCAGCAGCAATCGCGGACAACGAAATCAGAGTGACCACGAGAAACATATGCCGTGAAAGGTACTCAGGCTCGATTGCGCCCTTCAATTCTTCCGCATAGGCGGTATAGATCTCCGCCAATGCGTCGCCGGTGATGCCCGTGGGCACAAAGTTCGTGCGAAGCGTCCGCTCTTCGGGTTCAAGCTCCGCCTTGGCGTCTGCCGAATGGACCACGTACAGCCCGTCTTCCTGCGTGATCTTAATGGCGCCCTTTTCCGCCATGCTCACCAGGGACACAGCCAAGGCACGGTCAGCACGGGCTGCATCGAGAAAATATGCCGCGGCTGCGGCTGAGACCCCGGGAGGTGGTTCGTAACGAACAACTATGCTTTGCGGATCGGGCTTGACGTGCAACAAAGCCGTGCAGGCAAGATATAGCCCCGCCACTACGCACCATCCCATCACCGTTATCAAAAGCGCTTGATCGGGCGACATTCGGGCACGAGTATACCGGGAAAAATGCGGTCCCCGACCGGAAACAACTACAATGAGTGAGCATGGCAGATATCTACGAGGCCGCGGTGGAGTTGAGAAAGCAAGGGCGCAAGGGCGCGCTCGCGACCATCGTGAACGTGCGCGGGTCGATCCCGTCGTTTGAGACGGCGAAGATGCTGGTGCGCGACGACGGCTCGATCGTCGGAACGATCGGCGGCGGATGCGTGGAGGCGGAAGTCTGGCAAGCAGCGCGCGAGGTAATGGAGCAGGAGAAGCCGCGGACCCTCACCTTCAACTTGAACAACGATCCGAAGTACGACTCCGGCTTAGTTTGCGGGGGCACGCTCGATATCTTTATCGAACCCGTAGTCCCGGCGGCAGAGCTGTATATCTTCGGTGCCGGGCATATATCTCTAAGCCTGGCGAAAGCCGCTCGGCTGGCGGGATTCGAGATCACAGTCGTTGATGACCGCGAATCCTATGCGAACCTGCAGCGCTTTCCCGAAGCGAAGGCGGTGCATGCCGATGACTACAACGCCGCGCTGCCCAAGCTGAATCCGGGGGAAAATTCGTATCTGGTGATCGTCACGCGCGGACACCGCGACGACATGCGCGTGCTGCGCTGGGCGGTTGGAACGCGCGCGAAGTACATAGGTATGATCGGGTCGCAACGCAAAGTCCTCGCCATCTACAAAGAGCTGCAAAAAGAAGGCATCGCGCGGGAGATGCTGGAGCGGGTATACGCGCCCGTGGGTCTCGATATCGGCGCCATTCTTCCGGAAGAGATCGCCATTTCGATCGTCGCCGAGCTGATCGCGGTGAAGCGTAACTCGCAAGCCGAGCTTCCGCGCATGCGAGTGCAGCAGGAAAAGATTCTGCGCGCGCTCGGCGAATAATCGGCCGCGATTGCCCGCACCGTTCTCCACTGTTAATCTCAAAGTATGGGACGTTCTCCAAGCTTTGCCGGCGTGATCCTGGCTGCGGGCGACTCCACGCGCATGGGTCAGGACAAAGCCCTGCTGCCGTGGGAAGGCGGTACGTTCCTCAGCGCCGCAATAGACCTTCTGAAGCGGGTTACCGAACTGGTCATCGTGGTCGGCGGAAAGAATACAAATTCCGTGCTGCCGACGATCTACCAGACCGGGGCGTTCATCACCGAAAACCATCACACCGACCGGGGACAGTTCAGTTCACTCCAGATCGGATTGCAGGAAGTTCTGAACCGCGGGCGCGATACGGCGATCGTCGCCTTGGTAGACCGGCCGGCGCCGCACCTCAAAACAGTGCAAGCCATCAAGAGGCATTTCTTGGAGTCACTCCAGAACGGTGCTTGGGCGGTCGTTCCCGAGTTCGAGGGAAAGCATGGGCACCCGTTCGTTGCGGGGCGCGAGATGATCGAGCGCTTCCTGCGTGCGCCGCAGGAAGCGACCGCGCGTGACATTGAGCACGCGGCGCAGCAGCACATTTCTTATCTCAAGGTGAATGATCCTTTGGTGATCGCGAACGTAGACACACCTGAGCAGTACCAAGAGTTGGGGCAGAATGGCTGATCCTCGCGCCGTGCTGGCAAATTCAAAAGCAGACGTTTTTACCCAATCGGTTTTAGAGCTGCGCCCGAAGCTTGCCGTCTTCGACTGCGATGGGACTCTTTGGGAGGGCGACGGCGGCAAGGATTTCTTGTACTGGGAAGCTCAGGCCGGCTTGCTTCCGAAAACAGTAAAAGAGGGGGCGCTGCCGCGCTACGACTCTTATGAACGCGGCGAAGTAGACGAAGAGACCATGTGCGGCGAAATGACTTCGCTGCACGCGGGGATTCCCGTGAAAGACATTGAAGCTGCGGCAGAGACGTTCGTAGCAACTGTGATCGAGAGGCGCATCTTCCCCGAAGTGCAGACGCTGGTCCGCTCACTGATTGCCGACGGCTGCGAGATTTGGGCGGTCTCTTCGACAAATACATGGGTCATCGAGGCGGGCGTGCGCCGCTTCGCAATTTCGAAAGAGAGGGTCATCGCCGCGTCTGTGGTTTGCAAAGACGGACTCGCGACAGAGAAGCTGATCCGCGTTCCGACGGGACCGAGTAAGGCAACGGCGATTCGCGAGATCATTCGACGAACCCCAGATGCGGTGTTTGGCAACTCGATCCACGATGCTGCCATGCTGGAAATCGGGCGCCATCCCTTCGCGATCAATCCCAATCCTGACTTGCGGGAGCTTGCTCGGGAGCGCAATTGGAACATCTACCAACCGCTCACCTAGGCCACGCGCCTGAAACAAAACCACGGATTCCTAAGGTAACAACCTGAAACGGATTAGGGCAGATCGCCCATTGGTTAAGTTCGCGCGGGAAATTATCCTCAACACAGTTTGACGACAGGCGGCTCCCCCGAGAGCTGTTACTCCCAGAAACAGGAGCAATAGAGTGTTCGTTCCCCCTGCACGCAAGCTGTTCCCTGCCTTTTTCCTCATCGCCCTGGCCACGATCGCGACTTCAGCCTTTGCACAAACCACAATCTCCAACATCGACCAGATGACCGGCTGGCAGTCGTGTTCCACCTGCGCCGGATACGGCGGAGCCGGGCCGACAACCAGTCACTCGATGGCCCAGAACCAATCATCACCTTCGCTCGATGGGAAGTCGGTAAAGTTCAGCATCGCGGGGGCCACACCCTATGCCAACGCACTGTGGTGGAAACAACTGGGAGCGAAAGCCGCAGCCCACAACTTTGTTTACGACCTGCAGTATTACATCAAGGACCCCTCGGCGGCGCAGGCACTTGAGTTCGACGTGAACCAGACGGTGAATGGCAAGTGGTACATCTTCGGAACAGAATGCGTTTTGAAAGGCACACCCCACTGGGACGTTTATGACCCGTACAATCGCCATTGGATCGCAACCAGCATCCCTTGCAAAGTTCCCAAAGCGTATAGCTGGAACCACGTCGTGCTCGAGTTCCATCGAACTTCGACCGGAAAGAACCAGTTCATCTCAGTGACGATCAACGGCGTGAAGAGCTACTTCAATAAGACCTACACTCCGAAGGCGGGAAACTCGAGCACCCTGAATGTTGCGTTTCAGATGGATATGAACAGCAAGGCCGTCGATTACAGCACCTGGGTGGACAAAGTCAGCCTGAAGTACTGGTAGTCTCTCCTCCCTAGCACGACTGAGCCCGCTACGGCGGGCTTTTTTATTTCAGCTGTTTGAGCGCGGCGGAAAGTGCGTCGAAGGCGAGGTGCGAGGCATGAGTAGTTTCGGTAGTCAGGCCACCGAGCGAGTCGACGAGTTGCTGCCGATCGAGGTTTCGCGCTTCCCCTATATCCCTTCCTACAAGCATCTCGGTCAATCGCGAACCACAGGCAATCGCAGCGACGCAGCCTTTTGTGCGATAGCGCACGTCTGTGATCCTTTCACCTGCGCGCTTCAGGGTGAGAACCATGACATCGCCGCACGCCGGATTCTCGACGGTGACGCTTGCGTCGGGATCGGGAATTTCACCGACGTTGCGCGGGTGCTCGAAATGGTCCAGCAGTTTTGGGTGGTACATCGCTCTCGATTCTAACCCGCAACATTTATAGTCATGTGGTGCCAGCTGAAGTGAATTTCCTGCCGCAACGCATCGTCTCACTGCAACCTAGCGCGACCGTGATGCTGAAGAGCCTCGGCGCTCTCGACCGACTGGCGGCCTGCACAAAATATTGTGTGGATGTTTGTCCCGAGGTAGGAACGCATACCATCGTTGCTGATTCCTGGACGGCGCAATCGAAGCAGATCATGGCCGCGAAGCCGGACCTGGTGATTGCTTCTGTGCCCTATCAACTTGAGGCGGTGGGCGAGATCCTGAAGTCAGGAGTTCCCTTCCTCGGACTTGCGCCGCACTCGCTTGTAGATATCTACAAAGATTTCGCGATGATCGCGCGCGTGATCGGCGAGGAGAAACGTGGGGCGGACGCGATTGCGCGGATGCAGAACGACATCGCAGACGTGAGACAGCGCGCGTCCAGAACGAAAAGTAAGCCGCTGGTTTTTTGCGAAGAGTGGGGCAAGCCGCTGATCCACTCGCAGCCTTGGGTGGCAGAGTTGGTTGAAGCGGCCGGAGGAACATTCCTGGGCACCCCGGGTTCCCACACCGAAGCCGCGGAGGTGATGCACGCGGCGCCCGATCTCATTGTGATGGCCTGGTGCGGCGCCGGAGACCGCGTTCCATTGGCTAAGGTGATCGAGCAGCGTGGCTGGTCGGAGCTGCCGGCGGTGCGGCATAGGAATGTGTTTTGTGTCCCTGATGAGTTCCTGAACACGCCGGCGCCGACTCTGATAGAGGGGTTACGAGCATTGGCCGGAATCATTCATCCGGAGCTGTTCCCCGCCCATCCGCGAGTGAAACGCCTTTCCTGACGCGACATCTACGTAATGCCGTGCTGCCATCTAAGCCAGCATGGCAAGAATTCGATTTAATGAAGGCGAACGCATCATCGGGACTGTGATCGCAATCGCACTACTGGCGGCGCTGCTGGTGGCGGCATGCGTTTATTGGTGGGAGTATCACCAGCGCAAGATCAACGGCACGGACCGTAACGAACCCAGCACCGAGCTGCGCGTCCCGCTCTCGACGCCAATCAATCTGAGAGCATGAGAAAGGCGCGGCTCGTGGCCGCGCCTGGTGCAGCGCACCTTTCCTAGCTGATAGTGAGCGGCTGAGTCACACGGAAAGTGAGTCTGCGCTCAGCAGCGAAGCCGACTTCCTTTTTCCCAGTTCCGTACGCGGTTCCGGTTCCAGCACCGGCACCGATTGCGCTTCCGATAAGCGCACCTTTAGGACCAGCCGCCAGTCCTCCGATCAAAGCTCCGGCAGCAGTGCCGCCGCCAATCATCACTAAGTTGCGCTTCTTATGTGAGCCACCCTGAGCAAAGATGCTCGAGGTCTGCACCGGAACATCTTTTCCGTTCACGGAAACCGAATCGAGCGCCAGGCGGAGATAGCCAGGATCATGCAGCCGCCCTGAATTTTTTGCCACAACGATGCGCCCGGTCGCATTCGCGCCTTTGGGAATCACAACGTGACCTTCGACAACGATGTCTTCATCGATGACTGCGTCGAAGTGGTCGCCCGAATTTGCCGACGCGCTGGAGATCGAATTCTGCAAGCGTACGCCGATGGGCGTCCCCGCGGGGATGGTGATCGCCGGAATCTCCGGCTTCAGACCCAAGCTCGATGCCACGCGCGAAGAGAACGGCGCAGCGGCGTCGGGACTTGAAGTCGAATCTGTGTTGGCCGCCTGCGGATTCGGCGAAACCATTCCGCATCCGCTCAAAAACAACAGGCCCGAGAGCACCAGAAGTATGGATTTATTAGGAATTTTCATATGTGTACCTCCATCCATCTACTCTGGAGTAGTGCATGAGGCGTGCCATTCTTGGCTTTGTAGAATCAGCTACTTACGAGGCCATCACGACCAAAAACAGAGTAAATTTTGCATGAAAAAGGCCGCCTAAAAAGGCGGCCTGAGGGAGGAACAAACCAGCAATTATTCGTTAGAGCCGGAGGTCATGGAGCTCTGTGAGACCGATTGCGGAATCACCGGACCATCGCTTACCACGCCATCATAGCGCGTGAAGGCGAATATCCTGCCGTGCGTCGGCACGACGCCACGGAGCGGATACCCGTTATGCGTCGCCTGATGCCAGCGGCGGCCGCCATCGTTGCTCTCGAACATCTCAGAGCCGACTCCGCCAACCGCGATCATGTGCTTGCTGTCAGGATCGGGGTTGATGCGGAGAACATCCATCGCGGGCACTCCATCCATCGAGTGGTCCCAGCTCTCGCCGCCATTCTTGGTGACCCACAGCCCTTCGCGTGAGGCGACCCAGATGTTGCCGGCGTTATCGAAGGCGACGTCGCGCACGACCGAGATGAACGAAGGCAGACGCGGCTGATACCAGTTAATGCCGTCATCGAGTGAGACGAAGATCGCGCGCCGAGCGACCGCGGCGATGTTCACGCCGTAGGAAGCGATGGCTACGAAATCAGTCTGACCCTGGATCGGACCACCACGCCACGATGCACCCTTGTCGCTGCTCTGGAGCAGTCCCATCGAAGTGGCTGCATACCATTTGCCCGGGCGAACGTGCACGTCAGAGACGCGCGCGTTGAGCTCGCTACGGACGTAGAGCGGTTTGCTCACCATCTTGAGATTGCCGGCTTTGCGCACGGGCTTGGGCGTCATTTTCTCCATCATGACTACGTTCAGTGGAGACCACGCGGCGTTCGGATTGCGCACCGGATCAGGGATGGTGAAAATGCCACGGTTTGTTCCGGCTACGAGCGCTCCGTTTTCCGCCTGGCGCAACGTGAACACATCGCGTTCGCCGAGACCAGCGTTGATCTGATGCCAAGTGAGCCCGGAATCGCGCGAAATAAAGACGCCCCCGAATTCCTTGTCGTTGATGACGCCGGTGTAGAGCGTGTCGGGATTGTTGCGGTCGACGACCAGTGCGGTGATCTGGCGATGGGCGAAGCCGCGGTTCGAGGCTGTGAACGTCTCAGCGCCGTCTACGCTGCTGAGAACGCCGCTACGATCGGTCGCGAGCAGCACCTTTGACGAGTTGCGCGGATCGATCATCACGTCGTTCACGATGACGTTCGGACCAGTCATGCGCTTGAAGGTCTTGCCGCTGTCGGAGGTCTTCCACAGACCTTCCGTCGTGCCGGCGTAAACGACTTGAGGATTGTTCGGGTCCTGCATCAGCACGCGCGTGCGACGCGCGGAAAAGGGCATGCCCTGCACTTTATGGAACTCTTCACCGGTGTTGACGCTGTGATAAATACCCGAGCATGCGCTGGCGAAAACGTTCGACGGGCTCTTCGGATCCACGATGATCGAGAAGACGTCAGAATCGTCGATGATGCCGTGATTCATGTGCGCCCAGGTCTTGCCACCGTCGGTGGTCTTCCACGGCAGGTGCCAAGTTCCGGCGTAGATCACGTCCGGGTTCATCGGATCAATAGCAACCGATTCGAAATTCTTCAGATCGGGATTGTGGTCGGGCGTGATCTTCTGCCACGTGTTGCCGCCGTCAATGGAACGGTGCACGCCATCAAGGGCGCCGACGACGATGGTCTTAGGATTGGAAGGCGCGAGTTCGAGCGCGCGAATCGATTTGCCGCTCAGTCCCGGCAACGCTTTCCAGGACTGGCCACCATCGGTGGAGCGGAAGAGGTCGCCTGAGTTGTTGTCTTCCACACTCCAGGCGGCCACGTAGATCCTGTTGGAATCGCTTGGGTCAACCGCGATGTTGTCGAGAACGTAGTCATCGCCAACGCCAAGGTGGACGTAGCGCGCCCAGCTGGCGCCGCCGTTCACCGAAAGAAAGAGTTTCCCCGCGCTGGTGCCAAGGAAGATGCGGTCCGGATTCTTGGGATCGTAAGCAAGACTGCGGACGTCGCCCCCATCGGGACCGAGAGGCTGCCATTGATTGGCAGCAAAGACCGGGAGTGCAAGCAAGATTGCAAACGCTAGAACCGTTAATGACTTTTTCATATGGTTTTAAGGGTTGTAATCCCTGACCTATCCGGGGGAGCTTCAGAATACCTCGGTTTCGAGGAAACGAAGTGGCGATACGTAAGATGCCACTGCGGGAGGTTCCCGACAAGTTACGTTAGTCCAAAAAGTACAAGCCGTCCGGACAGAGCCGGACGGCTTGGCATTTGTTGACGAATCAGCTACTGCTTCGGTGCAGCGGCCTTTTTTGCGGCTTTCTTCTTCGGAGCTGCGCCACTGCGGCTGGTTCCGAAGCTTTGGTTCGGTTTCACCTTCGTCTCATCCACCGCTTGCGTTCCGGTGCTGTCGAAGGTTCCGCCAGCAGGCACGATCCAGTTCTCGTCCTTCATCTCGCCGCCGTTACCGGTGCGGACGTCGATACGGCTGGCGTCAATACCCTGCCCAGCTTCACCCTGAGTCAGGTAGGACTTGGCATTGACGGCGCGCTGCGCTGCCAACTTCTGCCCGGCTTTCTCACCCTTGGCATATTCGCCGATGATGACTGCCTTCGCTTCCGGATCACTCTTCAGTCGGAGAGCAACGTCGTCCAACGCGGCTTTCGCTTTGTTATCCACGTGTGCTGAGTTCTTCTTGAAGTCGATCTCGTTCAGCTTGCTTGCTTCCGGAGCCTTCGCAGGAACCTCAACATTCACGTTGGCATTGCCGGTTGCGGATAAGCCGCGATCGTCGGTGCAGGTGGCGCTTACGGATACAGGACCAGCCTGCATGCCGGCGGTGTCGAGCGTGGCGCTGTTGCCGGTGCCGGAAACCTTACCGGCGGAAGCGACCCAGTTTGCAACGCTGACCTGGCGATTGTCGGGGCTCGAGCAAGTGCAGGAGACGGTGGAAGGATTGCCAGCGGTCACGGTGGCCGGATTGGCCGAGCACGAGATCTGCGGAGCGTTCTTCGGCAACTCCTTCACGCTGAAGTTCGCGCTGCAGGAGGCTGTTTTCTTCGCGTTCTTTGCATCCGCGATGTTCGCGGTTGCAGTGTAGTTTCCAGGGGCCACGCCGGCGGTGTCGACGTTCGCGGTAGCGCCGTTGCCGGCGGCCTTTCCGCCAGTCGCACTCCAGCTGTAGTTCAGAGTGTGCTTGGGATCGAAGTTGCTCGGGTTAGCGGTGATGTGAACCGGCTCACCCTGCATGACTTCGCTCGGCTGCGCGGAGCAAGCTGCGCTCGGGCCGGGTCCCACAGGACCGGTGAAAAGATTGAATACCAAACCGCCCTGCACGCGCGCACCGTTCAGGTTTCCGGTGTTCGGCAACGGATACGCGTCGCTGTGCTTGCCGAAGACATAATCGGCTTGCAGCAAGCGCAACGAAAGATGCCGCGCAACGCGCACATCGAAGCCGCCGCCGGCGACCAGGCCGAAGGCGTTGTTGTCGGAGAGACCCGAGGGCGAGAGCCGATGGAGTCCAACGAGGAATTCAGCAAATGGCGCAACGCGATCCATGTGCAGCGTCAGCTTTGGGCCGACCATGATGGTAGCGGCGTCGGCGTTGTCACCGTAGTGACCACCCGCGTCGAAGGTGAGGCCGAAGGTGCGATTGAAATTCCAGGTCGGTGCCACGCCCCATCCCATCGGCATGCTCTTCAGATTCACGCCACCGATCTGACCACCCGGCTCCATGTAGGAGTAGCCGGCGAAAATATCCAATTTGCTGGGACCTAGATCGCTAGACTGTGCAACTGCCAGGCTAGAGAAACCAAGCAGAACAACAGCCAATACGCAGATCATCTTGGCCAGAACACTGCTGCTGATTTTCATCCGAATTCCTCCGAAGGATTCTATGAATACGTTTCGACAGAAAAGAGGCGTTGCGGGTCCGGTACTGCAGCGAGAAATTTCAGCGCGCACGAATTGTACCGCAAACATCGCTGGAAGCAAATTGTGGCGTTAGATTAGCCCCTATTGCTTCAATGCGATACGGAGCATGACCCGGGAGCCGTCGTCGAGTTTTACGCTTTTATCAGCGGAGTAAAACACGTTCCCATCCACGCCATTTACGGGACCGGCTTTGAGTGTCATGTTCTTGATCCCAACGACCCCGACTGAGTGCTCATTCAACTCCGACTCGCCGCCGCGACCCACAGCCGCGTCGGAATGGAGCTGATCGGAAGAAATGCGCGCGCCGGTAACGCCGCCGCCAAGGCTCTCATTGCGCATGTCTCCGGCCGCGGGTGCCACTGAAGTGGCGGAAGGCCCGGCAATCGCCTGGATAATGCCACGAATCGCGAGCGGCTTATCAGCGCCTTTGGCTTGCAGCGTATCGAAGGTCAGCGTAAGCCTCGATTCGGGCGCGCCGTTGGCGCGGGCCGCAGCTTCAAGAACGTGGCCGGTGATGTCGGAATCGGCAGGAACAGAGGTCCCATCGGAAAGCTTCAGTGGCTCGGTGGTTTTCACAACAAATGTTTGTCCGACCGGCGCGCTCTTCGAGTTCAGACCTTTGTTTAACGTGCCCCGGAGAACCATGACTGGAACAGCTGCTACGGCTGCCTGCCCCGAAGGGGCAGCTGGGCTGGCCGGATTCTGGGCAGAACCGACATTGGAAAGAGTAATCGCGGAGCCGAAGAGCAAAACGGCAATAGACTTCTTATTCATGAGTGCTGGTATCTCCCTGGAAATCAGAACTCAATATAATAGTCTCAAATCAAAATGAGCAGCAGCTTGGAATGTACTCGGATGGCCATTCCTGCATCAGAATCTTGCATAACCCAAGGTCCGGCCCCCAGTGAGGCGGAGTCTTCCGCCAGCAAGCAAGAGCAGCAGACAGGTTCCCTATGACGCAGGAAAAAGTACTGATCGTCGAAGACGAAGAGAACGAACGCACCGGCCTGGCTGAACTGGTTGCGGCGTGGGGATACCGCACCGAGACGGCGCGCGACGGCGTTGAGGGGCTGGAGAAGATCGGCGCATGGTCGCCGGGCATCGTGATCACTGATATGAAGATGCCGCGCATGACCGGCATCGAGCTACTGGAGCGGGTCGCGGCACAACCGCAGCGCGTCGCGGTCGTGCTACTGACAGCCCAAGGCAACATCGAGATCGCAGTGGACGCTATGAAATCGGGCGCATACGACTTCATCCAGAAGCCCGTGGACCCGGCGCGGCTGAAAGCCATCCTGAACAACGCGGCGCGGCAGCAAGGAACCGAGCGAGAACTCGAAGTAAGCCGGCGTAAGCTGCGCGACAGCGGCCTAATGGGCTCGCTGGTCGGTCCATCGAAGAAGATGCAGGAGATCTTTCACCTGATCGAGCAGGTCGCGCCGAGCACAGCGTCTGTGCTGATCACCGGCGAGAGCGGAACCGGCAAAGAGCTGGTCGCGCGCACAATCCACGATCTTAGTCCGCGAAAAAACAAGCCTTTCGTCGCGATCAACTGCTCCGCCATTCCCGAAACATTGATCGAAAGCGAGATCTTCGGACACGAAAAAGGCGCGTTCACCGGCGCCCTCGAGCGCCGTGCGGGATGTTTCGAACTCGCCGAAGAAGGAACCATCTTCCTGGATGAAATCGGCGAGATGCCGATCGGCACACAAGCCAAGCTGTTGCGCGTGCTCGAAGACCGCAAGCTGCGGCGACTGGGAAGCAAAGTTGAAACCACTGTAGACGTCCGCGTGCTCGCTGCCACGAATAAGCCTCCGGAAGAGGCGGTTGCGAAGGGACAGTTGCGCAACGACCTGTATTACCGGCTGAACGTCTTCAATATCGACATGCCGCCGCTGCGCGATCACAAAGAAGACCTGCCCGAGCTGACGCAAGCGCTTCTCGATGCCATGAACGAGAAACATGGCCGCAAGACTGCCACCGTGAGCGACGCTGTAATGTCCATGTTCCAAGCGTTCGATTGGCCGGGAAACGTTCGCGAGCTTCGCAATCTTCTGGAGCGTGCCGTCATCGTGTGCGAGGGGTCGGTGATTGAGCCCAAGCATCTGCCGCCTGGATTCGGCCATGCCACGCCTCGTGGTCCCGTCAGCGAAGGAAACGCCGTGCGTGTGGGCGTTGGAACAACGGTGGAAGAGGCCGAGCGCCTGCTCATCCTGAAGACGCTGGAATCAACGCACAACAATAAGACCCGTGCTGCCGATATACTTGGCATCAGCCTGAAGACGCTGCACAACAAGTTGAAGGAATACGGCGGCGCTTCTGTGGGCGCTGCTGCCGATAGCAGCGGCTAGGGTCTCTTCCTATGGCCGGCAGAATCCGTTTAAAAACGCAGCTGGTCATCGCCATTACGGCGATGATGGTTGCGGTCGTCGCGGCATTCGCAACGGTCTTCCTCTCGCAACTAATCCAACATCGCATCGCTGACGCCGATGATGGCGCGCACTTCGTCGCGAATCAGGTATTCAACGCGACCCGCCAGGCTCTCGAGCTCGATCTGACCAGCACAAAGGTCGATACCAGCAACGAGGGCGCGCTGAAAGCTGCCATCGAGGAGAGTCTACAGACGGACCCCGGCCTCAATTCCCTACTGCAATCCATCGTGGGATATTCGCCGACGATTTACGACGTCTCGTTGGTCGGGCTGGATGGACGCGCGCTGCTGCACACTGATCCGCAGGACATCGGCAAGATCATTCCCCAACGCGAAAATTTTGCGGACGTCCGCAACGGTTCGCTGCGCCAACAACTCGGGATCGTCTACGGCCCCGCTTCGGTGTACGAAATACGGGTGCCGGTGGAGCGTGACAATAAGCCGTTCGCCCAGATACGCGTCGGCATCTCGACTGTGTTTCTCAAGAGTGAGCTGCGTCCGCAGCTGGATCACGCGCTAACGGCTTCCGGGATCGCGATCTTGGTTTCCCTTCTGCTTGCGGCGGGCTTATCAAATTGGGCACTGCGTCCATTGACCACCATCGGCAAGAAGCTCGACCTGATGACGATCGGCGATGCGCATGAACACGAGCCGGAGTCGGCTGCGACAGACGAAGTCGGCGTGGTCACCACGAAGATCGATCGCCTGGGCCGCCAGATGCGCGACGTGAAGGACGTGTTCTCCGCTTTGAAAGAGAACGTGGACCAGATCATGGCCAATCTTCAAGATGGATTGGTTCTGTTCACCCACGACAGCCGCGTAGTGCTGGTGAGCGCGGCGGTAGAAAGATTCCTGGGGCGACCGCGGGGCGAGATGCTAGGCAAGAACGCGGCGGAGATTTTCGCTGATGGCTCAGAGATCGGTAACGCGCTGCTTGACGCTTTTGGCCAGCACCACGGCTTGATGCAGCAGGAATTCCAGAATGCCGTGGGCGAGCGGATCATCGCTTCGCTCGACTTCATCGAGGAAGATTCGGAGCAAATCGGCGCGCTGATGGTGTTGCGCGATGCCGAATCGGTGCGCCGCATCGAGAACGAGATCGAGATCTCGCACCGGCTCGCCGCTGCGGGCCGGCTGGTCTCGGGCGTGGGTCATGAGGTGAAGAACCCGATCAATGCCATTGTGGTGCACCTGGAAGTTCTGCGGCAGAAGCTACGCGACATCGATCCCGACGCGCGCCGCCACATGGACGTGATCGGCAGCGAGATTCAGCGGCTCGATCGCGTGGTGCAAATGCTGATCGACTTTACGCGTCCGGTAGAGTTGCGCTTGGGCGACGTGGACCTGAGAAAGCTTGGAGAAGATGTCGCGCTGCTGGCGTCGCCCGAAGCGGCGCGTCAAGGCGTTATCGTGCGCCGTGAGTGGGGCACGGAGCCATTGTTCGCGCGCATCGATGCCGATCTTTTCAAACAGGCGCTCCTGAATGTTGTTTTGAACGGTGTGCAGGCGATGCCCAAAGGCGGCGACCTGTGGATGAGCGCTAGCCGCATTGGCAACGAAGTGGAGTTGACGGTGCGCGACCAAGGAGCAGGCATCGCGCCCGACATCCGCGACAAGATCTATAACCTATACTTCACAACGAAAAAATCAGGCAGTGGGATCGGGCTGGCGATGGCGTTTAAAGTTGTCCAGCTGATGAATGGCTCTATGGATTTCGATTCAATCGTGGGAACCGGCACGTCGTTTCACATTCGTGTGCCGTTGTTAGGATCAGGACGCGAGGCACAGACTCCGCCTCCCTTCGCTGCAATGAGAGAGATCGGCGTGCAGGCGGAAATTGGAAAGAAATGATGCGGCTTCGATCAGTGGCGATCATGGTTTTGCTTGCGGCAGTCACGCTGTCGGTGTCTGGTTGCAGGAAGAAGAAGCCGCAGGTCCCGCCGCCGCAGGCACAGGCGCCCACGATAGAAACGCCAGCTCCGGCTCAGCCCGAAACGGCTCCGGCTCCGCAACCAGCGCCGACGGAAACTACGACGACGACCACCACCACACCACCTCCGGCCGCTCCGCCGAAGCCGCACAAGCGAGCCGCGAAGAAGCCTTCCGCTGGGGTTCCGGCCGCAACCACTCCTTCGCCTTCGGCAACAGTGGCGACGAACGGGACGACTCCGACTCCGCCAGCTCCGACTCCTCCGCCTAAAATAGTGGTTCGCGACGGCAGCGCACCGGACCCGACAAACCAGATATCCACCACGATGCCGGTGGACAAAGAAAACGAAACCAAGCTGAATACCGAGCGCTCGCTGCAGAGCACGGAAAAGAATCTGAATGGCATCACGTGGACGCCTTCGGGCGATCAGCGCCTGATCATCGACCAGATCAAGACCTACATCAACCAATCTCGCGCGGCGAATACCGATGGCGATGTGGTGCGTGCCAGCAACCTGGCGCAAAAAGCACGTCTGTTGTGCGATGAGCTGCTGAAAAAATAATTACTTCCGGCCTTCACGCTTCTGCGCGATCACCAGCCCGCGCGGCGTCGGCATCAGAACAGCCGAAATCAATCCTTCTGATTCCATCTTCAGCGCCGCCTCGCGCACCGTTTTCAGATGCGAACTGGCATCGTGCATGAGGATCAACCCGGTCGGATTGATCTGCGGCAGGAAGTGGCGGACTTCCTGCTCGCGAATGGTGATCTCGCTATCGCTGAAGAGCAGGTCGATGGTGCCGTCCACTTTCAGATCCAGGCTGGAGACATTGCGAAGATCGATCCACTGCATGAGTCCGGATGATTGGAAGCGCTCTTTCGCTTTTGCGTAAACCACCGGGTCGTACTCCACGGAGATGACTTTTCCGAAGCCGTTCTCTTTTAATCCCTCCGCGATTTTCAGCGTGCTGATACCCATGAACGTGCCAGTCTCGACAACCAACTTCGGCTTCACTGTCGTGATCAATGTTTTGAGGAATTCGAGGACTTCGACTTCAGCTGTCATGGAGTCGAACATTCTCCACTTCTCCGGATTGGGACATTCCGGCGTTGCCTGATGATATTCGGGCTGCAGCACGTCACCCTTCTGGGTCGCGTGCTGCACGATGCGATGTTCCTGTTTGAGCGATTTGAACCGGCGGCGAACGGAGATGAGCAAAATCAATCCGGCAAGCGCTGAAAGGAACGCGACACCTTGTGCGTTGCTGAAATGTCCGAAGATGGTGCGCGGATTGATACGAATGAATTCGACAAGGAAGCGTGCCACTCCCGACCAAAGCAGATATTCGGCGGTGACTTCGCCGAGCGGCCGCGGGCCGCGCAAGGCCTTTGCGCCGAGCCGCCACAAATACCAGAACAGCACGGCGCCAAACAGGAATTCGTAAATAGGGGTGGGGTGAACACGGCAGTCGAATGGCTGGCCATAGTTGCGGCAGACCTCGGAGCTAGGAACCAGTCCATTAAGGAAGCGCATGCCCCACGGAACATTCGTCGGTATGCCGTAATCACCATCGCCGGAGACCAGACAGCCGATACGACCGACGGCATAACCGAGCGCCGCAGCTGGCGCGCAAAGGTCGAGCATCGCAAGCGGATGCAACTTGTAACGGCGCGCCAGAAACAACAGTGTCGCAATAACGGCGAGGAATCCGCCGAACCATGCGAAGCCGGCGCTGAACCAGTGCAGGAAATCCGCTGGTCCGTGAAGTTGGGACAACGATGAAAACAGCTCATGCGGGTCCTGCAGCTCGTGGTAAATCTTCGCACCGAGGACTCCGGCGAGCGCGGTCCAGAGAACGATGTTGTCGGCTATGTCTGGAAGGCGACGGCGGCGGGTCTCCGCGCGCAGGACGAAGTAGGCGGCCACGAAGGCCAGCCACATGAAAATGCCAAAGGTCCCTAAGTTCAACGGGCCGAGATGGATATAGGGCAGCAGGGTTTTGACCGGGTGAGACAAAAAAGTATACGCGATGGGAAATTGGGAGTATTCTGGCGGGCCAGATGCGGTTCTCAGGCCGATTTAGTTTTCCACTTGGGCATCTTTTAGGTGCTTTTTAGAAACAAAGTAGAAGGTAGCCAGCTAGGGCGCTCCACTGCCCCGGTCCGTTCGAATTTCCCACAGGCAAGAGAGCAGGAGGCAACATGAAAGCCATCCTCTTTGTAGACGACCATCAGGTGCTGGCACGATTGAGCTGCGAGATCCTGGAGATGCAGGGATATCGCGCCGTCTCCGCTTACAACGCCGAAGAGGCGCTGGAAAAGTTCGGCAAGGACAACTTCGACATCCTGGTGACCGACTTCCGCATGGAAGGCATGAACGGACTCGAGCTCGCGAAGAAGATCCACGACAAGAGCCCAGAGACACCGGTGATCATTGTGACCGGCTACGGCCCCATCGATACCGGCAAGGAAGTGGACGCGCTTCTGCAAAAAGAAGACCTCTTCCCCGCACTGCTGGAGAAGATCCGCTTCTTCCTCGGCGAAGGCGACAGCAAGCCGGCGCCAAACAATAGCAAGGTCCGTGAGATCTCGCGCAGACCTGCGGTGTAGTTACCCTTCCCGACGAACCTGCGCTCCGCACATTGCACAGCCGGGGACGGCTGCGCCACACAATCATCCTGTAGACTTTTCGCGTGCGGCGCCTCATCGTCAATGCAGATGATCTTGGTCTTACTCGCGGTGTGAACCGCGGTATCTTCGAGACTATCTCCGAGGGCGTTGTTACCTCCACAACTTTGATGGCGAACTCTGCTGCGTTCGATGACGCAGTTGAGAGAGCACACTCATCTGCAGGCAAGGGAGCGAGCACCGGCTGTCACGTGCTGCTGGTGGATGGCGCGCCTCTCGCACCAGCCGATTCGGTGAAGAGTCTGTTGCAGAATGGCAGCGGCAATTTTCAAACAAACCTGATGCCGTTCGTGAGTCTCGCTACTCGCGGCAAAATCAGTCCTGGCGAAATCGAGGCGGAAGCTACAGCGCAATTTCGGAAGCTGCAGGGGGCTGGAATTTCCATCTCGCACTTTGATACGCACAAACACACGCACATCTTTCCGGCGGTCTTCCAGCCGCTGCTTCGTGCTGCGAAAGCGTGCGGCATCAAGGCAGTTCGGAATCCTTTTGCTCCGGTGAAGCCGCTGGCGTTCGCGCACCTCGTACGGCGTCCGAAATTGTGGAAGCGCTACTCACAGGTGAAGATCCTGCGCCGATACGAGGATGCGTTTCGTAGCGCCGTTGCAGATGCGGGTTTAAAGACGACCGACGGATCGTTTGGGGTGGTTTCTACCGGGCACCTGG
Organism: Terriglobales bacterium; assembly: GCA_045807945.1. GTDB lineage: Bacteria > Acidobacteriota > Terriglobia > Terriglobales > Acidobacteriaceae > CAVQGF01. Next base: position 34,662 of record JBJMGI010000058.1, on the reverse strand, counting down.
ACGCCAAGCTGTTCGCAGCCATCATGGGCTGCCTGCCCGAGGGCACATGGGAGTTCGTGTGCCATCCCGGGTACAGCGATCGAGATCTGGACGGAGTGCAAACTCGTCTTCGCGAGTCACGCGATACTGAACGCCAGGTGCTCACTTCGCCAGCGGCGCGGGAGATCCTGGAGCAGCAAGGAGTGGAGTTGATCTCCTACGGCCGGCTTTGACGTCAAATATTGACGTTAGAACAATGTGAATCGCGGGCATACCGAATTCATCCAATCGAAGACTCATGAAGATAGGAATCACCTGTTATCCGACGTACGGCGGCAGCGGCGTAGTCGCGACCGAACTGGGGCTTGAGCTCGCGCAACGCGGACACAAGGTGCATTTCATCTCCTATTCACAGCCGATCCGGCTGACGACACCCCAGCCGAATATTTGCTTCCACGAGGTCGAGGTCTCGCGGTATCCACTATTTGAATATCCGCCATACGACCTGGCGCTCGCGACGCGCATGGCCGAAGTTGCGGAAAACTACGACCTCGATCTGCTGCACGTTCACTACGCCATCCCACATTCGGTCAGCGCGATGCTTGCTCGGCAGATGCTTGCCGCGAGTCCGAACAAGCGCTGGCTGCCGTTCGTGACAACGCTGCACGGAACGGACATCACACTCGTCGGAGCCGACCGTTCGTATCTGCCTATTACCCGTTTTTCTATCGAGCAGAGCGATGGCGTGACTTCCATCTCGAAATATCTTCAGGAGCGCACGCTGCAGGAGATGGACATACAGCGGCCGATCGAAGTGATCCCCAACTTCGTGAACTGCGACATCTACCGGCGAGATCCTTCGGTGGATGTCGAGCGCAAGAAATACGTTTCTAACGGCGAAAAGATCCTGGTACATCTCTCAAATTTCAGGCCAGTGAAACGGATCCCTGATGTGATCGAGGTCTTCGATCGAGTGAACAAAAAAATCCCTTCGCGCCTGCTGATGATGGGCGATGGTCCGGAGCGGCCCGCAGCCGAACGGCTGGCGCGCAAGAAAGGCATCTCAGACCGCGTCGTTTTTCTGGGCAAAGTGGATGATGTGCCGAAGAAACTGGGCGTCGCCGACCTAATGCTGCTGCCGAGCGAGTTGGAATCATTCGGACTCGCGGCTCTTGAGGCCATGGCCTGCGAAGTGCCCAGCATCGCAACCAACGTTGGCGGGCTACCAGAAGTGATCGAGCACGGAAAAACCGGCTTCCTCGCGCCGGTCGGTGACGTCGACATGATGGCGCGCTGCGCGATCGAGATCCTGAGTGACGACAAGAGACTGCACGAGATGAGCAAGCTCGCCCGCTACGAAGCGCAGGCGCGCTTCTGCACGACACGGATCATCCCGCAGTATGAGGATTTCTACCGCAAGGTCTTGGAACGCGAGTCCTGAATCGCGGAGTCCACCCAGACCGGCTCCAAGTCCGATGTCCCCACCAGATAAGGCAAGTGCAAGGTAATGACGGTACCGCCGTGCATGCGGTTCCCGACTGTCATCCATGCGGTATTGGGATAGAGCACTTTCAAACGCTCGGCGACGTTGGCCATGCCGATGCGTGTGCGGTCGGGAGTGGCTGAGGCTTCGGACGCGTCCATTCCGACCCCGTCGTCTTCGACTTCGATGACCAGCTTTTCTTGTTCCACGCGGCTGCGGATGATGATGCTGCCGCCTTCGATCTTCGGCGACAACCCGTGTTTGATGGAGTTCTCGACCAACGGCTGCAAAATCATGCTGGGAACGTAAGCTTCGAGAGTTTCCGGATCGAGCTGCTTAATGACGCGCAGCTTCTCGCCGAAGCGCACAACTTCGATATCGAGATAATCGTCGATGAACTCGACTTCATCGCGCAGTTGCACGAACGACTGTTGCTGGTTCAAAAGCCGTCGCAGGATGCTCGCAAGCTTCAAGATGACCGCGCGCGCAGTATCGGGATTCACGCGCACCAGCGATGAAACGGAGTTGAGCGTGTTGAACAGAAAGTGAGGATTGATCTGGCTCTGCAACGCTTCCATTCGCGCCTGTAGAAGCAGGCGCTCTGATTCCTCGAGCTTCATCTCAATGCGCGTACTGGTCCAGATCTTCAGCGGAATCGCGACCACCATGACCGTGCTGGCGTAAATGGCCAAAGACACCAGCCAGTGATCGCTCTGCAAAACGAACATCTTGCCGGGATAGAGCTTGCCTAACTCGGTGTGGATGACTTGCAAGGCAAAGATCACGAAAGCAAAAACGGGCTGCCATTCGATGTGAGGATGGCGAACGAAGCGTTTAATCCAGCGATAGATGCTGAGGTCGATGAGCGGCGAAAACCACCAGATCTCTTCTTTGTCTTTGGCGGCGATGCGGAGCGCGCCGGCGATGTATCCAGCGGCAAGATTGAAAGGCAAAGCGAGCCACTCGCCGTTAATGATCGCGGGAATGGAGACGAAAAACGCGCCGATGATGCCGGCCATTCTGCCGGCGAGAACGCCGACCAGGAGCGAGTACTCGAAGGCGAGGTCCGCCGCCTGAAAATTCTTCACAATCACGCGCACCAGCACACCGAGCGCGAACGGCGTACCCAGGAACAGAACAAGATAGATCTTCTGTTTCCAGCTGCGGTCTTCGCGAAAGAGCAGAAACTTGAAGTAACGCGAACGCACCAGTGCTCCGGCGACGGCGGCAGCAACGCCGAGCCGGACCAGTAGCGTTATCCAAATGAGTCTCTGTTCCATCTGCTTAGACCAATATTTGAGACCACTCTAGCACGCTGGTCGCTGAGCCTTTCAGCGGTGCGGCCGCATCTATAATGGCCTTGTGAGTTCCTTTCGAGTGAAGAAGATGGCGGAGGCGGAGCTACCCACGCAGTGGGGAAAGTTCCGCATCCATGGCTTTGAGGGCAGCGTCGCTGGCGAGAAGCGCGTGGAAACGGCGGTGGCGCTCGTGATGGGCGACGTGACCTCGACCAGCGGGACGGCGCCACTGATGCGCATCCATTCGCAGTGCATGACCGGAGATGTCCTCGGGTCGCTGCGCTGCGACTGCCGCCAGCAACTCGAGAAGGCGCTCTCGATGATCGCGGAGGAAGGCAAAGGCATCCTGATCTACGAGCAGCAGGAAGGCCGCGGCATCGGGTTGATGGCGAAGTTGCAGGCGTACGCGCTGCAAGACCAGGGACGCGACACCGTGGAAGCGAATCAGGACCTTGGCTACGAAGCGGACCTGCGCTTGTTCCAGCTTCCGTCCGAGATATTGAAGCAGTTGGGAGTGCGGCGCGTGCGGTTGCTCTCGAATAATCCGCAGAAGCTGAATTCGCTGACGTCTGCGGGGATCGAAGTTACGGAACGGGTGCCGTGCGAGGTTGAGCCGAATTCGCTTTCGAAAGATTATCTGCGCACGAAAAAAGAAAAGATGGGACACCTGTTCAGCTAGGCATTCTTGAACAGACGCTCAAGTTCCTTCTTATTCGCGACGGGCAGCCGCTTGATCGCAGCGGTCGCGAGAGCAAGGTAAGCGGCGCGCGCATCCGGCACCTTTTTCAGTTCTTGTAGCTGCTTCTTCACGGTCGCGATATTTCCGCGGTTGATCGGCCCGCCGAATGCGACCTTGGTTCCCTTCTTCAGATAGTTCTCGCCGGTTCGCAAAAAAATGGGGGCCATCACCAGTTTGATCTCCTCTTTTGAGAGACCCGCAACCCGCCCAAGCTCTTCGCCAAGCGAAAGCACCGCAACAATCATCGGCGACGAGAATGAACCCATCGCGTGATAGAGGACTTTGTTCTGCTTGCGGATGAGGAACGGCTTTGCTCCCAGGTCGCGTCCGATCTTCAGCGCAACTTCTTTCGCGCGCTTGTCGCCTTCCACTGCAAATGGGACTCTCAGCGTCGGGTTCGAGCCGGGAGCGAAGGTTTGCATGAAGTGAGCCGAGGCAACGGAAGCACCGCGCTTTTTCAAGAGTCCAAGTTCATCGCTGGTCATAGCTCCGCTGGCGTGCAGAACTATCTTCCCGCTCCAGAGAATGTCCCGTCGTTTTCCCAGGAGCTGCGCCGTGCTCGCGATGGCGTCGTCGGTCGAGCAGATCCAAATCACATCAGCGGTAAGGCGGGCGTCGGCGAACGTTGACGCCGTGGATCGCGACGCGCGCGCCAGTGCCTTGGCACGGCGGACTGAGTCCGGCCGATCGCGCGAGACGATCTCGTCCACGCGATATCCAGCCCGCCGCAGCGCGGGCGCGAGCACCCGCGCGACGTTGCCGGCGCCAACAATCGTGATGGAGTTCTTACGAGCCAATTTAGTTCGAGAATAGCAGGCGGGGACGGCTCATTTATAGTTCTCGAATGGCTGCGAAGAAAAAGAATGCAAAACTGCTGTCGTCTAAGACGATCTACAAGGGCCGAATTTTCCGGGTCGTGCTCGACAAAGTGCGCGAGCCCAGCGGCATTGTGGTGATGCGCGAGATCGTGCGCCATCGCGGGTCGGTAGTCATTTTGGCAGTCGACGGCGGCAGCAAGCCCAGAATCCTTCTCGAGCGGCAGTACCGCTACGCTGCGGAGGGGGAGCTTTGGGAATTGCCGGCGGGAAAGATCGATGGCGGCGAGAATCCGCTGGTCGCAGCGAGGCGCGAACTGCAGGAAGAAACCGGCTACACAGCAAAGCGTTGGAAGAAATTCTTAGAGTTCTACGTGAGCCCAGGATTTCTCGACGAGATGATGTTCATCTACCTCGCAACTGGGCTCACGAAAGGCAAAGCTCAGCCGGAAGCCGACGAATTTATCGCGAGCCGCTGGGTACCGCTTTCCTCGGCGATCAAGATGATCCGCGGCGGGCGGATCATCGACGCAAAGACCGCATGCTCGATCTTGTGGCTACGCGAGAACCTCCGGGCGAAGTAGCGCTTCCATCTGGTGGCAAGCGATGGCTCTTGTTGGCCGTGAACACTTTGTCCTCCGTTCCCCATCTCACCTTAACCAATCGATTGGAGGAACAAGCATGTTCAAAACACTTTCCCTATTAACGGCGACCGCGGTCCTGATCTTTGTGCTGGGCTGCTCGCAAAATCGCGGTGGCACAACCGGACAGGGCGGCAGTGGGAGCAGCGGCAGCGGCTCAGGGTCAGGAGCTTCGGCTGGCGGTACGGGTTCGAGCTCGGATCAGGGTTCGAGCGGAAGCGGCTCTTCGACCTCAGGCACAGGCGGAAGCGACGCTAGCGGCTCTTCGGCCGGAACGACTGGCACCAGCGGAGCCAGCGGATCGGACAGCGGAACCGGTTCATCGGCTTCGGGCACCGGTTCGGGCAGCGACACCAGCGGGTCCGCAGCGGGCACGACCGGCACGAGCGGAACGGGCAGCAGCGGCTCGGGCGCTTCGGGAACTTCGGGCACCTCAGGTAGCAGCACGCAAGGACGTCACCATCGCCGCGGCAGCAGTGCAACCAGCGGCACCGGCACGACGGGCGGAAGCGGGAGCACCACCAACCCGTAATAGCTCGGATTGAACCAGGAAAACCCAAAAAAAGTCCCACTTCGGTGGGATTTTTTTGTTTTTGCGTGTTATCCCTATGTGTACTAACTTGACAACATTGGTACGGTATCCGACAATGAGAAATACAGCCGCAACTAGCTGGTAACAGGCATTCCCTGATTGCGTCCAACCGTAGTCAGCACCCCGTTCGGAGGAAAGTGTAAGTGTCCCGCATCAAGGGTAAAGTGAAGTGGTTTAATAATGCTAAGGGCTTCGGTTTTATCGGTCGCGATGATGGGCCGGATGTTTTCGTCCATTACAGCGCGATATCAAGCGAAGGCTATAAGAGCCTGCAAGAAGGGGACGACGTTGAGTTCGAGATCGTCCAGGGGCAAAAAGGTCCCCAGGCTGAGAACGTGACAAAACCGGTAACCCAATAAATTTTCCTGTTCCCTCCAAAAAGCCCGCCGCGTGCGGGCTTTAGTTTTGGAACATGTCCCTCCGGCACTTCCCTCCCGATTTTTCAACGCTATACTCTCCGGCATGGCAGAGAAGCCGCCCAGCCTTCCTGACGTTTGGGAAGACATTCCGGCCGACACCGCATCGCCGAAGCAAAAGACTGTTCGGGTGAAGATGGTGGAGCTTGGCCCATTGGGCGAGTTCCCGCAGAAAACTGTGTTCGCGGTGGCGTGCGCAATTCTAGGCGTGTTGCTGCTGGCAGTGATGGTGGTCAAGTCGCGTCCGCAAAAGCCGGTCGTGCTCGGATCGTCGGACCGTGCGATCGCAGTTTCTTCCGACGGTTCGCGCTTGCTTGTGGGGCTGCGCGACGGAACTGTGCGGATCGTAGATAGCTCTTCCGGCAAGACGATTTCGTCTGCCCGTTTGGGAGCACCCATCCTGGCGGTCACGTTCGCGTCGCGCGATACGGCCCTCGTGCTGATGGACGCGGGGCAGGCTGAACCGGATAACGATAAGGTTTTCGAGCCTCAGCCGACATTGCAGATTTTTTCTGCCGACCTGAGTGCGCACGTGCGCCGCGAATTGCAACCGAATGCGCACGATATCGTTTGGTCGGAAGCTTCGGGAGCTGCCATTGTGCTGGCCGGGGGCAGCAACGATCTGCACGCGAGCCTGGAGTTCTTCCCCGACCGGCCCCTCGGGATCGCAAATTCGACGCCGCAACTAGTGGAACTGCCGACGTATACCGCGCCGCAGCATCTTGCCGTATCCGCTGACGGCAGCCGTGTTGCCGTCACATTCGCGACCAGCCATCGAGCGAATCTGTTGATCTTCGATCTTCCCGCGCGAAGAATCGTGAGCGGCATCGTTACCCCCGGCACTCCGGCAGGTGTGGCGATGAATGCAAACGCGACGGCAGTGATGGTGGCGGCAGCGGATAGTGGCGCAATCAGCAAGATCACAGGTAAAACGACCGAGACGGTGCGCGTAGTTGCCGATTCGTCCACCTGGCCGACGCGGATGGTGGTGACTGATGCAGATGCCATGAGGGCGTACACCTCGGGTGCGCTCGACGTTCCAGAAGCGAACTTTCAGGACGGAAAAATCGGGCGCGAAGCAGGACTTCTTCCGATGGAACATCACGCGTCTTCGTCGATCGCGCTCTCACCTGATGGGAAAACGATGTACGTGACGTTCGAGGACCGCAACGGAATCGGAGTTGTGGACGTCGCAAGCATGCAGTGGCTGCGCGAGATAGAATTGCACTGACCCTGCTTGGACAACAAATCCATTGCTAATACGTTCTACGAGACTGCTGACCTGATGGAGGTCCGCGGCGACGATCCGTTTCGTATTCGCTCCTACCGTCGCGCCGCCGAGGCCATCGAAGCGCTTCCCAACCAGATCATCGATTTCGTCGGCGACGAGAAGAAGCTGCTCGAGATCCCGGGCATCGGGAAAGGCATGGCGGCGAACATCCGCGAAATCGCAGCCGAAGGCAAGCTGCGGCTGCACTCGGAGCTGCTCACACAATTCCGTCCGAGCATGCTCGAGCTGCTAAAGATACAAGGCCTGGGACCAAAAACCATCGCGCTGATCTGGGACGCCTTCCAGGTCTGCGACGTAGATGGCGTGGCGAAGCTCGCCGCCGAAGGCAAGCTGCGCACCCTGCCGCGCATGGGCGAAAAGAACGAACAGAAGATTCTGAAGGGCATCGAGGATTACAAGCGCATCTCTGGGCGCTTTCTCCTGGACACAGCGGACGCGATTGCAGAGAAACTTACGGGATTGCTCACTGGATTGCCTGGTGTGGAACGCGTCACGCCCGCGGGCTCACTGCGGCGCGGGCGTGAAACCGTAGGCGATCTCGATGTGCTGGTCACCGGGAAGTGCTGCGGGAACCAGAAGCAACGTGAGGCGGTGATCGAGAAGATCATCAATTTCCCTGGCGTGCTGCAGGTGCTAGGACAAGGCGAGAACAAAGTCAGCATCAAGCTTCGCAGCGGGATGCAAGTGGATGTGCGGCTGCTCCCGCCGGATTCCTTCGGCGCGGCGATGCAGTACTTCACGGGATCGAAATCGCACAACGTCGCGCTTCGTCAGCGCGCGATCAAGATGGGTTACACGCTCAATGAGTACGGGCTGGCGAAGCTCAAGGCGAATGGAAAGAATGGCGATGAGGCGAAGCGCTCGGCGGGAGCCATCGTCGCCAGCAAGACCGAAGAGGAGATTTACGCCAAGCTCGGGCTCGATTACATTGCACCGGAGCTGCGCGAGAACACGGGCGAGATCGAAGCGGCCGAGCAGCACACACTTCCCCAGCTGATCATCCAGAGCGATATCCGTGGCGATGTGCACATGCACACCACAGAAACCGACGGTCGCAATTCCATTGAAGAGATGGCGACGGCAGCGCAGGAGCGTGGCTACGAGTACATGGCCATCACCGACCACTCCAAGAACCTGGCGTTCGCGAACGGACTCGATGACAAACGCGCCGAGGCCCACCTGAAGCGGATATGGGCGGTCGGCAAGCGCATGGAAGGTATTACGGTGCTCGCGGGCATCGAGGTGGACATTCTGCAGGATGGCGAGCTCGACCTGTCTGACTCTGTCCTCGAGCAGATGGACATCGTGATCGCGAGCGTCCATTCGCATTTTCAGCAGGAGCCGTCGAAAATGACGGACCGATTGCTGAAGGCGATCTCGAACAAGAACGTTTCCGTGATCGGACATCCGACTGGGCGCATGCTTCTGCGCCGCGACGCTTACGCCTACGACATGGACGCGATCCTGAAGGCAGCGGCGAAGAACAAAGTCGCCATGGAGCTGAACGCGTATCCTGACCGGCTCGACCTATGCGACAGGCATCTGCGGCAGGCGAAGGAGGCGGGAGTGAAGATCATGATCGACACTGACGCGCATCACACGTCGCATATGGAAAAGATGAAGTACGGAATTTTGCAGGCGAGACGTGCGTGGCTTACAAAAGATGACGTGCTGAACACTTTGCCCGCGGCGAAGTTCACCAAGGCCATAAAGAAGGGCTAGTTGGGACAGCAGACTGCGATTTATTCAACCAAGAGGAGTTCCGATGAAGTCGCTGGATTTTAGGTATCTCATTCGCAATAGTTTCATACTCCTAATTGCGGTTTTTCCGATCTGGATGGCTGCTAAGAACCCAGATCAACCGTCAGAAAAGGAGGGAGCACTTCATGTTCAGGTGATATCTGATGACATCAACAATTCACCGGCCGAGGACGTCTATGTCGAGGCGTATGGTTTCGTACACAAGTCTTATGCCAACAAGTCTTTCGTTCTAAAGGGTTCGAAAGGTGGGCAATACGATGCTTCGATGCCGCCGGTCACTATGATGTCTTTGTAAGCGAAATCGGTTCAGTGCCAAGGTGCAGGCGCGTTCTAATCCGACCCGGGCAAACTGAGTACTGGACTTTAAAACTTGAGACGGAGGAGGTTTACACAAATAGGCAGGTCCACTAATCTCAGTCACAAAGGGTAGGACGGTGATCTGGCCGGAACCCTCGCGGTGTAGAGTTTTCGCATCCTAGAACAGCAGGTACTCACATGGCAGACGAAACCAAAACTCCTTCTCCCGCATACGTGCCGCCGCCACCTCCGGCGTCCAGTCCAAAGCCAAAGAAGCCCGAAGCTACCGACGCGGGACACGTCCCCATGACAGAAGAGATGGACTCGGCGAAGTGGTCGCTGCCGCCGATAGTTCCCGTGCTGATCGCGTTGGCGATTGTCGCCATCGCGGTCGCGATTTACACCGTGCATGGGACGAAGTTTGTGCCGCGGCCGAACGGAAAAGTTACGGGTGTGGCTGTGGCGGAGCAGAAGATGGAGTCAGCAATCGACCCGGCGCAGAGCCGCGTGCTGATGGCGGTGCAGGTGAGCATCAGCAATCCGGGCGAGAAGCCCGTATTCGTGCAGGGGGCGAATGCAGAGATCCAGACCGGCGCGGCTGAACCACTGAAGGACGATGCGGCCGCTGCCTCAGATTTCGACCGCTACCTGGCTGCGTTCCCGGATTTGAAGTCAGTTGCCTCGACTCCGCTCAAGCCGGAGACGAAGATCATGCCCGGCGAGACGACGACGGGAGCTATGCTGTTTGGGTTTCCGCTGAGCAAAGATGACTTCAACAAGAAGAAATCGATGAAGGTGTGGTTGAAGCTGTACGATCACGATCCGATCGAGCTTACGCAGTAATCACCGCGGACGTTTACTGCACGACTGGCTGCGGGGCATTCTTCGGGGTGGCGAGATAGCCGGAGATCTTGTTCTTGTCTACAGTATTGACCACTACTTCATACAGCATGCGGTCGCGTCCGGTATAGAACTGCAGCGGCTCGTTGACCGTCTTATCTTTCTTCTCGATGGTCTTGTCGTCGGCGAGGACCATCAGATTGAACTTGCCTTTCTTTGCGTCGGTCTTCTTCAACTGCAAGCTGATGGTTCCTACGGGGCTGGGGTTCGCCCCTTTGGCCAAAGAGAACTCGTAGTAATTGCGGTCGCCCTTCCGCTTTAGAATCTCGAGTTCATCGGCGGTGCGCGCGATCAATCCACTCTGCACGTTGAGATCACCGATAGCTTTTTCCATCTTCGCCTTGGTGATCTCGAGATCGGTGCGGGTGCTGGCGACATCTGTCTTAACGTTGCCGACTTCGTCGGCGATCGCTCCAGTGACTTTGTTCAGCTTCTCGTCCTGATTCTTGGCCATCGCACGCTGCGAAGACAGCAGCTCGGAGGTGCGCGCGTCTAGCTCTTTCTCGGTCATTCCGAGTTTGGAGGCAAGAGCCTCGCTGGTAGCGCGGTCGTTCGCCTCGATGGCAGAGAGTCGCTTTTCCGTGTCGGCTATCAATTTCTTGTCGTCTTGCTCCAGCTTGGAAAGGCGGGAGTGCAAGTCGAACATGAGCACGATGGAAAGGACAACGTAGATGCCCGCTGCTAACAGGACGGCGTTCTTCGTAATCCCGAAGAACGTACCATCCGCCGCGGCGGACTCGTTATGAGCCTCGTCTGCCATTGAAGCACTCCAGGGTTTTTATCGGGGAGAGTTCATTGTGGTCGAGAACCGAAAAGCTGTCAAATTACCTGCGGATATGGAACCAACCCTACGTTTCCCCGGGACGAAACGGGCGCAAAGGCGGCTCGATTGCACCCACTCTGGATGGATTTATCGAGTCACTCTAGCGGGAACTCGGGAACAGCAGTCATTAACCGACAATCGGCACTTGAGTTCCTAGCTGGAGCACAGATTTACTTAATAAACGGGCCATTATTCATGCATTTTAAAAGCTGCTTCGTGCTGATCTTCCTCTTAACTTCCTTTTCGGTCGGCTACGGCCAGGCCGCCGCGCCGGCCGCTCCCAGCGCACCTGCGAGCGCCGTACACGTCCTGGCGCCGAAGCCAGGCGAGAAACTCAGAGCCAACTTCGTACAGGTGCAGTACGAGATGACGAATGCCGCTTCGGCGAACGGCTTGCCGACGTTCCGGCTGCGCCTTGACGCGCGGGACGCAATTTCGACGACAGACACCTCCTACACCTTCACCGGCCTAACGCCGGGCCCACATAGCGTCTCCATCACGCTTGTGGACGCGAACGGCACTCCCGTAAGCGGCACGCAGAGCGAGATCAGGTTCATTGTGCTGCCTTCAGCTGCAGCTCCCTCGTCAACCCCACCCGCGAGCCAGAATCCGGGGAGCCTGACGGCGTTCTCTCTTGTTCCTCGAGCGGAAGCGGCTTCTCTCGAGATGCAGAGCGATCTGGAAGACTTCATCTCCCCACTGATGCTGCTGCTGGCGGGCGTGATCGTGGGCGGCGTGATATCGGCGTTGCGGACACGCAACACCGGACGTGCATCCAAGTAAAACGTGAATCTTCCCTCGTCAAAGACCCTGAAGGCGAACTTCCGCCGGTGGTGGCCGACGGCGCTGCTGCTTGTTGGCGCCCTGCTGCTCGTCTACGTGACGTTCCAGTACGGCTCGATGTATGTGCGGCAGCGGCAGCTTTCAGCCGAGTGGGAAAAGCAGAATGCACCAGCGGCAGCTGCGGCTCCCAAAGCGCAGGACCCGCGCGAGCAGATGACGCGAATCTCGATCCCTAGCATCGATCTCGACGCCATCGTTGTGGAAGGCACGAATAGCCGGCAACTCGCTATCGCCCCCGGACACATGGTCGACACCGCTGCGCCGGGCGAAAACGGGAACTCCGTCATCACAGCACATCGCGATACGTTCTTCCGGCACATCTACGAGCTGAACAAGGGAGACACCATCCTGCTGCGGCGCGGTGGGAAATCGTTTCAGTATCTAGTCGAGAAAAAGTTCGTCGTAAAGCCGAGCGACGTTTCGGTGTTGCGGCCGACGAACGACGCGCGGCTCACGCTCGTCACCTGCTATCCCACGTATTACGTTGGCCCAGCGCCGGAGCGGCTCGTGGTCACGGCGAAGTTGGCTGGACCCGCGGACGCGACCGCCTCTGCTGTACCTGCACACACAGGCGCGCAATAGCTCAAATTACAATCGAAGTGTGAAGAGTTGGGACGTCATTGTTCTCGGCTGCGGCGTCATTGGTGCGTCGTTGGCGCGCGAGCTACACAAATCCGGCGCGCACGTGCTTGTGATCGAACGCGGCGAGCCCGGCCGCGAAGCCACCCATGCCGCTGCGGGGATGCTTGCCCCGACGGGCGGCGACCTACCACAGGCACTTCAGGGGCTGGCGCTCGAGAGCGCGAAAATCTATCCAGAGTTTGTCAGGGAGCTTGAGGACGAAGCCGCATCCGCTCCTCATGTGATTCATACCCCAAAGATCGATCTGCGCAGCCAGGGGTCGCTGCTGCTCGAAATGCATCACGACGTCGCCGGGCAGAAGTTGAATCGAGCAGACCTTCAAAAGGCGGAACCGGAGCTGGCACAAAATGTAAGTGAAGCCGTTTTCCTCAAGGAGAGTAGCGTCGATCCGCGTGGGTTGATGGCGGCACTGCTGCACTCGTTGAAGCACCGCGGCGTTGACCTTGCCCGCGGATCAGCGGTGAGGCGCGTTTCACGAGCAAGACAAGGTGGCTTCGAAGTTGAGACAGAGCAGACGACTTATGCCGCCGGGTCTGTGGTGAACTGCTGTGGTGCTTGGAGTGGCGGGATCGAAGCTCCAGTAAACGTCCCTTCGAAGCCGCGCAAAGGGCAGATGCTTTCAGTGATTGCGCCGCAGCCTTTGCTGCAGCATGTTGTTCGCAGCGAAGAGGTCTACATTGTTCCGCGGAGCGACGGACGCATCCTGATCGGAGCGACGGTGGAGGATGTTGGATTCGATAAACGAGTAAGAGCCGAAACCATCAAGGACCTGCAGAAAAAGGCTGAGCATCTGGTACCGGCACTCACTCATGCCAAAATCCACGAGAACTGGGCAGGGCTGCGTCCGGGAACTCCTGACGACCTGCCGATCCTCGGACAAGGTGCGACCGGCGGATATTTTGTTGCGACCGGACACTTCCGCAACGGAATCCTGCTCGCGCCCATCACTGCCCGCGTTATGTCGCGATTGATACGGGGAGAAGCGGCGGGATTCGCTCTAGATGCGTTCTCTCCTGCGCGCTTCGCTTGAACTTGAGCCTGCTCGCGGCGTGTATACTTTTTTGTTCGGCTCCCGATAGCGAACCGACTATATCCCCCCGGAGCGCACCAGAACGATGTCTTCTTCAGCCGTAACCTACGCCCGCGACAATCAGCAGCGATTTCTTGGTGAACTCAAAGACCTGCTCCGAATTCCCAGCGTCAGCACCCTTCCCGAACATAAAGACGACGTCCGCCGCGCAGCGCAGTTCGTTTCCGACGAGATGAAGCGCATCGGGATGGAGCACGTCGAAGTGATTCCTACATCAGGGCATCCGCTGGTTTACGGGGATTGGCTACACGCTGCGGGCAAGCCGACCGTCCTGTGCTACGGACATTACGATGTGCAGCCGCCCGATCCGTTGAACGAGTGGCACACGCCACCGTTCGAGCCGACGGAACGCAACCAGAACATCTACGCACGCGGGGCAGTGGACGACAAAGGCCAGATGTACATGCACGTGAAGGCGCTGGAGTCGCTGTTCAAGACTTCGGGTGGGAAGTTGCCGATCAACGTGCGTGTGATCATCGAAGGTGAAGAAGAGGTTGGAGGTGAAGGCATCGCGCGCTTCGTTCGCGAGCACCCGGACCGCTTGAGCGCTGATTTTGCACTCGTCTCGGATACGGAAATGTTTGCGCCCGATCTTCCCACGCTGTGCGTAGGTCTGCGCGGCATGTGCTACACGGAGCTGGAAGCAAGCGGCGCGATGACCGATCTCCACTCGGGCATGTATGGCGGCGCAGCCCCGAATCCGCTCGAAGCTTTAGCGCGGATCATCAGCAAGCTGAAAGATGAGAGCGGCACAATCCTCATCCCGCATTTTTATGATCGTGTGCAGAAGCCGAGCGGCGACGAGCTACAAGCGTGGAAGTCGCTGCCGTTTAACGAAGAGCACTACCGCAAGACGGAAGTCGGATCGAAGGAGCTGACCGGCGAGGCAGGCTACACGGTGCTGGAGCGCACGTGGGCGCGTCCGACACTGGAAGTACACGGGATGCCCGGCGGATTCATCGGCGCGGGGGGCAAGACGGTGATACCGGCGCGCGCTTCGGCGAAAATCTCCATGCGACTGGTCCCAGACCAGCACCCAGATGAGATCTTCAAGCTCTACAGCGAGTTTGTGCAGTCGCTGGTGCCGCGCGGCATCGAGCTGAAAATCAAATCGTTCAGCATGGCTGATCCGATTGTCATTAAGACGGACAACAAGTACGTGAAAGCTTCGACGGCGGCAATGAAAGACGTCTTCCAGAAAGAGACGGTCTTCATCCGTTCGGGAGGATCGATCCCGATCGTCGCCGATTTCGAGAAGCACCTGAAAATTCCCAGCGTGATGATGGGTTTCGGTCTGCCGGACGATAACCTGCACGCGCCGAATGAAAAATTTCACATCCCGAATTTTTATCGCGGCATCGAATCCATCATCCTCTTCTTTCAGAGGCTCGGGGCGTAGCTTCCCGACTTCGACCGGTATGCAGAAGCGTCGCACATTGCGCTGTCCAACGTGCAAGAGCATCGTGCTCAAAGGCGCAGAGGACTTCCCTTTCTGCAGCGATCGTTGCCGCCTGATCGATTTGGGAAAATGGGCGAGCAACGGCTACGTGATCTCAACCCCCATCACCGATCCCGAGGAGCTGATGGACATTGAAGCCAAGCAGCGCCGCGAAGCCGAGCTGCGCGAGAAAGACGATTCAGGGCGCCCGCACTGAAGAAATCCAGCTCACGTTTACAATCAGACATTCGATGAAAGCATCCAAAAGGACTCGCTCGGCCTGGATCGTCGCAACGTTCTTCGGCATTGGCGATCTGAAACCCGGACCGGGAACCTGGGCGTCTGCCGCGACAGCGCTGCTGTGGTGGGTGCTCGCGACAGAAGTACTGGTCTCGCATCAGTGGATCGCGTGCATCGTTCTCAGTTTCCTGGTGACGGTGATTGGAATCCGCGCTTCCACCATAGTCGCGCGCGAGAGCGGCATTGATGATCCCGGATTTGTGGTGATAGACGAAGTCGCAGGGCAGTTGATCGCGATGATCGCTGTCCCGGTAGTATGGAAATATCTACTTCTGAGTCTTATACTTTTTCGAGTATTCGATATAACAAAACCGCCTCCCCTGCGGCGATTGGAGCGGCTGCCGGAAGGCACGGGCATCATGGTGGATGATGTTGGCGCGGGAATCTACGCGCTGATCCTGATGCAGGTGGCCGTGCATCTTAAGGTGTTGGGTTAAGTGGGCAAATGGCATTGACCGATCTGCTTGGGAAAAAGAACGCTAACGGAAAGCCTCATATCGAGACCGTGATGCCGCCGTCTGCGCTTCCCGGAGGCGAGGTGCGGATCGTGGGCTCGGGGCTGCGTCCGGCGGAGCTGCGCCAGCCCAGCGTGCGTTTCGGCGGGGCCGAAGGCGCGATCGTGATCAGCTCCGATGAGTTCCTCGTGGCGCGCGTTCCTGAAGGCGCAAGCTCTGGACCAGTGACGGTGGCCACCAACGGTGCGAGCAGCAACGGACACCAGGTGAACATTGCGGAAGTGATCGCCGAGAACCTGCACCCGGTAATGAATCCCGCGGTAGATTCCCACGGCAACATCTTCGCCACTTTTTCCGGCCCACGCGGACAGAAGGTTCCCGTGTCCGTGTACAAGATCGGCACGGACTATTCGGCTCGACCCTTTCTCACTGATCTGATGAACGCAACCGCGATCGCATTCGACCGCGCTGGACAGATGTACGTCTCCTCGCGTTACGAGGGTTCGGTTTATAAAGTCGCGCCGAACGGGAACATGTCCACCTATGTCGAGAGCATGGGTGTTGCTACCGGACTTGCGTTCGACAAGGACGAAAATCTCTACGTCGGCGATCGCAGCGGCACCATCTTCAAGATCAACCGCGAGCGGCAGACGTTCGTCTTCGCAACGCTGGAGCCGAGCGTCTCGGCCTATCACCTCGCGTTCCGCGGCGATGGACATCTCTTCGTTTCGGGTCCTACGACGTCAAGCTTCGATTCCATCTACGAAATCGACCCGCAAGGAAATGCTTCCATTTTCTTCCGCGGCTTGGGACGTCCGCAGGGCATCGCGTTCGATGCGGAGAACAATCTGTACGTCGCAGCTTCGCTGGGGGGAAAGCGCGGCATCGTGCGCATCACTCCTGATAAGCAAGCTGCGCTTGTCGTCTCGGGCTCGAACCTCGTGGGCCTGGCATTCGCGCCCGGCCGCTCCGTGATCCTCGCCACCAACAACGCAGTCCACCACCTCTCCTGGGGGATCCAGGGGAAAGCGCTGTTGGACTAACGCGTGAACGCTGAGATCATCGCCATTGGCTCCGAGCTGCTGACTCCGTTTCGCCAAGACACCAATTCCCTTTTCCTAACGGCTGAGTTGAACAAGCTCGGCGTAGACGTGGATTACAAGACTGTGGTGGGAGATGACTCCGCGCGGCTCACCACGATCGCGCGCATCGCGCTCGACCGGGCGGACGTCGTCATCTTTATGGGCGGACTTGGGCCGACCGAAGACGACCTCACTCGTGAATCGGTGGCAGCGGCGCTGCATCTGCAACTTAGGCGTGATGCCGACCTCGTCGCTGGCCTCTACGCGCGATTCGCGGCGCGCAAAATAAAAATGCCGGAGAACAATCTGAAGCAGGCCGACGTGATCATGGGTGCTTCCGCGCTGCCCAACCAGCGAGGGAGCGCGCCGGGGCAGTATCTGGAAGGGTCGATTGACGGACGCGAGCGAATCGTGATCCTGCTGCCCGGGCCTCCTGTCGAGCTGAAGCCGATGTTCAATGAGGAAGTGCTGCCACGATTGAAGCGCAAGCTTCCGCCGGCGTTCATCGCAACGCGCGAGTTGCGCATGGCGCTGATGCCGGAATCGGAATGTGACGCAATCGCCGCTCCCATTTACAAGGCGCACAAGGAAGTGGAGACGACGATCCTCGCGCCAGTGGGCGAGGTCCAGCTGCATCTGAAGGCCCGCGGGAAATCGCTGCAAGAGGCGCAGGAGAAGGTGGATGCGCTCGCGGAAGAGCTCGAGGACGAGTTGGGAGACAACGTCTTCTCCAGTCGCGGTGAGTCGCTGGAGCAGATCGTGGGATATTTTCTGGATATGCGCGGATCAACCGTCGCCGTGGCCGAATCGTGCACCGGCGGATTGTTGGGACAGCGGCTAAGCTCAGTAAGCGGAAGCTCGCGATATTTCCTCGGAGGGGCGATCGTCTACTCGAACGACTTGAAAACTTCGCTGAGCGACGTTCCGCCGTTGATGATCAAGGAGCACGGCGCAGTGAGCCGCGAGGTTGCGATTGCGCTCGCCGAAGGGATCCGTAAGAAGTGCAAGTCGACTTTCGGGGTCGCTGTGACGGGAATCGCTGGGCCTACGGGAGGCACGCCGGAAAAGCCGGTCGGGCTCGTGTATCACGCCATCGCCGATGGCAAGAAGACTGAGGTCGTGAAACGCAACTTCCCCAGCGACCGCGACCGCGTCCGCTGGTGGGCGAGCCAGCAGGCGCTGGATATGATCCGGCGAAAGCTGATGTAGCCATGCGATTGTTCGTTGCGATCGACTTGGACGAACCTATCCGGCAGAAAATCATCCGGTTCATCGAAGGCGTGTCGGGGTTCGCGCCCGATGTCCGCTGGACGAAGCCGGAGGCGCTGCACCTCACGCTGAAGTTCATCGGCGAATTTCCAGAGACAAGATTGCACGAGCTAAAGCAGGCCTTGTCCGCGTTGCGGTCGGAGCCGGTCAATATCTGTTTCTCCGGCGCGGGATTCTTTCCTACTCCGAAAGCTGCGCGCGTCTTCTGGGTCGGGGTGGATTCGGACACGCGGCTTCAGAAACTCGCTTCGATGATCGATGAGGCGACGGCGAATCTGGGCATCGAACGCGAGTCGCGCGCCTACACACCACATCTCACGCTCGCTCGTGCGGGCTCCGGGAAACCTTCCCGCAGTAAGGAAGACAAGCCAAACAATCGCTTTCAGAAGCTGCGCGCGCGGCTGGAGAAGATGCCGCAACCTGAGTTCGGTACAATGACGGCTCGCGAATTTTTTCTGTATCAGAGCAAGTTGAGTCCCAAAGGTTCTGAGTACACGAAGCTTGAGCGATTCGCGTTCAACTAGATCTCACCGCGGAGACGCGGAGTCTCGGAGTAGCTGTTGAACAAGTACTACCTCACCCTCGCCGTCATTTCGTATCTTCTCGGGTCAATTCCTTTCGGCTACATCTTGGTGAAGCTGTTCCTGAAGCAGGACATTCGTGCGACTGGCAGCGGAAACATCGGCGCCACGAACGTGGCGAGGTCGGGGGCTAAGGGATTGGCAGTCGCGACTTTGGTCCTGGATGCGCTGAAGGGGGCCATAGCTGTGCTTTACGCCATTGCTATGCATGAAGAGTTTGGCGATTGGAATGCATTGCAAGCCGCTATGGCGCTAGCGGCTCTTTTAGCTGTGCTGGGACACATGTTTCCGATTTGGCTCGGATTCAAGGGTGGCAAAGGCGTGGCAACAGGAGTCGGGTCTTTTTTAATTCTTGCGCCCGCATCCGTCGGCATCACCTTGGTTCTGTTCTTTGCGGTCGTTGGCTTGACCCGATACGTTTCATTAGGTTCGATTATCGCTTCGGCTGCTTTTCCCTTCCTTGCATGTTTCGTAAGCGGAATTTCCGGTCCTGCCTTGATTCTTATGGCCGCCTGTTCGCTGCTCATCATCCTGAAGCACCACGAGAACATCCGCCGCCTTCTTGCCGGCAGTGAGAACAAATTCGGCGGGAAGAAATCCGTTCCGCCTCCCGAAGCCATGGAGAAGCAGGCATGAAGATCTCGGTCATCGGCGCGGGAGCATGGGGGACGGCGCTTTCGATCGCGCTCACGCGGCAGGGCCGGCACAGCGTCAACCTTTGGGCATTTGAGAAGGAAGTGGCTGCTTCCATCCGTAACAACCGGGTGAACGAGTTGTTTCTTCCGGCGCAGAAGCTACCGGAGGCGATCAGCGCCACGACGGACCTGCAGGAAGCATTACAGGGCGCTGAGCTGATCGTGGGCGTGATGCCCTCGCATCACTGCCGCGTCGTGTTCGACCAGATGGTCGGCAAGAAGCTTCTGAAGGATGGAATCCCATTTGTCAGCGCGACCAAAGGTGTCGAGCAGCAAACGTTGCTGCGGATGACCGAGGTGATCACGGAAGTGGTCGCGCGCTCTGGCTGGCACCCTAGAGTCGCCGCCATCAGCGGGCCATCGTTTGCAACCGAAGTCGCGAAGGGCGATCCAACGGCAATCACTGTCGCGTCAACAGATCCCCGCCTCGCGTCGCTGGTTCAGAAGGAGTTCAGCGACGCCACGCTGCGTATCTATACCAACGATGACGTGGTCGGAGTGGAACTCGGTGGAGCGCTGAAAAACGTTATCGCTATCGCGGCGGGTGTATGTGACGGTATGGGACTGGGCCACAACACTGCCGCCGCGCTGATGACGCGCGGCCTCGCCGAGATCACGCGGCTCGCGGTGGCATGCGGCGCGAAGCGCTCGACTATGCTCGGCCTTGCGGGTATGGGGGACCTTGTCCTGACCTGCACAGGTGGACTCTCGCGCAACCGCAGCGTCGGCGTTGGACTAGGCCAGGGGCGCAGGCTTACGGAGATAATCGCCGACATGCACGGCATGGTCGCTGAGGGCGTGCTGACCACCAACGCCGCTATGGGTCTGGCGCAAAAAATGAACATCGAGATGCCGATCACGGAGCAGATGCACGCCATCCTGCATAAAGGCAAGCCGGCGCGCGAGGCCATCCGCGAGTTGATGACGCGTCCGCACGCGATGGAATAATCCGCCGCCGCGGCCTCCCTCACGCTTTCTAAGCGTCTCAACTAAAGTAACTCCAAGTTTTTCCGTTTTTGGGATAGATTCGGTTTACAATCTGCACGCTCCAGACACTGGAAAACATGCGCACCCGCGTCCCTCTTCTTTATCTGATTCTTGCCGTGCTGCTGGTCATCAGCGTGGTGCCGGTGTGGCTTTTCGGCACGAAAGTCGTCAGCATCAGCAAAGACAAATTGAAGACGAACGAGATGCTGTTGCAGAACACCATCACCCGTTCCCTCAGTGAAGACGTGGGCCAGCGGCTCAATAATCTTCGCCTGATGATGGCGAGCCTTTCGACGGGCGTGCAGGTATCGAGCGGCGGCGACCTTTCCGGAAAAAATGTAGAAACCCCTGAGCTGCGCGCGCTGCTCGAGCGCTTTGTGACCTCGCAGAACGGAATGGTGCCTTACATCACCCTACTTAATGACGAGCCGAAAGGAATCTCTGCCGGAAGCATCCCGCTGGATGACTTCATGCGCCGCGAGCTCGAGCATGCCTTTGAAGCCGCGCGCGACGGCCGCAGCTACACCGGGCAGGCGCTCTCGACGGGAGCGGGTAAAGACGCGCGCACAGTGATCCTGATCAGCACGCCTATCATTGCTGCCGACAGGACCATCGGAATGATCGGTGCTGTCGTCGATCTGCAGTTCTTGATCGACCGCTTGAAAGGCGCGAGCCAGGGTGGGCTGGTCACGTACGTGGTGGATCGTCAGGGCAGGTTGGTCGCGGCGGGTGCGGGCAACTACGCCACCGGTCAGGACATGACCAACTTCGAGATCGCCAAGAATTTTGTCGAGCAGGGCGGCAGGAACCAGTTTGTCGCGACGAAGGAGTTTGAAACCAAAGGCCCGGACTCGATGGAGATGCTGGGCACGTATAGCCCGGTCGCCACTCTCGATTGGGCGGTTGTCGCGCAGAAACCGCAAACGGAAGCGTACCAGAGCGCGAACGAGATGCAGACCACGGCGAAGTATCTGGCGCTGATCGCTGTGGTGCTCAGCATGATGATCAGCATCTTCTCGGCGCGCCAGATCACAAATCCTCTAGAGCAGCTCACGGTATCGAGCCGCGCCATCGCCAAGGGCGACTTCTCGCAGCGCGTTACTCTGAAGAGCAAAACCGAGATCGGCGAGCTCGCGTCCACGTTCAACTCGATGTCGCAGGACCTGGAACGCTTCGTCTATGACTTGAAGCGCGCGGCGGAAGAGAACCGTTCGCTGTTCTTAAGCTCAATCCAGATGCTTGCCGGCGCGGTCGACGAAAAGGACCCATACACGAAGGGCCACTCGGACCGCGTAACACGTTATTCCGTGCTGCTCGCCACCGAGCTGGGTTTGATCACGGAAGAGATCGAGAAGATTCGCATCGCGGCGCAACTGCACGACGTGGGCAAGATCGGAATCGAAGATCGCATCCTGAAAAAGCCCGGAGCGCTCACCCCCGACGAATTCGAGATCATGAAGACGCATACGACGAAGGGTGGAAGCATCCTGCGCCCGGTCGCGTCGCTGAAAGAGATGATTCCGGGTATCGAAGGACATCACGAGTCGCTCGATGGGCGTGGCTATCCTTACGGACTCAAAGGCGACCAGCTCCCCCTGATGCCGCGCGTGATCATGGTGGCGGACACATTTGACGCGATGACGACGAATCGCCCGTACCAGGCGGCGATGGATCCCGAGTACGTGGTGCGCATCATCAACTCGCTCGCAACCACGAAGTTCGATCCGCGCGTGGTGAAGGCGCTCACGGCTGTGTTCGAGCGCGGCGGATTCCGTATTCATCGCGCCGCCACCGTTACCGGCGAGCAGGTTGCAGAAGCTGCGGCTGCGGGAAGCGCGCCGCCGGCGCAGTAGTCTTACCCCAGTAATTCCCTCTCAATCGCTTAGCTATAATCAAAGGTTACTGTCGGCGAGTTGCGCCGGCAGGGGCCTCCTCTGATGCTTAAGTCCCTATTCGGCTCTGCCGAAGAAGAACCCGAACAGAAAAAGCCTGGCTTCTTCGACCGAATGAAGCAGGCAGTCACGCGCACGCGCGAGAACCTGAGCGAGCGCATCGAAGACATCGTCTCGTTCAACAAAGAGATCGACCGCAACACGCTCGACGAACTCGAAGCCACGCTGATCGCCGCTGACCTAGGCACAACAACCACGCATGAAGTCTTAGAGAAGCTGCGCGACAAAGCTGACCGTAAACAGATCGGCAACGTGGGAGAGTTGAAGCGATTGCTCAAAGCTGAGCTGCTGGCCATCCTGAACGCGGCGAATGCCCGACCGCCGAAGTCAGTCGACGGCGGGCCGGAGGTGATCCTGGTGGTCGGAGTGAACGGCACCGGGAAAACGACCAGCATCGGCAAGCTTGCGAACCTGCTGAAGAGCGATGGCAAAAAAGTGACGCTCTGCGCGGCTGATACTTTCCGCGCTGCCGCCATCGAGCAACTGGAGATTTGGGGCGAGCGCACGCAAAGCACCGTGATCAAGACCAAGCCGGGGGGCGATCCGGCGGCGGTTCTGTATGACGCGTTGGAATCCGCGAAGGCGCACAACAGCGATTACGTGATCGTGGACACGGCAGGACGTCTGCACACGAAGACGAACCTTATGTCGGAACTCGAGAAGATGACGCGCACCGCGCAGCGGCTCGTCCCCGGAGCTCCGCACGAAACGTTGCTGGTGATGGACGCAACTACCGGCCAGAACGGATTGCAGCAGGCGCGACAGTTCACGCAATCGGCAGGGGTGACCGGCATCGTGCTCTCGAAACTCGATGGCACGGCGAAGGGCGGGGTCGTGGTCGCAATCGCGCGCGAGCTGGGCGTGCCGGTACGGTACGTCGGTATCGGCGAAAAAGCCGGTGACCTGCTTCCCTTCGATCCGCAGGCATTCGTGGATTCCCTTTTCGCGTAACTGGAGTACGACATCGCAGAGTTATCCCAAGACGAACGATGGATGCAGCGCACGCTCGAGCTGGCGCGGCAAGGCATCGGCCTGACCTCGCCGAATCCTCAGGTGGGTGCGGTGGTGCTCGATGCCAACGGGCAACTTGCCGGCGAGGGGTTCCATACCTATGACGGCAAGAAGCATGGCGAAGTGATTGCCGTCGACGCGGCGGGGGGACGCGCGCGGGGTGGAACTCTCTACGTGAATCTTGAACCTTGTTCGCACGAGGGACGCACGGGTCCGTGTGCTGATGCGGTAGTTAAGGCCGGGATCGCGAAGGTAGTCTCCGCGATGATGGACCCGAATATCCAGGTGCGCGGCAAAGGATTTGAACGGTTGCGGGGCGCAGGCGTCCAGGTACTGGAAGGCGTGATGCAGAAAGATGCGCGCGCACTGAATGCCTGGTTCGCGAAATACATCCGCACGAAGCTTCCTTTTGTCACATTGAAAGCAGGCATGACGCTCGACGGCAAGATCGCGCCGCCATCGCAGGTCTCAATGGGGCCGACGGCAATCGGCTCGGCAGCCGCCGGAAGCGGCTGGATCACCAGCGAAGAGGCACGGGCGCATGCACAGACGCTACGGCATGCAAACGACGCGATCCTGGTGGGAGTGGGAACGATCATTGCCGATGACCCTATGCTGACGGACCGCTCTGAGCTGCCGCGTCGCAAGCCGCTGCTGCGCGTGATCCTGGACTCGCAGTTGCGGCTGCCGCTCACGTCGCGCGTGGTCGCTAGCGCGCAGAATGATGTTTTGGTTTTGTGCTCGATGGCGGAAGAGAAGCGACGGAAAGAGTTAGAAGCGCGCGGAGTGCGAGTGGAGCAAGTGCAGCTCGCTGCGATTCCGGTCACGCGTCCGAACAGTCGCAAGGTGAAGCAAATGCCGGTGCGTCGACGCACCGGGACCGGCAGACCGATCATCGAAGAGCCGCGATCCGATGGAAGGCCTGATCTGCGGCACATCATGCGACGGCTCGGGGAATTGGAGGTTACGAGCGTGCTGATCGAAGGCGGCGCGCTGGTGAATTGGGCGGCGCTCGCAGCTGACGTGGTGGACAAAGTTTTTCTTTACTATGCTCCCAAGATTTTGGCCGGGAGCGGCTCAGTTCCTTTCGCGGCGGGCAGCGGCTTCCATCAACTGAGCGAGGCGGCGCAGGTGAAAGATATTTCGCTGCACCGGTTCGGGATAGATTTTGCCGTCGAAGGCTATATCCACGATCCTTACGAGGAGACGAATGTTCACCGGCCTTATTGAAGAAGTCGGACGCGTGGAAGCAGTTTCGGACGCGAGCGGAACGCGGCGCATAACCGTCACAGGCCCACGAACGGCGGCGCAGCTCGCGGAAGGGGACAGTGTGTCAGTGAGCGGAGTGTGCTTGACCGCGCTCGCGATCCAAAAGGGACGGTTCAGTGCAGACCTCGCGGCGGAGACGCTGGCGCGCACGTCGCTTTCTCGCATACAGGCTGGAACCGCCGTGAACCTCGAGCTCGCAATGCCGGCGGCTAGTGAGCGCCGCTTCGGCGGACACGTGGTGCAGGGACATGTGGACGGCGTTGGCCAGCTTGCCGGGCTGGCGAAGATCCACGGCCGCGAAGATTATTGGCTCACACTGACCATTCCACGCGAGTTGGCGAAGTACGTGGTCGAGAAGGGATCGATCACCATCGAAGGCATCAGTCTGACGGTTGCGGCCGTAGAAGGAACGAAGGTAAAGATCGCCATCATCCCGCATACCTATGAAGCGACGAACCTGCGCGAACTCAAGCCGGGCGATCCGCTGAACATCGAAGTGGACATAATGGCGAAGTACGTGGAGAAGATGCTGGAGGAGAAGCACGCTTCCAGCACGATCACGCTCGAGCGGCTACAGCAAGAAGGGTTCTAATCGGCTGACCTGCGGCTCGCGCTATACAGGTTGCCACAATTCGATAGGATTTCCCTCAGGGTCGTGCAGACGAGTAAAGCTTCCGATACCGGGATAGGATTCCGGATCCTTGACCTCGATTCCGGCCGCCCGTAGCTGCGCCACCATTTTCGCGAGATCACGTACGCGAAAGTTCACCATCCACGCCTTCGTAGGGTCTCCGAAATATTTACTTGTTTCGGGAAAAGGAGTGAAGGAGGTCGGACCAGCTTCTTGGCTCCAAACCTCTCCACCCTCACCGGTTGGTGTGAGCGCGATGCCCAGATGTTGCAGGTACCAGCGCCCCAAAGCAGCGGGATCGTGAGCTCGGAAAAACAATCCACCGATTCCAGTTACCTTTTCCATTTCCGTTGCTCCGGACGCATTTTTCGCAGCTGCCTTCGCAAGCGCATTAGGGCTCACCGGCCTCGCAGGGTTCTGTGCCAGAGCTGATTCACCGTGGCGCAGAATGAAGCTGGCTCCGAAAGCATAAGACAAAAGTTGTAGGAATTGGCGCCGTTGAAAGGTCATCATCTCCCGCTCCCCGTTGTGGTCAGTAAGCATACCTGCGGGGAGGAGTTCTGAAAGCCTAAATGTTCACCTTGCTAGTTCGTGTGTTTCGCGCTGAGCACGCGGGCCTCTTCCCTGCCCACGAATGAAAGATCGAGGGGTTCGTGGAAGATGGCCGAGTCCTTTGCCGTTTCTCGCGATTGATGGATCTCAGCCGAGCAGAGCAGCTCGACATCTTCAGCTTCAAACGACGGCTCATCGAGGACTGCATAATTCAGAATGCGGTAAACATTTACGTGCAGCGGAAACTCTCCCGCGACGAGCGAGCCCCCAATATAGCGCGGTGACAACAGTAGCTCGGTAAGAACGATCTTGCCCAACCCCTCAATGAAGCAAGTTACGCCTGGGTCGACGGTAACCCATACGTATTCGCCGTGCGGAAGCTGATAACGGCCGTGGACGTGGCAGTTGCGCGCGTATGTCCAGTCGTCTTCGGGTTCGCCGGTGACGAGGAAGAAGTCGGGCTCAGGGGTCGGAGTCTGCATGGGGTGAGTGTGGCACTGCGGAGCGACAAGGTGAACCAGTGGGAACCCCGGCGATTAATAATCGCCGAAGGGACTAGGCGGGCAGAACAAGCTCGTCCAGCTTGAGGAATTCCTGCAGCACGGGGTTGTCGCTGCGCTGCCATTCGCTCATGGTGCCGAAGAAGATGGCTTTGCCTTCGTGTAGAAAGACGACCCGGTCAGCAAGTTTTTTCGCGAGCCGCATATCGTGCGTGACGACGATGCTGGTGAGCTTGAGCTGATGCTTCAGCTTCTGAATAAGGTCGCCGAGAAGCTGCGCCATGAGCGGGTCGACCATCGTGGTGGGCTCGTCGTAGAGAACGCATTCCGGCTGCGCGGCCAGCGCGCGAGCAATTGCGACCGAGCGTTTCATTCCGGTTGAAAGATCGGAGGGCAGAAGGTCGCGCATCTCTTTTACGCCGACCATCTCGAGAAGTCCGTCGATGATCTGGTACGTCTCTTCCTCGGTCAGGTCACCACGCTCGCGTAGTGGAAAGGCCACGTTCTCGCCGACGGTGAGCGAATCGAAGAGTGCGCCGTTCTGGAAAACCATGGTAACTTTTTTGCGGACGGCCTCCATCTGCGCCTCGTCGTAATCGGTGATGTCCTGGTAGGCGACGACGATGCGGCCGGAGTCCGGCTTCAGGAATCCCATAATGTGATGTAGCGAAACTGACTTTCCCACGCCGCTGCGGCCGAGTATGCAGAGCGTTTCGCCGGGAAGAACATCGAAGCTCACGTGATCGAGCACTTTGTTCGAACCGAAAGCCTTGGAGACGTCCTTGAATTCGATATAGGGCTCGCGGCGCGCTTTATGGGAATGCTCGCGGACAGTCTCCGTGACGGGGCCGCCGCCGTTGGAGCCGCCATTCGGTCCCGAGGTCTTGGTTGGAGTGAGTAGGCTGATCTCGTCGGCCACTTAGTCCCTTGCCTGCACGGCGCGATCGAATTCCGCGCGAGTGTTGAGATTGTCGAACATCCGCAGGTCGAAGGCAAGATGATTCAATTCCGCGTCAGTGATGGGAGACGTGCGGACTTTTGCGTAAAGAGGATCGATCTTGAAGTTGCCCGCCTTGAGCGCTTCTTCCGCGAAGGCTTTGAATGACTTTCGATAGACAGCGCACAGCGGCTGAAACCCCGAGGCCAAGCGAGGAACGGTGACGATGGAATGCGTTGTCGCCGCCCGGTGCAACATCCATTTCAGGAACTTGGGCTCGAGGAATGGGGTGTCTACCGCAATCACCAGATTCAAGTCGGACTTAGTGGCAGAGAGGGCGGCATGAATGCCGGCAAGAGGGCCAGAATTGGGAAAAATGTCTTCGATCGCCTCCGGACCGAAG
The DNA here is from genome assembly GCA_045807945.1 of Terriglobales bacterium. GTDB lineage: Bacteria > Acidobacteriota > Terriglobia > Terriglobales > Acidobacteriaceae > CAVQGF01. Next base: position 6,990 of record JBJMGI010000058.1, on the reverse strand, counting down.
CGGGCGCAATCGCCGACGACGAAGACGCGTCCACAAACAGTGGATGCAAGGGCCCTCGCTCTCTCCAGCAAAGTCTTTCCGCCGAGCTGGAGAAAGGCTTTGTCCTCACCCATGCGGGAACTCTTGCCGCCGGCAAGGATGAAAGCGGAAGCGTTTTGTCGTTGATCGGCCACTCGGAGCATTCTCGCATGCGGCAGGAGAAGCTATCTCTTTACTTTGTCCCTGTGGAATTCCACGATAGACTCACCAGCGCATGGGAATCCGCCGCAAACTTTATTTCGCCGGGATGCTGCTGTTCGTGATCATGACGGCGGCGGTCACGGGGTACCGCATCCTGGGTGGACCCGACGTCACCATGCTGCAGGCCGCCTACATGGCGGTGATCACTTTCGCCGGCATCGGCTACGAAGAGATCATCAGCACCGCGCATAACCCCACGCTGCGGCTCTTTAACCTCGTCATGATCAGCTGCGGATGGCTGGCGATGATCTACATCGTCGCGTCGGACACTGCGTTCTTGGTCGAAGGCGAGATCACGGATATTTTTCGGAGACGTCGAATGCAAAAAAACATCGACAACCTTAAGTACCACTACATCGTCTGCGGGCTCGGCGACACCGGCCGGCATGCGGCGGAAGAGCTGGAAAAAACCGACACGCCGTATGTGGTGGTGGAGTCGCACGAGGACAACATCAAAAAATTCCGCGACCCGCTCGGCACTGGCGCGAATGGCTTTGAGGACATGCTGTACGTGATCGGCGATGCTACCGACGACGCCGTTCTCGACCAGGCCGGACTGAAACGCGCGAAAGGCATCATCGCCGCCCTCGCCAACGATAAAGACAATCTCGTGATCACGGTGATGGTGCGGCAGCAGAATGAGCACGTGCGCATCGTGGCGCGATGCACCGAACCGAAATATGCAGAGCGCATGAGCAAGGCGGGCGCGAACTCAACCGTCTCTCCCAACCAGATCGGCGGAATGCGCATGGCGAGCGAAGTGCTGCGTCCGCACGTGGTGGGCTTTCTCGACCTGATGCTCAAGGAGCAATCGAAGACGCTTCGGCTGGAAGAGATCGACATCGGTAAGACTTCGCCGTGGGTCGGCAAGTCCATCAGGGAGCTAGCCATCAAGAACCGCTTCGGGATCCTGGTGCTCGCGGTAAAGAGCTCCGTCGACGTGCGCGGGGCTCGCTTCCACGTGAATCCTCCGCCGGAGCACCTGCTTAGTGCGGGCGAAGTCGTGGTGGTGATGGGCGACGTGAAAGAGATCATCAAAGCGCGCAAGGAAGCGCAGCATGATGAAGCTTTCATGCTGGCTACGCAAGACTGATTTCTAGTGGATCTCCATCGCGATGATGCGGCCATTGCGATCGAGTTGCAGGTCGGCGGGCGCGCGCAGAACAGAATCGCCATTCTGGCCGGGCACAGCCAGAAACATCCGTGAATCTACGATGTTCGCGTTCTCCTGCTTCTGCAGGAAGGTCATCGCGAGGTCGTTGCGGCAAGCTTTTGGGACGGTGAAGCTCAGGTCGGCAAGATCGCCGTTCTCAGAGACCGAGAGCGCAACCTCAACCGCGATGCGCGCCTGCACGTCTTCGTCGGCGGCATCGGTCTTGAATCCGACCCAGTACTGAAACTTTCCACCTTCCGGGTCGTAGTTGTTCTTTTTGATGTCCATACGTTCTGGAGCTGCACAGAGTTTTTAGCACAAGGGGGCGTGATTGCCTATATCACCGCCGGAACGGCATCGTTTCATCTTTCACCAGCAGGTAGCGTCTAATACCTGGGATGGCTAAGCAACCGCCAGAGCGGCTGATCGCGTACACCGATGGGCGCTGCCCGTTTTGCCAGTGGTCACGGCAGCAGGTGGAGCGCTACGACAAGGAGCGCGTGATCGAGTTCCGCGACTACAACCAGCCGGCAATCGCGCGGGAGACTCCGTATGGCGACGAAGAGCTGGCGACCGAGATGCACGTCCGCGCGCCCGATGGAAAGTGGTACGGAGGTTTTGCCGCCTGGCTCGAGGTGCTGAAAGCACTGCCGAAGTGGCGCTGGCTGGGCAGGCTGGCGGGCTACGTCCCGTTCCGCTGGGTCGGGCCCTGGGCGTACCGCCTGATTGCCCGCAACCGCTACCGCGCCCCGAAATTCCTTCTAAGATGGATTGGGGCACCGCCACCCTGCTCGCAGGAGAGCGGCTGTGCTGTCCCGAACGCGAGTTGACGCACATCTTCATACATTGAGCGCAACTTACTCAGATAGAGCGGTTTAGATATTATTTGCAGGCGAGACAATTTTTTTGAGAGACTCAGCATCTAAATTTGAACCGGAAATTTTTTAGGAGGCTTCATGCGAACCAAGCTGTTCCCTATTTTCTCAACGCTGCTGCTCGCGCTGGTGGCCGTGACCGGATGCACCAAGTTCGGGGCACGCTCGGATTCGCAGGTAGCGTCGGACGTGCAGAGCAAGCTGAACTCCGACAGCAATATCCAGAACAAACAGATCGGTGTTGCCGCCGATAAGGGCGTGGTCACGCTTTCCGGCACCGTCAACAGCGATCTGGAGCGCACCGCCGCCGGCAACGACGCCGGGCAAGTCGAAGGCGTGAAGACGGTCGTCAACAATCTGCAGACCAACAACGCCGGCAATCAGGGCGCGCAGTCAGCCTCGAACATGGACAACATGCCCGGCATGAACATGGGCAACGACACGGCAGCTGCACCAGCGCCTGTGCCGCATCGTCCGTTGGCAACGCGCAGCAGCCCGGCACGCTCAAGCTCGACCAAGCCGACGCACAGTTACAGCGACAACGCTTCCAATGCGCCGTCGTCGAACAGCAACGACAATCTGGCAAGCAACAACACGCCTGCACCTCCTCCAGCGCCGGTAACGGTGACCGTGCCTGCGGGAACAAAACTTTCCGTACGCATCACGGATCCGCTCAGCTCGGAGACGGCGAAGGTGGGTGACACGTTCCGCGGAACACTCGATAACGCGATCACGATCGGCGACAAAGTAGTAGTCCCGCGCGATGCCGATGTGCAAGGGCGAGTGCTCGCGGCGAAGCCGTCGACGCACTTCACCGGACAATCGCAACTCTCGGTTGAGATGACTGTGCTCGACATCAATGGCAAGAGCTACCAGATCGCGACCAATCAATGGCAGAAGCTAGGGACTGCGCGCGGTAAGCGCACGGCTGCAACCGTGGGCGGTGGCGCTGCCCTCGGCGCAGTCATCGGTGCGATCGCTGGCGGCGGCAAAGGTGCTGCTATCGGCGCTGGCGCCGGCGCAGCAGCCGGAACCGGTGTCCAGGGCGTGACTAAGGGGCAGAAGGTCGAGCTGCCGTCTGAATCGGTGCTCGACTTCGAACTGGCCCAGCCGGTCACAGTAACCCCGGCGGCGACCCTAAACCGCTAAAATCATTTCGAAGACAAGGGCGCGAGGAATCTCGCGCCCTTTTTGCATCCAAACAAGAGTATGTACAAGATCACCGCGCTGCTGCACGTTTCGAATGATGCGGCTCGCCTTGGGCGGGCGCTCGAGTCCTTGCGCGTTTGCGATGAGCTGCTGGTGGTAGATCATAGCTCCGATGACGACACCCTGAAGATCGCGCAGTCGCACGGAGCGACGATCAAGAAAGCTATTCCCGGCGTGGAAAACGGGGCGTATGCAACCGACGCGCGGCACGATTGGATCCTGTGTGTGCTTCCCTGCGAAGCGCTCAGCGAGGGCCTCGAAGCCTCGATTTTGAGCTGGAAGCACCAGACCGACGCCAAGGACAAAGAAGAACAAGACAAACATCCGGCGCTGGCGTTCGCATTGCGAAAAGAGACGAACGGTGCCTGGGAAGCGGCGCCTCCACAAACGCGCCTGGTGGACCGGCGCTCGGTGAACTGGACATCGACTCTTCCGCCCGAGACCAATGGAGCGCTCATCCTGCCCGGTGATCTGTTGCACTTTTGCGATTAGTCTTCGGAACCTCGCTGCCTGTTTCGTATAATCCAAGCGCAACCTCAGGACAATCAGCTTGCATATTCAGGATCCGGAATTCACGCCTTTCCTCGCCCTCGCGGTGTTTATTTACGGATTGGCTTTCGGAAGTTTCTTGAATGTGATGATTTACCGTCTGCCTCGCGGGTTCTCGGTGGTCTCGCCGCGATCGGCCTGCCCGGGGTGCGCGAAGCCAATCGCTGCCTACGACAACATCCCAGTATTCAGCTGGCTGCTGCTGCGCGGCCGCTGCCGCAATTGCAAGACGAGCATCTCGCCCAGGTACTTGCTAGTTGAGCTGCTCACAGGCGTCATTTTTCTCGCGATGTTCCTGAAATTTGGCTGGAGTTGGGCGACGCTGAAGTTCTGCGTCTTCGGCTTCCTTCTCGTCGCGCTCATCTTCATCGATGCCGAGCACAAGCTTCTACCCGACAAGCTGACGCTCTCCGGATTTTTTATCGGGCTTATTTTCACTTTCATCGTTCCAGTGCCCGAATTTCTGACCGCATTTTTCCCGATCCACTGGCCGCACTCGCTTCCGATGGGTGTCGCACTTCGTTTCGATTCTCTGATAGAAGCTCTCTTCGCCGCAGCTCTAAGTTCCGGGCTGATGTTTGCCGTGGGAGAGATCTACTACCGATTGCGCAAGGTAGAGGGGCTGGGCTTCGGAGACGTGAAGCTGATGGCCATGGTGGGCGCGTTCCTCGGGACCAAGCTGAGCATGTTCGTCATATTCGCGGGATCTTTCCTGGGTTCGATCTTTGGATTCGCGGTAATGTTCGTCATCTGGAGAAAGCGTGTGGCGCGCTGGCAAGACCTTCGCAAGATGCCGGCCGCTGCCGCGAAGAAGCGCGCGTGGAAGTCTGTGCCCATCGCATATCAGAGATTCCAGATACCGTTCGGCGTGTTTCTGGGTAGCATGGGCGTAGCAGCAGTGTTCATCGCCGACCCACTGCTGCGGTGGTATTGGGGCCTGTTCCTGTGAACCTGCTTGCGAATCCGGTGATGATGAAGCTGGCGATCGCCCTGGTGCTCGGGGTTTTGGGCGTGGTGGTGTTGGGCTTTGCCCTGCGCTTCATTCGACAAAGCCTCGTCGACAGTGGATTCGCCGAGAGCAGCAAGGCGGCGAACAAAAGCAACGAGTTCGACATCACGCTTGCAACCTATCAAAGCGTCATCCAGCAATTCAAGGCGCAAGGACAAGAGCTCGAGCGGTTGCGTCAGCAAGACCGGCAGCGCGCGTCGACGACGGAAAATATCAGCGAGGCGGTGATCTCGAACCTGACGAGCGGGGTGGTGCTGTTCAGCCCCGTGGGATTGGTACAGCAGGCAAATCCGGCAGCGAAAAGGATCCTAGGCTATGCCTCGCCCTACAGCTTGCACGCGCGCGACATCTTCCGCGGAGCGACGGCGACGCGCCCGGTGCAGGGCTCGCTGCCTGAGGTTCTGGACCGCGCAGCCAAAACGCGCGAGGCGGTGCAGCGGATGGAAGTGGATTACGTGACTCCGCAAGGCGAGCCGCGTTTGCTGGGGGTCACGATCTCTCCAGTGCAGGATCGTGCCGGGGCGCTGCTCGGAACTGCGTGCCTGATCAGCGACCTGACCGAGATGAACAAGATGGCGCAGCAGGTCCGGCTGCAGGACAACATGGCGTCGCTAGGGGAAATGTCGGCCGGGATCGCGCATGAGTTTAAGAATTCTCTAGCGACGATCTCGGGTTATTCGCAGATGCTCGCAGGCGAGTCGAACCCGGAGACGCGCGAGTTCGCGCAGAAGATTGCGCTCGAGACCAACAACCTGACGCGCATCGTCACGGATTTCTTGAATTTCGCGCGTCCACGGGGCATGCAGCGCGAGCCGCTCAATCTAATCGCCATGCTGAACGATTGCGCACGCGAGAACGGGCTGACGCTGCAACTGGAAGCTCCCGCGCAATGCGAAGTAATCGGCGACGCAACTGCGCTGCGGCAGGTCTTCTCGAACCTGATGCGCAACAGCAAGGAAGCGGCACGCGCGGGAGCGGAGGTAGCAGTCTCCGCACGGGTAGAGCAAAAAGAGGACCGAACCGTTGTACAGCTATCCGACAACGGAAGCGGGATCCCGAAAGACAAGCTCGACAAGATCTTCATTCCATTCTTCACGACCAAAGCCGAGGGCACGGGTTTGGGGCTAGCGCTGGTGCACCGGATCATTACCGATCACGGCGGTACGGTAGGTGTTGAGAGCAGCGATCGCGGTACGACGTTCAGTATCACTCTGCCGCGTGCGCGCGAAGCCGCGAGCAGCTCCGCCCATTAGACGAGACTCAGCCCACCATCAACGACCAGGGTTTGTCCGGTGATGAACTTTGGCGCGGTCGCGAAGAAGAGGACGGCGTCGGCGACATCCTGATTGCTGCCGTTGCGGCGCATCGGGGTCTTCCCCGCGAAGTGTTTCAGAGTCTTCGAGCCGGGGTTCTCACCGGTGTCGATCATTCCAGGTGCAACGCAATTAACCGCGATCTCCGGCGCGAGCGCTTTGGCCATGATCTGCGAAAGCATGGTGAGCGCGGCTTTCGAGGCGCAGTAGTGTGCGTGCGATGTCCACGGACGCAGGCCGCCCAGGGAGCCGAGGTTGATGATCCTTCCCTGGCCTTTTCGCAAACTCTTCAAGCAAGCACGCGACACGAGGAATGGTCCGCGAGCATTGCTGGCGAACATGCGGTCCCACTGCGCGACGGTGAGTTCCTCGAACGGGACCGTCTCGTAATTCGCCGCGTTGTTCACCAGGATGTCGATGCCGCCCATTGCGCGCTCGACCTCGGCGACAGCTTCTTTCACTTCTTGCTCGTCGGTGACGTCGCAGCGAATTGCTAGCGCGTTGCGGTCCATACGGCCGATCTCAGCTGCGAGCTTCTCGGTGTCTTTTTGCGACGTGAGATACGTAAAGGCGATATCCGCGCCGCATGACGCGGCTTGCAAAGCAATCTCGCGGCCGATACGGCGAGCGGCTCCGGTGATG
>JBJMGI010000057.1:0-24251 GCA_045807945.1 Terriglobales bacterium | reverse complement strand
GTCTTATGGTTCACTACCACGGCTGACAGCGGCGATTCTTCCTGGCAAGGGTGGATCCTCAGCAGCGCCGGCTATCCCGTTTCTAGTGTTGCGCTCGATCCCACAGACCCTACGGGCGGCTCTGCTTATGCAACAGTGATGGGGTTTGGTGGGATTCACGTCTGGAAGCTCACCGGCGGGGCAGATCCTAACGGCCCTTTTTTCCAGGATATTACTGGCGACCTTCCCGATGCGCCGGCCGATTCCATTGCCATCGACCCGGTTGACCCTACCATCATTTATGTCGGAACGGACGTGGGTGTTTTCAAGACACAGAACAATGGCGTGAACTGGTTCGAGTATGGTCCTAACCTGCCGAACGTTCCCGTCACGAAGCTGCGCACGTTCAATGTGGGTCCCGTCCACGAATTGCGGGCTTCTACTTATGGTCGAGGTGTCTGGAAGATTTCGTTGGCGAGTTCGGTACCGCCGGATTACCACATAAAGATCACAAACCCGTCGGCGGGGGCGCTACCCAATGCTACTGGTGTTTTGCAGGGCTCTGTCATCTTTGATCCTGGATATTCCGGCACAGTGACGTTAAGTTGCGGCTCGGGAGCGCCCACCACCTGCAGCTTCAATCAGAGTTCGTTTTCCAGTCCTGGGACCTTCAGCCTGAATGTGGCCGATTCCAGCGTGCAAACCTTCAACTTCAATATCCATGGCGATGACGGAAGCGTGCAGCATGATACCGCTACCACGTTTGATGTCTTTGATTTTGAGATTCAGAGTGTGTCGCCGGCTACCCTGACGATTCCTCGAGGAACAAATGCAGAATGGACGGTGACGCTCAAATCGTTAGGGGCCTTCAACCGCACTGTAGACGTCGGTTGCGGAGCCGTTCCTTCTTCAGTTTTCTGCTCTGCGTTTATCGAAAATACCGTTCGTCCCGGTGCACCGGTCGACGACAAGCTATTTGTCCAGACACAACCCTCTACCGCAGTTGCGAATACGCCACTCAACATTCGGGCGTGCTGGGCGGGCAGTTGTAAGACGGCTCCGGCGAACCTCAATATTGTTCTCAACCCGCACTTCACTCTGCAAATGTCTCCCGGGATAGCGCATGTTGTCCGGGGTGGCACGACAACATTCACCCTGACGGCATCTCCCCACGACGGTTACACAAGTTCCAATATCACGTTGAGCTGCATCAGTCCTCCTGCAAGTGTGAGTTGCCAGTTCGACATGAATCCAATCAGCGAAACCGGGACGGCGATCCTCACCGTCAGCGCAGGCCCTACAGCACCGCTTAGCGAACAATGGTTCATTGTGCAAGGGGACGATGGAGCAGGAGACGTTACGACCGCCCAGGAATTCCTGGCGATCGACGACTTCACAGTCGCTGGCACGCCCGCCTCACAAACTGTGACGAGTGGGAATTCTGCTTCTTACACCGCCAACACCACGGATCTGTCTAGTACGATCCCGATCACGATCGGATGTACGAACCTCCCTGCTGGAGCGAGCTGTCTTGCTGTGCCGCCTGTGGTCAGTGCTGGCTCAAGCTCCACAGTCACCGTGAGTACCACAAGCGGCACGACGCTCCCGTCGACTGCCACGTTCCACATCACCGGCACATCGCTCGGCGTGACTCGTTCGTCCGCGAACCTGAGCTTAAAGACCACCGACTTTCAGGTGACCTCGACCACGCCCTCCACTTCCGTGAACGCCGGATCGAATGGAACCATAAGCGTGAATGTAAAAGCTCTGAACGGATACGCAAAGCCGGTAGCACTCTCATGCTCGAGTCTGCCAGTGAATGTGACTTGCACGTTCTCCACGAACAACTTCACTCCGGCTTCCACTGGGACAGCGGTTACGGTCACGCTGCACACCACAGCCGCGGTGCCGTTCGGGATCTATAACACCATCTCGCTGGATGCGCTGGGCGACGCGCAGACGCATTCCATTCCACTCGTGCTCACTGTAAAGGATTTTCATCTGTCATTGAACCCAACCACTGTGACGCTGCCGCTGCCTGCCGCGGGCCAGACCACGGCTACGCCCGCAATGGTAACGTTCTTCGCCGACCAGGGATTCAATTCCGTAGTGACTCCGTCGTGTGTCGCTCCGCCCACGGGAGTAACGTGCGCTTTTAATCCAACGACTGTGACGCCGACGCTCGCGGGCGCAAACACCACGCTTACTCTGACGCAGACTTCTGTCGCCGCTTCGGCCACCACTCCTTTGACCATTAAGGGCGCAGCTGGAACTACTCTGAACCACACCCAGTCGCTCACGGTGACTACAGGTGGCCACAACTTCACCCAGGCTGTCACTCCGACAACGCAGAACGTGACTGCGGGCTCCTCCGCCAATTACACCGTGGTCTACACACCCCTGGGCGGCATGACCGAGGACATCGTGGTCGCCTGCGGCGCTTTGCCATTGGGAGTTACGTGCACACCTGTGCCGCCGGTCGTAACCCCGGGAGTCACGCCGGGTAATCAATCCATCGTTGCACTCACGACCACCTTCGGTACTACCCCCGGCGCGAACGCGACGGTCGCGATCTCCGGTGTCAGCGCCGCGCTCAATAACCTGACGCGCTCGACTAACGTCACACTCTCGGTGAAAGACTTTACCGTCACCGCGAACACTGCGACCATCGCCACTAATGTCGGTTCGAACATCACCGACACCATCCTGGTGAAAGGCCTGAATGGATTCACCGGAGTGGTCGCACTCACTTGCGTCATCGAAGGCACGCCGACGGGCACGGCCTGCAACCTGAGCAACGCGAACCCGGTTGCCAGCGCCGCCGGCACCAGTGTCACCGCGACCATCACTTCGAATGCGGGCACAACGCCGCAGGGCACCTACACCGTCGACGTCACCGGCACCAACAGCGGTCAGCAGAAGATCGCAAGCTTCACCGTCAATATCAAAGACTTCTCACTTGGCCTCGGCGTGAACGAGATCACGATCCCGCAGCCTCCTCCGGGACAATCAAGCTCGCTCACTGTTCCGATCACGCTCACCGCGCTGAACGGGTTCAACAGTTCCGCTTCTCTCAGCTGCAGCGGTCAGCCGGCAGGCGTCACGTGCGCCTTCACCCCGGCTTCCGGCATTCCAACGGCGCTTGGACTCGCCTCAACTCTCAAAGTCACATCCACCAGCGCGGTCACGGCGAACACGTATCACTTGCAAATCAAAGCGACCGCGGGCACGCTGATCCGCACGCAGCCGCTCGACGTCACCGACTTCGGCCCGAACTTTACCGAGACTGTAACCCCGATAACGCAGAACGTCACCGCGGGAGCCTCCGCCGCGTACACAGTCACCTTCGCGCCGCTCGGCGGGATGAATCAAGCCATCTTGGTCGGCTGCGGAGTTCTTCCCGCAGGCGTTACGTGCACCCCCGTTCCGGCAGTCGTCACTCCCGGCACGACTCCGGGGAATCAGTCGATCGTGACATTGCAAACCACATTCGCGGTAACACCGGGAGCGAATGCGATGGTCGCGATTTCCGGCGTCAGCTCCGGGATCGGAGTAACGCGCTCGACCAACGTCACCCTGGCAGTGAAAGACTTCACCGTGACCGCGAACACCGGAACTGTGGCCACCAACGTTGGGACGAACATCACAGATACCATTTTGGTGAAGGGCTTGAACGGATTCACTGGAAGCGTTCCGCTAACCTGCACCATAGATACCGCTCCTGCAGGCATGGGTTGCGCGCTCTCCAACGCGAATCCCGCGGCGAGTGCCGCCGGCAGTAGCGTAACTGCAACCATCAGCTCCAACATGGCCACAACGCCGCACGGCGTTTACACCGTGCACGTGGCCGGCACGGTTAGCGGACAGGTAAAGACCGCCACCTTTGCCGTCACGGTGAAGGACTTCACTCTTGCGCTTGACGCGCCCGCCTTTACCATTCCACAGCCACCATCGGGGCAATCGAACTCAGCCAGCACCGGCGTCACCATCACTCCTCTTACGGGTTTTGGCAGCACGATCACTTTCTCCTGCTCAGGATTGCCAGCGGGCATGACCTGTTCATTCGCCACTCCAGGTCTGGTCGCGGTGAACGCAACCAGCGCGGTTGTCCACGGTACCTACCCCATCACTGTAAAGGCGACCGCCGGCACACTCGTCCGTCAGACGAACATTGACGTCACGGCCTTTGGTCCGAACTTCATCCAGGCAGTCACACCGGCAACGCAGAACGTGAATGCCGGATCTGCCGCCCAGTACACCGTCATCTACACACCGCTCGGCGGAATGACTGATGACATCACCGTTGGTTGCGGCGCACTGCTGCCTGCGGGCGTGACCTGCACGCCGCTTCCTGCGACCGCAAATCCGGGGAACGGCTACCAGTCCGTCGTGACTCTGCAAACGACATTCGGAACTACTCCGGCGGCAAACGCAACCGTCTTCATCTCAGGCGTGAGCGCGGCACAGAATAATTTGACCCGCTCGAACAATGTCACGCTCGCGGTTAAGGACTTCAGCGTCATCAGGAACACGCCGATCGTCACCACGAACGTCGGCACGAACATCACCGACACGGTCGTGGTGAAAGCATTGAATGGATTCACCGGGAACGTCGCGCTGGCGTGCGCGATAGAAGGAGCGCCTGCAGGAGCAACTTGCACCCTTTCGAACCTGAACCCGGCAGCGACTTCCAACGGAACCAGCGTCACCGCCACCATCACCTCGACCGCAGCTACTACTCCGCCGGGCAGCTATCTGATCGACGTCACCGGAACCACACTGGCGGGTTCGCATGGCCGACAGTTCACCGTCAACATCAAAGATTTCTCGCTCGACATTCAACCAGAAACGCAGAGCATCACCGCGACGGGAGCAACGGTCTTCGCGGATTACACGCTGACCGCAACCGCTCTGAATGGGTTCAATTCATCTGCCACCCTGACGTGCGTGACGCCGCTTCCCACAGGCGTGACCTGCGGCTTCGGTGCCTCCCACAGCAGCAGCATGAGCGTGGTACCGACCGGCGCTGGATTAGTCATTCCATTCCGTATCACCGTTAGCGGCTCAACCGCGCCGCACACGCACGAGCTTACGATTCGGGGGTCCTCGGGTACCCTGATCCGCACCGACGGGGCGGAATTGCAATTGCAGTAGTTCGGGAACTTTGAATGACGAGCTCTTTTTCGCTAGGCGACGTTCCCGCTAGTAGAAATCCGAGCAGCTCAAATAAAATCCGCAGCTCTCGCACTTCATCTTGCAGCCGCGGTCTTTCAGGCGGGCTCCACAGGTAGGACAGTAGCTGGAAGGGTCAGCCGCCTTGGCGCCTTCTTTCACGGTGGGCATTTTGACCTGCTGGTCGCCTTCCATCTCCTGCATTTTAGGCCAGATTTGCCGTCCTCTGACACTCGATTTCCGTTCCCCACCAGCGAACCCCGCGTGCGTGCTGCTCCTCTAACTGATTGCGATACTCGACGATCGCTGAGGAGAGTTGCGAATATGAAAAAGGTATTGATTCTTACAGTAGCGCTGGCGATGAGCACCCTGAGTTGGGCTGCTACCGCCAAAGAAGATGCGCTCGACCGTTTGGACAAGGCGAGTGACGTCTTAAAAGAGATCATGGGTGCCGGCGATAAAGGCATTCCGCAGGAAGTGCTCGACAAAGCAAAGTGCGTCGCCGTTGTTCCTAACATGATCAAGGGCGGGTTCGTATTCGGGGCCCGTAACGGCAAAGGCGTCGCGACTTGCCGGCTGCCTAGCGGCGGCTGGAGCGCTCCTTCGTTCTTCGCAGTTTCTGGCGGAAGCTGGGGCGCGCAGATCGGCGTGGAGGGTGTTGATCTCGTCATGACCATCATGAACGAGAAAGGCATGACCGCGCTGCTCAGCAACAAAGTGCAGCTTGGCGGCGACGCATCCGCTGCCGCTGGCCCGATCGGGCGTCACGTTTCGGCGAATACCGATATCAAAGCCGACACCGGGATCCTGACCTACTCGCGCGCCAAAGGATTGTTCGCGGGCGCGACGCTGAACGGCGCAGCTATTCGTCAGGACGACGATTCGACGAAGGCCGTGTACGGACTTTCGGGCGAAGAAGCCTACAAGCGCATTCTGACCGGCGCAGTTCCGCCTCCTCCAGGAGCGCGCGCCTTCCTGGCCACGGTCCGCTCGGCTGTCTCCGGTACTTTGGCTGAACGCCAGGAACAAAAGAAAGAAGCAGCCAAAGAAAATGCCGAGCGCGTGGACGATAGAGACCGCGCCAAGCAGGGCATGCCGCAGAGCGACAAGCCGGCTGACACGACCAGCCAGCCTTCAGGCACCGAAACCCCCAAACCGTAGTCTGAAAGTTTTTTCATTACCAAGCGGGCCGACCAGGCCCGCTTTTTATTTGGCGTTACCGGCGAAACTGGCAACCGGCAACTGTTCTCGTGTATCGTTGCCGCGACTAGCAGGAGGATCGCATGCTTAAAGGATTCAAGCAGTTCGTCTTTCGCGGGAACGTTGTCGATTTGGCGGTGGCGGTAGTGATCGGTGCCGCTTTCGGCGCAGTGATCACATCCTTTGTAGAAAACGTGCTCACGCCGCTGATCGCGGCCATCGTCGGCAAGCCCGATTTCTCCGCGCTCGTCGCCACCGTTAACGGCAGCGCCATCAAGTACGGGCTCTTCCTGAATGCTCTGATCTCGTTCCTGCTGGTGGCCTCGGCGATCTACTTCTTCATCATTGCGCCGATGAACGCTTACGTCGCGCGCTCGCGGCGAGGTGAGGCTCCGCCCGATCCGACATCCAAAAAGTGTCCGGAGTGCATGAGCGATATTCCCATCGCCGCCAAGCGCTGCGCATTCTGCGCCACTGCCTTATCGGCGTAAGAGCTACTGCACGTTGATGGTTCCCGACATGCGCTCCATCTCGTGCAGCTGGCAATGGAAGCGGTAGGTCCCCTTGGTGGTGAACTTGTGCTCCCAAGTCTGCTGCGGCTGGATCTCACCTGAGTCGAACGGCTGCGCGCCTTTGGGAAGAATGTCGCCACGCGCCGATCCGGTATCTTTTTGCAAAGGCTGCGGCTGGTCGGTCACGGTGTGCGTGAAGTCGGATGTGTTCACGAACTTCACCGTCTGCCCTGCCTGGATGGTGATGCCCTCCGGCTCGTAATTCGTCGGACCAAAGCGGACGGTCGGCACATCAGCAGCAGGCTTTTTGTCGGGCCCCTGCGCGAGTAACACGACCGAGAACAAAGCCGATAACAACAAGGTAGCAAAACCGAGTTTCAACATGAAAGTTGAGATGCGGGAACCCCGGCGTATGTACGCCGACCCATCTAACGCCTTCCCGAAACCCGAATCCGAAACTACAAATAAAAAGACGGCCGCTGGTTGGCGGCCGCCTGATCTTTTGTGCGCTGTGGTTTAGAGAGGCTGTACGTTCTCAGCCTGTAGGCCCTTGGGTCCCTTTTTCACTTCGAACTGCACTGCTTGGCCTTCCTGCAGGCTACGGAAACCGTTCGCCTGGATAGCCGTGAAATGCACGAATACATCTTCGCCGCTCTGGCGCGAGATGAATCCGAAACCCTTGGCATCGTTAAACCACTTCACTGTTCCTTGTTCCATGATGGATCAAATTCCTTTGTTGCTTGATGTTACGCATCGAATTTTGAATCGGAGGATACTGCAGGCAGGAACCAGCTTGAGGCAAGTACTGCGCACAACCGCTTCTAAATCGGAACGTACGAACAACAGTCTAGCATGGGCACACGAATTCGCCCACAACTTAGTCGTAAGCTGCTGATTTAGAACGCGTTACTACCGCTTTCCGAACCGGAATACTGGACCCGTCGAGAACCGCAAATGGTTCTCGCGAACCGTAAAAAAAGCGCTTTGTGTGTAGTCAAGCTGCCCCCGCCACGCAAAGCGCTTACCGAGATTCCAATCTCCGCCGCCCCCTAGCACGGTTGCGAACGAATTCCTCGCCGCCTCAAAGTCAGTGGGAAACGGCACCGGGAAGGGAGCTAGGAATCGCTCATGTTGATGCTCGTGGGAAATGCCAAAGAGAGTATGCGCAAACAGTGTCCCTCGCTTTAAACGCCAGGAGAATTGCGGACCAATTGTCGCTGTGTGCCATTGAATGGAATGGGAAAAGTCAATGTTCGAGGCGCTGCCGTAATGCCCGTCCACATCCAGCTTCATGCCGATCCAGCGGTTGAAGTTGTACGCACCTGACGCCTCCCACCCGCTCGCATTCAAACCATTGTTATGCTGAAGCGAATACCCCGCAAACAGCTCATATTTCGGATTTTCCTGTGCATTGAGAATGGCAGAGCACAGCAGGACAGCGAGAACGACCAATAAGCGTCGCATGCAAAACTCCAGGACTGCTCAGTTTGTGGGACAGCAGGGCCCGGTACCGCACGGAATTCTGGGAATTGCGAGTGAGATGCAGCAGAGTAGCTGGATGGTTGCTTTGGAAGCAGTCAGCAGTCAGCGCTCAGCCCTCAAGGAAGCCATTTTTTGCGCGACTTGGCTGACTGTTGAATGGTTGAAGGCAAGAGCGATTTTGACGTGGTTTGGCTGATTGCTGATTGCTGATTGCTGAATGCTATCTGGCGGAAGCCAGATATTTGTTGATCTGCTCGCCCCATTCTGGCCCGGACTTGCGGTCGTGCTCAGCCATGCGCCGCACGCGATCATCGCCCGCCGCGCGTAACGCCGTCCGTTCATACATTACGTTCACCTTCGTGTTGTTCGCGTCCTGCGGAGCAATATGGATGTCGATCAGCGTCGTCAGCGTCTCCGGGATCACATAGACGTACTGCACGTGTCCACTCTTCGGATCGAAAACCGTGTTCACCCACGGAACCGTTGTCGCGTGTCCGTGCCTTATCGTGAAAACTGCGCCCTGCACATCGTTCGCCGGGTTGGGATAGACGAATGTCGGATCCCAATCTTTCCCGGCCCAAAGCCGCTCTTTATCTGCCCCGAACAGCGGAAAAACCTGCGCATATGGACTGTGCGCCACGAACTCGAACTCAGCGCGTTCGCGCGCAGTTCCCGGAGCATTGTTTCCACGCAGGTGATAAGAGAGCAGGGCGATGCCGACCGCGAGTGCGATCACCACGACGACAAAAACCTTCATAGCTTCTCCTTCAGCCGGTGGCTGTCGCCGGCGCGCAGCTTGAGCCCGTAGATCCGCTTGAGCTCTTCGATCTCTTTCAGGGAATTAGACGAAAAAGGCGTCTTCCCTTCGAAGGCGTGCAGCACGATTCCCTCGATCAGGTCCCCAAGCGTCATGTCTTTGAGCTCGGCCGTCGCCTTCAGCACTTTCAGGATGCGCTTCTCGATGCGCACCCCGGTCTGCACCCGCTCGACTTCCAGCCGGTCAGCTTGCGTCTTCACGGTACTAATGTACCTTGGTACCAAACAGACGTCAACTTTGCCGACAGTCGCCAACGTCGTAGCCGAGTTTCTGGATTTTCAGCAAGATCTCGCGCGATTGCTGCCGCGCCCCGCGGAAACCGTAGTATCTTTGTAAGTAGCTACTTTGCCGGAGCCGCTTCCTCAAGTCCCTTCGCCGAATGCAGCCAATCTTGCTCGACGAGGTTCCACCATGCGCTCTGGTCTGGTATTCGCCGCTTCCCTGAAGATCCCCAACCGCTTCCTGCTTTGCAAAGTCGTCTGCCGTTCCAGCCAGAAGCTGCACCGCAGCGGGACCTCGATGTGCACCACGATAAATAATTCTTTCCAAATGGTGGAGGCGCAGCCCGAACCCGCGCCCAGCGATCCGAAACGCAGTGCCGCCTAGATAGCGCATAGAAAAACGGACGCCCGAAGGCGTCCGTTGCGTTTTCCCATGTGGTTTCGCGGTCCGCCGTCAGACTGGACGGCCGCTTCTTACATCCTTGCCCCGCCGCCCACCAGGATATTCTCGCCCGTTATCCATCCAGAATCGTCGCTCGCCAGGAATACCGCTGTCTTGGCGATGTCTTCGGGAACGCCGGCGCGTCCCAGTGGTGTGCGGCTGATCGCGTACTCGCGGAATGCGGGATCCGCGGCGGCCACATCGACACCTTCGGTAAGGGTGAAGCCCGGCGAAAGTGCGTTAATGCGGATCTTGCGCGCACCCAGCTCCTGCGCCAAGGAGCGCGTGATCACGTCTACGGCGCCCTTCGTTGCACTGTAAACCGAAGCGTTGGGCGGAGGGGTTGTGCCCGCGACCGAGCTCACGTTGACGATCGCTCCCGAGCCGTTCATCTGCTTCACCGCAGATTGCGTCGCGTTGAGCAGGCCTAGGACGTTAATATCGAAGATGCGGCGGAAATGCGGTTCGTCGATCTCTTCCAACGACTTGAATTCGTAGACGCCGGCATTGTTCACCAGGATATCGAGCTTGCCAAACGCCTTCTTTGTCTCGGCGAACAGGCGGTCGACGTCCTGCTTCTTCGAGACGTCTGCTTGTACGGCAACCGCTTCCCCACCTGCCTGCTTGATTTTGTTCACGACTCGGTCCGCGCCGGCCCGGTCGCTGGAGTAATTCACCACTACCTTCGCGCCCTCCGCTCCGAAGCGTTCGGCGATCCCAGCTCCAATACCCTTGGACGCGCCCGTAACTACTGCGACTTTATCTTTCAATCTTGGCATGACATCCTCCGTCACTCGATAGTTAGATGACTATCGAATTGATGACCATCTAAATGATTCGGGCCAAGAAGGAAGGATTCAGAGATTATTGTGGAAAGCTGCTCTCGCCATTCCGAGAGCGGGGTCGGGCGTGGGGCGCAGTCGAGGGATCTTGCGTTGAAGGAAAAGAGTTGTGTTACCGGAGCTTCGCCAGCTGCGCCAGGTATTGCTGCCAAATGCGTTTGCGGAGCCGCATGTAACCGAACTTCCCTTCGCGGCGCACCTCGATCAGGCCGGCATCGTGTAGTTCCTTCAGGTGGTGGGAGCAGGTAGCAGCGGTGATCCCGAGCCCGCGGCTCGCGTCACTGCAGCTCAGCTCGCGGCCCCCGGCGATGCGCTGCAGGATGCGATAGCGCTTCGCGTCGGAGATCGCCTTGCTGATGCGGCTGAACTGCTTCGCGGTCATAGCTATCGCTACTTTACCGCAGCGTCGGCACTATCGGTGCTCCGACGGGCGTATAGTGTTGCCGATTTGCAGGAGGGTCCCCCCATGTCGCTTAAGGGCAAGCACGCATTGGTTACCGGAAGCTCGCGCGGAATCGGGCGCGGGATCGCGCTCAAGCTGGCCGAGCAGGGCGCCAAAGTCGCGGTACATTATTTTCAGAACGAAAAAGCAGCGAAGGAAACGCTGGTGGAGGTCCGCAAGCGCGGCTCCGACGGTTTCATGCTGCAGGCCGACGTCACTCGCATCGAGGGTGTGAGCAGCATTTTCGCAAAGGTGAAAAGCGAGTTCGGGAAGCTCGACATCTTCGTCGCCAACGCTCGTCCCGAAGCGCCGCAATTTTTCGCACCGCCTATGGACATCACGACTGAGCAATGGGACGCAGCTTTCAATTCGCAAGCGAAAGGTTTTCTGGTTTCGCTGCGAGAGGCCGCAGCGCTGATGCCTTCCGGCGGGCGCATCCTCGCCATGGCTTACCACGCCGGCAGCGTCACCGGCGGTTTGCAACCGTGGGTCGCGATGGGGCCGGCAAAAGCTGCGATGGAGTCGCTGGTGCGTTACTTCGCCGTTGCGATGGCGCGCCGCGGCATCACCGTGAACGCCATCTCTCCAGGATGGACCGAGGACAGCGTGCTCAACTCGCTTCCCTCCGAGGTGCAGGAGATGGTCCGCAAATGGCACCAGCGTGGCTGGACTCCGATGGGACGCTTGGGAACGCCGGAAGATATCGGCAACGTGGTCGCGATGTTCTGCTCCGAGCAATCCGCATGGATCACCGGGCAGATCATCTGCGCCGATGGCGGCTCGTCGCTGATGAATCCAGAGATACCGACCGAGATGCAGATGTGAGGACTCGCCATCCCGGAAAGAGGACAGGGCTTTCCGCGGTGGCGCTACTTACCATCTCGGCCCAGCAGGCAGATGCCGCCCCAGGGACGGTTCCCTGGCACCTTCGAGTCCGGCAGCGCAGCAAATAGCCGCATAATGAAAGGTAGACGCTTCAACTTCGCGGCGACCTTCATCAGCGTGCGCACTTCGAGTGGACGCCATCCGCATTGCAAGAAGAAGTCAGGACCCTCCGGCGGCGCAAATCGGAACGGAGTCGCCGCCATCTGCTCGTTCATTTTCTTCTGCAACATCTTGAGCAATCCAGGCGATTGCAGGTCGCAGATCCAGCGCTGAAATTTTTTTGCATCGGCGAGGTCTTGTCCGAGCGAGAGCACCTGCTCCCGCTCCAGATAGACGAGCAAGCCTTCCGTCATCACGAGCACGCGTTCGTTCTGCGCCGCGATGCGCGCAAACAACTCGCGGCAGGCGGCGACATTCGAGAGATCGAGCGCGATCCGCTCCAGCCGGCAGCGCGGCTTCTCCGCCGCAAGGATCCCTTCTTTGTAAGCAAGCAGCGGCGGCAGGTCGACTTCGATCCAGCGCAGCTGAGGCGGCAAGTCCAGCCGGTACGGACGCGAATCGAGCCCGCAAGCCAGGTTCAGCACCGCGTCTGCGCCCGCGGCGACTTCCTGGTTCACGAAATGATCGATCAGCCAGGTTCGTGCAACAAACGACCAGTCGTGTTTGGCGCTGAACGTCTGCGCCTGGGCGATTTGCTCGCCGCGCTCACCGGCGAGCTTGCGCGCATAGGGGTCGTTGAAGACGGCGTCCGGCCGCTCCGACTCGCGCGCGCGATACACCGCCACCCACAGTGCAGTGTCAGAGATATTCCGGATCAGCGGCTCGGTAGTCGGCTTCGTCTCGCTGGCCATAGTCAACGATCCCATCTGAGTCAATCAAAATCTGTTCACTGCAAGGCCTTGTTACTGTACCCGAAACGACAATGACGCCGGAGTTTAGTGTCTAAAGTTACCTATTTATCTCGGCACTTCGACCATATAATCCTGCGCCATGAAGCGAATTGCGGCTCAATCCGGGATTTTTTTGCTTGTTGTTGCTCTCCTTCCTGCTCTCGCGCAGATCAAGACTCAGCCGGCCGCTCCCAACCCGCTTTCATTGCCAGACACGATCGCCTACCTGTCCGTCGGAGTTCAGCCTGGCTCGCTGGAACCACTTGTGCAGCGCGGCTTGGACTTCGCGCTCACTGATCCCGTCGCCGCCGGTCTAAAGAAGTGTGGGGCACAGGATGAAACCTTACAGGCGATGCGGCTGAAGCAAAGCACTGCGCAGAAAATATGGCTGCCCGCATACGACGTACTTTGTTCCGCGATAGAGAAGGGCGATTACCAAGGCGCGGTGCAGACGTTGAACGGGCTTCCGGAAAAGCCAGGGATCGGCGCGACGTTTTATTTCATGGCGCGCGTGGTTTTAGACAATGATGATCCTGAAAACGCGGTTGCGGTAGCGCAGAAAGCGGTTTCACTCGAGCCAGACGTTGCGGAGAATCACACTTTGCTCGCGCTCGTGCTGCTCGACGAAGGGGCGAACGACCAGGCTCTTGCCGAGGCACAGGCTATCGTCACCAAATTCCCGAACCTCGGCGAAGGACATCGCGTCCTGGGCATGGTGTTGAAGGCGAAAGGCGATTCTGCCGGCGCGGTCCGCGAGATGAAGGAAGCCGTTCGGCTCGCTCCTTATTCCCACAAAGCCAAGGCCACGCTGGGCGACGCGGTGGAAACCTCTGACGACGTTGAAGGCGCGGACAAGGCTTACCGCGACGACATCGATGCAAATCCGAAGTCGTTCAACGCGCATTACAACTACGGAATATTCTTAAGTCACGCCAAGAACGATCTGATCGGCGCGATGGCGCAGTACCAGGAAGCTTTGGCGATCAATCCCACCGACGGACGAGCGCTCAACAACATGGGCGCCGTCTCCTGCGAAGCCGGACATCACGAAGAGGCGGTCAAAGCCTACGGAAAACTTTTCGAACTCTATCCCGATTGGGACATGGGCCGCGAGTGCTACGCGAAATCACTTTACTACACCAATAACCTGGTCGAATCGGTGAAGCAAGCACAGCTCGGCGCGCGCGAGAACCCGGGCAGCATGGTCTTCGAGCGTTATCTCGGCCTCTCTTACTTGCAATTGGGCAACGTCGCCGAAGGCACCGAGCTCTTGCTGAAGGTGCTTGCGAAGGAGCCGCAGCGGGCATCCGCACACCTGGAGGCGGCACGAGCGCTGCGCATGAGCCACCGCGAAGCCGAAGCCATCAAGCAGTATCGCGAGGCTCAGCGGCTTGATCCGCAAGACTTCGCCGCGATCGTCGAGCTGGGCGGGATCCTGAGCTCATCCGGCAAAGAAGCGGAAGCGCTTGCCCAGTACGAAAAAGCCATTCCGCTGATGAACGACGAAAAATACACCGCGTGGGTGAACGGATTGCGCCAGAGCCTGGAGGAGAAACATCTTCCCGTGGCCACCGCGTCCTCTGATAAAGATGCAGCTCCTCTGCCGCCTTCGCCAGACGGCGACTTCGTTCACAGTCACTCGAATGGCGACATCCAGCGGCTGGTCGATAGGGTGATGGCAGCCAGCCTCAGCGAGTTGGAAAACTGGAAACGCGATCCCGCACTGATGGGAAAAACGTATTCCGTCCTGTGCACTCCTTACGATAAATCGCTCGCGGAAGACATGGTGCGCGGCGCCGCCATGCGCTATCAGGACCGCGTCACGCCGGCCGGCATCGCCGAGGTCACCTGGGCGACTGCACAACTCATGATGGCGCGGAAGACCGAGCGCGTTCACCTGGTTGCGCTTATTAATAAGTCAGAAGAGTTCGCCAAGGCAGAGCCGCCAACCATTCCGGGCGTAGCGTCCGTTTTGAGTGACGTCGCCATTTCATTCCAGAAGCACATGCTCGACGCACCCGTGCAGGGCAAACTTCCGCTGCCGCTGAACTACGTAGGTTGTCATCTGCAAACGCATCCGGCGCCGGAATTTGCTCGCGGACAAGAAGTCGGGCTTACCTCGGGCCGAATCCAGGTGGCCGCCACCATCGGCCGCGACGGCTCCGTTACCGAAGCGAAGGCCATAACGCAGGCGAGCGACGTGCTTACCAAGATCGCGATCGACACCGTCAAGCGCTACAAGTACGATCCCATCTACCTCGCCGGCCAACCTTGGGAAGTGGACACCATCGTGGACGTAAGCTTCAAGTAAGAAGCACCCGCGCGCGATTACAATTCCCTACCATGGGGTTGTTCGACAAGCTCAAGCGCCGTACCCATGCGCTCCGCCGTGACCGGCGATAACAGATGCCACTGTCGCTGGCCGGAGTAGAACTCTCCCTGGAACTGGTAGGAGTAGCAGAAGTCGAGGATCGAACCGATGAGGCAATTTCAGGTGCATGTCGATCCGCAGAATCCGCAGAAGTCCTGGCTGGCGGACGAAGAGATCGCCACCAACGGAGTGGAGTTGAAGAATCTCTGATTCGTCACGGCTTGGGGTGGGTCACCCACCACCCGCCGGTATACTTGCGCCTTGCAAATCGTTCGGATCATTTCTGCTGGGGTCTTCGCCTCGGTGATGCTGTTCCTCGCCGCGCTTCATGTCTATTGGGCGCGCGGGGGAAAGTGGGCAACGGACGCCGTCGTGCCAACCATCGACGGCCGCGGTACATTGGACGCCGGGCCGCTGCCTACCTAGGTTGTAGCTACCTGCTCGCAGCCGCCGCGGTCGTCATCTGCGGCCGTGCCGGTCTGTTTGCTACCGGCTCATGGTCGCCGCTCTTCCGTCTTGGCTCCTGGATTCTCTGTGGCGTGTTTCTGCTGCAGCATCGGCAACTTCACGACCATCGGATTCTCCAAGACTGTGCTCGGAACCCGCTTCGCATATTGGGACACGCACCTCTATTCGCCTCTGTGTCTGGGGCTGGCAGTGCTGGCAGGAATCGTGGCATCACGTGGTGTGATCCTACATTCGCCGGGGCGAATGTAGGGCAGCCCGGCCACCCAAACGCAAAAGCGCCCGGCTCTCTCGAAGAGTCGGGCGCTTTATTTCAGTCCTGATACAGCTATTGTGCTGGAGCTGCTGCTTTCTTTTTCGCCGTCCTTTTTGCGGGCGCTGCGCCGTGGCTGGTGCCGAAGCTCTGGTTGGGCTTCACTGCTTTTTCATCCACGGGCTCGGTTCCATCGCCGCTGAAGGTCGCGCCAGCGGGAACGATCCAGTTTTCGTCCTTCATCTCGCCGCCGTTACCGGTGCGAACTTCGATGCGAGTGGCATCGATGCCTTGTCCGGCTTCGCCTTGTGTGAGATAGGACTTGGCGTTGACAGCACGTTGTGCCGCCAACTTTTTGCCAGTCCTTTCACCGGCTGCGTACTCTCCGACGATGACCGCCTTGGCTTCGGGGTCGCTCTTTAAGCGCAGAGCAACGTCATCGAGGGCAGCCTTGGCCTTGTTGTCGACGTGGGCTGAGTTCTTCTTGAACTCGATTTCATTCAGCTTGTTGGCGTCCGGCGCCTTGGTGGGAACTTCTACATTCACGTTGGCGTTGCCAGTGGCCGTAAGGCCGCGATCGTCTGTGCATGTTGCGTTGACGGAAACCGGTCCAGCTTGCAGGCCGGCAGTATCCACCGTAGCATTGCCTTCGTTGCCGGAGACCTTGCCAGCAGACGCAACCCAGTTTGTGATGCTGACTTTTCTATTGTCGGGGCTGGTGCAGGTGCAGGTGACGGCGGAAGGATTGCCGGAAGTCACCGTGGCCGGATTCGCCGAACACGAGATCTGCGGAGAGTTCTTAGGTTGTTCCTTCACGGCGAAGCTTGCCTGGCAGGAAGCGCTTTCTTTGGAATCCTTGGCGTCGCTTACGCGGGCGCTGACGGTGTAAGTGCCGGCAGCGAGACCCGTGGTATCAACATTCGTTGTGGCTTCGGTGCCGGAAGGCTTTCCTCCGGTCGCACTCCATGAGTAAGCAACGTCATGCTTGGGATTGAAGTTGCTCGGCATCACCGTCACGCGGACCGGCTCGCCCGGGAAAACTTCCCCAGGTTGCGCGGAGCAGGAAGCGCTTGGCGGAGTTGGCTTTGCGCCGCCGCCGAACATGAAATTGACGCCGGTCTGCAAGCGGACTCCTCGAACGTGCGTGGAATCTACCAAGTTATCGGGCTGATATTGGTGATTCGAGAAGACGTAGTCGGCGCGGATGAGCCGCAGTCCGAAGTGCTTAGCTAAAGGAACGTCGAGTCCGCCACCAAGCATGAATCCCCAGTGGTCGCTGGTACCGACGAGAGGCACATCCATTTGCGTGAGACGATGCCAGCCGAACAATCCTTCTGCGAACGGCGAGAAGTGCTTGTGGCGCCAGGTGAGTTTAGGGCCGAACGAAAGGTTGTAGAACAGCGAATCGTCGAGGATAGAAAGCTGGGCGGGCGTTTCACGCTCGGGCCAGTATGTTCCGCTGAAGTCGGCGGTCAGTCCGAACCATCGGTTGAGGTTGTAAGTTGCGGCGACGCCGATGCCCCGCGCGTTCGATTCCTGGTTCGCATTCACCGCCGGATTGATGGCGTGCAGGCGCGAGTTGGGATAGATGTAAGACCATCCGCCAAAGAGCTCGAACTTCGGAGTCTGCTCCTGCGCACGCGCTTGATCTCCCAGGAAGCCCAGGACAACTACCAGCGCCATGATCTTGATGGCTAGCCGGGCAAATTTCGTTAGCGAGTGTGAAGACATTTTGGAGCTCCTTAAGCAGATTTCGTTCTTGCCGCGAATGCGCGGAGATTGCGGTGAAACACGTCACTACTGAACGGTGACGGGATTTGAATCGAGCGAGACGGCCCCGTTGCGAGCCAGCGCGCGACCGTTAAGAGTTGCGCCGTTGGTCAGAGTGATGGATGTAAGCGCAACGATGTTCCCGTTGAAGGTGGAAGAAGTGCCCAGCGTCGCCGAGCTGCCCACCTGCCAAAAAACATTCTTGGCTTGCGTGCCGCCGCTCAAAATGACTTGCGAGCTGGTGGCGGTGGTGAGCGACGAGCCGATCTGGAAGATGAACACAGCGTTGGCATCGCCCAGTCCGTTAAGCGTGACTGCGCCGGCGGAAGAGAGGAGCCCGACTGAGCTTGCGTTTTTGTAGACGCCGGGCGTGAACGTCAATCCGCTGATGTCGCCGGGGAGCGAAGCTCCGCCCGCGGTTCCGGCCAGATTGTTGTAAGCGGTGGTGAGATCCAGCTGCGCTTGGGCGGCTGTCGGATCGGTGATATGGAAGACAGCCGGCGGCGTCAGCACGCCCGGACCCGCGTCGATTGCAGCAAAGCCCGTGACCGCCGTGCCGGGGCTGAGGCAAACGTCTCCACCTGTGATCACGGTCGGACCAGTGTTTGTAATCGTGGATCCGGCGAGGATCGCGCAGCCGGCGGCAGCTCCGAGCGCTACACCTGAACCTCCGGCACCCGCGGAGCCCTTCTTGTCTGAGTCGCCGCATGACGTGGTGCCAATAACGAATGTGATCGCCGTGAGGAATGCTACGAGCTTGAACCTGTTGAATACGCGCATGCGCATCGTCTCCTTTTCCTCGGGGCGATTCGCCGCCGCGGACTTACATGAATGCTGAGTGAGTAACCTTGCTGATGGGGGCCGAAACAGGAGTATGCCTCTTATGTTCGGTACGTAACTGTGCAAAATTGCTCACTTTGCAAACAGTGTTGCGGGGGGAGCGGACGGCTTACACGCTAGCAATAGTGATTCGAGACGAGTTAGGAGTGAGTTCGGGGCCGAAAACGCGGGGAAGTCGGACGGAAAATGCAGTGGTCAAAATTGAACAGCCCGCTACTCTGGGAAGTTGCAATATTCAGGAAATGAAAGTCAGACGGGACCCTGCGCTGACGGTTCGCTGCCCAACCTGTGGCGCGAAGCCGGGTGAGAAGTGCGAGCTTTGTATCGGCTTGCCCCGCACTCAGCCCCATTACGATCGACGTCTCGCGGCTGAAGAGAAGTAAGTCTCTGTGCTCGCAAACCGGAGCGACAGGAAATGTGCAGACCGCAAGCCGCGCAAATCTTTTTTTCTCAGTTGTTCAAATTTGACCAGTTCTCAGTGCAGAGGCTAATTAGGATTCAGACACTCTCGTTATGCACACGAGTCCCCTGAGGTAATTTATGCAGGCCAAAGTTTCTGCCAAGGTTTACTATCCCGGATCAGTAACGACCGCACCCGCCCAGTATCGCGTTTCTCACTCCGTTGCCCATCGCCCAGACGCGACAAGCGTGCTTGTTCCTGCTGGTATGTATTTACCGGGGTGCGCCGTCCCCGCATGTATCGTAGCTTTTACGCTGTTGAAGTCGAGTTCTTCGGGGGATGAAGGCGACTGAAGCGCCGCGCCTCTCTTCTGGTTGAGCCAAGCGGGAATGTTCGAGTTACAACGAGCCGTTGCGCCACACGTACAAGTACTTGTCATCGGTTGACGTGGCGACGTCCATGTTCTTTTCGCGGGTGACCCGGTTCAGGGCAGAGCGAACGTTCTGCATCTTCTCCCCTTCCAATCTTTCCAGCGGGATGCACACAGCGGTGTCTGCCTTTGCGCGCTCCAGATCGGCCAGGATCTTTGTGACCAGGTCCCGGTGCTTGCCATGGCGGCCAAGGGGAACATCCACCTTCAAGACACTTGAGAAATTGAGACCTTCTCCCGCGTGGTGGCCGTTGTTGCCATTGCCGTTGCTGCTGTTCTTTTTCATTAGAGGGCCGATTCGCTAACGTATCGCTAACCTGCAGACGGTATCCTTATCCGAAGCCTATGTCAACTATCGAACATAGCTAAACGTGCGCGCTAGCCTGACAACGCCTATGAGATAGGTGCAGCCTAATCGCGGCGTAAGCGGCTGTAAAAAGGCAGCTTAAGCAGTCTCCCCGCATAATGCGGCAGGTGATACTTTTGCAACATGAAGTCTGCAGTCGCGTTAAAAAAAATTAAGGAATTCAGTCCAAAGGACTTCCTGGCCACCATCGGCACTGGCAGGAAGTTGGTATCGGTTGGAAAAAAAAGGGCCATCTTCTCGCAGGGCGACAAAGCCGACGCCGTCTTCTACATACAAAAGGGCAGAGTGAGGCTCTCCGTCGTCTCCAAAAGCGGCAAAGAAGCCACCATCGGGATCGTGCACGAAGGGGAGTTTATCGGCGAGGGAGCGCTCGCCGGCCAGGTCTTACGAATGTCCTCCGCGGCTGCAATGACCTCCTGCGAACTCTTGCGTGTCGAAAAAAAGGTGATGATGGATGCGCTGCACCGCGAACATTCATTTTCAGACATGTTCGTTACCTATCTATTGGCGCGAAACATTCGCTTCCAGGAAGACCTTGTAGATCAACTGTTCAACTCAAGCGAGAAGAGACTTGCCCGAGTGCTTCTTCTATTGGCGCGCTTTGGCAAAGAGGGAGTGCCTGAGGCCGTGATCCCTAAGATCAGCCAGGAGATCTTGGCTGAGATGGTGGGCACCACGCGCTCACGCGTCAGTTTTTTCCTGAACCGCTTCCGGAAGCTAGGCTTCATTAAATACAACGGTACACTGCAGGTCCACAGCTCGCTTCTGAATGTTGTCCTGCACGACTAGGTCCGCTGCCCCCCATCCTCAGGCACGACCGGCAGGTTGCTTTTGAGCAGCTCCCAGAAGACTGACTGGCAGGTGCCACAGACGCGGCGGGAGCCCTTTTCCACGTGCTCGACCTGCGAGAGGTAGCTGAGCGCGTCGTCGCGCTCGCAGCAGACCGGGCACAGCGGATCGGTCTCGCCTTCCTTGAACCAATATCCGAAGACGCCTTTGCGCTCGGCCATCACCCGGCGCCGCTCGGCGAGTTCGCGCCGCAGAGTGCGGTTCTCCTCTTCCAGCGCCGCCATCTGGCGGTCGAGGACCAGCACCAGCGTGTAGACCTCGTAGATCTTCTGCTTCAGCTCTTCGTCGCGGAGGTGCTCGGCGAGGTCGAAGGCGTGCTGCGTGGCGATGATGGTGGAGGTGACGAGCGGGACCACGCGACTTCCATCTGCACCCGCATTGGTCGGCGTGCTCATTGCAGTTGCCGGAAAACAAGTTGCCAGTTGCTGGTTGCTGGTTGCTAGAAGATCCTTGGGCGGGTCAGGCGTTTACGCCTGACACAAAGCTGATTCCTTTTAACCTCCGCACCGTGACCCCTTAAGGGGTCACGGTGCGGAATTTCATCGGCCCCTGATGTCCGCCCTGAAGGGCTGACCCGCCCAAACCCTAAATGCAGGTGCCTCTTTGCTCGCTCCGCTCGCAGTCAGGGCTGAAGCCCTGACCTACCAAATCGCTCGGGACCACGGACCAGAGGTCCGTGGATACACAAACTAGCTGCACCCGCTGGTCGAGCCGCACGACATGCAGCGATAACAACTTCCGTTGCGCGTCATGATTGCGCCGCAGACGTGGCACGAAGGTGCGTCGCCCATGTCGACGAAGTCTTTCATGGCGTCGGCGGCGTGGAACAGGCCGCGATCGGTCGGCGCTCCGGACGCTTGGCTACTAGCTCCTAGCTGAGCAGAACCGGAGACGGAAGGTCCGTTCGCGATCCCGCCTTGCGGGGGCGTTGTCCCGCTGGAGAGCAATCCGTTCTCATCGGGCACGCCCGGAGGCATGGCGCCGATGGTTTTCGGACGCAGTCCGTCGAACAGGGCCTGCTGCTGCCCGGTGAGGAAGCGCAGGTGCATCCAGCGGAAGATGTAATCCATGATCGACTTGGCAAAGCCGATCTCCGGGTTCCCCGACCAGCCGCTGGGTTCGAAGCGCGTATGCGCGAACTTTTCGCACATCAGGCGCAGCGGCACGCCGTGCTGCAAGGCGATGGAGATGGCGGTGGCGAACGAATCCATGAGGCCGCTGACGGTGGAACCTTCTTTGGCCATGCGGATGAAGATCTCGCCCGGTTGCCCGTCTTCGTAGAGACCGACGGTGATGTAGCCATCGTGTCCGGCGACGGAGAACTTGTGGGTGACGCTGAGGCGCTCGTCTGCCAGGCGCTTGCGGACTGCCTTCGGCGGACCGGCAGTGACTTCTTCAACAGCTTGAACCGCGGACGAGGCGTCCGCGGCCACGGGTGGAGCGGCTACACAAGGCAAATCAAAGACGCCGGTGAAGTATGCTCCGCGGCTGATCCCGGGAATCATTTTGAATGAAGGAAGATATTTCGACGCCGACGCATACATGGCAACGCCGGTGCCGTGGGCGATACAGCCCGGAACCGTGTACGAGGCGCGCGAGGCAGGCGAATCGAAGGGACTGTTCACCATCCGGGGCGCGTCTGCCGACAAAGAGAAGAACTGGATTGCGAGCGGTGTGTGGGATTCGGCGGAAGCCATCGCCGCACGAGCAGAAGCCAAGCGGAAGCAGGAAGAAGCGAAAAAGGCGCGAGAAGCCGCGCTGAAAGAGCAGGCAAAAGACACGGGACCTCCGAAACTGAAACGCGGCGGCGGGCCGGACACGACCAAGCCGGCGCCGAAGACGATCCCCCCAGCGCCGCCGGCGACGGATGATGATCCGGATCGTCCGCGGATGAGGCGGGGTGCCTCTGATGAGCCAAGCGCGGGCGTGAGCAAGCCGGAAGCACCGGAAGCTGCTGATCCGGATGCTCCGGAATTGCGGCGCGGGGCGCCACCAAAAAATTCGCCGCTGGTCAACGCTCCGCCGCCAGCACCGAAGCAATCGCCCATCCAATTGTCGAACAACAAATTGCTGGCGGCGATTTCCGATGCGACGCCGGATGACGATCGGTCGTTCCTCTTCCTGTGGAAGCCGGAAGAAGAGAAGCGGCTGACGAAGCTGATGAGCGAGTTGGCCGAGACGGAGGTCGCATCCGGCACAGAAGGTGACACGACCACGGGTGGCAGCAGAACGCGCACTCTGAAAAAGCCCACGCTGGAGAATGTGCAGGTGCGCGCCTATGATCCAGCCACGAATAACGAAGCTGTGCTGGTGCTAACGGCGTTGTCACCGATCCAACGCAAGGACACAGCCGGACAAAGCTCAACCTTCCATCGCTACGTCACCCTCGTCGCGCACGTGGACCTGGACAACCTGCCGCACAAATTGTTTTCGAGCGTCACCGATGACGACCACCTGGACACGGTCGGCATCTTGCAATTTGTGGACGCGGTGGATTCGGACGGCGACGGGCGGGCGGAGTTTTTGTTCAGGCGCATCGGGAAACACTATCAGAAGTTCGAACTGTATCGGTCCTACGGCAGTCAGCTGCTAAAACTTTTTTAGCCATGAGGTGAGTCATGCGTAAGTTGTCATGGGCCTCGTTGTGCTTCTTGTTGCTCGGCATCGCAGGTGCGCAGGAACAGGACTTCAGCAAGATACAAAGCCGCATCACCAAAGTCGCGGGAAACATTTACATGATCGATGGCACCGGCGGATTCGCCGGCGGCAACATCGGCGTTTCCGTTGGCGATGACGGGATTTTGATCGTCGACGACCAATACGCGCCGCTGGCGGAAAAGATACAGGCTGCGCTCAAGGGCGTGACCGACAAGCCGGTGCGGTTTGTGCTGAATACACATTTCCATGGCGACCATACCAGCGGCAATCAGTACTGGGGACAACACGCCACCATCATCGCGCAAGACAACGTGCGCACCCGCTTGGCGACCGGCAACCCTGATCCGAATCCTGACAAGCACCGCGATCCAGCGCCGAAGGTCGCGTTGCCGGTCATCACCTTCAACAACACCGCGACAGTGCACATCAATGGCGAAGACATCCGCGCGGTACATTTTCCTCATGGACACACCGACGGCGACGCGGTGGTGTGGTTCACGCAATCGAACGTGGTCCACATGGGTGACGACTTCTTCAATGGCGTGTTTCCGTTCATCGATATCGACAGCGGCGGCAGTGTGAAGGGGCTGATGAAAAACCTGGAGGAGATCATTCCGCAGCTGAATGCGGAGACGAAGATCATCCCCGGGCACGGGCCGCTGGCAAACGTGGACGATCTTAAGAAATTTCTGGCGATGCTGAAGGACAGCTATGCCATCGTGGAGAAAAACGTAAAACAGGGCAAGTCGCTCGAGCAGTTAAAAAAGGAGAACGTGCTCTCCAAGTACGACAGTTGGAATTGGGATGTTTTTAAATCGAACGATTTCGTGGAGTTCGTCTATAAGGACATCACGGGGCAGAAGGAAGAGTTCAGGAGGCACTGAAAGCAGTTGCTAGTTGCTAGTTGCTAGCGAAAAGCAAATGCAGATCCCTCGACTCGCCCTCGCTGTGCTCGGGCTCGCTC